>DATIWB010000008.1:0-56893 GCA_035519675.1 Myxococcaceae bacterium
ACCCTGAGCCAAGACGGCAAGACGCTGCAGCTCCTGAGCTCGGGAAGCGGCGAAGGATGTTCGAGGAGCTGGCCGGCCTCCGCCAGCTTCACGGGAATCTGACCTCGGCAACCGCAGCGGCCGCAAGGAACGGTGCAGAGCGGGGAGCCGCCCCTGGCGGGCAAACCGCTCGAGGGGACTGCTCGGCCCCGCGGATTAGGCCGCCTCGCGGTAGAGGCGCTCGCATTCGGTGCGGACCTGGGAGCGGGCGCGGTGGAGGAGCACGCGCTGGTGGACCTCGGACACGCCGAGGATCTCGCAGGCCTCGTCCGAGCTGAACCCCTGCACGTCCCGCAGGGTGATCACCACCCGCTGACGGACGGGGAGCATCTCCACCGTGCGCTCGATGCACTCGATCACCTCGTGTCGGGCGGCGACGGCCTCGGGGGTCTCCTCCGTCCAGCGCAGGGGTGGCTCACGCCAGGCACCCTGCTCGTCGAAGTGCGACGGATCCACCGCGGGCCCGGAGGGGACGGGAGACCGGCTGTCCTGGCGGATCCGCGCCAGCGCCAGGTGCGCGCAGATGCCGTGCACCCACGTCCGGAGGCTCGAGCGACCCGCGAAAGTTAGGAGCGACCTCAGCATCGAGACCCAGGTCTCCTGGACCACGTCCTCGGCGGATGCGGCGTTGCCGGTGATCGCTCGGGCCAAACGGAGGAGGCCGGGCTGCCATCGATCGACCAGCGCGGCGAAGAGCGCCTCGTCGCCGGCGAGCAATCGGGAGACCACTTCGGGAGGATCCAACTCGGTGGATTCAGGACGCCTCGAGCGAGGGGGACCGGAGCGCACGACCCGAGTACTCGGGGCCCGTCGCCGCGGTTACCCGGACGGGCACGCCGTGCGCCGTAACGGTTCCGCGTCTCGAGCGTACACTCCCGATGCGAGGCGGATGCGCGCGCCATTTGCTTCAGGGCCGCCGCGACCGGCCGGGGCGCGACTGTCTGGCACCGGCGAGCGCCCTCACGATCGGATCGCCGACCCGGAGGCGGGATCCAGTGGGTAGGCACACCGGAGGGAGCGCCGGGCGCGCAAGCGCGGACAAATCATGGTTCGCGAGTTGCACTGCTCCGGCGCCGCGGTCGCCCTCGAGTGATCCCAGAGGCTTGTGACGTCCGTCCCGCGTGCAGGGGACATGCCCGCAGCCCCGAAGTTGATTTGTCCGCGCATGACAAATCACTTGCGGACAAATCAAGTCCCCGTGGCTCGAGTGCGGATGCGGCGTTCGGGCCAGAAGCGATTTCGGGCGGTTGCGCCTCGACTTCGGCGGCCAGCTGCCGTGACCAGGGTCGTTTCATGATTTGTCCGCGCTTGCGCCGCCGGTGCTCGCCCGGGCGGCTCGGTCAGCCTGGAGCTGCCAGAGCGCGTCGACCAGCTTGGGCCGATCGGAGCTCGACCCCTCCCAGGGCTCGACGGCCCGCCGAGCCTTCCCAGGGAGAACAGGGCTTCACACCTCGAGGCGTGAGGGCCTCCTGACTGCCCGGGACGGGGGAGACTGCGTCCGCACCGAGCTGCATCGCGTCCCCGGGGCTGGCACGCCACGCGCAGCGCACCCCGCCCATGTCTCGAATCCCGCAGCTTCCGGGAGGCCACGCCGTCGGTCCGTCCGGATTGCTGGACGTGTGCGTCTGCGCGGCGCTCCGGCTGCTCTCTCGCTTCTGCAGTCGGGAGCTGTCGCGTGCGCTCGACCCGCATGGGCTGAACATCAACGACTTCCATCTGCTCATCGCGCTTCGTGCGGAGCCGCTGCCCCAGATGGCGCTCGCGCGCTCGCTCCATTTCGATTCGGCCGCCGTGAGCCGGCTGGTCGCCCGGGCGGCACGCCGTGGCGAGATCGCCCGGGTCTCGAGAAGCCCGCGCGCGTTCTGGGAACTGACGCACTACGGGAGGTCCGCGCTGGAGGTTGTGTCGATCCCCTGGGAAGCGGTCGATGAATCGCTCCGCCAGGCTCTGGGTGCCGAGCTCGTCTCGCGCCTCCTCGCGCGCGCAGAAACCCTCCCCCGCAGGAACCGGGAGCCGAACGGCGTCTGGCGCGACTGACGTGGCGCCCCCCCCGACTCCCTCAGGGCGAGATCTCGACCCTGCGCCCGTGCAGCTGCTGCACCGGCCGGGCGTTCTTCGGGTACTTCGCCTGGAACGCGTCGATCTCGGCCTTCGACACCTCCACGGGGTTCTGCATCACGACCCACCCCACCTTCTCGCTGCAGGGCGGGGTGGTGAGAGAGCCCGAGTAGAGGAAGTGCCAGTGGCTCTCCGGTAGGAGCGCCGGCAGATCCACCTCCACGCTTCGCTTCTCGCCGGTCGGAGGTAGCGCGGTGAGCACCGGGGCGAACGGGGACGGTGCGCTCCCTTCCTTGAGAAACACCCCGACCACCCCCAGCTTTCCCTCGGGCGACTTGTGGACGAAGTGTGCCTCCATCGGAGCAGCCTTTCCGTTCAGGGTGTGCTCGGAGGGCGTGTGGAAGTGGAACTGCTGCAGGTCGTAGCGGACGCCGCCGTACTTGATGAAGTTCCCGGGCGGAAGGTTGACCTGGTAGCTGTGCCCGGTGTCGACGAGCTCTCCAGTGGACTTGCTCCAGTAGAACTCGAGCACCCGCAGCGGATCGTGGACCTTCGCCTGCTGCTTCGAGAGGGCGATCGGACTCTGGTGGCCTCCCGTCGCACAGGTCTGCGAGACCTCCCCCCACTTCGGAGGGGTGATGCCGCTCGTGTAGCTCCAGTGCTTCTCCCCTTCGGGCTTCGCCGGCTCGTCGGCGACCGCCGGCCGCACGACTGCGAGGACCGCGACTGCGAGCGTCGGGACGATTCGCATGGTGAGGCCTCTCCTTGAACGGACAGCCATGGCGGGCGCACGCCGTGTCGGCGAAGGCGCACGAGGGCCACACCGCCACGGCGAAGTCAATCCGGCACGCGGGGGAGTCCTTGCAACTTCCCCGCGGCTACTTGTGGATCGACAGCTTCACCGGCCCCGAGCGCCGCGCCACGTCCACGCCGGCGGCCCCATCGGCGTAGCGGTGAACCCGGAGGTCGACCCGGGAGGTTCCCACCGCCAGCCCGTCGATGTGGAGCACCTCGAGAAAGCTGGGCAGCACCGGAGTGCTGAAGGTCACCCGCCCGTTCACTCCGTCCACGTCGAGCCCCAGGGTGGCCCGGAGCAGCATCAGCACCGCCCCGGATGCCCAGGCCTGGGGGGAACAGGCCACCGGGTAGAGCGTCGGCCCGGCATCCGGGCGGCGAGGGAACCCGCAGAACAGCTCGGGCATCCGGCCGAGCTCGAAGAACAGGCTCGCCTCGAAGAAGCGCTCGAGCACCGCCAGCGCGGAGTCCTTGAGGCCGTAGTGGGCGAACCCGAGCGCGGCCAGCGCGTTGTCGTGCGGCCAGACCGAGCCGTCGTGGTACGACATCGGGTTGTAGCGGGGCTCGCCCCGGGCGATCGTCCGGATCCCCCAGCCGGAGAAGAACGGCTCCCCGGTGAGCGTCGCCGCCACCTTCCGCGCCCGGTCCGCGCTGACCATCCGCATCGCCAGGCAGTGCCCAGGGTTCGAGGACCGCACCCGGCAGGGGCGCTTCTCCCCGTCGAGCGCCAGGGCATAGGTGGAAAGGTCCTCGCACCAGTAGGCATTCTCGAAGCGGGCACGGAGCTCGTCGGCCAGGGTCTCCTGACGCGCCGCCAGCTCCCCGTCGCCCAGCGCCCTGGCCATCCCCGCCATCGCCCGCCGCGCGGCATGGACGTAGCCCTGCACCTCGCAGAGGGCGATGGGCCCCTCGACCAGCCGGCCATCGGCGTGGAAGATCGCGTCCCCGGAATCCTTCCAGCCCTGGTTGGTCAGCCCCCGGGACGAGCGGCGGACGTACTCCACGAACCCGTCGCCGTCCTGGTCCCCGTACTTCTCGATCCAGCCCATCGCCGCCTGGAAGCTGGGCCAGAGTTCCTTCACCAGATCCAGGTCGCCGGTGGCGTGCAGGTAATCGCCCGCGAGCACCAGGAACAGGGGGGTGGTGTCCACCGCCCCGTAGTAGCGGCGGAAGGGGACCTCTCCGAGGGCGGCCATCTCGCCCTCACGGATCTCGTGGACGATCTTCCCCGGCTCGGCATCGTCCTCGACGGAGGAGTGGGTGGCCTGGGTCGCGGCGAGGAAGCGCAGCACTCCGGCCGCCACCTCTGGCTGGACCCAGAGCATCTGGAGCGCGGTGATGATCCCATCGCGCCCGAAGGGCGTGCTGTACCAGGGGACCCCGGCGTACGGGTACAGGCCCTCGTGCTTCCGGGTGACGAGCATCCGAAGATCCGCCAGCGAGCGATCGAGCCAGCCGTCGAATAGGCCGCTGGAGGAGCGGACCCGCGCCTCCGCCTCCCGCAGTCGCTCCAGCTCCGAGTCCCTCCGGGCCGCGGCCACGGAGTACGACGAGGTCCTCTCCTCCGCGGGACCGTGCGCGCAGCTCACCTCCAGCGAGAGCTCGCGCTCCTCGCCGGCACTGAGAGTCAGGAAGTAGCGAACGTCCGTCGGATTGACCCGCCCCGGGGCCGGGCGGCATCGCAGCCGGGTGCGCCGGAGGACTCCATCCAGCCCGTGGTACGCCAGACCGATGCCGTCGGGGTGGATCTCCGGAGGACTCAGGGTGCCGCGCCGGCGGCGCGGCGTGCCCCGCACCTCGAAGACGTCGACGAAGTCCGCCTCCAGGAGCAGACGCAGCTCCAGGACCACCTGGTCCACGGAGAAGTTGTGGACCCGGAGCCGCTGATGGCACACCCCGTCCTCGAGGACGCAGCCCCGGAAGAGGTGGATGGTTCCGTGCGGCACGGCCGCCCTGCCGTCCCGAGCCAGCTCGGGGTTGGTCAGGTCCACCGCCAGGAGGGCGTTGTCCCGCACCACGCCCGAGCTCAGGGTGAGCGGACGCTGCCCGTCGATCCGCAGCTCGAGACGGGACACGTGGCGCGTTCCGTGGTGATAGACGCCCTGCTCCTGCCGCGACTCGGAACAGATGGCGCCCCCACGGTCGAAGACCGCGAAGGTGTCCTGGTGCATCAGGACGCGGGCCAGCTCATCGTGACCCTGGATGACCCGCGTCTCAGCCATGAGAGGCGAGCCCCGCCCCCCATCCGGCCTCGTCGGCCTCCGCGCCCATCAGCTGCTCGTACACCCGGAGGTACTTCTCCGCCATGCAGGCCACCGAGAAGCTCCGCTCGAATTCCCGACGGCAGGCCATCCGGTCGAGCGCGGCGACCGCCGGGAGAGCCTCCACCGCCTCGTCCACCGAGGTGACGACCGCCCCGGTCACGCCAGGCCGGATGACCTCCTCCACCGCGCCGCCATGGAAGGCGAGGACGGGCGTCCCGCAGGCCATGGCCTCGATCATCACCAGGCCGAACGGCTCGGGCCAGTCGATGGGGAAGATCACCGCCATGGCATCGCCGAGGAAGTCCACCTTCTCCTCGTCGCCGATCTCGCCCAGGTACTCGACTCCCGGAGCATGGAGCAGCGGCTCGATCTCCCGTTCGAAGTACGGGCGGTCGACCGGATCCACCTTGGCGGCGATGAGGAGCTGGACGCCTGCCCGGCGGGCGATCTCCACCGCTCGATCGACGCGCTTCTCCGGCGAGATGCGGCCAAGGAAGGCCAGGTACCCGCCGCGCCCGCGACCGGGGCGGTAGAGGCCCGGCGGAAGCCCGTGGTGCACGGTTCCCACCCACCGCGCGTGCGGCAGCGGTGCGCGCTGGGCGTCCGAGATGGAGACCACCGGGACGTGGGAGAAGACCCGGTAGAAGCGGGCCAGCCCGGGCAGGTCCTGCCGGCCGTGGAGGGTGGTGACCACGGGGGTGGGTGCGTTGCGGATGAGCGGGTAGTGCAGGGCGTCGATGTGGAAGTGGAGGACGTCGAAGTCCCCGGCCCGGCGGAAGACCTTCTCCACCTGGACCTCCGCCTGGAACATCCACAAGGGGTCTCCGCGCAGCGGCCGCTCGACGATGGGGACCAGCTCGGCCGAGGTCTCGGAGTCCGCCGTCGCGAAGAGCGTGACCTGGTGCCCTTGCCGGACCAGCTCCTCGGTCAGGTACGAGACGACGCGTTCCGTCCCGCCGTACCGGCGGGGAGGGACGCTCTCGAACAGCGGTGCCACCTGCGCGATCCGCACGAGTTCCTCCTCCCCCCGGATGCAAGCCTGGCGGCAAGGTATGTCCCGAGAGGAATGGCCGGGAGCCCCGCTCCAGCGCGCCTGCTCGGCCGGGGAGCCCGCCTCAGCGGCTCGCCGGCACCGTGCGAGCCGCGAGCCGTGCGGCGGGAGCGTGCCCGCAGAAGATGCAGCGCTGGCTTTCCGGATGGTGGAACTTCGGGCAGGCAGGCCGGGCGCCGACCCGCATCGCCAGGAATGCGCCCAGGTTCATCCCCACCAGTGGCGCGGTCAGGTACACCCAGAACATCCCCCAGTCCCCCGCGCCCCAGGCCGAGCCGAACGACCGGGCCGGGTTCATGCTCATCCCGGAGATGGGAGCCTCGACGGTGATGTACGTCGCCACCAGCGCTCCCACGACGAGGCCGGTGTACCGGGCCCAGCGCGAGCCGGTCAGCGTTACCACCACCGCCATCAGGACGGCGGAGATGAGCACCTCGGCCAGGAACGCAGCGCCGGTGCCCCAGCGCCCCGGACGGGTCACCACGAAGTCGACCGATGCGTGGGCGACCCGCCCCCCGAGGAGCACCGATGCGAGCGCGACGCCCAGCACCGCGCCCACCAGCTGCCCGCCGATGTAACCGGCCACGTCGCTGCCGTGGACCCGCCCCAGGCGCCAGAAGGTCAGCGTCGTCGCCGGGTTGATGTGCGCGCCGGAGCGGCCGCCCCAGGGTGAGTAGATGATGGCGATCGCCGTCCCGCCCATCGCCATCCCCATGAGAGCCCGGCGGAGCAGCGGATCGCCGATGGCCCGGTGAACCGGCGAGTCCGGGTGCTCGAGCAGCACGCAGAAGCTGCAGGCGGAGAGCATGAACAGGCCGAGCAACGCGCCCTCGATGGCGTACTCGGGCAGATGCTCCAGCAGCCGGCGCATCGCTGCTACAGCTCTCCGAGCCGGGCCAGGACGCGGAGGACCTCGGCCACGCTCCAGGCCTGGGCCGGCGCGCCCACCGGGCGGAAGGGCGGCTCGGGCTCGAAGCACTCCGGAAGCTGGCCGAGGCAGCCGCTCTCCATGCGGGCGATGAGCGAACCCACGGCGGAGCGGGCCCGGGCCCGGGTCTCCATCGAGTCGCCCCGGACGGCGAAGAGCGCGTCCACGTACGGGCCGACGAGCCACGGCCAGACCAGGCCCTGATGGTAGGCCGCGTCGCGCTCCGAGGGACTGCCCCGGTAGCTGGGCCGGTATCCCGGGTCTCCGCGGGCGAGGGTGCGCAGCCCCACCGGGGTGACCAGCGCCGCCTCCACCGCTTCCAGCACCATCGCCCGCCGGCGCCCGTCGAGGAGAGGGAACGGCAGGCCCACCGCCAGCAGCTGGTTGGGGCGCAGGCGCGCGTCCGGCCCCTCGGGAAGGATGACGTCGAAGCAGCAGCGGCGGGCATCGTTCCAGAAGGCGCGGTCGAACGCCCCGGCGACCAGATCCGCCTCGCGCCCGAAGGAGCGCGCCCGCGGCCCGTCGCCGAGCTGGCGCGCCCAGCGCTCCGACAGCCGCAGGGCGTTGTACCAGAGCGCGTTGACCTCCACCGGCTTGCCGTGGCGCGGCGTGACGGGCACGCCGTCGACGCGCGCGTCCATCCAGGTGAGGTTGGTCCCGGGGCCCCCGGCGACGAGCAGCCCGTCCCTCGAATCGACGTGGATGCCGTGGTGCGTGCCCCGGAGGTGCGCCTCCACGATGGCGCAAGCCGCCGGGTAGAACACCTCCCGGACGAAGGCCGGGGAACCACCCGCCTGCTCCCAGGCGTTCACCGCCTGGAACATGAAGAGCGTCGCGTCGACGGTGTTGTACTCGGCGGGGCCCGCCGCGTCGGGGAAGCGGTTCGGCACCAGCCCGCCGTCGAGGTGGGCGAGGAAGCCCTCCAGCACCTCCCGGGCGAGCTGCAGCTGGCCGCGGGCGACGAGCAGCCCGGGGAGCGAGATCATCGTGTCCCGGCCCCAGTCGGTGAACCAGGGGTACCCGGCGATCACCGTCGCCGTTCGATCCGCCCTGCGGACGAGATACGCATCGGCGGCGCGCTCGAGCCGGGCCCGGGCCTCTCCGGCTTCGTCTGCGCGCCGGACCGGCCTGGCGGCAGGGGTTGACCGCGCCGGCTCCGCCCGCCGGAAGAGCCCGGCAAGCGACTCGAGATCCAGCGCGGCGCCGGCCTCGACGGTCGCTGCCACCAGCTCGGCCCGGCCCGGAACGAGCTCCAGCTCGAAGCTGCCGGGCAGCAGGAGGTCCTCGCGGAAGTCGAGCCCCCGGTCCAGCTCCTCGAGGTACTCCACGTTCTCGTGCCACACCGGCGCGCCGCGAAAGGCGCCGCCGCGGTGCGCGAGGCGGAGCGAGGGGAGCGAGGAGTACGGCTGCAAGCGCAGCACGCGCCCTCCGGGCACCGCCTGCTCCTCGAATCCGGTCCAGGCCCCGGGGTTGCGGTGGGCGAGGGAGTGGTAGTCGCGAAAGGCGAGCAGCGGCTCGAGCCGAAGCCGGACCGGGGCCGAGCTCGCGTAGCGCACGACGACTGTCTGCTCCCCGGGGACGAGCAGCACCCTCTTCTCGATCTCCACTCCGCCGACGGACCAGGCCCAGACCGGGCCGTCGTCGAAGGAGAAGCGAACCAGCCGCGTGAACCCGTCGGGGTAGAGGGTGTTCGGGTACTGGTTGACCGCCAGCGGCACCGGGCCCTCGGGTGTCAGCGCGGTCTCCTCCAGCCGGGCGAGGGTGACGACGCGCGCGACCGGCGGATGAAGGCTCGCCACCAGCAGCCCGTGGTACCGCCGGGTGTTCGACCCGGCCACGGTGCCCATCGCGAAGCCGCCGGTGCCGTTGGTGAGCAACCACTCCAGACGCGAGGCGCGCGGGTACTGGGTGCACACCTCGCGGGGCAGCTCGATGGGCGCGGGCGAACGGACGGACACCGGGGCTCCCGGGACGGTCGCAGGCGCGGCGCTGGACGCCCGCGTGCTCACGAGGGACGGACCTCGAGGAAGGCCTTGATGACCCCCTTCTTGCCGTTCAGCGCCTCGAGGAGCATCGGCCAGTTCTCGAGGCCGCGCACGGGGTGGGTGAGGAGCTGCTCCAGCCAGCCTGGGTAGGCCGCCTCGGCGTGGATGAGGTCACGCACGCCCTGCTCGAAGTCGCCCCGGCCGGCGTTCACCGTGCCCAGCAGCATCCGGTTGCCGAGAACGAAGGACTGGTTGATGGCGTCCGAGTGGACCTCCACTTTCCGCTCGCCGCCGGTGATGCTGGAGAGCACCAGCACGCCGTTCTTGGCCAGCGCCCGCATGCCGTCGAAGACCAGCGGGCTGAACCCCGAGCACTCGAAGATCAGATCGTATCCCCCCTCGGACTCTGCGGCCTGGACCACGTTGCGGTCCTGGCCACAGATGTAGCGGGCGCCGGTGGCCTCGACGAGGCTGGCGTTCACGTTTGGCTTGGGGGTGAGGGCGAAGGTGTCGACCGCGAACCCCCGGAGGCGGAGGACCAGGGTGGCCATCAACCCGATGGTGCCCGCGCCGAGCACTGCCGCCCGGCGGGGTGCCCACACCCGGAGCCGGCGCTGCGCCTCGAACGCCTGGCCGATGCCCTTCTCCACCACCGTCATCGGCTCGAGCAGCACGCCCACCTTCGACAGCGTGGAGGGGAGCTTCACGATCCAGTCCGCGCTGTCCACGTATTCCTCGGTGAGGAAGCCGTGCAGCCGGCTGATGCCGCGCTCGAAGTAGGCGTCGTCGGTGGTGAAGTCCTGCATCCCGATCGCGTCGTACACGCTGGTCCCGGGCCGCCGGACCATCGCCACCACCAGGTCACCTGGCTGGAGCTCGGCGACCTTCGGCCCGACCTCGACCACCCGGCCCAGGCTCTCGTGGCCCAGGACCAGGAACGGCGAGCCGGCCGGGGCCTCGCCGTACTCGGCGTCGTTGATCTCCCGGTCCGTCCCGTCCACGCCCACCCGGAGCACCTCCACCCGCACCCCCCGCCCCCGGGGGACGTCGGAGATCTTCGGACGGGAAAGCTCGGCCAGGTGGGCGCTGCCCGCCTTGCCAGGGAACACCGCGACGGCCTTCATGACGCTCTCCTCTTGGGCGCGACCGCCGAGGTCTCCTCGACGGGCATCTCGTGGCTCTGCTGCAGCAGCTTGGCGACCAGCCCGGTCCATCCCGTCTGGTGTGAGGCCCCCACCCCGGAGCCGTCGTCGCCGTGGAAGTACTCGTGGAAGGGGATGAGGTCCTTGAAGTGCGGGTCGCCGTTCAGCTTCGGATGTCCGCCGAAGACCGGGCGACGCCCGCTCCCGTCGCGGAGGAAGATGCGCGAGAGCCGCCGGGAGATGTCCGCCGCCACCTCGGCCAGGGTGGCCTGCTTCCCCGAGCGCGCCGGGTACTCCACCGTGAAGCCGTCACCGAGGTAGTGGTGGAACTTCTGCAGCGACTCGACCAGGAGGTAGTTGACCGGGAACCAGATCGGCCCGCGCCAGTTGCTGTTCCCTCCGAAGAGCCCGGTGCTGCTCTCCGCCGGCTCGTAGCGGACCCCGTAGGACATCCCGTTCAGGTCCAGCATGTACGGCCGCTCGTGGTGCTCGCGGCTCACGCTGCGGATGCCGTAGGGGCTGAGGAACGCCTCCTCGTCGAGCATCCGCTGGAGGATGCGCTTGAGCCGCTCGGGGCTGACGATGCTGAAGAGCCGGCGGCCCTCCTGTCCCGGGGTGCGCATGCAGGCCACGCCGGCGGTGAGGTCCGGACGGTGGTCGATGAACCACTCCAGCCGCCGGGCGAAGGCCGGGACCTTGGCCAGCTGCGACGCGTCGAGCGTCTCCACGGCGTAGAGCGGGATGAGGCCCACCATGCTCCGCATCCGCAGCGGGATGCGCGCGCCGTCCGGGAGATGGAGCACGTCGTGGTAGAAGCCGTCCTCCTCGTCCCAGAGACCGAGCGTGTTCATCGCGTGGGCGATGTTGACGAAGTGCTCCCAGAACTTGCTGGCCACGTCCTCGTAGGTCTCGTCGGCGCAGGCGAGCTCCATCGCCATCCGGAGCATGTTCAGGCAGTACATCGCCATCCAGCTGGTGCCGTCGGACTGCTCGATGTGCCCGCCGGTGGGCAGCGGCGCGCTCCGGTCGAACACCCCGATGTTGTCCAGGCCCAGGAAGCCGCCCTGGAACACGTTGCGTCCCTCGGCGTCCTTCCGGTTCACCCACCAGGTGAAGTTGAGCATCAGCTTGTGGAAGACCCGGCGGAGGAAGGCCAGGTCCCCGGTGCCGCGCCGCTTCTTCTCGATCTGATAGACGCGCAGCGCGGCCCAGGCGAACACCGGCGGGTTCACGTCGCCGAAGGCCCACTCGTAGGCGGGGATCTGCCCGTTGGGGTGCATGTACCACTCGCGGAGCAGGAGGATGAGCTGCTCCTTGGCGAAGTCGGAGTCGACCAGCGCCAGCGGGATGCAGTGGAAGGCGAGGTCCCAGGCCGCGTACCAGGGGTACTCCCACTTGTCCGGCATGCTGAGCACGTCGGCGTTGTGGAGGTGGCCCCAGTCGGAGTTGCGTCCGCCCTTGCGTGACCCGGGCGGCGGCGGCTGGTTCGGGTCGCCCTCGAGCCAGTCGCGCACCACGTAGTGGTAGAACTGCTTGCTCCACAACATCCCCCCCAGCGCCTGGCGCATCACGTTGCGCCCGTCGGCGCTGAGCTCGGCGGGGATGAGGTCTGCGTAGAATGCGTCGGCCTCGGCCCTCCGGGCGGCGAAGGCCGCCTCGAAGTCGTCGCCCACCCCGGAGCTGCCCGGGGCCTTCAGGGCACCCCTGGACAGGCGCAGGCGGACGGTCTGCGTCGCCCCGGCGGGAACGGTGAGCTGGATCCAGGCCGCGGACTTGGTGCCCACCTGGGCGGGGTTCACCGCCTCGGTGCGCCCCTCGATGACCCGGGCGTGGAAGGCGTCCTTGACGTGGGGCGAGGCGTTCGCCGCACCCCACAGGCGCTGGGCGTTGGTCTCGTTCTCGGTGAAGAGCCACTCGGCCTCGGCATCGGTGCGGAGCGTGAAGCTGCCCTCGACCGGGTGCTCGGTGCGGACCCCGACGGTGCGCCCGCTCGAGTCGCGGAGCGCCTCCAGCCTGGGCTTCGGATCTCCGCCCCCCCAGGACCAGACGTTGCGGAACCAGAGCGTGGGGAGGAGGTGCAGATGCGCGGCATCCGGACCCCGGTTGGTCACCTCGACGCGGACCAGGATGTCTTCCACGTCGGCCTTGGCGTAGTCGACGTGGACGTCGAAGTAGCGGTCGTCGTCGAGGATGCCGGTGTCGAGCAGCTCCACCTCGCGGCCGCCGCGACCCGCCTCGCGGTTGCGCCGCACCAGCTCCTCGTAGGGGTAGGGCCGCTGCGGATACTTGTAGAGCATCCGCATGAACGAGTGGGTCGGCGTGCTGTCCAGGTACCAGTAGAGCTCCTTGCAGTCCTCGCCGTGGTTGCCCTCCTGGCCGGTGAGGCCGAAGAGGCGCTCCTTGAGGATGGGGTCCGCGCCGTTCCAGAGCGCCAGGGCGAAGCAGAGCGTCTGGTGACGGTCGGAGATGCCGGCGATGCCGTCCTCGTTCCAGCGATAGGCGCGTGAGCGGGCATGGTCGTGCGGAAGGTCGTCCCAGGCGGTGCCGCCGGGGCTGTAGTCCTCGCGCACCGTGCCCCAGGCGCGCTCGCTCAGGTACGGGCCCCACCGCTTCCAGTGCTTCTCGCGCCGGCGCGACTCGTCCAGACGGCGCTCCTCGGCGTCGATGGAGGTGGCGCGGAGCTTGGTGACCTTGGGGCTCATGGGCTCTCCAGCTGCAGGACGTGGCCGTCCGGGTCGCGGACCCGGAGCGGGAGAAGGGTGGAGGAAGGAGCGCTGGCGCCCGGCAGGGTGACGAAGGCGGCATGGGCGCCCCGCAGCGCCGTGACCAGGGCCGGCGCCTCGGTGGAGACCAGCCGGACCTGCCAGTGGAAGAGATCGCTCCCGCGCTCGTCGGCGGGGTATGGCCGGCCGTCACGCGGGGCGAGGTACTCGAGGAACTCGATGCCAGGGCCCTTCGGGGCACGGACCTGGGTGATTCGCAGCCGGGCGGCGAACACGCCGTTGAGCCGCTCCTGCTCGGGGCCGTGGTTCTCGGAGTGGCCGGCCTCGGCCAGGCCCAGGCGGTCCCGGTAGAAGGCGAGCGAGGAGTCGGTGTCGCTCACCACCACCGCGGTGTGGTCGATCCCCAGCGTCAGCGGGGGGCTCTTGGCGTTCGGGTGCCAGCGCGCGGCGCCCTTCCCCGGCGGGAACCAGATGACCTCGAGCACGTGCCGATCCGGATCACGGAAGTAGAAGGCCTTGATGCCACCGGCGTTCGGGTTCCAGGCCGGCAGCTCCTGGGGCCCGGACGAGGCGTGCTCGACGCGGGCCTCGCGGAGCCGGGCGTAGGCCCGGTCCATGTCCGAGACCACGATGGCCACGTGCTGGAAGTCGCGGTCGTTGCTGCGGGCGTCCACCGGGACCGGGCGGCCCTTCTGGGCCAGGTACTCGGTCAGCTCCAGGCACTCGCTCCCCAGGGTCAGGCGGGCGGTCCGCGTCCGGGCGGCGAACACGCCGGTGCGCCGCTCCAGCTCCGGCCCTGCCTCCTCGCGCTCGCCGTCGGCGCGGAACCCGAGGACCCGGACGTAGAAGTCGCGGGCGCGGTCGAGATCGGACACCGTGTTGCCGATGCAGCCCACCTCCTCCACCCGTGCCGCCGAGGCGCGCGCGGCGACGAGCACCAGGAGGACCGGGAGGAGCCGGCCAACGCTGCGGAGGAAGGTGGAGTGAGGTTCGGGGGTCCGGGGCACGCGGCGCTCTCCTCGCCGCTCACCGGGTGTCCGGCCCCGGGCCCCCCGTTACACCGCGGCGACCGGGATCGCGGACAGCTCGCAGCGCTCGATGATCCACCGCGCCTGCCACTCGCGCTCGCGGGCGAACGCATCCGGATCCCGGGTGGCCACCACCACCGTGTCCGCGGCATGGAGCGCCGCCGCCGGACCCCAGCCCTCCGCGGCGCGGACCGCCGCGGCGGCCAGGTACCCCACTGCGTTCGAGGCCGGAGTCCGGACGTCGCTGGCCAGCCCCTGGGCGACGCGACAGAGCTCGAGCATGCTCCGGGTGCGCCGGAGCGCCTCGGCCTCCTCCTGGCGTCCTTCGCGGAGGAAGGCCTCGACCGTGCGCTCTCGCGCCCGCTCGGCACAGGCGACCCCGTAGGACCGGATGGCGGTCTCGTCCCAGGCCGGGATCCGCCGCAGGAGGCGTCCACGGCGCGCGGAGATCTGCGTGGCCAGAGTGCGGAGCGGGGGGTCGAGCTCCACCTCCCACAGCTCCGGACGGATCCACCACGGTAGGTCTGCGCTGCGGCAGGCGTAGACCCCGCCCTCGGGCTCGACCCAGTCTCCCGGCGCGCCGTTGCCGGGCGCGGGCCAGACGTGACCACCGAACGGCGCGAGGCGACCCGGATCCAGGAACTTCCAGGCGCGCATCGGCGGCTCAGCTCCCGTGTCGCCAGTGGCGGAAGGCATCGAGCAAGTTCTCCTTGACCCGATCCGGAAGGTCGTCCTCGGCGAGCCTGCGCGAGGCGCCGATGGTGGCCCGGAACTGGCGCAGGTACTCCGTGCAGCCGGGGCACCATACCAGGTGTTGCTCGACCCTCGTCCGGGTCGGCTCGTCGAGCGCCCCCTCCAGGAACTCGGTGAGGAGTTCCACCAGCTGCCGGCAGGCGATCTCCTCTGGCCGGGCGACGCTCATGGCGTGACCTCCGCGGCCCATCCGGCCAGCGCCTGCCGGACCTTCGTCCGGGCGCGGTGCAAGAGCACCCGCTGATTGGCTTCGCTGATTCCCAACGCCTCACACACCTCCGCCGAATCCCAGTCCTCGATGTCGCGCAAGGTGATCACCTGTCGCTGGTTCGGCGGGAGCCTCTCGATCTCTGCCTTGATGCGGACCAGCGCTTCGGCATCGGCCAGCCGCTCGTCGGCCCAGCGTTCGGGCCCCTTCGCCCAGTGTCCGGGCCAGCGTGGATCGTCCGGGGGGCGAAAGCTCTCCACCGCACGCCGTTCGCCCTCCGCGTCCTCCGTCTCCAGCGCCGAGAACGGCACCGAACGGGCCTCGCGGCCGCCCCGCATCTTCGCGCAGTTGATCAGGATGCGGAACATCCAGGCTCGGAGCGGGCAGCGACCCTCGAACTTGGCCAGGCCCTGGAGGATGCCGACCCAGGCCTCCTGGACCACCTCCTCGGCGACGGCCTCGGACGCGACGAAGCCCATCGCCGCGCGCACCATCGCCCGGTGGTTCTTCTCGACGAGTGAGAGGAAGGTGCGTTCATCGCCGGACCGGAGGTGCTCGACCAGCTCGCGGTCCTCCGGCGAGAGCAGCGACAGCGGACCGTCCTGCGCCGCATCGGGCTGCTCGAACGAACCACCGGATGACACCGCTGCGGGCATATCAGGTGCGAGTACGGCGGTGGCGACGGAGCGTTACACCACTCGCACTCACGGTATGCCCAGGAAGGTGTCAAACACCTCTGACGGACGCGTCCGCCCCTCACGAGGCCGCTGCCCTCGCGAGGCCCCAGTCACCGCGCGGCCTCACCCGGAGTGCGGATTCCTGGCCCGCGGGAGCCGGTCAGTGCGCCGCGCCGGTCATCGCGGAGGTGACTGGAGCTGAGCCAGGTCGCTCGTTCCGGACCACGGTCCCACCCTTCATCACGAAGAAGAGCCGCTCCATCACCGTGATGTCGCGCGACGGATCGCCCGGGACGGCCACCACGTCCGCCAGCTTGCCGACCTCGAGCGTTCCGCGGTCCGCCACCCCGAGCAGCGCCGCGTCCACCGAGGTCGCGGTCCGGATCGCCGCCAGCGGCTTCATCCCCGCCCGGACGAAGATGGCGAACTGGTTCAGCTGCGTTCCGTGCGGACAGACCGCCGCATCGCTCCCGAACGCGATCCGCACTCCCTTGGCGATCGCTCGCCTCAGCACCTCCTCCGCCCTGCCGTCCGCGTTCGCCGCCTTCTCGATGATGTACGCCGGCGCCTTCGCCTCGCGCAGCCGGCTCATGATGCAGGGCAGCGGGGTGGGCACGAAGTACGTCCCCTTCTTGCGCATCATCTCGAACGCCTCGTCGTCGAGGAACGAGCCGTGCTCGATCGAGTCGATGCCGGCGCGGATCGCCCTCTTCGCCCCCTCGGCACCGTGGGCGTGCGCCGCGGTCTTCCGGCCCAGCGCGTGTGCCTCGTCGACCAGCGCGTCCAGCTCGACCTGGGTGAGCTGCGGAGAGTCGACCTTGTCCGCCTCCGAGAGCACGCCGCCGGTGGCGCAGGTCTTGATGACGTCCGCCCCGTGCTTGGTGTCGAAGCGCACCGCGGCGCGGATCTCGTCCGGCCCGTTCGCCACCCCTTGCTCGGGACCGGGCTCCTTCAGCAGCTCTGGCCGGAACCCGCCAGTCCCATCGCAGTGTCCTCCTCGGGCGCCGATGGCGTTGACCGCCACGAGCATCCGCGGGCCGGGCACCTTCCCCGCGTTGATCGAGTTCCGCAGCCCGACGTCGATGAGGTCGCTCGAGCCCACGTCACGGACGGTGGTGAAGCCGGCGAGCAGCGTCCGCCGCGCGAACTCGGTCGCGGCGATGGCCAGCTCCGGGATGGGCTTCTTCAGGAAGTCCAGCTGGTCCTGCTTCCAGTCGAGGCTCGACTCGAAGCTCAGATGGGTGTGGGCATCCATCAGGCCGGGGAGCAGCGTGGCGTCGCCGAGATCGATCACCCGCGCCCCAGCGGGCACCTCGGCGCGCGGACCGGCGGCGACGATGCTCCCGTTCGCCACCACCACGATTCCCGGGGTGACGAGCGCCTCGGACTTGCCATCGTAGAGCCGCGCGGCACGGAGCACGGTCACCGGCTCGGCAGCGGCGGCGCTGACGCACCACACCGCCACCAGGAGCTGCAGGGGACGAGAGAAGGGACGGCCTCGGGGAGTCGGGAGCTCGAAGGGCATGCCCGATTCAAAGCACCTCCGGCCCCGGGACCACCTGGCGAAAGTTGCGAGTGGTCGCCGGGCCGCGGCGAGCCTGTAACGGCGGGCTGCGACCGGTGGACGACAGGCCCATACCCGGGCAGCTCGCCCGGGTGCGTCCCTCGCAGTCCACGGAGTCTCGACACATGAATCGCACCCTCCTGCTCGGCGCTGCGGTGGCCGGGCTCCTCGGCGCAGCGACCACGGCCAAGGCGGATCCCATCCCCAAGGAGAAGTTGAAGAAGATGTCGGTCATCCCCTGCTACGGGGTGAATACCTGTCGCTCGCTGGGCCAGTGCTCGGGCGAGAACCACGGGTGCGCGGCGCAGAACGAGTGCCGCGGCCAGGGCTGGGTCGCCGTTCCCAAGGAAGCCTGCGTCGCCATCGGGGGCTCCCCGACCCCGGTCGCCGCGAAGAAGTGAACTCCCCAGGGCCGGAGCGCATCGGCTGGTCCGGCGCGCTTCGGTCCACACCTCCCGGACAGACTCCGCCATGAACCTCCGCCTTCTGCTCACCACCGCCCTGCTCTTCACCGGCGCCGCGCGCGCCCAGCTCGCCACCAGCAAGGTGCTCACCCTCGACGCCGCCCGGCGCATCGCCGCCGCCGCCGCCGTGGAGGCCCGGACCGACCGCACCTCGGGCATCGCCATCGTCGACGCCGGAGGCGCGCTGGTCTACTTCGAGCGCCTCGACGGCACCTTCCCCGCGGCGGCCTCGGTCAGCTTCGGCAAGGCGCACACTGCCGCGACCTTCCAGCACGCCACCAAGGACTTCGAGGACGCGGTTCACAACGGCCGCGGCGCGCTCACCGGGGTGAAGGAGATGACCCCGCTCCAGGGTGGCGTCCCCATCGTGGTCGATGGGAAGGTCATCGGCGCCGTCGGCGTCAGCGGGGCCTCGAGCGCCGCGCGGGACGAGGCCATCGCCCGGGCCGCCATCGCCTCCGCGGCCCAGCTCTCGGCCGAGCCGGCGAAGAGCGCCACCGTCGCCACCCTGCCTGCGGCGACGGTCAAGGCTGGGTTCGCCAAGGGCTCGGTGCTGCTCGACCGGGGCGACTACCAGGTCCACGCCAGCCGGCGCGACGCGCCGGGCAAGGCCGAGGTGCACCAGATCGACACCGACGTCTTCTACGTGCTCGAGGGCACCGCGACGCTGGTCACCGGGGGCAAGGTCCCTGACCTCGCTCTCACCGGGCCGCACGAGCTCCGCGGCAGCCGCATCGACGGGGGCGACGTCCGCACCATCGGGCCCGGCGACGTGGTGGTGGTTCCCAGCGGAACCCCGCATTGGTTCCGGGAGGTGAAGGCCCCGGTGCTCTACTTCGCGGTGAAGGTCGCCGGCGACGGGGTGGTCCAGTGAGCGCCCGCTTCCGCCTGGTGCTCGCCTCGGCGGCGCTGCTCGCGGGCCTCCTCCCACTGCTCGCCCACGCCCAGGTCACCGGAGATCCGCCGTTCCAGCGGGCCGACGCCATCGTCGACCTGCGCACCCGCGGCGGCGCCGAGCTGGTCAAGGCCAGCTGGAGGTTTCACGAGGCGCACATCGTCCCCGGCACCAACAAGGCTCCTGGACCGGACCTCCGGGCGTCGGGCGCTCCGGTGAAGACGCAGGACCTCGAGCCCCACGCCGGCGCGGTCGACTTCGACGACCGAGGCTGGGAGGTGGTCGACCCGCCGGACCTGGAGGCCCGCAGGGGCAACGGCAAGGTGAGCTTCGGCTGGTACCGGCTGGTTCTCACCGTCCCCGAGCGCATCGGTTCCGTCCCTGCCGTGGGAAGCACCCTGGTGTTCGAGGTGGTGGTGGACGACTACGCCGAGGTCTGGGTGGATGGGAAGCTGCCTGCGGTCCTCGGCCAGAGCGGCGGCGGCGTGGTTCGGGGCTTCAATGCCCCGAGCAGGGTGGTCCTCACCCGCGACGCCCGCCCCGGTCAGACGTTCCACCTGGCGGTCTTCGCGATGAACGGTCCGGTCTCGGTGGTGCCGACCAACTTCCTCTGGTTCCGCTCGGCCACGCTCGACGTCTACCGGAGCCCCGCGGTCAGCCGGCTCCCGGCGCCGGCGCTCACCGTCGAGCGGAAGGATCCCGCGCTCGACAGCGTGGTCCCTCCGGGTGCGCGGCCCGAGGCGCTGGCCACCGGCTTCGGCTTCACCGAGGGGCCGGTGTGGAGCCCCGAGGGAGATCTCCTCTTCAGCGACCCGAACGAGAACACCATCTACCGCTGGAGCCGCGACGGTCAGGTCTCGGTCTTCCGCACCAAGAGCGGGTACGCCGGCATCGACATCTCCGAGTACAAGCAGCCGGGGAGCAACGGGCTCACCTTCGATGCCCAGGGCCGCCTCACGGTGTGCCAGCACGGCGAGCGACGCGTCATCCGCATCGAGCCGACCGGCGCCATCACCGTCCTGGCTGATCGCTACCAGGGCAAGCGCCTGAACAGCCCCAACGACCTCGTTTACCGGAAGGACGGGACGCTCTACTTCACCGACCCTCCGTTTGGCCTGCCGAAGGTCTTCGAGGATCCGCGCAAGGAGCTGGCCTTCTCCGGCGTGTACCGGGTGAGGGACGGCCAGGTGACGCTGGTGGCGAAGGACCTGACCGGCCCGAACGGCCTCGCCTTCAGCCCCGACGAGAAGTACCTCTACGTCACCAACTGGGACGAGAAGAAGAAGGTGGTGATGCGCTACCCGGTGGCCGCCGACGGCTCGCTGGGAACTGGCTCGGTCTTCTTCGACATGACGGCCGCGCCCGGCGAGGAGGCGCTCGACGGCATGAAGGTCGACGCCGAGGGCCATCTCCTCGTCTCCGGGCCCGGAGGGGTGTGGGTCATCTCCGGTGAGGGCAAGCACCTCGGCACGCTGAGGTTCCCCGAGCTCCCGGCGAACATGGCCTGGGGCGACGCGGATGGGCGGACGCTGTACTTCACCGCCCGGACCAGCGTGTACCGCCTGCGGCTCGGCGTGCCCGGCATCCGTCCGGTGCCGCTGGCCCGGGTCCCGTGACCCCCGGCGTCCACATCGGGGTGGGCCTCCGGCCGCCGCACTACGCGGAGGTGCTGGAGGACCCGCCGCCGGTGGAGCTGTTCGAGGTCATCTCCGAGAACTTCCTCGGCCTCCGAGCGGGGGGAGGCGGACGCCCGCTGGAGGCGCTGGAGCAGGTGCGCGCGCTCCGCCCGGTGCGGCTCCATGGCGTGTCGATGAACCTCGGCTCGGTCGACTCGCTGTCGGAGACGTACCTCGGGCGGCTCCGGTCGCTCGCCGAGCGGCTCGAACCCGAGTGCGTCAGCGACCACGTGTGCTGGACCGGCGAGGGCGGCGAGAACCTCCACGACCTGCTCCCGCTGCCCTGGACCGAGGAGGCGCTGGACCACCTCTCGGCGCGCGTTCACCACGCGCAGCAGCGACTGGGGCGGCGGCTGGTGCTGGAGAACCCCTCCAGCTACGTGGCGTACCGCCACTCCACGATGGCGGAGTGGGAGTTCCTCGGCGAGCTCGCTCGACGGACGGGGGCGGGCCTGCTCCTCGACGTGAACAACGTCTTCGTCACCGCGCGGAACCACGGTTTCCCTCCCGAGCGGTTCCTCGACGGGCTGCCCCCGGCGGCGGTCGCCCAGTACCACCTCTCGGGGCACGACGACTCGGGGCCGCTGCGCATCGACACCCACGACCGGGAGGTCTGCCTCGAGGTCTGGGCGCTCTTCCGGCATGCGGTCCGCCGCTTCGGGCCCCGTCCCACCATCGTCGAGTGGGACGACCGGCTCCCGCCGCTCTCCACCCTGCTCGACGAGGCCCACCGCGCCCGCGCGGTGCTCAAGGAGACCCTCGATGCCGCGGTCGCCCTCGCTGGCTGAGCTGCAGCGCTGGATGCGCTGGGCCCTGACCCACCCGCTCGGAGTCGCTCGCGCGACCTCCGGCGAGCAGCTCGCCCGACTTCCCGAGCGATTCACCGAGCCCCCGGCGCGCGCGCTGCCGGTGGTCGCCGCGGATGAGACTCCGGGACGGACCGCGGCGGATCGGCTCGCGGTGTACGGCAGCGGGTACTTCAGCCGGCTCCACGGAACGCTGCAGGTGGAGTACCCGCAGCTCTCGGCCGCGCTCGGGGAAGTACCGTTCCGCGAGCTCGCCGCCGCCCACCTCCTCCGGCGGCCATCGAGCAGCCACTCGCTGGCGGACCTGGGTGAGGACCTCGCGGAGACGCTCCGCTCGCACCCGCTCGGGCTGGAGTCGCCCTGGCTCGTCGACCTCGCCGCGGTGGAGCGCGCGGGGGCCGAGGTCTGGCTGTCGGACGCCGCCCTGGACGAGGGGGGGCTGCTCGCCGCGAACGAGCGCTGGGAGGAGCTCCGCCTCGCTCTCGCCCCCACGGCGCGGCTGGTGCGCCTGGCCTGGGACGTGAGCGAGTGGAGTGCCGGGAGCGAGCCCCCACCGCGCCGGTCCGGGTGGCTCCTGGTCTGGCGCGTCGAGGCCCGCACTGGCCTGGAGTGGATCGACGACGGGCCCGGGGCGGTCCTCGAGGCGCTCGCCCGGGGCGTTCCTCTTGCGGAGGCGTGCGGGATGGCCGAGACGCTCCGACTGTCGGCTGAGGCCGTCACCACGGCGTTCGCTCACTGGCGGTCGCGCGGCTGGCTGCTCGGGGCGAGGAATCCCGAGGGCTTCTTCGGTGCGGCGTAACGCCGGCCCACCCGACGCACACCCCTCCGAAACCGACCCCGGTAACCGCCCACCCGTGCGAGCCGTATCCTGCACGTCCCCTCCAGGAGCTTCACCATGAACCTCGACGCCCTCCGCACCCGCGCCCTCGCCGTCCTCGATCGCTTCTCGTGGGTCGGCCCCCTCGCCGTTCGCCTCTCGCTGGGCTCGGTCTTCCTCGGGACCGGCTGGGGCAAGCTGCACAGCCTCGGGCAGGTGACGGGCTTCTTCACCGAGCTGGGCATCCCCTTCCCGGCGGCGAACGCGGCGATGGTCTCGGGGATCGAGCTGGTGGGCGGAACCCTGATCCTCCTCGGGCTCTTCACCCGCTTCGCCGCGTTGCCGCTGATGGGCACGATGGTGGTGGCGATCCTCACCGCGAAGCGCCCGGAGATCGAAGGCATCCGCACCCTGCTCGCCTTCGACGAGACACTGTACTTCGCGGGCTTCCTCTGGCTCTTCGTCGCCGGCGCCGGCAAGGCGTCCCTGGACGCGCTCATCTTCGGCCGGACGTCGTCCCTGCCCCGTCCGCTGGTTCGTCCAGGGACGGTCCCCGCCGGGCAGCGCTGACCGACGCAAGCCGTTGCTGCGGTCTCGAGAAGGGGCTGGCCACGTGCCGGCCCCTTCTTTCGTTTTGGAGAACGTCCTCGCCGGTCGCGGGGCCGGAGCGGAGCAATCCGGAGACTCTGCCACGGGCTTCGAGGGAGCGACGCCGCACGCTGCGCGGCCCGTAACGAGCCGAGCGCCTACCCACACTTCCCGGCTGTCCACCCCGGGCGATGGACGTCCGGGAGATGACAAGAACGAGGAGTCACACCGTGAAGATCCGCACCGCGCTGGCCCTGGCCGCGCTCGCCGTCACCCCCGCCTTCGCTGCCGAGCCTGCCGCCAACCAGCCCACGACCCAGGAGGCGATGACCTCCGTCGAGAAGGCCACCGTCGAGTCACTGCAGAAGGAGATCGCCATGCTCCAGCAGGCCGTGGACCAGGTCCGTCAGGCCTCGGCCGCACGAGCGCTCTTCCAGGCGAAGCTGGAGGCCGAGCAGAACAGCCACCCGCTCTGGCCGTAGCCCTCACCCGGTGAGCGACGCCCGCACCCGGGCCGCATCCGCCACCAGCCAGCGGACGATGTCCGCCGCCGGACCGCGCCGGGCGAGCCGGGCTGCCTGTCCCGCCCAGAGCGAGAGCAGCTCGGCCCGTCCGGCGCGCGAGGCAGCGGTCCGCATCGGACGGGTGAGCGCGTTCTGCAGCGGGTAGGGCAGGATGGCCTCGGGCCGCTCCTCCACCTCGGTGAGAAAGCGGTTCACCAGTCCGCGCGCCGCCCTTCCGGAGAAGGCGCGGGTGACCGCCGTGGCGTCGTCGGTCGCGGCGAGCACCGCCTCCTTGTACGCCGGGACCGCGCCGCACTCGTCGCAGGCCAGGAACGCCGTCCCCAGCTGCACGCCGCCAGCGCCGAGCGCCTCGGCGGCGACCCATCCCCGACCGTCCATGATGCCTCCAGCCGCGACCACCGGGACCCGCACTGCGTCGACGACCTGTGGCACCAGCGCCATCGTGCCCACCAGTCCCCGCTCGAAGCGTCCGATGAAGGTGCCTCGATGCCCGCCGGCCTCGCTGCCCTGGGCGACCACCGCCTCGAAGCCGGCGCCCGCGCTCCTGCGTGCCTCTTCCACGGTGGTCGCCGTGGCCATCCGCACCATGCCCGCGCGCTTCAGCCGCTCGAGCTGCGCTGCCGAGGGAATCCCGAACGTGACGCTGAACACCGCGGCGCCGCTCTGCACCACCGCCTCGATCTGCGCGTCCAGCGCCCGGCTCGAGGGGACGGGCGGCTCGGGCGCCGGGAGCCCCAGCTCGGCGTGGATCGGCCGGAGCAGGTCCAGCATCGGCCCCGGATCCACCGGAGGTCCGTCTGGGACCTCGGCGAACAGGTTGATCCCGAAGGGCCGGTCCGTCCGCGCCCGGACCTCGCGGCTCCACTCGAGGATCTGCTCCGGCGTCGAGTACGCGCAGCCCAGGAACCCGAGCCCGCCCGCCTGGGAGACCGCCGCCGCCAGCGCCGGGGTGCTCGGCCCCCCGGCCATGGGTGCGCCGATCAACGGGTGCTCGATCCGGAGCAGGGAAGACAGGCTGCCAGGACGACCCATCGGGACCTCCGCGTCGAGATGTCGCGAGAAGTTAGGCCCGGGCCGTCCCCCCACTCCACCCGTCCCCGGGGGCCGTGCTACTCGTTTCCAGCAGGATGCTGCCCGACCTCCCCCGCTTCCGCGTCGCCACCGAGGCAGACCGGGCGGAGATCGAGGCCCTCATCTCGCGCGCAGTGTTCGGTTTGATGAGGGCCGATTACAGCCCGGAGCAGCTCGACGCCGCGCGCCGTCATGTCTTCGGCGTCGATGGAGAGCTCCTCGCCGACGGGACGTACTTCGTGTGCGAGCGAGGAGGAACCATGGTGGCGGCCGGAGGCTGGAGCCGCCGGCGCAGCCTCTTCGGCGGAGACCAGGCAGTGAGCGGTCGGAGCGAGGGCGCGCTGCTCGATCCCGCACGAGAGCCGGCACGGATCCGCGCCTTCTTCGTGGACCCGGCGCACGCGCGGCAGGGGCTCGGGCGCGCCCTGCTCGCCCTCTGCGAGCGCGCCGCGGCGGAGGCGGGGTTCCAGGGCCTCGAGCTCGCGGCGACGCTCTCCGGGGTCCCGCTCTACGCCGCGGCGGGGTTCGAGCCGGTCGAGCAGATCGACGTCCCCCTTCCGCCGGGCATCCCGTTTCCGGTGGTCCGCATGACCCGGGGCATCGGCTGAGCACGCCGACCGCTCCATCCCGGGTTCGCCGCCGGCTCGCGCTCGCTGCAGGCCCGGGGCCGGGACGTTAACCAGCCGATGGTGAACGCCCTCGTCGCACTTCCTGGGCCGCTCCGCCCCGAGCTTCGGGCCACGCTGCTCGCCCTCTACCGGGACTGGGTCCGCACCGGTCGCGCCGAGCTGCCTCCCGCGGTCGCCCCGGCGCGCCACCCCCGGGGTCAGCCCGGGACGCCTCCCGACGGCTCGGTCAGTGCGCGCCGGCGGGAGCGGCGCCCGGCCGGTTCTTCTTGAGGAAGAGCAGGATCAGCGGCACGAACGCCGCGGTGACGATCGCCAGGTCCTCGATGATTCGCACGTAGGCGAGCACCGCCGCCTGCTGCTGGATGGTGAGGTAGAGCGCTCCGTATGCCCGCCGGAGCGCGTCCGCTGGCCCCAGCGAGGCGAAGGACTGCTGCAGCTGCGCCAGCCTTTCCTGGAGGTAGAGGTTGGAGGACGACAGCCGGTCCACCAGCTGGTTCTGGTAGATCTGCGACCGGCGGGCGAGGGTGGTGACGAAGAACGAGATGCCCACGCTCCCGCCGATGTTCCGGGCCAGGTTCATCAGCCCCGACACCTGGTTGTTCTGCTCCCGCGGCACGCCCAGGTAGGCCACGGTGTTGATCGGCACGAAGAGGAACGCCAGTGAGGCCGCCTGGTAGACCCGGTACATCGTCGCGGTATGCGGGTCGATGCCGAGGTGGATGCTGGTCATGTGCCACAGCGACAGCGACAGCCCGGCGAAGCCGGCGGTGATCAGGTACTTCGCCGGCACGCGCGACACCAGGAACCCCACCAGCGGCATCATCGCCATGGTGGTGAACCCTCCCGGGGAGAGGACCATCCCCGCCCGCTCGGCGCTGTAGCCCATCAGCGTCTGCACGAACTGCGGGATGAGCACCGTGCTTCCGTAGAGCACTGCCCCCAGGGTGAACATCAGCGCGGCGCTGGTGGCGAAGTTGCGGTTCAGGAACAGCCGCACGTTGACGATCGGATTGGGATGCACCCACTCCCAGACCACCGTCCCCACCATGCAGATGACGGTGAGCATGGTGAAGACGACGATGAGCGGCGAGCTGAACCAGTCGTCCTGTTGCCCCTTGTCCAGGACGATCTGCAGGCTGCCGAAGGCCACCGCCACCAGGGCGAGGCCCAGAAAGTCGACCTTCACCCCGCGGCTCTCCTCCTTCTCCTGCTCCAGCCAGGGCGGGTCCTCGACCATGAGCGAGCTGAGGATGAGCGAGACGATGCCCACCGGGATGTTGATGTAGAAGATCCATCGCCAGCTGGCGTGATCGACGATGTACCCGCCCAGTGTCGGTCCGATCGCCGGCGCGAAGACCACCGCCAGCCCGTACATCGCGAAGCCCATCCCCCGCTGCCTCGGCTCGAAGGTGTCGGCGAGGATGCCCTGCTCGCTCGGGGCGAGCCCACCTCCGCCGATGCCCTGCAGCACCCGGAAGAAGATGAGCGACTGGAGGTTGGGGGCGAAGCCGCAGAGCGCGCTGCTCACCGTGAAGAGCACCACGCAGGCCATGTAGAAGCGCTTCCGGCCCACCCGGCTGGAGATCCAGGCGCTGATCGGCAGCACCACTGCGTTGGAGACCAGGTACGAGGTGAGCACCCAGGTCGCCTCGTCCTGGCTCGCCGACAGTCCCCCGGCGATGTGCGGCAGAGCCACGTTGGCGATGCTGGTGTCCAGCACCTCCATGAAGGTGGCCAGGGTGACGGTCAGGCCTACCAGCCACGGGCTGTGGCTGGGGCGCCAGCTCACCTCGGGGTGGGCCTCTGCCGGCATCGAGTCAGTGAGCGAGGGTGGCGCGATCCAGGGCCACCCGAGCGATGGTCCGCTCGTACTGCGCGAGGGCGAGGTTGAGCCTGGCGGTGGTCAGCGCCGACTGCGCGTCCAGCAGATCGGTGGTGGTCGCCGTGCCGGCGGAGACCTGCGCGCTGGTGACCCGGTAGGCCTCCTCGGCGCTGGTGATCGCGGTCTGAGCGACCTCCACCGCCACGAACTGCGCCTCCAGCTGCGTCGCCTTGCTCGCCACGTCGAAGGCCACCTGCTTGCGGGTGTTCTCCAGCAGCGACGCGGATGCATCGGCCTGCCGCTGCGCGCTCTGCGCGGCGTACCACTTCGTTCCCCAGGTGAAGAACGGCCAGCTGGTCACGATGCCGATGAACGAGCTGTTCTCGGGCTGGAAGATCTGCCCCTTCACGTTGCTGTAGGCCGCCTGCACGTCCACCTCCGGGAGCAGCTCCCACATCCGGGCCTGCCCGTTGGCCCGCGCCGCCTCGGCCTGCTTCTGCGCCCGCTGCACCTCGGGACGGTTCTGAAGCGCGCGGTTGATCAGCGCGTCATTCGAGTCCCCCGGACGCACCGCCGCCTGTCGCTCCAGCTCCACCGGCTCCACGAACTCCACCGTGGGGTCCTCGGGGTTGCGCGCCAGCAAGGTGAGCAGGGCCTGCTGAGAAGTCCGGGCCAGGGTGGCCGCCAGGATCCGCTGCTGCTGAGCGTTGGCCACCGCGGTCAGGAACCGGAGCAGGTCGGCCTTGGTGATGGTCCCGGCGTTGTAGCGAGCCTGCGCATCCTGCACCTGCTTCTGTAGCTGCTCGATGCTCGCATCGGCGATCGCCACGCCGGCCCTGGCCTCGAACAGGCGCAGGTAGGTGGTCCGGACCTGCTCGGAGATCTGCGACTGGGCGTCCGCCTGGTCAGCGCGGCTGGCATCCGCGGACGCGCTGGCGGCATGGAGGTCACGCTCCCGGTGGAGCAGCCCGAGGATCGGCTGCTGGGCCCCGACGGTGAAGACGTTGGTGTTCACGTTCCGTGCCACCACCCCGGGGTTGGTGGTCCCCGGAGCGCCCAGCTGGATGACGAAGGGACCGTCCCAGTGCTGCCAGGTGTCGCTGGCGTTCAGCGCCGGGAGGAGCCGGCCCCGGGCGCTGCGCGCGGTGTCCTCCGCCCCCTCGGCCCGGAAGCGCGCGGCCCGGAGCTGGTCATTCACCCGCAGCGCCTCGTTCACCGCCTCGTCGATGGTGAGCGTCTGCGGACCTTCGGCCAGCACCGGCGCGGAAGCGACGAGCGCGGCTGCAATGAGCGAGCGAATCAAGGACACACCTCCGGACCTGTCGGTCACTGGTTCACGTGCACGGTCACCACCACCGACTGGCCGGCGCGGAGGACCATGTTCGACGGGACGGCCTCCAGGGCGATCCGCACCGGGATGCGCTGGGCAACCTTCACGAAGTTGCCCGTGGCGTTGTCGGGCGGGAGGAGTGAGAAGCGGGCGCCGGTGCCGGCGGAGAGACTCTCCACCCTGCCGTGCAGCGTCTTGCCCCAGGTGTCCACCTCGACGTCCGCCGGCTGACCGGGGTGCATCTTCCCGATCTGCGTCTCCTTGAAATTGGCGGTGACGTACTTCTGCACCGGCACGAACTGGGCGACGATCTGGCCGACCGAGAGCAGCCCCCCGGGGTGCGCGGTGATGCGGCTGACGTTCCCGTCGCCCGGGGCCAGGATGTGCGTCCACTCGAGGTTGAGGTTGGCGAGCGCCAGCGCCGCCTCGGCGCTCTTGACCCGCGCGTGCTGGTAAGCAGCGTTGGCTTGGGCCACGGCGATGGTCGCGTCGACCGGACGGCTCACCACCACCCGGCCCTCGGCCTCGTTCACCTGGGCCTGCGTCCGCCGCAGCTGGTCCGACGCAGCATTCACCGCCGCCTCCGCCGCGGTCACCCCAGCCCGCGCGGAGGCGTACTGTGCCTGCCACTGATCGAACTGCTGCTGCGGGATGGCGTTGGCCCTCTGCAGCTCCCGGGCGCGCTCGATGTTGGCCTCGGCCAGCTTGAGGTCCGACTGGCGGCTCACCAGGGTGGCCCGGGCCTGCTCGAGCTGGGCGCGAGCCCCGGACACCGAGCGGCCGCTGCCGACCAGGTTGGCCTCTGCCTGGCTGAGGCTGCCGCGCGCCGAGGCCTCTGCGACCGCGACCTGGGCATCGGCTGCCTGGGCCTGTGCGCGCACGCTCTCCAGCTCGGCCGCCGCCTGAGCGACGCGTGCCTGGTAGTCCCGGTCGTCCAGCTGGAGGACGAGGTCGCCCTTCTTCAGCGATTGGTTCTCGGCCACCGGCACCGAGGCCACCTGCCCGGCGACATGGGGCGCGAGCGGCACGACGTCGGCGTCGATCTGCGCATCGTCGGTCCCCTCCTTGCCCGCGTTCAACAGCAGATAGAGGAGCACCCCCAGGACCACCACCCCGGCCACACCTCCGATGATCCTCAGCGCACGGCGCTTCTTCGCGGCGGTGTCCGCCGCGGTCGCGTCCTTGCCTTGGTCGTCCCGTGCCTGGGCGTGCTCCGGTGCCCGTTCCACCGCGGCATCGGCCATGTGTCTGTCTCCCTCGACCTCGACTGCGCGAGGCGCTCGATAATGGCAGCCTCCGAACGTGGCAAGCGGGTCCTACGTCACTTAACGGGGGGCCGTGTTCTGCCCCTTCTGGGGGGCGAGCGCCTGATGGTGGCACTGCACGCAGGTCTCCATCAGGTTCCCGAACGCCGCCGGCAGCTCCGGGTCCAGGCCGCGCCGCGCGACCTCGGCGAGCGTGTGGGCTCGGGCCCGCAGCTGCGACTCCAGCCGCTCGAGCAACTTCCGGGTGGAGGTCCCCGCATCGGGCCCGGGCCAGGCGCCGAGCCCGGTGTCTCGCTCCAGCCCGGCCGCGAGCTCGGCCACCCTCGGACGGTCGAGGCCGAGCGTGGCGATGGCCAGCGCATCGAGCATCGCCCCGTGTCGCGACATCCGACGGCGGAGGGCGGCCCGAGCGTCGTCCGGGGCGAGCTCGGGCGGCTGCGAATCGTCCAGGGGCCGGGCCCCGCTTTGCGCCACCGCGAGCCCGGCGCCCACCACTCCAGCGGCGATCACCACGCCCGCCAGCCATCTCCTCATGCAGGTCTCCTCGCCCGCGGAGCTCCGAGCCGTCCGGTGAGCACCAGCCCCGCCACCAGCGCCACCGTGAGGCCGGCGGAGATTGCCAGGTCGTCGAGGTGCAGTGGCCCAAACTGGAACACCCGGCGGAGCGGCGGCAGCGCCAG
The DNA here is from genome assembly GCA_035519675.1 of Myxococcaceae bacterium. Classification (GTDB taxonomy): domain Bacteria; phylum Myxococcota; class Myxococcia; order Myxococcales; family Myxococcaceae; genus RPRB01. The sequence continues at coordinate 29,783 of DATIWB010000008.1, forward strand.
GATCAGGGTCAATACCGCGGTCGCCCCACCCAGCACCGCCCAGAACGCCGGGTTCGGGACACGGAACGAGCGCCAAAGTCCGCCGAAGTGCGCGCGGTGCGACACGATGAGCCCCAGGTTCCCGAGCAGCAGCCCGCTGAACGCCAGCGTGCGCGCGTCGGTGGTCCCCCCGTGCTTCTGCAGGCCGATCCAGAACCCCAGCGCCACCACCGCGAACACCGCCAGCCCCTCCGAGAGGCTGCGGAGGATCTCCCTGCGGCCCATCACCCGCTCCCGGGGGGAGCGGGGCGGCCGTTCCATCGCCCGCGGATCGCCCGGCTCCATCTCGAAGGCAATGGAGCACGCCGGGTCGATGACCAGCTCGAGGAAGACGATGTGCACCGGGGTGAAGAGCATCGGCCAGCCCCAGAGCACGGGAAGCATCGCGATGCCGGCGATGGGAACGTGGACCGCGAGCACGAAGCCGAGCGACTTCTGGAGATTGGCGTAGATGCGCCGTCCTGCCCGGATGGCGCCGACGATGGAGACGAAGTCGTCGTCGAGCACCACCAGGTCCGCTGCCTCCCGGGCCACGTCGGTACCCCGGCCGCCCATGGCCACCCCGATGTGAGCGGCCCGGAGCGCGGGCGCGTCGTTGACCCCGTCGCCGGTCATGGCCACCACCTCGCCCATGGCCTGGAGCACCTCGACCAGACGCAGCTTGTGCAGTGGCGCCACCCGGGCGAAGACCTGCGTCTCGGCCAGGGCGGAGCGGAGCGCCTCGTCGCCCAGCGACTCGAGCTGCGCACCGGTGAGCAAGCGGGAAGCATCGATCCCCGCCTGCCTCGCGATGGCCAGCGCGGTGCTCGGATGGTCTCCGGTGATGAGCATGACGCGGATTCCCGCCCGCCGGCACTCGGCCACGGCCTCCGGGACGCCGGGCCGGAGCGGGTCGGCGAAGGCGAGCAGGCCCACCATCCGGAACGGGAGGCCGCCGAGGTCCTCCGGGGCCGCCCCCGCCGCGAGATCCGCACCGGCAACGGCGAGCACCCGCAGCCCTCGCTCGGCGAAGCCGTGCACCTGGGCATCCAGCGCCCGCCTTCCTTCGGCGTCCCAGCCGGCCAGGGTGGCGACCGCCTCCGGAGCGCCCTTGGCGGCGATCAGCACTCCACTTCCTCCCCCGTGGGCGAAGGCCATGACCGGAAGCTCGGGGGTCAGCGGATACTCCCGCAGCATCGGACCGGCCGGGGGGCTCGCGGACCCGGCTCGACCGAACTCCTGCGTCGCCAGATCCATCGCATCGAAGCTCTCGCGAGGACAGGCGAGCGCGGCGAGCTCGCGGAGCTCTGCCACCTCGGCCACCTGGTCGGCCGGTCCGCCGGCCACCGCGGTGGCGAACTCCACCACCCGCATCCGGTTCTCGGTGAGCGTGCCGGTCTTGTCCGTGCAGAGCACGGTGGCTGCCCCGAGTGTCTCCAACGCCGCCATCCGCCGGACGAGAACCTTGTTGCGCGCCATCCGGTAGGCGCCGAGCGCGAGGAAGATGGTCACCACCACCGGGAACTCCTCCGGCAGCAGCGAGATCGCCAGGGTGAGGCCGGCAAGGAGCCCGCCCTTCCAGTCGGCGCGCCCCAGGCCGTAGATCAGGAGCACCGCGCCACAGCATGCCGCGGCAGCGAAGGCGACCGCGCGGACGAGTCCCGAGAGCTGCTCCTTGAGTGGGCTCTCGGCGGCGGAGACCGATTCGAGCGCCCGGCCGATGCGGCCCACCTCGGTCCGGGCGCCCGTCGCGCCCACCACCGCCTCGGCCCGACCGGCGACCACCAGGGTGCTGGCATAGACGAAGGGCGTCGGACCCTCTCCGGGAGGCTCCAGGGGAACCGGGGCGGGCACGGCGAGCTTCCTGACCGCCAGAGACTCCCCGGTGAGCAGCGACTCGTTCACCTTGAGCCCGCTGGCCGACACCACCACCGCGTCGGCGGCGACGCGGTCTCCTTCCTGAAGCAGCAGAACGTCCCCGGGGACCACCTCCGAGGCCTGGATCCGGACTGGCCGGCCATCCCGGCGAACCGAGGCCAGAGGGCTCGACAGATCCTTCAGGGCCTGGAGCGCGCGCTGGGTCTTGCCCTCCTGGAGGAGGCTGATGGCGACCACCAGGACGACCGAGCCCCCGAGGATGAGCGCCTCGGTGCGTTCACCGAAGGCGACGTACACCCCGGCGCACACGAGGAGCAGGAGCACCATCGGCTCTCGGACCACGTCGAGGAGCGTGCGCCACCATCCTCCACCGCGGTCGGCGCCGAGCGTGTTCGGTCCCACCTCGGCGAGCAGACGGAGCGCCTGGTCGCTTCCGAGCCCCGGGCTGCGACTCACCGGCGCCGCGAATCCCATGGTTCATCCTGGGTTGCAGCGCCCGTGCCGCACTCGACCCCCACGCTCGCCCGGGGCCAGCTCCGGGGGCCGGTGGACGACGCGCAAGGGCTGCGCGCCAGGGGGGCGCGGCCACGTAACGCTTGCCGCGCTCGCTCACTCCTCCCCGGGCGGCCCTCTGCCAGAGGTCCGACCGGAGGTTCGAGCCCGTGGATCGCTATGACGTCATCATCATCGGCACCGGCGCCGGCGGTGGAACGCTGGCCCATGCCCTGGCGCCGACCGGCAAGCGCATCCTCCTGCTCGAGCGAGGCGACTTCGTCCGGCGCGAGAAGGCCAACTGGGACCCTCGCCAGGTCAACGTCGAGGGGCGGTACCAGACGAAGGAGACCTGGCACGACCGCGACGGGAACGCCCTCCACCCGCACACCAACTACGCGGTGGGTGGCAACACCAAGTTCTACGGCGCAGCGCTCTTCCGGTTTCGCAAGGAGGACTTCGGCGAGCTACGGCACCACGGCGGCGTCTCGCCGGCCTGGCCGATCTCCTACGAGGAGCTCGAGCCGTACTACCTGAAGGCCGAGCACCTCTACCAGGTGCACGGGAATCGTGGGGAGGACCCTACCGAGCCGCACGCCAGCGGGCCCTACCGTCATCCGGCGGTGAGCCACGAGCCGCGCATCCAGGCGCTCAGCGATGGGTTCGCCTCACAGGGCCTGAAGCCGTTCCACGTCCCGCTGGGGGTGCAGCTGAACGAGCGCGATCCACGGACCAGCCCCTGCATCCGCTGCGAGACCTGCGACGGCTTCCCCTGTCTGGTGCGGGCCAAGTCCGACGCCGAGGTGCTGTGCGTCGAGCCGGCGCTGCGGCATCCCAACGTGACGCTGCTCACCGGGGCGTTCGTCGAGAAGCTCGAGACCGGCGCCTCGGGCCGCGAGGTGACGAGCGTGGTGGTGAAGCGCGAGGACCGCACCGAGCGCTACTCCGCGGGCCTGGTGGTGGTGGCGGCGGGGGCGATCAACTCCGCGGCGCTCCTGCTCCGCTCGGCAACCGACCGCCATCCGCGCGGGCTGGGCAACGGCTCGGACGTGGTGGGGCGCCACTACATGGGCCACATCAACAGCGTGCTCATGGCGCTGAGCAAGTGCCCGAACCCCACCGTGTTCCAGAAGACCCTGGCGGTGAACGACTTCTACTTCGGCTCGGACCAGTTCCCGCACCCGATGGGCCACATCTCCTTCGTCGGCAAGCTGGACGCGGCGACGCTGAGCGCAGGGGCTCCGGCCATCGCCCCGGGCTGGACGCTGGAGCTGATGGCCCGCCACTCGCTCGACTTCTGGCTCACCTCGGAGGACCTGCCCGATCCAGAGAACCGGGTGACGCTCGACCGGGAGGGAAACATCGTCCTCTCGTACCGGGCCAACAACCAGGAGGGCCACAAGCAGCTGATCCGGACGCTGGAGGCCTTCTTGCAGAGCCAGGGCAGCTGCCCGGTCCATGGCAAGTCCTGCCACCAGGGGCTCTTCTCGCGGAACCTCTTCCTCGGCCAGCGCATCCCGCTCGCCGGGGTGGCGCACCAGAACGGCACCGTCCGCTTCGGGCGCGACCCCAAGACGTCCGCGCTCGACGTGAACTGCCGGGCGCACGAGGTGGACAACCTCTACGTGGTCGACGGGAGCTTCTTCCCCTCGAGCGCGGCGGTGAATCCGGCGCTGACCATCATCGCCAACGCACTCCGGGTGGGGGAGCACCTGAAGGCGCGACTGGGGTAGCGACGGCGCGGACGCTCCGGGCGCCGGGGGTGTGGCATTCTCGCGCGCTCCCGATGCGAGCCGCGCCGCCCGTCTCCCCGCCCCGTCCGCGCTCCCTCGCGCCGCGGGAGCATGGTGCGTACGGACAGCTCGGGTTGCCGATGGTGGCTGCGTTCGGAGCCGGACGGCCCGGGGCGGTGGCGGTGCTCCTCGCGGCGAGCGCCTGGGCGCTGTTCCTCGCCCACGAGCCGGTGCTGGTGCTCCTCGGGCGACGCGGGGAGCGGCTGCAGATGGAGCAGCGCCCACGGGCGAGGGCGAGGCTGGTCGTCCTCGCGCTGGCGGGCACCCTCCTGGGCAGCGCCGGCCTGGTGCTGGCACCCGCGCCGGTGCGTTCCGCAGCGGTCCTCCCCGTGGTCCTCGGGGCGGCGTTCGCGGTGACGGTGGCGGTTGGTCAGGAGCGCTCCCTCGTCGGTGAGGCGCTCGCCGCGCTGGCCCTGGCCGCGGTCTCCTACCCGGTGGCGATCGCCTGCGGGCTGACCGCAGGCGCTGCCGCCCGCGCCTGGTGCGTCTGGGCCCTGGGCTTCGGGGCGCTGCTCGTGCCGGTGCGCAGCATCGGGGCCAGGCGCCGTGCCGGCACCTCGCTGGCGAGGAGATCGGCGCCGGTGCTCCTGGCTCTCTGCACGGCGCTCGTGCTCCTCCAGGCGCGGCTCGGCCTCGGTCACCTGGTCGCGCTGGCGCCGCTGCTCGCCGCGGCCTCATGGTTCGCGGTCGCGCCGCCCGAGCCGCGCTCGCTGCCGCGCGTCGGCTGGACGGTGGTGGGAGCCGGGCTGCTGACCGCCGCGGCGCTGATCGTCGTCGCGAGGTCCGACGCGGGGTGAGGACGGCGTGACTCGCCGCAGGCGTCGCGCAAAGTCTGCGCGCGCCGCTGCCATGGGCCCGAAGGGCTCCTTGCCTCGGTGGCGCGCTGCGATACCAGAAGAACGAAGAGAGGTGTGCCATGTACAAGCACGTGCTGATCCCGACCGACGGGTCGGAACTCTCGGCGAAGGCCGAGGCTGCGGGACTCACCCTGGCGAAGGCGCTCGACGCGAAGGCGACGGCTCTGACCGTGACCCCTCCGTTCCAGTTCATCGGCACCGAGCCGATGATGCTGACCGCAACCGAGCCGGAGTACGAGAAGGCGCAGACCGCCCGGTCGGAGAAGCTGTTCGAGCGAGTGCGGACCACCGCCGCAGCGATCGGTGTCCCGGTGGAGACGCTCCGGTCGATCCACCCCCATCCCTTCGAGGCGATCATCGCCACCGCGAAGGACCGCGGCTGCGACCTGGTCTTCATGGCCTCGCACGGACGGCGCGGCGTGGCCGGGCTCATCCTCGGGAGCGAGACCGTCAAGGTCCTCACCCACTCGAAGGTGCCGGTGCTCGTCTATCGTTGACCCGCGCGCGGGACCTACTGCCAGCGGCTGGTGGCCGCGGGGCGACGCTGGGCGTTCCTCCGCGGCGGACCGCCGGAGAAGACGGCGCCTCGCCCGTGCGAACGGGCGTGTCGGCCGGGAGGCTGACCTGCCGGTCGTGAGGAGATGCCGTGCCCGGCCTGACGCGGGCCCGGGTGCCGCTGTCGTTCGGCGCTCGCCTCGACCGCGGCGCGGAACTCTGGCGCGTCGCGCGGCACCTGACCCTCCGGGACCTTGCACCGGGTGAGCCGCTCGATCGCCTGGAGCAGCGGCGCGTCCTCGGGTGCCACGAAGCTCGAGGCCCGTCCGGTCGCCGCCGCCCGCGCGGTGCGACCGATGCGGTGCACGTAGTCCTCCGGCACGTGCGGCAGGTCGTAGTTCACGACGTGCCCGATGTCGGCGACGTCGATTCCCCGGGCCGCGATGTCGGTGGCCACCAGGACCCGCGCCCGTCCGCTGCGAAAGCTCTCCAGGGCGCGCTGGCGCTGGGCCTGCGAGCGGTCCGAGTGAAGGCGGTCGACCGCGTGGCCGCTGCGCTCGAGGGCGCGCGCCACCTTGTCCGCCCGGCGGCGGGTACGGACGAAGACCAGGGTGCTGTCCTCGGAGGCACCGAGGAGCGATTCGAGGAGCGCGGTCTTCTCGTTCTGGCCGATGCGGTAGACGAGCTGGCTGGCGCGGGCGGCGGTCGTTCCAGAACGGGCCACCTCGACCCGGACCGGGGCCTTCAGGAACTTGCGAGCGAACTCGGCGACCTCGCCGGCCATCGTCGCGGAGAAGAGCAGCGTCTGGCGCTTCGCCGGCAGCCGGGCGAGGATCCGCCGCAGCTGCGGGGCGAATCCCATGTCCAGCATCCGGTCAGCCTCGTCGAGGACGAGGATCTCGATGTCGTCGAGGCGCGCGGTTCCGCTCTCGAGGTGGTCCACCAGGCGGCCGGGGGTGGCGATGAGGATGGAGCGCCGCTGCCGGAGCTGCTGGCGCTGGCCCTCGGGCGACACGCCGCCGATGACCACCGCTGCGCTGGCACGGAGCTCACGGCCGAGGAGCTCGACCGCCCGGGCGATCTGCACCGCGAGCTCCCGGGTTGGAGCCAGCACCAGGGCCCGGGTTCCGGTCTTCCCGGCGAGCCGTTCGAGCACCGGGAGGAGGTAGGCGGCGGTCTTGCCGGTGCCGGTGGCGGCACATCCGATGACGTCGGTCCCGCCGAGGGCGGGAGGGATGGCACGCGCCTGGATGGGCGTGGGGGTGGCGAACCCGGCCGCGCTCACCGCGCGTAGCGAGGCGGGCGACAGGCCGAGGGTGGAGAAGTCGGGAGCAGAGGTTTGCTCTGTGGACACGTCTGGGAACTACCTTCTGTCGAGCAGGACGGACCGGCTGGACGGGAAACACACGCACCAGCACGGCGCGGGAGCTCGCAAGCAGCAGCAGGCCCTCGCGATGCGTCAAGCCTTAACAGTCCGGTCGCCGAAAAGCGAATCTTCAGCGCGAACGAGCACTTCGCCCGAGGTCGGCATCCGGCTACATCGAGCGGCGAGGGGACCGGCGTCGAGATCCTCGGGCTCGAGGAGCGGGCGCCGAACCACGGAGGACCGCCGTGCTCGATCTGCAGATCCGCCCGCTGCTCGCCCTGGGAGTCCTCCTCTCCACGGCGCTCACCGACGCAGTCTACGTGCTCTTCACCTCGGCGGTGGCTGCGCGGCGACGGCTCGCGGCCGCGACCTGGAGCAGCTTGTGGTACCTGCTCTCGGCGTTCGCGGTGATCAGCTACACCCGCTCGTGGATCTACGTCGCCTTCGCCGCGGCGGGCTCGTGGCTGGGCGCCTATGCCTCGCTCACCTGGCTGCGGTTCCGCGACGGGGGGCACGGCGCCGCCCCGCCCCCGGCACCGACCAGCCGAGCCTAGCTTTGGGGCCCGTACCGGGCACAGGGCGACCGGAGGTAGGCTGCCCCGATGAAGCTCGCGCTGTCCGACCTCCACGCCGGAAATTGGCTCAAGTGCGTTCAGGCCTTCAGCGCGCACCCCGAGGGCGCTCCGACGGAATCGATGCGGGTCTCGGTGGGATCGCTCTGGCAGGTCCGGGCAGTGGAGGGCGAGAGCGTCGTCCTCGACGCCCAGAGCAGCCCTCGAACCATCAGGGTCCACAAGGACAGACTGGACCACCTGGTCCGGCACTAGGTCCGCCGGCGGGTGTCGGCTCAGGCGGCAGGGGCCCTCCCCGCGTCGCGCTCGGCGGGAACCTCGTGACAGATGCGGCGAACCGACTCGTCGCTGCTGAGCGCGAAGAAGCTCGCGGCGCCGGCCTTCTCCACCTCGACGGCGATCGCGGTGAGAAGCGGCAGGTCCTTGGTACTTCCGGAGACCCGCACCAGATCTCCCTGGGCGATGGCCACGCTCTGGACGAGCCGCTTGGCGACCTCCTCCGAAGTTGGCGGGTTCGCCATCGCGACTGCGCCCCACAGGCACAGAGCGAGTGTCAGACTGCTTCGATTCATGGACAGGGCGACCCCTTCCGACCTCAGAGCGCCTCGGCCACGAAGCGCCAGAGCGCCATGAACTCCCGCCGGCGGAACTCCGCGCCCGACTTGAAGAGCGTCGTGTTCCACCGCCACTCGAAGTGCCCGATGACGTCGAGGTGGTCGGCGAGGACGAGCCGCGCCGCGTTGCCGGTGAGCGTCTGCGAGGACGCCGGAACGACCCCGTCGTTGGCCCGGGGAGCGTCTTCCACTGCCGCGCGCTCGGTGCCGGGCTTGCGCGCCGCGATCCACGGTCCGTCGGGGAAGCGGTCCGGCCGGAACGCTTTGCTGGCGGTGGCGGCGTAGCAGAGCGCGTACGCCGCCCGGCGGTCCAGCCCGTGGAGCCCGCCCCGGAGCGTCGGTCGCGGGGCGACGGTCACGATCTCGACGAGCCGCTCCCGGTCACCTTCACCGATGCGCGCGTTCAGCTGCGTCATTCGTTCCGGCGCGAGGTCGTGCAGGAGCCGCGTGTCGGACATGACCATCCCGCGGAAGCGGGCGATCTGGCGTGCCGTCTCCTCGTCCATGCCGGCGAGGAACGCGATGGCGGGGGCGTTGACGTTGCGCCTGGGCGCGACGGCCTCGAAGAGAGTCACCAGGAAGCTGAAGCCCGGGAGCCCCAGCCGTCTGCGGATCTGCCCCGCGGCGGCCAGGATGGTGGCGAGCGACATTCCTTCGAGCATGAGGTGGGAGAGCCCGTGTACCAGGCTGCTCGCGATGGGCGTGCCGTGGTGGGGGGCCGAGAGCGTCACCACCGTGCCGACGCGCTCGGCGAGCCGCTCGCGCAGCGCGGGGTCCTCGCCGTTGAAGTGGTAGCGCCTGTTCAGGAGCAGGCGCGCGTCGAGCCCTCCCGTGGAATGGCCGATGAGGTGGATGCGCGGGTGGCCGCGGCGCGACTCGCCGCGCAAGAGGGCACCGCCGAGAAGCTGCAACACAGCGTCCTGCAGGCTCCGGACGCGCCCCTCGAGCGACCCGATCGGCGGCGGCTCGTGGACGTGGATCCGCCCGCGCAGCTCGGGCCTGGCGGACACCAGCGCCTTCATCACCCGGTCGAAGTAGACGATGCGCGGCCCGCCGGGCCGGCCGAAGCTCCCGAACCCGAAGAAGCCGGGCACCAGCAGGACGTGGTCAGCACGGCGCATTCCGGCAGAATACCCAGCTGGCGAAGGGGTGACTCCAGGCACAGAGTCTGCGTCCTCAGCATGCGACCCTCGAGAGACGGGCGCGCGCACGGCGCGGCACTGCCCCGCCCGAGCGTCACACCGGGGGCGCCCTAGTGGGCCTCGGCCCATCGACTCACCCGGCGGCTGACTCCACCGCGCCGCCCACCGGCAGCTCGATGGTGAAGATGCAGCCCTGGCCGGGCAAGGTGAGCGCGCGGATCTCTCCCCCGTTTGCGGGCACCGCTCCACTGTTGCCGCCCGGCCACAAGTGGGTGAACGCCGGGTCGATGCAGCTTGAGACCGGAGCCTCGACCCCTCACTGTCAGCCCCCGATGGCCGCGCCTCACTCCACTGCCCCCGCAGGACCCATCCCGGGCGGGTGCTGAGGGCAAGCCGCCAACATGTCCTGGGGAACACTGCTCGGCGCGTTCTCGCGCCATCGCGCCCGGTCTGACCTCCTCTCCGGTCCCATCCGGGGCGAATTGCTCGGCGCCGAGGGGCTCACCGAGCACGCCCGCGCCGTCGCCCGTCAGCAGCGCCTCCGGCCCCGCCGGCGCCTGAGGCGCATCGGCCCGCTCCTCAGGCGGCTCCAGGGGACGCTCTCCATCCTCGAGGAGGCGCACGCCCGCATCGCCGCCCAGTCGTCGGCGCTCGACATCGGTCCGGCAGGAGAGTGGCTGCTCGACAACTTCTACGTCGTCCGAGATCACATCGCCGACGTCCGCCAGAACCTTCCGCGCGGGTACTACGGGGAGCTGCCCGACCTGTCTGACGGCCCGCTCGCCGGCTACCCCCGGGTGTACGACCTGGCGATCGGTCTCATCTCCCACTCCGAGGGCCGACTCGACGCGGAGAACATCGGCGCCTTCACCAGCGCGTTCCAGGAGGTGAGCCCGCTCGCGATCGGCGAGCTGTGGGCGCTGCCGGCGATGTTCCGGCTCGGGCTGGTGGAGAACGTGCGGCGCATGACCCTGCGCACCGTCCAGCGCCTCGAGCAGCTCACGCTGGCCGACGACTGGGCGAGTCGCCTCCACGCTGCCGACGCCGCGGGGCCGGTGGAGCTCGTCGCCGCCTTCCAGGGCTTCATCGGCGACCACCCTGCCCTGACCGCCGAGCTCGTCTCCCGGCTGCGCGCCCAGCTCCGCCAGCTCGGCGGCAGCGCCACCGCGATGACCTGGCTCGACCGCTGGCTCGACGACGAGGGTCACGGCGCCGAGGAGTCCACCGCCCGCGCCACCCAGCGGCTCGCCCTCACCCAGGTGATGATGGCCAACAGCATCACCAGCCTCCGCACGCTGGGGGGGATGGACTGGCCCGAGTTCGTCGAGGCGCAGAGCGTGCTCGAGGCAGCGCTCCGCCAGGACCCGGCGAAGATCTACTCCCGGATGACGTTCGAGACGCGCGACCACTACCGACACGTGGTCGAGCGTCTCGCTCGCAGGACCGGACGGCCCGAGGAGCAGGTCGCGAGGGCTGCGGTGGAGCTCGCCCAGCGCCCGCCGAAAGACGGGCCTGCCAGTGCCCACCTGGGCTTCTTCCTGCTCGGCGCCGGCCGGACGAGGCTCGAGCAATCCCTCGGCTACCGGCCTCCGCTGGGCGAGCGCTTGCTCCGGGCCGCCCGTCGCCACCCCGACCTGGCGCTGGGGGTCAGCGCGATGCTCGGCACCGCCGCGGCCCTGGCGGCCGTTCTCTGGATGGCCGGAGCGGAGGCCCGCCCCGCCTGGCCCCTGCTCGTCCTCCTCGCCCTGCTCCCGGCCAACGAGGTGGCGCTCAACGTCATCCAGCAGCTGCTCACCAGCTTCCTCCGGCCGCAGCGCTTGCCCAAGCTCGACTTCCGCAAGAGCGGAGTCCCCGCCGAGTCACGCACCGCGGTGGTGATCCCCACGCTGCTGGCGAGCGTCGAGTCGGTGGAGCACGCCCTGGAGAACCTCGAGGTCCAGTTCCTCGCCAACCGGGGAGCGAACCTCCACTTCGTGGTGCTGGGGGACTTCACTGACGCACCCAGGGAGGTACAGGAGGACGACGCCTCCATCCTGGTGGCCGCCGTCGCCGGAGTGAAGGCCCTCAACGCACGCTACGGGCCGGCGGGCAACGCCTTCTACCTTCTCCACCGCCCGCGGCGCTTCAACCCACAGCAGAGGGTGTGGATGGGCTGGGAGCGGAAGCGGGGAAAGCTCGCCGACTTCAATCACCTCGTCCGCGGAGGCGCGGAGGGCGCGTTCTCGGTCGTGCTGGGTGACCTCGCGGTGCTGCGAGAGGTCCGGTACGTCATCACCCTCGACGCCGACACCGTCCTGCCGCCGGAGACCGCCCCGCTCCTCGTGGGGGCGATGGCCCACCCCCTCAACCGACCCGACTTCGACGCGGCCTACACGCGGGTGGTGCGTGGCTACGGCATCCTCCAGCCGCGCGTCGGGGTCTCGCTGCCCAGCGCCAACCGGACCCGCTTCGCCTCCATCTACTCCGGCCACCCGGGCGTGGATCCGTACACCACCGCGGTCTCGGACATGTACCAGGACCTCTACGGCGAGGGCAGCTTCACCGGAAAGGGCATCTACGACGTCGACGCCTTCGAGCGCGCGACCCGCGGTCGATTCCCGCCCAACACCCTCCTCTCGCACGATCTGATCGAAGGCTGCTTCGCGCGCGCCGGGCTGGCGACCGACATCCAGGTGTTCGACGACTATCCGTCGAGCTACCTCACCTGGACCCGGCGAAAGCACCGGTGGATCCGCGGCGACTGGCAGCTCCTCCCCTGGATCCGTCGCACCATCCCCGGTCCCGACGGACCGGCGCCGAACCCGCTCCCGGCGATCTCGCTCTGGAAGGTCATCGACAACCTGCGCCGCAGCGTGGTCGAGCTCGCCCAGCTGGCATTCCTGATCGCAGGCTGGACGGTGCTTCCGGGCTCTCCCCTGCGCTGGACGGCTCTGTGGAGCCTCGCCGTCGCCGCGCCGTGGATCGTCACCCTCCTGCTCGGCGCGCTCCGCCCGCCGCTCGACCGCTCCTGGCGCGCCTACTACGCGGCCATCGGCCGTGATGCGGTGACCAGCGCCCGGCAGCTGGGGCTGGCACTGGTCTTCCTTCCGCACCAGGCGTGGATCTCCGCCGACGCGATCCTCCGGACGCTGTGGCGGATGGCGGTTTCCCGGCGGTACCTGCTGGAATGGCAGACCGCGTTCCAGTCCGAGCGCGCGGGCTCGGCCTCGGCGCGCGACGTCTGGCGGGCCATGTGGCCCTCGACGCTCCTCTCGGCCGGGCTCTTTCTCACCCTGGTCCTCCGTCACGGCGCCGATCGCGCGGGCCCGGACCGCTGGGCCTGGGTCCTGGTGTGCGGCGTGCTCGCCGGGGCGTGGGTCTGCGCCCCCGAGCTCGCTCACTGGCTCGGCCAGTCCCCGAGACGTCGGGAACGGAGGCTCGCCCCCGCGCTCCGGGCGGACGCGCTTCGCTACGCTCTGCTGCACTGGAGGTTCTTCGAGCGCTTCGTCACCGCCGAGACCCACTGGCTGGCCCCCGACAACGTCCAGGAAGGCCCGGTGCCGGTGGTGGCGATGCGCACCTCGCCCACCAACATCGGCCTGCAGCTCCTCGCGATCACCAGCGCCCGTGACCTGGGCTTCATTCCGCTCGAGGAGATGATCTCCCAGCTCGAGCGGGTCTTCGCCTCCCTCGAGCGCCTGCCGCGGTTCCGGGGCCACTTCTACAACTGGTACGACCTCCACGACCTCCGGGAGCTCGCGCCGGCGTACGTCTCGACGGTCGACAGCGGCAACCTGGCCGGTCTGCTCATCGCCGTGCGGCAGGCCTGCCTGGGCATCCCCGACGAGCCGGTCTTCGATCGCCGCGCGTGGCGTGCCGCCGAGACCGCTCTCGGAATGGTGGGGGCGACCGCCATCTCCAGGATCGAGCCGAAGCTCCGCCAGGCTCGCTTGGCCCTGGCGGCGGCGGAGCGAGTCAGCGACGTCGCGGCAGGGCTCGACCGGGTCCTGGCGCTGGATGCGGTGCTGGCGCGTCTCGAGGAGCTGGAGCAAGCCATCCTCGCGGAGGCGGGGCGGAGCGCGCCGCTCGGTGCCGCCTTGGAATGGACGGCCTGGACGCGCCGGCTCGTCGCCGAGCAGCGCCGCCGAGTGCAATGGCTCGAGACGCGGGCCGGCGTCGGCCGGCTGGGCGAGGTGACCCGCGTCTTCCCCACGCTCCGCGAGCTCTCTGCCAACACCCCCGGGGCCGCGGAGCTGGTCGCTCGCCTCGAGGCGCTGGCCGCCACCGCCAGCCGCCACGCGAGCGCGATGGACTTCGGCTTCCTCTACGACCGGCAGCGCGCGCTCTTCTCCATCGGATACCAGCTGACCAGCCACACCCTGGACCCGTCGTACTACGACCTCCTGGCCTCCGAGGCGCGGCTGGCCAGCTACGTGGCCATCGCCAAGGACGACGTGCCGGTCGACCACTGGTTTCATCTGGGACGCGACCTGTCGCGGGCCGCCGGGGAGACCGCCCTGATGTCCTGGAGCGGGACGATGTTCGAGTACCTGATGCCGCTCCTCCTGATGCGCTCGTTCCCCGAGACGCTCCTCGACCAGACCTACCGGGGAGCGGTCCGGCGCCAGATCGCCTACGCCGCGGGCCACGCGGTGCCCTGGGGAACCAGCGAGAGCGCCTACAACGTCCGCGATCGCTTCGGGACGTACCAGTACCGGGCGTTCGGAGTGCCCGACCTCGCGCTCAAGCGGGGCCTGGACAGCGATCTGGTCATCGCCCCCTACGCCTCGGCGCTGGCGGCGATGGTCGAGCCGGCACGCGCGCTGGCCAATCTGCGGGCGCTGGAACGCAAGGGGGCGCTCGGGCCATACGGGTTCCGCGATGCGCTGGACTACACCCGGCCCGAGCCCGGCAAGGCCTACGCCGTGGTGGAGAACTTCATGGCCCACCACCTCGGCATGGGCCTCGGCGCGCTCACCAACGCCCTGACGGGACAGATCTGGCAGCGCCGCTTCCACGCCGATCCGCTGGTGCGCGCCGCGGAGCTGCTGCTCTACGAGCGCATCCCCCGCCGGCTCCTGCTCCAGGAGCCCCAGACCGCTCGCCCCGAGGCCTCGCTCCCCAACCCCGAGCTGGAAGCCCCGGCGGTGCGAGAGCTCGACACCCCGTTCACCCCGCAGCCCCGGGTGGCGCTGCTGGGACGGCTCCCCTACACGGTGATGCTCACCAACGGCGGCTCCGGGTACAGCCGTTACGAGGGCCTCGCCGTCACCCGCTGGCGCGCCGACGGAACCACCGACTCTGCGGGACAGCACTGCTACGTGAAGGACGTGACGCGCGGGCGCCTCTGGTCCACGGCCCATCAGCCGGTCTGCGCCCGGGCCGACACCTACCACGTCTCCCTGGCCACCGACCGGGTCGTCTTCCACCGCACCGACGGCCCCATCGAGACCCGGACCGAGATCACCACCGTCCCCGATGACTCGGCGGAGGTGCGGCGGGTGACCGTCACCAACAACGGCACGGTCCCCTGCGAGATCGAGCTCACCAGCTACGGCGAGCTGGTCCTCGCACCCCCCGACGCCGACCGCGCCCACCCCGCCTTCGGGAGCCTCTTCGTCGAGACCGCCTGGCATTCCTGGTGCTCGGCGGTGACGGGCACGCGGCGGCCCCGCGCTCCCTCTGAGCAGCGCGTGTGGTGCACGCACGTGGTGGCGACCGGGGAGGAGCGCGTGGGTCCGATCACCTGCGAGACCGACCGGAGCCGCTTCCTCGGACGGGGCCGGTCCACCCGTTCCCCCGCCGCGCTCGACCACGGTAGGGAGCTGGGCGGGACCACCGGCGCGGTGATCGACCCCATCTTCGCGCTCCGCTGCCGCCTCCGGCTACAGCCGGGACGCTCGGCCTCGGCGGCGTTCACCACCCTGGTCACCACCACCGCCGAGCGGGCCTTCGAGCTGGCGGACCGGTACCGCGATCCCCGCTCGGCGCAGCGGGCGCTGGATCTCGCCTGGACGGCGGCGCAGATCGAGCTGCGCGAGCTGGGCACCTCGTCGGTGGACGCCGGCGTCTTCCAGCAGCTGGCCGGCGTACTCTTCTTCTCCGATGCCCGGCTCCGGGCACCCGAGGCCGAGCTCGCCGCCAACGACGGCTCGCAGCCCATGCTGTGGGCCATCGGCCTCTCGGGCGACTGGCCCATCCTCCTGGCGACCATCGACTCGACGGAGGGTCTCCCCACCCTGCGGCAGCTCCTCGCCGCGCACCAGTACTGGCGACGGCGCGGAATGCTGGTGGACCTCGTCCTGCTGAACACCCGCGCCTCCTCTTATCTGGACGCCCTCGGCGACCAGGTGACGGCGACCGTCCTCTCCTCCAGCGAGGCGGGAATGGTCGACCATCCGGGCGGGGTCTTCGTCCGGCGGCGAGATCTCCTCGGCCCGGCCGAGCTGCGCATGCTCCGCGCCACTGCCCGGGTGCACCTGCCCTGCGATGGCCGTCGCCTTGGGCCGATCCTGGAATCGCTGACCGATGCCACCGAGGAGGTCAAGGAGCTGCGCCCGGCTCCGCGCTGGCCCCTGCAGCGCACCCTCACCGGCCTGGTGGAGCGGTGGCGTGTCCCCTCGCCGGTCGGGAGGGTGGGGCCCGTGCCAGAGCAGGCCGCTCCGGTGCAGGGCGTCTCGGCGAGCGAGGCCGAACGGACCCCCACGCCCCTCCGCCTGGACAACGGTCTGGGCGGGCTCGACTCCGAGGGGGGCTATCGGATCCGGCTCCGCGGCTCGACCCTTCCGCCGGCGCCATGGGCGAACGTGGTGGCCAACCCGGAAGGAGGGTTCCTCGTCTCCGAGCGGGGAGCCGGCTTCACCTGGGCCGGCAGCAGCTTCTTCTACCGGTTGACGCCCTGGCACAACGATCCGGTCACCGATCCGATGAGCGACGCCCTCTACCTCCGCGACGAGGACACGGGCGAGCTGTGGACCCCGACTCCGGGGCCCATCCGTCACCCCTCGCCCTACCTCGTCCGCCACGACGCCGGCGCGTCCACCTTCGAGCACCGGCACTCGGAGGTGGAGAGCGTCCTGACCTTCGGCCTCGCCGAGGGCTCGGCCACGCGGATCTCGCGACTGCGCCTGACCAACCATGGCCGCAGCCCGCGACGGATCGGGGTGACCGCCTACGTCGAGTGGACGCTGGGAAGCCAGCGCGAGCACACCCAGCATCAGATCCGCACCGAGTTCGACGCCGCCCGGGGGACGATCTTCGCCCGGAACACCTTCGACCCTCAGTTCGCCGGCTGGGTGGCGTTCTGCGCGCTCGGACCCGAGGTGCAGGGGCACACCGCCGACCGGCGCGAGTTCCTCGGCCGCCACGGAAGCGCCGCGGCCCCGGCGGGCATCGGTCACCTCGGCGGTCGCACCGGTGCGGCGCTCGACCCCTGCGCGGCGCTCCAGTGCACGGTCAGCCTCGGTCCCGGAGAGAGCCGGGAGGTGGTGGTTCTCCTCGGGGCGGCTCCATCGGCAGACCTGGCGCGTGAGGCGGTGGATGGGCTCCGCGGCCCGGCGCGGGCGGCCGCGGCGATCGACCGCACGGTGGACGGCTGGGACCAGCGGTTGTCTGCCGTCCAGGTGCACACGCCCGAGCCCGCCTTCGACGCCCTCTTGAACCGCTGGCTCCTGTACCAGGCTCTCTCCTGCCGGATGTGGGGCCGCTCGGGCCTGTACCAGAGCAGCGGGGCGTACGGGTTCCGCGATCAGCTCCAGGACTCGATGGCCTTCCTCCACGCCGCCCCGGACATCGCCCGGGCCCACCTTCTCCGGGCCGCGGGCAGGCAGTTCGTCGAGGGTGACGTGCAGCACTGGTGGCATCCGGAGAGCGGCCGGGGCGTGCGCACGCGTTTCTCCGACGATCTGGCCTGGCTCCCCTTCGCGGTGGACCACTACCTGACCGTCACCGGCGACCGGGCGGTGCTCGACGAGCCGGTGCCGTTCCTGGCCATGCGCACGCTGCAACCGGGCGAGCAGGAGGCGTACGACCTGCCCCAGACCTCCCCCGAGGTGGCCAGCCTCTACGAGCACTGCCTCCGGGCGCTCAGGAAGGCCAGCACCCGGGGCATCCACGGACTCCCCCTGATGGGCGGAGGCGACTGGAACGACGGGATGAACCGGGTGGGGGCCGAGGGCCGGGGCGAGAGTGTCTGGCTGGCCTGGTTCCTGGCGGCGACGCTCCGGGCCTTCGCGGAGCAGGCCAGCGCGCGAGGCGACGCCACCGTGGCCGCCGAGCTCCGGCGGTACGCCGAGGACTACCTGGTGGCGGTGGAGGAGCACGGCTGGGACGGCGCCTGGTACCGGCGGGCGTACGACGACGCCGGGGTGCCGCTCGGGTCCAGCGCCAGCGAGGAGTGCCGCATCGATTCCATCGCCCAGAGCTGGAGCGTCATCTGCGGCGGCGGACGACCCGAGCGGCGCCTGCAGGCGATGCGCTCGCTGGAGGAGCACCTGGTGGACCGCGAGGCCCGTCTCGTCCGGCTGCTCACCCCGCCGTTCGACCGGGGTCCGCAGGATCCGGGCTACATCAAGGGCTACCTCCCTGGCGTGCGCGAGAACGGCGCCCAGTACACCCACGCCGCGGTGTGGGCGGTGCTCGCCCGGGCGATGGCCGGCGATGGAGAGGGCGCGCTGGATCTCTTCCAGATGCTCAACCCGCTGACCCACACCCGGACGGCGGCGGAGGTGGCGACCTACAAGGTGGAGCCCTACGTGGTGGCCGCCGACGTGTACACGGCGGAGGGCCAGCGCGGGCGCGGGGGATGGACCTGGTACACTGGCTCGGCGAGCTGGATGTACCGGGTGGGGCTGGAGGCCATCCTGGGATTCACCCGGCGCGGTGACTCGCTCCAGCTTCTGCCGTGTGTGCCGGCCGCCTGGCGCGAGTACGCCATCGACTACCGCTTCGGGGGGAGCCCCTACTCCCTTCGCGTCGAGCGGGGCGGCGGGGCGCCGGGCATCACGCTCGACGGACGGAGCATCGAGGGGAGCACCCTTCCCCTGGTGGACGATGGCCGAGCGCACACCGCGGTGTTCCGCATCCGGTGAGGCGGTGCTCGACTCGGGGCCGAGGCGACCACCCGTCCAGCAGCTCGGAAGTCCCCGACGGTGATCGCCCACCGCTCGTGGTCGCGCCAGCGGCCGGCGATCTTGAGGTACCGGGGAGAGAAGCCCTCCATCAGGAACCCGGCGCGGCGCACCAGCGCGCGCGACGCCCGGTTCCCGGGCTGCAGGTTGGCCTCGACGCGGTGGAGCTTGAGATTGTTCGGGGTGAGGCAAGCCTCGGAGGCGAACGCCTGCACCGAGAGGCCATCGACCTCCACCCGCCGCAGGGCCAGCGCGTACTCCGGCTTCAGGGTCTCGGAGAGGCGGGACACACAGCGGCAGACGGCATCACGCTCGTCCAGGCTGGGTTGGGTCTACTCCTCGAGCTCGCGCTGGATCGTGGCGAGCGCGCGTCCGCTGGCGCCCGCGCGCCGGTAGTGGTCGATGACCCCGTTGCGGAGGACCCGGTAGAACCAGGCGGTGACGCTCTCCTCTGCCTCGAGCGGTACCCTGTCCAGGCTCCGGGCGAACGATTCCTGGAGGAGGTCCTCGGCAGTCTCGCGGTGCCCCACCCGCCGCTCCAGGAACGAGAGGAAGGCCCGGCGGTTCTCCGCCATCACCGCGACCAGCTCATGGCGGGCAGGAACGGACATGGAGCGCTCAGTGGGGGAATCTTCATCTGCCAGCGGGCCGCGGGGCCAGGGCCGGACCTGCGCCACGAACAGCGTGTCGAGCTTCCGCGACGAGGAGCTCCTGCGCGTCCGGGCCGCCCGGTGTCGGGAAAGTGACAACGTCCCTGACCGGATAGCGGGTCTCCGCCGTGTGCCGGGTCCTCTTGATCCGAAGTCCTGCAACGCGTGATGGATGCCGACGCCGGTCGGAGGAGGGGCATGGTCACTCTCAAGATCAACGGTCGCTCGCACCAGGTCGATGTCTCGCCGGAAACGCCGTTGCTCTGGGTCCTGCGCGACGTGCTGGGCATGACCGGGACCAAGTTCGGCTGCGGCAACGCGCTCTGTGGCGCATGCACGGTTCATCTCGATGGGATCCCGAGGCGCGCCTGCGTGCTCCCGGCCAGCGCAGCGGTCGGGCATGCCGTCACCACCATCGAGGCCATCGGGCGAACCGACGTCGGCAAGCGAGTGCAGAAGGCCTGGCTCGATCTCGAGGTCGTCCAGTGCGGCTACTGTCAGTCGGGACAGATCATGGCCGCTGCGGCCCTGCTGCAGAAGATCCCGGCGCCAACCGATCAGGACATCGACCAGGGAATGTCGGGGAACATCTGTCGATGCGGCACGTACCAGCGCATCCGCGAGGCCATCAAGCACGCAGCAAGGCCAGCGACTCCGGCGAAGGGAGCCTGAACCATGAGCCATCTGTCTCGCCGGGAGCTCCTGGCGGTCGGTGCGGCGGCGGGCGGGGGGTTGCTGATCGGCTGGCGCGTGGAGGCGCGTCCGCGTGTTCTCGCCGCACCCGGCACCTCCGCCGCCTTCATTCCGAATCAGTGGATCCGGATCGGGAAGGACGGGCGGATCACGCTGGTCGTGTCGCAGGTCGAGATGGGGCAGGGAACGTACACCTCGATGCCGATGCTCCTGGCCGAGGAGCTCGAGGTCGAGCTCGGCAAGGTCCACCTCGAGCCCGCCCCTCCGGACGACAAGCTGTACGGCTTGCCGGGCTTCGGAGTGCAGCTCACCGGGGCATCGACCTCGGTCCGACTGCTCTACCAGCCGTTGCGGCGAGCCGGTGCGACCGCGCGAGCGATGCTGATCAGCGCGGCGGCCCAGACCTGGAAGGTCGATCCGGCTTCCTGCAGCGCGCAGAACGGAGCGGTCAAGCACGCTGCCACCGGGCGAACGCTGAGCTACGGCGCGCTGGCGGAGAGGGCGGCACGGGTTCCCGTCCCCACGCAGGTCTGGCTCAAGGACCCCAAGGACTTCAAGCTCATCGGGACTCCGGCCAAGCGGCTCGATGCGCCGGCGAAGGTGAACGGAACGGCCCAGTTCGGCATCGACGTGCGATTGCCGGGCATGAAGGTCGCCGCGATCACGCTGAGCCCCGTCGTCGGGGGAAAGCTGGCCAGCCTCGACGAAGGCA
Organism: Myxococcaceae bacterium; assembly: GCA_035519675.1. GTDB lineage: Bacteria > Myxococcota > Myxococcia > Myxococcales > Myxococcaceae > RPRB01. The sequence continues at coordinate 50,172 of DATIWB010000008.1, forward strand.
AGGCGATGAGCGTCAAGGGCGTCCGGCAGGTGGTCCGGCTCGACGACGCGGCCGCGGTGGTCGCCGACCACCTCTGGGCCGCGAGACAGGGCATGGCAGCGCTCTCCATCCGCTGGGAAGACGGGCCGAACGGGAAGGTCAGCACCGCCGACGTCGTCCAGGAGCTCGCGGCGGCCGCGCTGACTCCGGGCGTGGCAGCGCGGAACGACGGCGATGCGCCGGCGGTCATCGCCAGCGCGAGCAAGAAGGTCGAGTCAACCTACGAGGCCCCGTTCCTGGCGCACGCCGCGATGGAGCCTCTCAGCTGCACGGTGCATCTCCGGCCCGATCTCTGCGAGGTCTGGGCCGGGACGCAGTTCATCACCCGAGCCCAGGCCGAGGCGGCGAAGGCGAGCGGGCTACCTCCGGAGAAGGTGATCTTCCACAACCAGTACATCGGCGGCGCGTTCGGCCGCCGGCTGGATTCCGACTGGGTCCCCTACGCGGTGCGCGTTGCCCGGCAGGTCGATGGCCCGGTCAAGGTGGTGTGGACGCGCGACGAGGACATGCGGCACGACGTCTACCGGCCGTACTACTACGATCGCCTCGCCGCCGCGGTCGACGCGCGCGGTCAGCCGGTCGCGTGGATGCACCGGATCGTCGGCGTCTCGATCCTCGCCCGGTTTCTTCCCCCGGCCTTCAAGGACGGAATCGACGGTGATGCGGTGGACGGAGCGCGGCAGCTGCTCTACGACATCCCGGCGATCCGCGTCGAGTACGTGCGCCACGAGCAGCCGGTGCTCAACACCGGGTGGTGGCGCGGCGTCGGAGTCACCCACAACAACTTCGTGGTCGAGAGCTTCATCGACGAGCTCGCCGCCAGCGCCAAGCAGGACCCGGTTACCTATCGCCGCGCCCTGCTTGGCAAGTCGCCGCGGGCCAGGGCGGTTCTCGATCGGGCTGCCGAGGCGATCGGCTGGGGAAAGCCACTCCCCGGAGGCCGCGGACGCGGCGTCGCCGTCCAGTACAGTGACTGGGATACCTACCTGGCAGCGATCGCCGAGGTGTCAGCGTCCGACGCCGGCGAGGTCCGAGTGCACCGGGTCGTCTGCGCCGTCGATTGTGGCACGGTGGTGAACCCCGACACGGTGAAGGCGCAGATCGAAGGGGGGATCATCTTCGGGATCAGCGGCGCGCTCTGGGGTGAAATCACCGTCCAGAACGGGCGCGTCCAGCAGTCGAACTTCCACGACTACCGGGTGCTGCGGATCAACGAGGCGCCGGCGATCGAGGTGCTTCTGGTTCGCAGCTCCGAGGCACCCGGGGGAATCGGTGAACCCGGGACGGCGGTGACGGCGCCGGCGATCGCCAACGCCATCTTCGCCGCCACCGGGAAGCGGATCCGGAAGTTGCCGCTCGAGCGCCAGCTCCGGCCCGCGGGAGGGGAGACATGATGCGTGCCCTCGTCCGGTGCGCGTTCGGGCTGCTCGTGCTCTCGGGCACGGCGTGCAGCCGGAGCGAGGCGGCTGCGGTGTCCGATCCGAGGCTGTTCGAGGCCATCGCCAGCGTCCTCACCCATCCCCGGTGCATCAACTGCCATCAGGACGATTCGCCCCGACAGACGGACGCGAAGCTCCGCCATCAGCCGCTCGTCGTTCGTGGGGCAGACGGTCACGGGGCACCGACCCAGCCGTGCCAGACCTGTCACCAGACCACGAACACGGCGGGCGGCTTCGTCCCCGGCGTGGCGGGCTGGTCGCTGGCGCCTCTGTCCATGCTCTGGGAAGGCCGGACCAAGGGGCAGATCTGCGAGCAGATCAAGGATCCTGCGCGAAACGGTGGACGCCACGCCGGTGAGGAGATCATCGAGCACATGAAGACGGATCCGCTGGTGCTCTGGGCCTGGGCGCCGGGACTCGGGCGAACGAGCCCCCCGCTCTCGCACGAGAAGTTCGTGGAGGCCCTGGAGACCTGGGTCCGAGCGGGCATGCCCTGCCCATGATGGGTGGGTAGTTGGCTCCAGCTGGTGACCCCATCGGTGGAACCGGACTCGCGGCTACGAACCGCGATGAGAGCGTTCGATTCGTTCTGGGGGTGCATCGGGTGCGCAGGTTCGACTCCTGCCCCCAGCGTCGTGGCTTCATCTGCCGTCCAGTGGCAGCCAGAGCAGGACGAGCACGTCCCACACCAGGTGAGCCACCAGGGTTGGTACCAGGCTCGCCGTCTGGGCGCGCAGGGCGCTCCACGCGAGTCCGCAGAAGAACGCGACCACCACCAGCACCGGCGAGCCGAGAGGTGCGTGCACCAGCGCATACACGACCGCTGCCAGGGCGACGCCTGTCCGAGCTCCAAGGCGCTGGACGAGCGAACCCTGCACGACGCCTCGCCAGACCAGCTCCTCTCCAACGATGACCGGGACAATCGCCACCGACGCGACGACGAGCGACGGCGCTCGAAACACCGCGTACAGCTGTGCCGTGTCGGCCGCGATGAGCGGCACGACGCGCGCGAGCACTGGATAGAGAAGGTGGGTGGCGGCGACCATCAGGGCGCCCGCCGCGGCGCCCTGCAGGATGAGCCTCGGGCTCGGCTGGAGCAGCGCTGTCGATGCGGGGCGGTCGAAGAGCAGGACGGCGACGCCGAGCACAACCGCCGCCCCGCCGATGGCCCTCCAGATCCCGAGAGTTCCAGTGCTCGCTGCAGCAGCAAGCCACACCACCACGGAGGCGAGCGCCAGCGACGTGCTCCCCGTCCTCGAGATCGGCACGCTGGTCGCGTCGCCGTTCATGCCGAGCTCTTCGAGAGGCCCCGCACGCGCTCGATGGCCCCCCAGGTGCCTCGAACGGGGCGGTCATCGCGCTCGGCATCGAGGGCCACCCGTGCCGCCTCGGCGAAGGACAAGCGATGGGGATGGCCGATGAGCTCCCAGAAGCGGTCGTCTCGTGCGAGCAGATCCTCGGTCAGCCCGATCACGACCTCGCGCGCCACCGACCACTGCGCGCGCGTGACGAAACGAACCCACAGCGACGACAACCGCGGCGACAGAAGAGGCACCTCGACCATGCGCGGGCGCCGAAGGCCCATGACCCGCGCGGTCTGCTCGAGGATCTCCTTTCCGGAGAGCGTGACCGGTCCGGGAACGTCGAACCACCCACTGGTTGCGAGCGGCAGCTCGAGCGCTCGTACCAGCGAAGTGACCACATCGTCGATCGCGACCGGCTGCGTGCGCGACTTCAGCCACCGCGGCAGGACCATGAACGGCAGGCGAGCTGCCAGATCGCGGACGATGAGCCAGCTGAGACTGCCGTGCCCGACGATCATGCTCGCTCGCAGCTCGATGGTCTTGACCGAACCGGCACGCAGCGCCTCGCCCACGTCGAGCCTGCTGCGCAGGTGATCGGAGCCCGTCCCGATCGGGGCGACGCCGCCGAGATACACGATGCGCTCGACGCCGGCTGCGGCGGCCGCGCTCGCGAAGGTCCCGGCCGCCGTCACCTCGTGCCGGCGGTAGTCCGCGCCCTCGCCTATACCGTGGACGAGATAGAGCGCAGCCTGGCACCCGTCGAGCGCCCGAGCGCACGAGGCCGGATCGCCCACGTCGCCCTGTACCCAGTCGAGGGCGGGCTCGCGCTTCTGGGCGCGCGCGGCATCCCGAGTCAGGCACCGCACGCGCCATCCCTCGCGAGCGAGGGCCGGTCTCACCGCGCCACCGACGAAACCGGTAACGCCGGTCAGAAGCAGCGAGCGCTCAGGCACCAGTCCCGCCATCAGCTTCTCTCCGGTGCTCGAGCGCCGCTGCAGCGGAGGGTCCCGCGACCTGTGGCGTTCTCCTTCCCATCGATCGAGCCCTTGCGGCAGCGGTTGAGTACATCGATGTCGCCGTCGGCGCGGAGCGAGTACGTCGCCGTCGTGGCGGTGCAGCCGCGCTGAAAGCTCTGTGGGAAGTTGGCAATCTCGTACCAGGTCCCGAGGTAGCGCGAGAGATCGACCTGCGCGACCGTCTCGAGTGGTGGAAGACGCAGCCGTTCGGTCGTGCTCGTGGCGCATCCCGCCGCCATCACCAGTGCCCCGAGCATGCTGACCGCTCGCCTCACGGGTTGAAGTGGAGCGCTCATCGTCGATGGTCTAACCGCGCAGGGGGGCCCGGGCACGCTCGCGGGGACGTCTTGCGCGGACGGGTGCAGCGGTCGACGGGGCAGCGTGGCGGGTTCGCCCACGCTGCCATCCTTCAGGCCCTGATCCAAGGAAGAACAGAGCGGGATTTCGCGCCGGCGTTCGGAAGCGCTGAGCGACCACTCTCGCCAGCCTGCTCGGTTCGACGCCTTTCACCGCACCTGGGCGAGCGCGCGGCTCGACATCGAGGAGCAATTCGCCACCGGTGACCGCGTCGTCACCCGCGTCACTTCGACCCCGACCAAGGCGAGGACCGGCCGCACCCTGCGCTTCGCCGGCGTCGAGATCAAGCCGGGTCGTGGACGGACGGGTGGCGGACCACTGGGACATCTGGGAGCCGCCAATCCCTCGGCCAGCGGGACCAGCCTCAGTCGGTGCGTGGGCCAGCGACCGCGGCGGAGACCTCCGGCTGCTCGTCCGGAAGCCTCATCGAGCAGCAGTCGCAGGGAGGAGGACCTGCCCTTCGTCCCGCCGGTTCGCGGCCCAGGCGACCTGGTTGTGTTCCGGGTCGGCCGGGCGCTCCTTCCCGTAACTGATGGTCTCGATTTGGTCGGCGTTCACGCCCAGCGCCACCAGGTACCGCTTCGCCACCTCCGCCCGTCGGGAGCCGAGCTGGAGGTTGTACTCCTCGGTTCCCAGCTCGTCACAGTTGCCGGCGATCTGGATCCGGGTGCCCGGCTGAGCCCGGAGAGCGGTCGCGACCTCCTGCAGCTTCTGTTCGGCTCCCTCGGTCAGATCCGCGCGATCGAACGCGAAGTGCGCGAGAGGCTCGGAGAGGAGGCGCCGGAGGTCGGCCGAGTCATCCCGGACAGGGGCCGGAGGAGCGGTCGCCACCGGAGGGGCGTGGATCACGAAGGGCGGGGCGGACTCCGCCTTTGGCTGCTCGTGGGCACAGGCGGCGACGACCACCAACGCGAGTGGGCAGTACTTGAAGTGCATCGATCGGCTCTCCAGCAGGGGATGGATTTCTTCCTCTGAGATGGACTCGCGAACCGATTTGTTTCGTCGCCCCGCCCCCGACGCAGCATGCTGCCGACCGGGGCCGGGACCGTCACTGCCCGATCCAGGGAGAAACAGACGGGGTTTCGCGGCGGGAGCAGGAGCGGCTGGCCGCGTCCCTCGACGCTCTGCAGGGCCTCGGAGGCAGGGGCGGGCCCGGCTTCCCTGCACGTTCAGGGCGGTCTCTTCCCGGCGAGCAGCGCCTCGGCGTCGCGCACCCACTCGCTGGCGTCGGGCTCGCCCGTCGACGCCTGGGCCAGCCTCAGCCCACGTTCCGCCGCGGTCTTCGAGCCGGCCCGGTCGCCATTGGTGAGCAGCCCCTCGGAGAGGGCCAGCTGGTTGGGGGCATAGTCGGGGAAGCGCCCCACCGCCTTCCGCGCCGATTCGAGCCCGGCCTCTGCGTCGCCCGGACCGAGTGGCCAGCCGGGGGTTCGCAGCAGCACCAGCGCGAGCACCCGGGCCGGTCCAGCGTGATCCAGCCCTGGATCGGCAATGCTGGCCTTCTGCAGCAGCTCCACCATGACCTTCAATCCCTGGGTGGCGGTGGAGGGGCGCTCGCGCGCCTGGACCCCCAGCGCCAGCGCCAGTGCGTATTCGCACTCCGCCGAGGTCGGTGCGACCTGGAGGCAGCGCTGGCCGGCATCGAGGGCCTTCTCGATCAGGGGGCCCCGGGCGTCCGCCGAGGTCTCCCTCTGGCTCTGGCGCGTGGCCTGGCGCGACTCGGTCGCCAGCGCGCTCGCGTCTCCCGGCGTGGCCCCGGCGGCGGGCGGCGGCAGCGTGCGCAGCGGCGCGGCACAGGCAGCCGCGCCGAGGAGCAGCACCAGAGGCCGGGCCCTCACAGCGTGCGCACCGCCGCGAGCACGTCCGGATCCACCGGGGTGAAGCGCACCATCCGGATGCCGTCGAGGGCGCTGGCTCCGCCAGGGTCGTCCGGGAGTGCGCGGAGGGCCTTCTCCAGCGTGGCCCAGCGGGCGGCGCCGAGCCGCTTGCCGACCGTCGCCACCACCGCCGCGGGCAGCGGCTCCGAACGGGCGAGCACGTCGAGCTCTCCGGCGAAGGGAAGCGTCGGCAGCGCATCCCCCTGGGCGCCGTCGAGGAGCACCGCCACGTTCTCACCCTTGACGACCCGCCGCAGCGCCGACAGCACCTGCGCCGACTCGGTCACCTGGGTGGAGTCGGGCAGGCGCCACGCCGGCCCGAGCACCCGGCGCACGAACCCCGGAGCGTAGCCGGCGATGGAGATCACCGTCACGCCGGCCAGGTCCGCCGGCTTGCTGACCCGCCCCTTCTTCGCCACCAGCGTCCATCGCTCCCGGGGGCCGAGGCCCTTCTGCTCCACCACCAGCCTGGGCGTCAGCCCGAGCGCCGCGCCGTGCTGCACGAGGAACGGCAGCGGCACCAGCGCTACCGCCGCTCCCCGGATGCGGGCAAGCCCCTCCTTCTCGCTCGGCAGGTAGGTGGCCACCACCTGCCCCGGCGCCCAGCCGGCGACCCGGGTGAGGGCAGCGGCGAACGCATCCATCGAGGGCTGTGCCTCCTCGGTGGTTCCGGGGTAGCCGGGCGCGCAGGCG
>DATIWB010000009.1:0-17194 GCA_035519675.1 Myxococcaceae bacterium
TCGACACGCTGATCTATCTGGTGGGCGTTCCGTACCATCAGTTCGCCCAGCACCCGGTGGTGATGCGGCAGACGCTCGAGGGGGCGATCGCCGAGGGCGTGCGGCGCATGGTGCTCGTCGGCACGGTGTACCCCTACGGGCTGCCGCGGACGACGCCGGTGACCGAGGACCACCCGCGCGCGCCGCACACCTTCAAGGGCCGGATGCGGAAGGCCCAGGAGGACCTGCTCCTCGAGGCCGACGCCGCGGGGAAGATCCGCGGAACGATCCTCAGGCTCCCGGACTTCTACGGCCCGGACATCGACAAGAGCTTCCTCCACGGCGCATTCGTCGCCGCGCTGCAGGGCGGGACGGCGAACATGATCGGGCCGGTCGACACCCCGCACGAGTTCATCTACGTCCCGGACGTCGGCCCGGTGTTGCTCGACCTCGCGGACAGGCCGGAGGCCTACGGCCGCTGGTGGCACCTGGGCGGGCCAGGGACCATCACCCAGCGCGAGTTCGCGACCAGGGTCTTCGCCGCGGTCGGCAAGACGCCGAAGATCCGCGTCGCCGGGAAGACCACCCTGCGAGTGATGGGGCTCTTCAACCCGCTGATGCGCGAGCTGGTGGAGATGAACTACCTCCAGACCGACCCGGTGGTGCTCGACGACTCGGCACTCCAGAAGCTGCTCGGGCCGGTGAAGAAGACCTCGTACCAGGACGGCATCCGCAAGACGCTCGAGGTGATGCGGGGCCCGTCCGTTGCCCGGGCGGCCTGACCCGAGGAATCGGCGGTCGTGGCTGGATTGACGCCGGAGTCAGTCTCTGGTGGAACGCCGCGTCATGGCGCAACCGCTCGGTCAACCAGGGCACTCGCGCGCCGTCGTGGTGAAGGGGCTCCGCACCCCCTTCGTCAAGGCGGGCGGCGTCTTCGGCTCGCTCACCTCGCTGGACCTCGGAGCGGCGGTGGTCCGAGAGCTGGTCGAGCGCGCGGACGTCGACCCCGCGGAGATCGACCAGATCGTCTTCGGCCAGGCCATCCCCACGCTCCTCGCCCCGAGCATCGCCCGCGAGGTGGGCCTCGCCTCGGCGCTCCCCAGAGGGCTGGAGGCCCACACCGTGAGCCGCGCCTGCGCCACCTCCATCCAGGCCTTCACCGACGTGGCCTCCGCCATGGCCGTGGGCGTCAGCCAGGTGGCCGTCGCCGGCGGCACCGAGTCGATGAGCGACGTGCCCATCTTCACCAGCCGGCCGCTCTCCCGCGCCCTGGTGAAGGCCAGCCGCGCGCGCTCCATCCCCGAGCGCCTCCGCGCCTTCGCCGGCGTCCACCCCAAGGACCTGGTCCCCGTCCCGCCGGCCATCGCCGAGTACTCCACCGGCCTCACCATGGGACAGAGCGCCGAGAAGATGGCCAAGGAGAACGGCATCTCGCGCCTCTGGCAGGACGAGATCGCCCTCGCCTCGCACCACCGCGCCGCCGCCGCCTGGAAGGCCGGGGTGTTCGAGGCGCAGGTGATGCACGTCCCCGTGCCCCCCGCCTACACCACCACCGGGACGACCGACGACATCATCCGCCCCGACACCTCGCTCGAGGCGCTCGCCGGGCTGAAGCCGGTCTTCGACAAGGCGCACGGCTCGGTGACCGCCGGGAACAGCTCGCCCCTGACCGACGGCGCGGCTGCGCTGCTGGTCATGCGCGAGGACCGGGCGAAGGCCCTGGGGCTCCAGCCGCTCGGAGCGCTTCGCGCGTTCGCCTATGCCGCCACCGACCCGGCCGACCAGTTGCTGCAGGGGCCGGCCTACGCCGCGCCGCTCGCGCTCGACCGGGCGGGGATGACCTTGAAGGACATCGATTTGGTGGAGATGCACGAGGCCTTCGCCGCGCAGGTGGCCAGCAACCTCCAGGCCTTCGCCAGCCCCGAGTTCGCGAAGAGGCTCGGGCGCTCCGCGCCGCTCGGTGAGGTGGACCCCGAGCGCCTCAACGTCCATGGCGGCTCCATCGCGCTCGGCCACCCCTTCGGTGCCACCGGGGCCCGCATCGTCATGCAGGCGCTCGAGGCACTCGCCCGGCGCGGCAAGAGCACCGCCCTGTGCACCGTCTGCGCCGCCGGCGGGCTCGGCGCGGCCCTGGTCCTGGAGCGCCTCTGATGGCTGCCTTCCGCTCGGAGATGCGCGGCGACGTCGCGGTCCTCACCCTCGACCTGCCCGGCGAGCCGGTGAACACGCTCTCGCCCGGCGTGGGCGCCGAGTTCGAGCAGGAGCTGCAGCGCCTCGCGGAGGACGCGGGGGTGAAGGCGGTCGTCTTCACCTCCGGCAAGGAGGACTTCGTCGTCGGCGCGGACGTGAAGTGGCTCGGCTCGCTCCACACCGCGGCCGACGCCGAGAAGGCCTCCCGCGAGGGACAGCAGGGTTTCGACCGGCTCGCCAGCTTCCCCAAGCCCGTCGTCGCCGCCGTCCACGGGGCGTGTCTCGGCGGGGGCCTGGAGTGGGCGCTCGCCTGCCAGGGCCGGGTGGCCTCGGACGCACCCCGGACCCAGCTCGGTGTCCCCGAGGTCCAGCTCGGTCTCCTCCCTGGCGCCGGGGGCACGCAGCGGCTCCCGCGCCTCATCGGCGTGCAGGCCGCGCTGGACCTCATCCTCACCGGGAAGGCGGTCCGGGCCTCCAAGGCGCGCAAGCTGGGTCTGGTCGACGAGGTGGTGCCCCGCCCCATCCTGATCGACGTGGCCATCGAGCGTGCCCAGGCGCTGGCCGCCGGCGAGGGCCGTCCTGCGCCGCGGCGGAGCCCCCGGGAGACGGTGACCCGCGCGGCGCTCGAGGGGAACCCCATCGGCCGGAGGCTGCTCTTCGCCGAGGCACGCAAGCAGCTGCTGAAGAAGAGCGGCGGCCACTACCCCGCGCCGGAGCGGGCGCTGGAGGTCGTCCGCGAGGGTCTGGAGAGGGGCTTCGAGGCCGGGGAGCGGGCCGAGGCCCGCGCCTTCGGCGAGCTGCTGGTCACCGACGTCAGCGCCCGGCTCCGGGAGCTGTTCTTCGCCACCACTGCGCTCAAGAAGGACACCGGCGTCGACGGCGCGGCCAGCGCGAGGGCGGTCCACAAGGTGGCGGTACTCGGCGGCGGCCTCATGGGCGGCGGCATCGCCTTCGTGAGCGCGGAGAAGGCCGAGCTGCCGGTCCGGATCAAGGAACGCGACGACGCCTCGGTCGGTCGAGCGCTGGCCCACGTCCGGGGCCTGCTCGAGGCCCGCGTCAGAAGGCGCCGGCTCGACCGGCGAGGGCTGGAGAAGGTGCTCTCTCGCGTCACGGCGACGACCGACCTCTCGGGCCTGGGGCGCGCCGACGTGGTGATCGAGGCCGTCTTCGAGGACCTCGGCCTCAAGCGCCGTCTGCTCGCCGAGGTGGAGTCCGCGACGTCCGAGGCCTGCATCTTTGCCTCCAACACCAGCTCCATCCCCATCGCCCGGCTGGCGGAGGGCGCCAAGCGGCCGGGCAACGTCATCGGGATGCACTACTTCAGCCCGGTGGAGAAGATGCCTCTCCTCGAGGTCATCACCCACGGGGGCACGGACCCCTCGGTCGTCGCCACCTGCGTGGCGCTGGGGAAGAGGCAGGGGAAGACGGTCATCGTGGTCCGCGACGGGCCGGGCTTCTACACCTCGCGGGTCCTCGCCCCGTACCTGAACGAGGCGGCGAATCTCCTGGTCGAGGGCGCCGAGGTGGCCGCGGTGGACACCGCGCTGCGGGCGTACGGCTTCCCCGTGGGCCCGTTCCAGCTCCTCGACGAGGTGGGCCTCGACGTCGGTGAGAAGGTCAGCCACGTGCTGCACGGCGCCTTCGGCGAGCGGATGACGCCCCCGGCCACCATGGCCGCGCTGGTCACGGAGGGCCGCCTGGGCCGCAAGGCGAAGAAGGGCTTCTACCGCTACGACGTGACGGGAAAGCCGGTGGACTCCAGCGTGTACGCTGCGCTCCCTGGCGGGGCGACCCGGGTCCCGTTCCCCGAGGACGAGCTGCGCGAGCGGCCGGTGCTCCTCTTTCTGAACGAGGCGGTGCGCTGCCTGGAGGAGGGCATCCTCCGCAGCGCGCGCGATGGCGACGTCGGCGCGGTGTTCGGCCTTGGCTTTCCGCCCTTCCGCGGCGGCCCGTTCCGGGCCATCGACGCGATGGGACCGGCCGAGCTGCTGCGCCGCCTCGAGCACTGGCGGGAGCGGAAGGGTGTCCGGTTCGAGCCCGCGCCGTTGCTCCGCCGGATGGCCGAGCGCGCCGAGCGATTCCACTGAGGCTCCGACTAGGCCGCCGCCTTCGCCGCCGCTCCCTCGCTCTGCAGCAGCCGCACCGGGAGCACCATCGCGTTCAGCCCGGCGAACTGGAGCCGGCGCTGGATCTGGTACGCGGTCTCGTTGTGGAGCACCCGCTGGTACCAGTGCTCCTGCTCGAACACGAGCTTTCCGGCGAAGAACAGCGCCCGGGGAAACTCCTTGGCCACCTCCCGGGAGAGCTGGGTGGCGGTCTCCACCGCCTCCGTCCCCAGCGCCATCCGCGCGGTGGCCGCCAGCCCGAGCCCCTGCGCCAGCGCCACGTACTCGTCGAGCGCCGCCCGGGTTCGCTCCTTCACCTCCACCACCTCGGCGATGTCCTTGAAGGTGGCCGAATCGATGACCCCCACCGAGAGGAAGACGAAGTTCTGGAAGTAGTTGGGGAAGAGTCGCTGGATGGTGAGCAGGGAGTGGACGCCGAGCCCGGCGTAGCTGCCCACCAGGAGCACCGCGGTGGGCTTGCCCGGCTCCAGCGCCCGGGCCGGCGCCTGGGACTTCGGCATCGAGGGGAGGATGTCGTCGAGCCGGCGGAGGCTCTGCTGAACCTTCCGGTAGTGGGCGCGGGTCCAGACGAAGATCGCCACCACCGCCCCGGTCACCACCAGGGTGACCCAGGCCCCTTCCCGGAACTTCTCGAAGACGTTCACCACCAGGATGCCGACACAGAGCACCAGGCCCACCACGTGGATCGCTCCCTGGCGACGCCAGTCCGTGCGGTTCTTCCGCTCGCGCCACCAGAAGCGGCACATCGCGAGCTGGCTGAGCGAGAAGGTGACGAAGACGTTGATCGCGTACAGCGTCACCAGGGTGGTGATGTCGCCGTGGGTGTAGAGCAGGGCGAGCAGCGACGAGCCGCCCATCAGCAGCACCCCGTTCTGCATCGTCAACCGGTCCGACAGCTGCGCGAACCGGTGCGGGGCCCAGCTGTCCACCGCCATGTTCGCCATCACCCGCGGCCCGTCGAGGAAGCCGGCCTGGGCGGCAACGAAGAGGAGCAGGGCCTCCGAGGCCAGGGTGATCCACACGAACCACTGGCCCACCGGCAGCCCGAGGACACGGAACGCCCCGGCGAACCGGCTGGCGAGCACCGCGTTCATGGTCTGCCCGGCGACCGGCGTCACGTGCAAGAGGAGGTAGGCGAGGGTGATGCCGCCGGCGGTGAGGGCGAGCGAGGTCGCCATCAGCATCATGGTGCGCCGCGCGGTCTCGACCTTGGGCTCGCGCATGATCTGCAGGCCGTTGCTCACCGCCTCGATGCCGGTGTACGTGCCGGCGCCCATCGAGTAGGCGCGGAGAAACAGGGCCACCATCCCGCCCACCCCGAGCGTCGCCACCCCGGACGACAGCCCGCTGCGGACCTGCTCGTTGACCACGTGCACCTCGTCGACGCGGCTGAACACCGAGCCGCCGATGAGGATGACGTGGGTGAAGAGGAAGAGGAGGAAGATCGGCGCGAGCACCGTCACCGACTCGCGCACCCCGCGCAGGTTCAGGACCACCAGCACCCCGATGGCCAGGAACTCCACCGGAAGCTTCCAGCCGTGGAGCGACGGTGGCACGAAGCTGAAGATGGCGTCGGCCCCTCCGGCCACCGAGGTGGTGATGGTCAGGACGTAGTCCACCATCAGCGCGCTGCCGGAGATGACGCCGGCGGTCGGACCGAGCAACCGCGTGGCGACGATGTACCCGCCACCGCCGAAGGGGAAATGCTCGATGATCCGCGAGTACGCCGTGGCGATGATGACGACCGTGAACGCGGTGGCCAGCGCCAGGAACGGCGCGAGCGCCACCTGCGTCCCCAGCGCCTTGAACGACTCCTCGGGGCCGTACGACGACGACGACAGGCCGTCGGCTCCCAGGCCCACCCAGGCCAGGAAGGCCACCAGCGAGACGTGGTGGAAGACGCCAGGGTCCTCCACGCTCCGCGGGCGTCCCACCAGCCAGCGCCGCACCCGCTGTCTGAGCGGCGGAGGCTCAGGGTGCTGGGGAGCGGGGGACGGCTCTGCGCTCTGAGGGTCCACGGGCGTGGCGCCCGGGTCTAGCCCCGGCGCCCGACGAGGTGCAAACAGTCTTGTGTCTCAACGGGGGGTGCGCCCGGTGCTAGCCTGTGGGCTCTCCCCCATGAACCTCTGGCTGGTCACCGCGCAGGACGCCCCGGGGAGCGCGCTCATCCATGGGCTCGAGGAGGCGGGCTGGACGTGCACCTGCTTCGCGGACGGAGAGGCCGTGGACCGCGCCGCCGGCGCCGAATCCCCAGACGCCTTCCTGGTCATCGAGCCGTGCCCACCCTGGGGTGCGGCGGGGCTGCTCTCGCGGATCCGGGTGAAGACCGAGGCGGCGCGGCCGGTGCTCGTGCTGGGCGTGGACGACGCAGGGGTCAGGGCACAGCTGCTGGACCTCGGTGCCGACGACGTGCTCCCGGCGAGCGTGGGCGCGGAGGAGCTGCTCGCTCGGCTGCGCCGCCGCAGCGCGGTGTTCCGTGGTGCCTCGGGGCCGATGACCCGGGGCCCGGCGGACCGGGTCGCCGTCGTGGACGCGCTCACCGAGGTCCACAATCGCCGCTACTTCCTCCTCCGGCTGGAGGACGAGTTCCGTCGCGCGCAGCGGTACGACAACCCGCTCGCCCTGGTCCTCGTGGACCTGGACCAGTTCCGGGGGATCAACGAGTCCTTCGGGCACCTGGTGGGAGACGGGGTGCTCCGCGGGGTGGCCCAGTGCCTGGTCGCCGCGGTCCGGGAGACCGACACCGTCGCCCGCACCGGGGGTGACGAGTTCGCCTGCATCCTCCCCCAGACGCACCTGGCCGGCGCGCTGACCGTGGCGGAGCGGATCCGCCGCGACGTCGCGGCGCTCCGGCCCGGGCCTGGCGCAGAGGTGCTCCTCACCGCCAGCGTGGGCGTGGGAAGCCACCCCGCGGTCCACGTGCAGACGCCCGAGGAGCTGATCGGCGCCGCCGACGGATGCCTGGCCCGGGCCAAGCGCGAGGGGCGCAACCGGGTCTGCCTCGCAGACCCCGGGGTCGAGCGCCTGGGTCGGTAGCGACCACAAGCCCCCCTGGTGGGTGTAGAATGACCCCGGGTCCAAACGCCTGCACCGGGCAAGACGGACCTGATCCTCGGAGGTTGGCAACGACCGGACGGGTGGCCGGGCGGTTGCAACCCCATGTCACCGACTGGACGACCCTTCATGGAGCCTGCGCTCAGGATGTCGCCCGCCCAGGGGCGGCTGCTGGTGGTGGACGACGAGGAGAACATCCTCAAGTCGCTTCGCCGCGTGCTGCGCAGCGGAGACTGGGAGATCCGCACCGCCCTCGACGGCGAGCGGGGTCTCAAGATCCTCGAGCAGTTCACCCCCGAGGTGGTCATCTCGGATTTCCGGCTCCCCGGCATGAACGGGGCGGACTTCCTGGCCCAGGTGAAGCAGCGCATCCCGCTCGCGCAGCGGATCATGCTCACCGGGCACGCCGATCAGCGGGCCATCGAGGAGGCCATCAACCGCTCCGAGATCTTCCGCTTCATCGCCAAGCCCTGGAACGACTCGGCGCTGCTGCTCACGGTGCAGAGCGCCTTCGAGCAGTACGCGGTGCAGAGCGAGAACGCCCGCCTCCAGGAGATCACCCGGGCGCAGAACGAGGAGCTGCGGGCCCTCAACGCCGAGCTCGAGGAGCGGGTGCAGCAGCGGACCCGGCTGCTGGTGGTGGCCAAGCGCGAGTGGGAGCTGTCGTTCGACTCGCTGGACCTGCCCCTGGCGGTGGTGCGGGGCTCGGACCACAGCGTCCGCCGGGCCAACGTGGCCTACGCCCGGGTGGCGGGGCGACCGGTCCAGGGCGTGAGCCAGAACCCACCCTGCCACCAGTTCCTCTTCGGACGTGACACCCCGTGTACGGGCTGTCCGATGAAGACCGCCATCTCCAGCGGCAAGGAGGGCCGGGCAGAGATCCAGCACCGGGGAAGAATCTACGTCCTCGACGTCTACCCCATGGCGGAGGAGGGGCAGGCGGTGTGCGCGTACCGGGACGTGACCGACGAGCGGACCATGACCGCCCGCCTGGTCGAGACCGAGAAGATGGCCGCGGTGGGCCAGCTCGCCGGTGGCGTGGCGCACGAGATCAACAACCCCCTGGCCGGGATCCTCACCTTCGCCCAGCTGATGAAGCGCGACGCCGGCCGGGCCAAGGGCGACCTGGATTCGCTGCAGCTGATCGAGGAGTCGGCCCTGCGGTGCAAGCGCATCGTGGAGAGCCTGCTCCAGTTCAGCCGCCGCTCGCAGGAGGGCGACCGCCGCCCGTTCGACCTCAACCGCTGCGTCGACGATGCGGCGTTCCTCTTCCGGGCCCAGCTGAAGAAGTCGCCCGAGGCGGTGCTGGACGTCAAGACCGAGGCCAACCTCCCGCCGGTCATCGGCGACACGGGACAGATGGGGCAGGTGCTGCTCAACCTCCTCCAGAACGGCCTGTACGCACTGGAGGGCAGGGCGGGCTCGCTCAGGGTCCGCACCGGACGGCGCGACACCCACCTCTTCTTCAGCGTTCACGACAGCGGGACGGGCATCGAGCCCTCGGTGCTCCCGCGCATCTTCGAGCCGTCATTCACCACCAAGCCCCCGGGCCAAGGCACCGGTCTGGGCCTGGCGATCGCCTACCGCATCGTCCAGGACCACGGCGGCCGCTTCGAGGTGCAGAGCGCTCCCGGCGACGGCTCCACCTTCACCGTTCTTCTTCCCATCCCCCCAACGTCTTTCCCGTCTGTGAGGAACTGATGAGCAAGCGCCCTGGCAAGATCCTGGTCGTGGACGACGACAAGGTCGTTCTCCGCGCCGTCACCGAGATACTTCAACGAGAGGGCTACACCGTCGTCGCCATCGACGACGCGGTGGAAGGCCTCGCCGCCTCCAAGGACCCGACCGTCGACGTGGCGGTGCTGGACATCCGGATGCCGCACCTGTCGGGGATGGACCTGCTCCGGGCCATCAAGCAGGCGAGGGCCGACGTGGAGGTGGTGATGATGACCGCCTTTGCCACGGTGGAGACGGCGGTCGAGGCGGTGAAGGCCGGCGCCTACGACTACCTGACCAAGCCCTTCTCCAACATCGACGAGGTGAGCCTCACCGTCGCCAAGGCGCTGGAGCGGAAGCAGCTCAAGGACCGCACCCGCGTCCTGGAGGAGCAGCTCAGCGTCAAGGGCCAGTTCGAGGACCTGATCGGCCAGTCGGGCCAGATGCGGGCGGTGTTCAAGCTGGTGGAGACGGTGAGCTACTCCAGCGCCACCGTCCTCATCCAGGGCGAGAGTGGCACCGGCAAGGAGCTGGTGGCCCGGGCCATCCACTACCGCAGCCCGCGCAAGGACAAGCCCTTCATCGCCGTGAACTGCTCGGCCCTGACCGACACCCTGCTCGAGTCCGAGCTGTTCGGCCACGTGAAGGGGAGCTTCACCGGTGCCACCGCCAACAAGAAGGGGCTCTTCGAGGCCGCCGACGGCGGGACCATCTTCCTCGACGAGATCGGCGACGTGCCGCCGGCCACCCAGGTCCGCCTGCTCCGCGTCCTCCAGGAAGGCGAGGTGAAGCGGGTCGGGGCGAACGACACCATCAAGGTGGACGTCCGGGTCATCGCCGCCAGCAACGTCGACCTCGCCCGGGCGAAGGACCAGGGCAAGTTCCGCGAGGACCTCTTCTACCGGCTGAACGTCATCACCGTCTCGCTCCCGCCGCTGCGCGACCGTCCCGAGGACGTTCCGCTCCTGGCCGGGCACTTCCTCCGCCTGTACGCGGGGAAGATGGGCAAGAAGGTGACCGGCATCTCGCCGCAGGCGATGGAGGCGCTGGTCTGCCACCGGTGGATGGGCAACGTCCGCGAGCTGGAGAACGTCATCGAGCGCGCGGTGGTGCTCACCTCGCGCGAGGTGGTGGACGTGGAGGACCTGCCCCAGCAGCTCCGGGAGTCGCAGGGCGGCGGGGGAGACGTCGAGGTGCTCAGCCTCGCGCACCTGCCTTACGCCGAGGCCAAGCGGCTGGCGATGCGGGCCTTCGAGCGGCGGTACCTCTCGGCGCTGCTGGAGAAGAGCGGGCACAACGTCTCCAGCGCCGCCCGGGCCGCCGGCGTCGACCGGAGCAACTTCCGCCGCCTGCTGAAGCAGTACGAGGTCGTCCGCGGGCCGCTGCAGCAGCCGATGGCCAAGCCCAAGGCCGAGCCGATGACCGCCTGAGGAGAACCATCCGGAGGTCCGCCATCCCGGGCACAGCGACCCGGGCGGCGTCCCTGACGGGGCAAAGAGGGCCTGCTCGGCGCGCGCCGGGCGGGCCCTCGCTTTTCTGTCGATGGCTCTGGCAGTGTCCGCCGCCCCGATGCGGAATGCACTCTGGCTGGCGATGGCGGCGCTGGTCGTCCTGGTGGGCGTGGCGCTCTGGCGGACGTCGACCGTCGGGCCGGCTCGGGCGCTCCGGCGGGAACTCGAGGCCCGTGCCACCGCGCGGTTCTCGCGTCCGCCGCACGTGCAGCCACCCGAGCCAGGATCATTCGGTGAGCGAGCGGCGGGCCCCTGGGACGCGCTCGCCGAGCTCGAGGGGTCGTCGGCGGACGTCGAGCTGTGCCGGGCGGTGCGGGACGGGGAACGACCGTTCGATGCCCTCTCGCCCTCGTGCCGACGCGAGCTCGGGGGGTCGGCCGGACCGCTGAGCGCGCTGCTGGCGGCGACTCACTCCGCCGAGGCCGGCCCGCCCCAGGGTCTGGGGACCCTCGACCTGCCGACGCCCTCGGCCCGACCGCGCGGCTGGTCCACCTTGCCCTACGCGGCGAAGCTCGGAGCGCTCCGCCTCCGCCAGCTCCTCTCCCGGGGGGATGCAGCGGGCGCGGTGCGCACCTGCGTCGACCTTCAGGCCCTCGCCCGCGACGCCTCGTGGGGAAGCGGGCTGGCGGGGCGTCTTCCGGCCCTGGCGGTGGAGGAGGTGGCGTTCCGTCCCTGTGTCGCGGCGCTCGATGTGGCCCCGGTGGAGGTGAAGCACTCCGCGGCGGAGGCGCTCCGCCGGGTGGAAGAGGGGACGCCCGCGCTTGCGGTCATCGTGCGCGAGTACGCACTGGGGGCCCGTGCGCAGGCCTTCGCTCCATTCCTCGGAGCCCAGGGTGCGCTGCCGGGGCAGGTGGCTGTCTGGGCCCGGGAGAACGACCCGGTGGGGCGCACCGACTGGCGGTTCAGCCTCGCCCTCGGAGATGCGTGGCACCGCGTCGACGCCCGGCTGGGGGCAGCAGTGGAGGCGGCAGGCCTGAAGATGCCTGCGCGAGCCGAGCGCCTCGACATCCTCGCCGCCGGAGAGCGCCCGTGGATGAACCCCCGCGCGGCGTTCGCCTTGCCGCAGCTTGGCCGGGCCGCCCGGTCAGACGCGCGGGCGCGCGCTCAGCTTCACTTGCTCCGGGGTGCCGTCACCGCGGACCTCCTCCGCTCCGAGACGGGAAGGTGGCCGGCGGGCGGCGAGCTCGACGCCGCGCTGGGAGGGGGAGGGCAGATCGCCATCCAGGCGCAGGGGGAGACCGCCACCCTGGTGGACTCCGCCGTGCCCCGCGGGGAGCTGGCCGTCACGGTACGTTCGGACCGCTGAGCCGGGCTGGCGCTTCGGTTGGGCGAGGTAGGGTGAAGGCAAGGATGAGCGGGTTCAAGGACCATTTCTCCGCCGCCGCGAGTGGTTACGCCGCGCATCGGCCCGTCTATCCGCGAGCGGTCGCCGAGGCGCTGGCAGCACGGTCCCCCGGGCACGGTCTCGCCTGGGACGCCGGCTGCGGATCGGGGCAGCTCTCGGTGGTGCTGGGGGAGGTGTTCGACCAGGTGCTGGCGACGGATGCCAGCGCCGCGCAGATCGCCGCCGCGACGCCGCATCCGGCGGTGCGCTATGCCGTCGCCCCTGCCGAGACGAGCGGACTTCCGGACGGAAGCGTCGACTGTGCCGTGGCCGCGCAGGCCGCCCACTGGTTCGACCTCCACGCCTACTACCGCGAGGTGCGCCGGGTGGCGCGGCCCGGTGGGCTGATCGCCCTGGTCACCTACGCGGTGATGGAGGTGGACCCCGGGGTCGAGCGCGTCGTCGAGCGCTTCTACTGGAAGACCCTGGAAGGCCACTGGCCCGCGGAGCGCAAGCTGGTCGAGGAGGGGTACCGCTCGCTGCCGTTCCCGTTCGAGCCAGTGGAGGCACCACCGCTCGTCCTCGAGCACCGCTGGAACGTGGAGCAGCTGCTCGGGTACGTCGGGACGTGGTCCGCGGTGCAGTCGCTGCGGAAGGCTGGCCGCGGGGCGGAGCTCGATCGCTTCGGAGACGAACTGCGGGCAGCGTGGGGCGATCCGGAGATGGGTCGGCTCATTCGCTGGCCACTCTCATTGCGGCTCGGGCGGGTCACCCCGCTCCTCTGAGTCCGACTGGCGCCCGCCGCTCTTGGGCTGGCGGGGGAAGCGCCGGCCGTTGACGCTCCGAAAGTACGCTGCGGGTGAGACACCGAGCTCGCGCTTGAAGGCGCGACAGAATCCCTGACGGGTGCGGTAACCGGTGAGCTGCGCGATCCGTGCGAGATCCGTCTCGCCGTCGCGGAGCAGCCTCGCCGCTCGGCGCGCACGCCAGCGCCGGATGTGCTCGGAGGGACTCGAGCCGGCGAACTGCGCGAACAGCGCGCGGATGCGACGTTCCGAGCGCCCCGAGGCCTCCGCCAGACTGCGGACCGTCTCGGAGCTGGGGTCCGCCGGGGCCGGCGGAGACAGCTGCCCCTTGATCACCGGATCGGCGAGCGCCCGGAGCCAGCCCTTGTCGGTCCAGTCGAGGTCACGCAGGTGCATCCGCAGGGCCTGGACGAAGAGGCCCTCGCACAGAGCCCGTGAGACCTCCCTGCGACCGAGCAGGGGCATCGCGTACTCGGCGAGGAGTGCGGCAAGTAGCGGCTCGAATGACCCGGGCGCCGGCACCCTGCGGACGCTGGCCCGGATGAGCGGAGGGAGTGAGTCGAGCAGCGGATGCCCGTGGGGAGCATCGAAGTCGACACGCACGGAGAGACACTTCGGCGGCGGGGTGCCGTCGGAGGCCGCGCGGAGCGCGCCGTCCACACCCTGCCCCACCACGAGGATCTCCCCGGGCTCGAGCCGAAGGGCCCAGAGCGGAAGGGCCACATCGATGTGACAGCGACCCGCGAGTGGGACGTGGAGCGAGATGGCATCCACCGGGAACGCGCGCCGCCCCGGGCTCGGAACCGGGCCATCGTCGAGAAGGCCGCAACGCAAGCGCAGCTCGGTCAGCGCATCTTCGAGCGCATCGGTCGCCTCATCCATTTGCAGCGGCCGAAGCAAGAAGCGCGCACACGCACAAAGGGACGACTTGCGTCCGCGCGGGTTCCCAGCTTGCACTCGCGAACCCGAACCGGACGGTCGCCAGGGGAGGGGGGGCCAGGCACTGGCCGAGGCGTCCGAATCTGGTTCGCAGCTTCAACGTGGGAACCAGCGCGCCGGCCCCGAGCTCGTGAGCCGAGGGAGCGAGCGACTGCGGAGGCTGGACAGCCAGTCTCGCGACACGGACGGCTGCTGCGCAGATTCCCAGGTTGCACTCGCGAACCCGAACCGGACGTTCTGGCGAGGCCGCACCCCCCCCCCGCCGTCGAGCGTCCGGAAATGGTTCGCAAGTTCGACGAGAGAATCCGAACCGGCGGGATTCGGCAACGCTCATCAATTGCGAACCCGCAGCGCGACCAGCACCCGGACCCAGGGCGGCGATCGGCTCCCGGGCGCTCCGGATGGCGGACGAGCTGGACAGCGCGCCGGCACGGGTCTGGTCGCACTTCGGCCTCGGTGCGGTGGACGAGGCGGAGAGGAAGCTCGCTGCCGCGCTCAGGCGCCACGAGGCGGCCCGCGAGGTGGATCCAGGAGGCCAGCGCCGCGGCCCAGGTCCGCCGCACGCTCGAGGCGGCGACGCGCCCCGGAGCCTCGACGACTTCGGGTGGCTCCAGCACTGGCGGTTTGAGCGGGCCGGCTGCAGAGCGGCAGGAGCACGTCGCGGGCGCGGGCTGGCCGGCGATGGCACCGGTTGCCGGCCGGGCGGACTTCGCGCTCGGACCGGAGGGGCAGCGGGCTCCCGGCCTCCACCGGCGCTCCCTCTACCAGGAGCAGGCCGTCCGCGTGGTCCGGCTCGGACACCCCGCCTGGCGCCGCAGATCTCGGTGGAGGTCACGGACGCCGCCCGTGCTCGGCTGCCGACCACTGGCGGGCGCCTCGCCATCCCGTGGCCAGGAGGCGATGCGCAGCGCCTGATCTAGCCCTCGCTGCCGGGCTCGCTCTCGTCCCTCTCCCGCGCCCGGAGCTCCTCCAGCCTCCGCCGCAGCGACGCCTCGGCCCCGCTCTGGCTAGGCTCGTAGAGGCGCCGGCCCACCAGCGCGTCCGGCAGGTACTGCTGGCGCACCCAGTGCCCCTCGAAGTCGTGCGGGTACCGGTAGGCGCTCCCGGTGGAGGCGGGCCGCAGATGCAGCGGCACCGGCAAGGTCCCGGTCTCCTGGACCGTCTCCTTCGCCTTCCCGTACGCGGAGATGACCGCGTTCGACTTCGGGGCGAGCGACAGGTAGGTCACCGCCTGGGTCAGGGGCAGCGTTCCCTCCGGCAGCCCCATCAGCTCGTAGGCCTGCAGCGCCGACACGGCGACCACCAGCGCCTGGGGGTCGGCGTTGCCCACGTCCTCGGAGGCGAAGATCACCATCCGCCGGAGCACGAACCGCGGGTCCTCCCCGGCCTCGAGCATCCGGGTCATCCAGTAGAGCGCGGCGTCCGGGTCCGAGCCGCGCATCGACTTGATGAACGCGGAGATGACCGCGTAGTGCTCGTCACCGGCCTTGTCGTAGAGGAGCACCTTGCGCTGGAGCGCCTCCTCCGCCACCGCGACGGTGATTCGCCCGCCTCCCGACGCCGCGCCCTCGAGCGCGGTGAGCGCCCGGCGCGCATCCCCTCCCGCCGTCCGGGCGATGAACCGGAGCGCGTCCTCGTCCACCTCCACCTTCCCCCCCAGGCCCTGCGGAGCCACCAGCGCGCGCCGCAGCAGCTCCAGCAGCTCGTCCTCCTCGAGCGGCCGCAGGGTCACCACCCGGGTGCGGCTGAGGAGCGCTGCGTTCACCTCGAAGCTGGGGTTCTCGGTGGTTGCCCCGAGCAGGGTGAGCGTCCCCCGCTCCACGTGCGGCAGCAGCGCGTCCTGCTGCGCCTTGTTGAAGCGGTGGATCTCGTCGAGGAACAGCACCGTCCGCTGGCCGTGCAGCCGGGCCCGCTCCTCGGCCTCCGCCACCGCCTCGCGAATGTCCTTCACCCCGGCGGCCACCGCCGACATCTGGACGAAGGCCGCCTGGGTCGCTCCCGCCAGGAGCCGGGCCAGCGTGGTCTTCCCCGTCCCCGGCGGTCCCCAGAGGATGAGCGAGGGCAGGGCGCCTCCCTCGACCGCGCGGCGCAGCAGCCGACCCGGGGCGGTGAGGTGCTCCTGGCCCACCAGCTCCGCGAGCGAGCCGGGGCGCATCCGCTCGGCAAGCGGACCGCGCGCGGCGGCCTCCCGGTCTGCTGCCTGGGTGAACAGGTCCATGGTCGGCCCCCTTGTAGTAAGAGCTTCCGCCCAAGGTGAAGACGGTCGCCGTGGTGGTGAAGCGGGGGAGCGCCGAGGCGGTGGCGCTCGCGCAACAGGTGCGGGCGCGGTTCCCCGAGCTGGAGCTGCTCGCCGAGCCGGAACTCGCCGCGGCGAGCGGATGGCCGGCCACCTCGCGCGAGGAGATGGGCCGGCGGGCCGAGCTCATCCTGGTGCTGGGGGGCGACGGGACCTTGATCTACGCCGCCCGGATGGTCCGCGGGCGCACCGTGCCCATCCTGGGGGTGAACCTCGGGTCGCTGGGCTTCCTCACCGAGGTGCCCCGCACCGAGCTGTTCCCCCGGCTCGCCGAGGCGGTGTCCGGAAAGGCGCGACTCCACACCCGGATGAAGCTGGCCTGCCGGCTCCATCGCGGAGGAAAGGTCATCGTCGAGGACGAGGTGCTCAACGACGTGGTCATCAACAAGGGCGCGCTGGCCCGGATCGCGGACCACGAGGTCAGCCTCGACGGTCAGTTCATGACCACCTTCAAGTCGGACGGGGTGATCATCGCCACGCCCACCGGGTCCACTGCTTACTCGCTCGCCGCCGGTGGACCCATCCTGCATCCGGCGCTCGAGTGCGCGGTGGTGACGCCCATCAGCCCGCACGCGCTCACGCAGCGGCCGTTCGTCGTCCCCGGCGATCAGGTGGTGAACGTCCTGCTCGCCTCGCCCGTCGCCGACGTGTACCTCACCCTCGACGGACAGGCGGGGCACGCGCTGCAGCAGGGCGACCGGCTCGAGGTCCGTCGCTCGCCGAACCGGACGGTGCTGGTGGGCAATCCGAACATCGACTACTTCGGGATCCTCCGCCAGAAGCTGCACTGGGGAGAGCGCTGAGATAGCTTGCGCAGCGTCGTGGCTCCCACACTGTCGCTCGTCCTCCCGGTGTTCAACGAGGAGGAGGTTCTTCCCGCGCTGCTCGAGCGGCTGCGTGCGCTGCTGGACCGCTTGAAGATGCCCACCGAGGTCATCTTCGTCGACGACGGCTCCTCGGACGGGACGTCGGCGCTGCTCAAGGAGGCCGCGAAGGCGGACGCCCGGGTCCGGCTGCTCACCCTCTCGCGCAACTTCGGGCACCAGCCGGCGATCAGCGCCGGGCTCGATCACGCGCTGGGCGACGCGGTGGTGGTGATGGACGCCGACCTGCAGGACCCGCCCGAGGTCGTGGCCGCCATGGTCACGCGCTGGCGCGACGGGTACGACGTCGTGTACGGCGTGCGCCGCAAGCGGCACGGCGAGACCTGGTTCAAGCGCCTGACGGCGGCGGCCTTCTACCGGATCCTGCGC
>DATIWB010000010.1:0-14787 GCA_035519675.1 Myxococcaceae bacterium
CATCGTCCGGCCGGCGATCTGGGAGAGCTTCCGGAAGCTGTCTCCTCGCGACGTCGTCCGGAACCCGGTGATGTTCGTGGTGGAGGTGGGCGCGCTGCTCACCACCATCGAGTTCCTCCGGGACATCGGAGCGCCGCACCGTGCGACGCCGCTGTGGTTCACCGGGCTGGTCTCTCTCTGGCTCTGGTTCACCGTGGTCTTCGCCAACTTCGCCGAGGCCATCGCCGAGGGGCGGGGCAAGGCCCAGGCCGCCTCGCTGCGGAAGATGCGCAAGGAGGTGGACGCCCGGAAGCTCGTGGGCGGCCGGGAGGAGAAGGTCCCCGCCTCCGCCTTGCGCAAGGGCGACATCGTGGTGGTGGAAGCCGGGCAGTACATCCCCGGCGATGGCGAGATCATCGAGGGCATCGCCTCGGTGGACGAGAGCGCCATCACCGGCGAATCTGCCCCGGTCATCCGGGAGAGCGGCGGAGACCGGAGCGCCGTCACCGGCGGCACCCGGGTCCTCTCCGACCGGATCGTCGTGCGGATCACCGCCAATCCAGGGGAGTCCTTCCTGGACCGGATGATCTCCCTGGTGGAGGGCGCCGCCCGCCAGAGGACCCCCAACGAGATCGCCCTCCACATCCTGCTGGTGGGCCTGACCGCGGTGTTCCTCTTCGCCTGCGTCAGCCTCGTTCCGATGGCGATCTACAGCGGGGTCCACCTCTCGACCGCGGCAGTGGTGGCCCTCCTGGTCTGTCTCATCCCCACCACCATCGGGGGGCTCCTTTCCGCCATCGGCATCGCTGGCATGGACCGGCTGCTCCGGAAGAACGTCATCGCGATGAGCGGCAGGGCGGTGGAGGCGGCGGGGGACGTGGACACGCTGCTGCTAGACAAGACCGGCACCATCACCCTCGGCAACCGGATGGCCACCGAGCTCCTTCCCCTCGCCGGGGTGCGGATCGAGGACCTGGCAGACGCAGCTCAGCTCAGCAGCCTGGCCGACGAGACGCCCGAGGGGCGGAGCATCGTCGTCCTGGCCAAGGAGCGCTACCGGCTCCGGGGCCGCGAGGTGGGCCACCAGGAAGCGCACTTCGTGCCGTTCAGCGCCCAGACCCGGATGAGCGGGGTGGACATCGCGCATCGGGTCATCCGCAAGGGGGCGGTGGACGCCATCGCCCGTCACGTCGAGTCGCTGGGGGGGAAGGTCCCTGCGGAGGCGGAGCAGATCGCCACCCGCATCGGGGATTCCGGGGGCACCCCGCTGGCCGTGTCGGAGGGGGCGCGGGTCCTGGGCATCATCCACCTCAAGGACGTGGTGAAGGGGGGGATCAAGGAGCGGTTCGATCGCTTCCGGGCGATGGGCATCCGCACGGTGATGATCACCGGCGACAACCCCCGCACGGCCGCGGCCATCGCCCGCGAGGCCGGGGTGGACGACTTCCTGGCCGAGGCCACCCCGGAGGCCAAGATGCGCCTCATCCGGGAGGAGCAAGCCAAGGGAAAGCTGGTGGCCATGACTGGAGACGGCACCAACGACGCTCCCGCCCTGGCCCAGGCCGACGTGGGGGTGGCGATGAACACCGGGACCCAGGCCGCGAAGGAGGCCGGGAACATGGTGGACCTCGACTCCAACCCCACCAAGTTGCTCGAGGTGGTGGAGGTCGGAAAGCAGCTGCTGATGACCCGGGGGACCCTGACCACCTTCAGCATCGCCAACGACGTGGCCAAGTACTTCGCGATCCTTCCGGCGATGTTCGTCGGGGTGTATCCGGAGATTGCCCCGTTGAACGTCATGCGGCTCGCATCGCCCTACTCGGCGGTGCTCTCCGCGGTCATCTTCAACGCCCTGATCATCATCGCCCTCATCCCCCTTGCGCTCCGGGGGGTGCGCTACCGCCCGGTGGGGGCGGCCGCCCTGCTCCAGCGCAGCCTGCTGATCTACGGGGTGGGCGGGGTCATCGTCCCCTTCGTGGGCATCAAGCTCGTCGATCTAGTGGTCGCCGCGCTCGGACTGGTCTGAGGCTCGCCATGCGCAAGGAATTGATCATCGCTCTCCGGGTCACCGCGGTGACCCTCGTCCTCACCGGCCTGGTCTATCCACTGGTCACCACGGGCCTGGCGCAGGTCCTGTTCCCGCATCGCGCCAACGGCAGCCTTCTCCAGGACGAGGCCGGCCGGGTGGTGGGCTCCGAGCTCCTGGGCCAGGGCTTCTCGGCGCCTGGCTACTTCCACCCCCGCCCCTCGGCCGCGGGGAAGGACGGCTGGGACCCGACCAGCTCCGGGGGCACCAACCTCGGGGCCACCAGCAAGAAGCTGCGCGACTCCGCCGCCGACGCGCTCCAGAAGCTCCAGACCGAGAACCCCGGCGCCTCGGGTCCTCCCCCCGTGGAGCTGGTCACCTCCTCGGGGAGCGGGCTCGATCCCCACCTGTCGCCGGCCGGCGCACTGTGGCAGGTTCCCCGCGTGGCTCAGGCACGGCACGTGGCCGAGGACCGGGTTCGGGTCCTGGTCGAATCGCAGATCGAGCGACGGGATCTGTTCGTTCTCGGGGAGCCCCGGGTGAACGTCCTGGTCCTGAACCTCGCTCTGGACCGTCAATTCGGCGCGCTCGAACGAGGACCCTCGGCCACGCGGTCGCAATGACCCAGCTCGCCGACCGGCCTGAGCGCCGGGCGGAGGAGTTCCTTGCCCTGGTTCGCCAGGGCAAGCGGGGTCGTCTCAAGCTCTACATCGGGTTCGCCGCCGGAGTCGGCAAGACCTACCGGATGCTCGAGGAGGCTCACGCGCTCCGCGAGCGCGGAGTGGACATCGTCATCGGCTTCGTCGAGACCCACGGCCGCGAAGAGACCGCCGCGCTGGTGGAGGGCCTCGAGGTGGTGCCCCGCCGGGCCATCGAGTACCGCGGGGTGAAGGTCGAGGAGATGGACCTCGATGGCATTCTCGCCCGGAAGCCCGAGGTGGCGGTGGTCGACGAGCTGGCGCACACCAACGCGCCCGGGAGCAAGAATCGAAAGCGCTGGCAGGACGTGGAGGAGCTCGTCGGCGCGGGGATCAACGTCATCGGCGCTTTCAACGTCCAGCATCTGGAGTCGCTGAACGACCTCGTCGCCCGGGCCACCGGCGTGCGGGTGCGCGAGACCATTCCCGATGCGTGGCTGAAGACTGCTGACCAGGTGGTGAACCTCGATCTCGCGGTCGAGGATCTCGAAGAGCGGCTCCGGGCCGGGAAGATCTACGCCAGCGAGAAGGTCCCGCAGGCACTGGAGCGGTTCTTCCAGCGGGGCAACCTCGCCACCCTCCGGGAGCTGGCGCTCCGCGAGGTAGTCGAGTCGCTCGAACGAGAGACCCTGCGGCGGGAGACCAGCCCGGAGACGCCACGATCCACCGGGGGAACCGGCGCCCGGGTGATGGTCTGCATGTCCTCGTACCCCCCGCGTGCGGCGGAGCTGCTCCGGCGCGGATCGCGGGTCGCGGGCCGGCTGAACACCGACTGGTTCGTGGTCTACGTGGAGACCCCGGAGGAGGCTCCCGACCGGATCGACGCCGAGGCGCAGCGGCACCTGCTGGAGAACATCGAGCGCGCCAGGGCCCTCGGCGCGGAGGTGGTCCGCCTCCGGGCGGCCGATCCGGTCCCAGCGCTGATCGACTTCGCCCGGAGCCATAACGTGGGACTCCTGCTCATCGGCCGGTCCCACCAGTCGGGGTTACGCCGGCTCCTGGGGAGGACGGTGGACATCCGACTGGTCCGCGAGGCCGAAGATCTCGACGTCCAGGTGGTAGCGCTGGGAGACGCGCGGGAATGACGCTCCGCTCCCGCCTGCTCCTCGCGCTGTCACCGCTGGCGGTGGCGCTGGCCGTGGTTGCGGCGTTCTCGGTGGTTACCACGCACCAGCTGGGCCGGGCCGGCGAGCGGATCCTCTCGGACAATTACCGCAGCGTGCTGGCCGCACAGCGGATGAAGGAGTCCATCGAGCGGCTGGACAGCGGTGCGCTGTTCGTGGTCATCGGCGAGAAGGAGCGGGGACTGGCGCTGGCCCGCGAGCATCGCCCGGCGTTCGAGCACGAGCTGCAGGTCGAGGAACGGAACATCACCGAGCCCGGCGAGACGGAGGCCGTCGGCAAGCTCCGCGAGGCGTGGACCCGCTATCAGGCGGACTACGACGCATTCCTCCAGCTTCCCGAGGGCGAGCTCCAGCGCCGGTACCTCGACGTGCTGCAGCCTGGGTTCACGCAGGTGAAGGCCGCGGCCGACGAGATCCTCTCCCTCAACCAGGACGCGATGGTGCTGAAGAGCACTCGGGTCCGTCGAGACAGCGAGTTCGCGGAGACGGCGGTGGTGGTGGGCGTGCTGGCCGCGCTGGTGCTCGGCCTGCTGGCCTCGGCTGCGCTCACCACGCGCGTGGTCCGGCCGGTGGCGGTGCTCGGTCAGGCGGTGCGCCGGCTGGGGCAGGGCGACTACGCCGTCCGGGCGCGCGTCTCGGTGGGTGGGGGCTCGGAGATCGGCCAGCTGGCGACCGACTTCAACGCCATGGCCGAGAGCCTCCAGCGCTACCGCGACTCGAGCCTGGGCGAGCTCCTCGAGGCCCAGCTGGCCGCCCAGGCGACGATCGACAGCCTCCCCGACCCGGTGGTGGTGTTCGACGGCGCGGGCAAAGTGGTGAACGCCAACCGTGCGGCGGAGCAGCTCCTCAACATCCGGGCGTCGGACGGCAGCCTCTCTGCCGCTCCACCCGCGGTCCGCGAGCGGGTCCAGCGCATCCGGGACGAGGTGCTGGCCGGGGCGCCGTCGGTCCAGCCGCGGGGTTTCGAGGACGCGCTGGTGGTCGAGGCGGCGGACGGGAATCGGGCACTCCTCCCCCGTGCCAATCCGGTGTCGAGCGACGAGGGACAGCTCTTGGGAGTCACGGTCCTGCTCCAGGACATCACCCGCGTACGGCGATTCGACGAGCTGAAGGACGACCTGGTGGCCACCGTTGCCCATGAGTTCCGCACGCCGTTGACGAGCCTGCGCATGGCCATCCATCTGCTGGCGGAGCAGACCGTCGGCACGCTCAACGACCGGCAGCAGGACTTGGTGGTCGCGGCCCGCGAGGAGTGCGAGCGGCTCCAGAGCATCGTGGACGATCTGCTCGACCTGGCGCGCATCCGATCGGGACGGCTCGAGCTGCACCCCCGCGAGCTGTCCACCGAGCTGGCGCTGGGGCAGGCGCAGCGGGCGGTGCGCGACGCCGCCGACCAGCGGGCGGTGCCGATCGAGCTCGACATCCAGCCCGGGGCCGAGCGGCTGTGGGCCGATCCGGACCGGATCGAGCTCGCCCTCACCAACCTGGTCTCCAACGCCGTCCACCACGGGCCATCGGGCAGGCCGGTGCTGGTGCGGGCGATGCGGGTGGCGGGCGGGGTCCGCATCGAGGTCCAGGACGACGGGCCGGGCATTGCCTCCGAGCACCAGGCGCGGCTGTTCGAGAAGTTCTACCGGGTTCCGGGCTCGGAGCCGGGGGGGGCGGGGCTGGGGCTCTCCATCGTCCGGGACGTGGTGGAGGCCCACGGCGGCAAAGTGGGCGTCCGGAGCGCCCCCGGGGAAGGGACGGTGTTCTGGCTCGAGCTCCCGGACAGCGAGACGGGCGAGAGGTCCGTGCCGGCGCACGTGGCGCTCTGAGACGACCAGGCTCAGCCCCCCGCACCAGGGGGAGGCCTGCGGAGCGGCGCAGGGGCGCCGCGCGTCGAGGCTCACGCGCGCAGCGGCGCGCCGCCGACCAGGCTCAGCCCTCGAACTTCTTGCGCTTCCTCCAGAGGGTCGAGGCGTCGATGCCGAGGATCCGCGCCGCCTCGTCGAGGGTAGGGGCGCCGGCCATCACCCGCAGGATGTGCTCTCGCTCGATCTGCTCGAGGGTGTACGGGCCGCCCAGGACCGGCGCGGCGCCCTGGGTGGCTGCGATGCGCTCGGGAAAGGCCGCGGGGGGAAGCACGTCCGCCGGCCAGACGATCGCCGCCCGCTCCACCGCGTTGCGCAGCTCGCGCACGTTCCCCGGCCAGGCGTAGCCCTCGAGCACCGCCGCGGCCTCCGGCGACAGCTCCAGGCCCGGGCGGTGGAGCGAGGCGGCGAGGTCGCGGAGCATCCGCTGCAACAGCGGCAGGATGTCCTCCCGGCGCTCCCGGAGCGGAGGCACCCGGATCTCCACCACGTTCAGCCGGTAGAGCAGGTCCTCGCGGAAGCGCCCGGAGCGTACGTCCTCGTCCAGCTCCCGGTTCGTCGCCGAGACGATGCGCACGTCGGCGTGGCGCGTCCGTGTCTCGCCCACTCGCTCGAAGGCCTTCTCCTGGAGGAAGCGCAACAGCTGGGCCTGGGTGGCGGGACCGAGCTCGCCGATCTCGTCCAGGAACAGGGTGCCGCCCTCGGCCGCCTCCACCTTGCCCGGTGCATCCCGGACCGCGCCGGTGAAGGCTCCTCGCGCGTGGCCGAAGAGCTCCGACACCAGGAGCTGGTCGGAGAGCGTCGGGGCGCTCACGGTGATGAACGGCTTGTCCGATCGGCGGGAGAGGCGGTGGAGCGCACGGGCGAGGAGGCTCTTCCCGGTCCCGTTCTCGCCCCGAAGGAGCACCGCGGCGTCCGAGGCCGCGGCCCGGCGGAGCAGGGAGAGGGTGGCCTGCATCGCCGCCGAGCGGGTCTCGAGCAGTGCGTCCGGGTCCCCGCCGGCCAGCCGGTCCTCGAGCGTCTCCACCCGCGCGCGGAGGCGGCGGCGCTCGCGGAGCCGGTCGACCACCGCCCGGATCTGCGCCGGGGTGAAGGGCTTGGGCACGTAGTCGCGCGCGCCGCGGCGGACGGCCTCCATCGCGGTGTCGATGGAGGCGTAGGCGGTGATGACCACCACGTCGAGATCCGGATCCTCGGCGAGCAGCGCGGGGAGGAGGTCGAGCCCGCTGCCAGTGCCGAGCTTCAGGTCGACGAAGGCCAGCTCCGCAGGGCCGGAGGCGAGCGCGGCCAGAGCGGCCTCCGCCGAACCCGCCTCGCGCACCTCGCACCCGGCCTGCTCCAGGCACACCCGCAGCATGGCGCGGATGTTCCGCTCGTCGTCGACCACCAGCACCCGGTCGCGGGACTCCGGGGCGACGCCTTCGTTCGGGGCAGCCTCCATGAACCCCGTGGAGGTAGCACCGGTGACCGGCTCGACGC
Organism: Myxococcaceae bacterium; assembly: GCA_035519675.1. Lineage (GTDB taxonomy): Bacteria > Myxococcota > Myxococcia > Myxococcales > Myxococcaceae > RPRB01. The sequence continues at coordinate 7,160 of DATIWB010000010.1, forward strand.
CACGAGTTGCGCCTCCAGCTCCGCGACGCCGCGTCGCCGGCCGTCGCCCGCGAGCCGTTCAGGCCGGGCGGTACCGCGTCAGCGAGAACCACCCCTCTTCACGGTCCCAGGAGGTGGGCTCTGCAGTGCCGCCGGGGAGACCGTCACCGTCACGCTCGCCTGCAGCGACGGTAGGCCGGTTCGGGTTCGGGCCTTCACCGTCGCCGTTCCCGGCGCCAACGCCACGAGCTGGCCCCGTGCCCCGGGCGCGTTGGAGACGGCGAGGATGGCCGGGCTGTCGGAGGACCACACCACGTCCTCCCCGAGCACCTGGGACCCCCCTCCGGACAGGGACGCGGTCGCGGTCGCCGTGGCGCCGGCGTTCTGCGGCAGGGTCCCCGGCGCCGACACCGTGAGCTTGGTCAGGGTGTCGCTGGAGATCTGCAAGGTGGCGCTGCTGCTCAGCCCGGCGAAGCGTGCCCCGACGGTCGTCGACCCGGCGCGGAGCGCCGTCACCCAGCCGGGTCGGAGGGCGCTGGACACGGTGGCGACCGTCGGATCCGAGCTGCTCCACTCCACCAGCGCCGTCACGTCGACCGTCGTTCCATCGGGCGTCCATGCCACCGCCTGTACCCGCGGGCGTGTCCCTGCGGCCACCCCGCCGGGAGGCAGCGTCACGGCGAGCGACGACGGCGCGGAGGGGTTCACCGTCACCCAGACGTTCAGCGCCGAGGCGCCCAGCGGGTGTGCGTAGACCTGCACCATGCCCGCGTCGAGCCCGACGGCCGTGCCGCGATCCCCGCCAGTGCCGCGGATCCGCATCAGGGCGGGGTCGGAGAGAGTCCAGCTGACCGAGCCGGTGAGGTCCTGCACCGTGCCGTCGGAGAGTCGTGCGGTGGCGCCGAAGCTGGATGGAGCCCAGGTCACCACCGCCGGTGGCGCATGCAGCTCCACCTCCTGCACCGTGGCCGCGTTGACCACCACCGGGAGCCTGGCCTCCAGCTGGTCCACCCGCGTGGTCAGGATGGCGGTCCCGGGTGCTCGCCCGAGCAGGGTGCCGTGCTGTCCCGGGGCGTTGGTGGCGATCGCCACCCTGGGGAGGCTCGAGGTCCAGACCGCATCGGGGGTGACATCGGTGGAGTCACCCGACCCGGTGACCAGGCTCACCGAGAGGGGCAGCGCGGTGCCCGCCGCCAGGGTGACTCCGGGAGGCCAGACCTCCAGCGCTGCCGGGGCCGACTCGGCCTCGACCTGCGCCTGGGCGGTGGCGGCCCCGAAACGGGCCGTCAGGGTGCTCACCCCGCCATCGGCCCCGAAGATCAGCCCTGCGCTCGGCCCGTCTCCGGCCCACAGCACTTCCGGCGGTTCCGCGCTCCAGCTCGCCGAGGACGTCACGTCGACCACCGTGCCGTCGGGCCAGTGCCCCACCGCGGCCAGGCGGGTCCGCCCTCCGACCGGGACCGTGCTCTCCGGAGGGACGATCTCCAGGGTCGGCACGCCGGCCGGCGCGCGGACATACGCCCGGCCGACGCCGCCGGGCATCAATCCCAGCACTGCCAGCCGGCTCCCCGGCTGACGGGTGCGCACCGTCCCGCCGCGCTCGCCGGTGTCGACGTCGATCCCCGCGTCCGGGTTCTGGGGCCGCCAGCCTGCCGCGGTGGTGAGGTCCTGGGCGATCCCGGAGCTCAGCGTGCGCTCGAACACCAGCACCCCCGCGGCGCCCACCGGTACCACCTGCTCGGGCGGCCACACCTGCCATCCTTCCACCGCCGCATCGGTCGCCTCGATCGCCGCCCGGGCCTCGAGGCCGTCCGCGGTGGCGATGACCGTCCCGACGCCCGGCTGCTGCACGGCGCTGATCTCGCCCACCGAGGACACCTCGACCGTGCGATCGACGCTCGTCCAGGACGGCGCCGCGGTGCACACCGTTCCGTCCTGGTGGGTGGTCCACGCCAGCAGCCGGCTGGTGCCGTTGAGCTGGAGCGCATCGGGCAGGGCAGGGGAGATCTCCAGCTGGGCCGGAGCCGGCGGGGCCACGTCGAGCGCGGTGCTCGCCTGGTAGACCGAGGCCACGGCCCTCACCGTGGTGGTGCCCGGGGTGAGCAGGGTCACGACGCCCGGCGCGCTGAAGTACCCGACGCTCTGGTCGTCGACGCTCCATCCGACCGAGCGGGTCATCGGCTGCGCCGACCCATCCGAGAAGAGGCCGGTCGCCTCGAGCGCCAGATCGATGCCCTGCACCCCGCGCGGCGTCGGCGGGGAAAGGCTCAGTCCCACCAGGGTCGCGCTGCTGACGGTGACCCCCGTGGACCCGGTGACGTTCAGGTAGTCGGCCTGGATCGCCGCCCAGCCCGGGGTCGCCGCAGTCAGCCGTCCCCAGCTCCCCGACGCTCCCGAGACCGCGACCACCGAGGGGGCGCTGCTGGTCCACTTCACCAGCGAGGTGAGGTCGGCGTGCGAGCCATCGCTGAAGAAGCCGGTGGCGGCCGCGCCTCCGGAGGTCCCGGCGGCGTACTGGGGGCGGTCGGGCACCACCACCAGGCGCTGGAGCGCGGCGTTGCTCACCACGACGGTGGTGCTGGCCTGGAGCTGCTTCCCGGAGAAGGTCATCGTCCCCAGCACCAGGCCCTGCCCCGGCCTGAGCGCCTGAACCAGCCCCCGGACGCCGGGGGTGTTTCCCACCGAGATGATGCCCTCGCTCACGGGATCGACGCTCCAGTCCACGAGGTCGGTGACCAGGCCGCCGTCCGGCACGGGCGGGCCGCTCTGGACGGAGAGGGTCGCGATGGCCTGGGTGCTTCCTCCGGCCGGCAGGATGGAGGGGTCGGCGCCGAGCGCCAGGATTGCGCTGACACGCTCTCCGGATTGACAGCTCCCCTGCCTCTCTCCGGAGGGAACGGCGCAGAACTGCCGGACCGGGCAGTTCTCGTCGGTGTTGCAGGTGGCTCCGGTGAGGTCCAGCTCGCAGGCTGCCAGCAGGACCACCCCCAGCGCCCACGGGGCGAGGGCCAGGGAGGTACGCACGCTACCGGGTCTCCGCGGGAGGCGCCCCGAGGTGTGGCTCGAGGAAGAAGAGGGTGATCGCCGCGGCCCCGGCGACACCCGCGGCGGCGTAGAAGCCGTTGGCCGCATTGCTGCGGGCGACGGCCGTGTCGTAGACCTGCTGCACCTGGTCCGGTTTCCGCGGCGTTCCGTCCTTCAGCGTGTCCTGGGCCTGGTGGGCGCTCACGCCAAACGTCACGCCCGCGGCGAGGCAGAGCACGGCGATCCCGGCGGCGACGTACGTCCAGCGACGCGGCTGCGTCCTCGCGGGCGGCACCGTGTCGCGCACGGCGGCCTCGGGCGCTCGCTCGCTGGTGGCCACCGGCGGCACCAGGGCGACCAGCGACAGCTCGAGCTGGACACGCGCCCCGGGGGCGAGCTCCACCTCACGCTCGTAGGGGTGGTACCCCTCCTGCGTGGCCCGGACACGGTGCGTGCCGGGCTTGAGCCGGGCGGAGATGGGCGAGAGCCCGGCCGGCTCTCCATCGACGGACACCGACGCCGGCGGCTCGACCGAGATCCTCAGCGACGCCTCGAGCGGCAGGCGCGCGCGAAGCTCGTCGATGCGCGCGATGACGGTGGCGCGGTCCGGCGCCTCCGGAGCCGAGGCGAGGTATGCGCTGTACGATTCCACCGCGTCGGCGAGCTGCCCCAGCCGCTCCTGGCAGCGGGCGATGTTGAAGAGCGCCTGTGGCGCCGGGGCCCGGGCCTGGGCCGCCTCGAACGCGGCCAGCGCGGCGCGGAAGTCTCCCGCGCGGTACAGCGCCGCACCCCGCTCGAAGTCGGCCCGGGCCTGCTCCACGTCGCCGGGAGGGGTGGAGAGCAGCAGGCCGGCCATCACCACCGCCAGCATCGGGCACCGACGTTAGACCACCGGCCTCAGTACGGCGAGGCCTTGAGGTCGTCGAGACCCGGAGCGACGGGGGCGGGCGGCAGGTGTGCGGTGACCACCAGCCCGGTCCTTGCCCGGACCCGCTCGGCGATCGACTGCCGCCCGTCGGCCTCGAAGACCAGCAGCAGGGTGCGGTCCGGGGGAAGGCGGACCGAGAGCGGCGTGCGTCCGAGCGGCCGTCCGTGCAGGGTGACGCGTGCGCCCGCGGGCGTCGAGCGCAGCTCGACCGGAACGGGGGAGGGACGCGCCGGCGGGGCGGACACGGGGCCGGGGGCGGGCGTGGCGGTGGCCGGCCCGGGGGCGCCGTGGGCAGGTGGCTCGGAGGGAGACGAGGGGCCGGAGGGGGTGGCTCCAGGCCCCGGCGCTCCGGGGGTGGCCAGCGACGTCGGGCCCGGCAGCGACGCGGGCGCCGCCCGTGTGCTCCGGGCACTGCGTGCGGAGATGGCGATCACCACCGCCGCCGCGACGAGGGCGAGGCCGACGAGCGCGCCCCGGGTCCAGGGGAGGACCGCGCTCCGCCGCCCGGGGGGCGGGAGCTCCTGGCCGGCGAGGACGGCGTCGAGCGCGGCCTCGACCTCGGCCATGGTGGTGGGTCGATCCGCGGCGTTCTTGGCCATCATCCGGGCGACGAGGTCAGCGAGCGTCGACGGGATGGGGCCATGCGGGCCCTGGGCCGGCAGCCGCGGCACGGGCGAGAGCAGATGTGCGGCGAGGACGTGGGTGGCACTCGCCCCGAGGTAGGGCGGCGCTCCGGTGAGCAGCTCGAAGAGGAGCACGCCCAGGGCGTAGACGTCGCTGCGGCCGTCCTGGCGCTGACCGGCGGCCTGCTCCGGCGACATGTAGTGCGGCGTCCCGAAGATGAGCCCGGCGGCAGTCTCGCGGGCGTCGCGCGGACCCTCGGCGAGCCGGGCGATGCCGAAGTCGGCCAGCTTCACGGTCCCGTCGCGCGCGAGCAGCACGTTCTCCGGCTTGATGTCGCGGTGGTAGATGCCGCGGTCGTGTGCCGCCCCGAGCGCCCGGGCCAGCTCGCGCACCAGCGCCACCGCTTCTCCGGGAACCAGCGGACCGAGCCTCGCCAGCCTCCGGGCCAGCGTCTCGCCTTCGACCAGCTCCATCGCCAGGTAGAAGTGCCCGTCCGGCGTGCGGCCGAAGTCGGTGACCTCGACGATGCCCGGGTGGCGGATCTGGCTCGCGGCCACCGCCTCACGCTGGAAGCGGCGAACGATGTCGGCGTGGGCGCCGTGCGAGGCCCGGAGCACCTTCACCGCCACCGTGTTGCCCAGCGCCAGATGCTCGGCGCGGTACACGGCGCCCATCCCGCCGCGGCCCACCAGGTCGTGGATCCGGTAGCGCTCGGCGAGGACGGTGCCGGGCGCAAGCGGCGACTCGTCGTCCTCGGTCGCGGGTCCGCCGGGTGGGGCGGTCATCGACCGCCGGGCGACGGAGAGGAGCACCGCGCCGACCTGGAGCTGGCTTCCCTCCGGCAGCGCGCCGCTGGTCCGGGGCTCGCCATCCAGCAGCGTGGGCCAGCGGCCACCGAGGTGCACGAACTCGAGGCCCCCTCGGCCCTCGGACAGGCGCAGGTGCCGCGGAGCGACGCCATCATCGGACAGCAGCAGCTCGCACTCGCGCGAGCTGCCGAGGACCGCGCCGCCGCGGGGCACGACCAGCACGGTGCCCGCAGCGCGACCGGTGTGCAGACGCAGCTCCCACCCGTCGCCCATCGAGGGCGCGGGGCTCACCTGCGCGCGGGCGGTGTCCAGGTCCACGTCCACTGTCCTCTGCGGAGCATAGGCCATCGGACGCTCCAGGCCTGCTCGGCGACGGTCCGGGCTTGCGTGCGAGCAGGTGCGTCCGCAGCTTGGCGTGCCGTGACCATGGGTGAGGGAAGGGGGGGGAACGGGGTCCTGGTCCCACTGGCCTGCGCCATGCTCGCGGGCTGTGGAGGGCTGGGGCCGACGTCGTTCACTGCCGACGCCGGGGTGCCCCTCGACGGAGGCCCGGGCGCCGACGCAGGGGGGGACGGCGGGGTCGATGCCGGCCCCACCGGGTGGTTCCAGCGTGACGCGGGGGTGAAGATCATGCCCCTCGGCGACTCCATCACCGAGGGTTCGCAGGCGGAGCTCGGCGGCTACCGCTGGCCGCTGGAGAACCTCCTGATCGATGCGGGCTACGCCTTCGACTACGTGGGGAGCCTGCGCGTCGGGTCGCCGGTGGGCATGCCGCGGCCCTGGCACGAGGGGCACGGTGGCTACCAGATCGAATCGGCGGACGGCGGCCAGCAGCTGGAGGGCCCGGTGGTGGATTCGGCGATGCGAACCTACCGCCCCGACGTCGTCCTCCTGCTCGCCGGGACCAACAACCTGAACTTCCCCGACACGCTGAACCCGGACAAGACCTCGGCGATGTACGAACGGCTGCTGGCGCAGCTCTTCACCCTCTCGCCCACCGTCGGGGTGGTCGCCTCGCCGGTGCCCTGGAAGACGTCGGTGCCGTCGGACCAGGTGGCGGCGTTCAACGACCGCATCCACGGCATCGTCGAGCGCTACGCCGACGCTGGGTACCGCATCACCTGGGTAGCGGGGATGACCGACGCCGTGGACGGCGGCGTGGAGAACCTGCCCGACGGGCTCCATCCGTCCGAGCCGGCCTACGGGCGCATGGCCGAGCAATGGTTCCGGGCGCTGGAGTCGGTCAGCGGGCCCTGAGCGCCGCTCCGCGCAGGCCGGCGAGCGCGGCGAGCACCTGGTCCGGCGTCGTGTCCCGCATGCAGCGGTGGTGACCCTCGGGGCAGCGCTCCTTGCCGGCGCGGTTGCAGGGCCGGCAGGGCAGAGCTTGGGTGACGATCCGCGCGTGCGGGACCGGGGCCACCGAGTCCGGGTCATTCGGCCCGAAGAGCAGGACCGTCGGAACGCCGAGGGCAACCCCGGCGTGCGACAGCCCGGAGTCGAGCCCCACCGCGGCCCCGGCGAGCGACAGCTCCGCCACCGTCTCGGCGACGCTCGCGCCGGTCCGGTCGAGGACGGCGGAGGCGGGGAAGGGGGTGGCGATCTCCCGTGCGCGTGGCCGGTCCTCGGCGCCGCCCACCAGGAGCACCTGCGTGCCCTCGGCTGCGAGGCGCTGGACCAGCTCGCGGCAGTGCTCGACCGGCCAGCGTTTGGTGGGCCACCCACCGCCGACGTGGAGAGCGACCAGCGGCCGTGCCTCCTCCCGACCGGCCGCGGCCAGGCGGCGCCGGGCGTCCTCGCGCGCGGGCTCCTCGACGGCGAGCCGGGCAGGCGCGCCGGTGGACAGCCCGAGCGCGGTCGCCAGCCGCTCGAAGCGGCGGGAGAAGACCACCTCGAACGGTCGGAGCGGCGCGATGTGGGTGAGGAGCAGCCGCTCGGGACCGCCTCCGAAGCCCACCCGGACGCGAGCGCCCGAGCGGAGGAGCAGCCAGGCCGCGCGCGCCGACCTCACCGGGGTGACCGCCACGTCGAAGCCCCCCGGCCCCAGCGCCCGGAGGGAGGCGGCCACCGAGGAGCGGGTGGACATCGGACCGGTCGAACGCACCGTGTCCACCGCAGGCGCGTACCGGAGCACGTCCGTCCCCTGATCGTGGCTGAGCGCGACGAGCTCCGCCCGGGGGAAGCCGGCGCGCAGGTCACCCAGGAGCGGGAGGGCGAAGACCACGTCGCCGATGCCGCCCTTCAAGAAGACCAGGATCCGTTCGCTG
>DATIWB010000011.1:0-42331 GCA_035519675.1 Myxococcaceae bacterium
GAGGAGATGACCTCCTCCGCGCGGCGAAGCGCCTCGCGCCCGAACTCGCTGCTCCCGGTCAGCTGGCGGACGCGGGGGATGAGCGCCGAGACCTCCGCCGCCACGCTGGTGAGGGCGTTCCGCTTCTGCTCCACCTCGGAGGAGGTGCGCGCCTCGAGCATGCTGTCCGCCTGCTGCTCGAGGATGTTCTTGAGCTCGTCGGGAGTGAGGCCACCCGAGGCGGTGACGGTGATCGACTGCTCGAGTCCGGTCTCCTTGTCGCGGGCCGAGACCGAGACGATGCCCTCGGAGTTGATCTCGAAGGTGACCTCGATCTCCACCTCGCCCCGCGGCGCCAGCCGGAGCCCGGAGAGGATGAACTCGCCGAGCAGCTCGTTCTGGTGAGCCAGGTCGCTCTCGCCCTGCAGGACCATGATCTTCACCGTGGTCTGCCCGTCGCGGCTGGTGTGGAAGAGCTCGGTCACCGAGGTGGGAACGGTGGTGTTCTTGGGGATGAGGATCCGGTCGTAGCCGCCGGCGATGGCGACGCCCAGGCTCTGGGGGGTGACGTCCAGCAGCAGCACCTGGCTGGAGGGCTGCATCAGCGCGTCCGCCTGCAGGGCTGCGCCGAGCGCCACCACCTCCTCGGGGTGCACGCCCTTGGAAGGGTCGCGCTGGAAGTGCCGCCGCACCGCCTTCTGCACCGCGGGCATGCGGGTCATCCCGCCCACCAGGACGATCTCCTTCAGCTCGTCGGGGTGCACCCGCGCCTCGCCGAGCACCTTCTCGGCGATCTCCACCGTGCGCTCCACCAGGTCCTGGGTCAGCTCCTCGAAGCGGCTCCGGCTGAGGCTGGCCTGGAGGTGGATGGCGGAGGTGCCCCCGGGGGGGGTGTAGAGGAACGGCAGGTTGATGTTGGTCTCCTGCAGCTCGGACAGCTCGATCTTCGCCCGCTCCGCCGCATCCTTGAGCCGCTGCAGCGCCATGCGCTCCTTGCGCAGGTCGACGCCGTGCTCCTTGGCGAAGTTCATCACCAGCATCTCGATGATCCGGCCGTCGAAGTCCTCCCCGCCCAGGTAGGTGTCGCCTCCGGTGGCCACCACGTCGAAGACGCCCTTGGCCACCTCGAGCACGCTGACGTCCAGCGTGCCGCCGCCGAGGTCGAACACCGCGATCTTCCCGGTCACCTGCTTTCCGAAGCCGTAGGCCAGGGCCGCCGCGGTGGGCTCGTTGAGGATGCGGAGCACGTCCAGCCCGGCGATGCGGCCGGCGTCCTTGGTGGCCTGCCGCTGTCCGTCGTTGAAGTAGGCGGGGACGGTCACCACCGCCTTGCTCACCGGGCGGCCGAGGAACGCCTCGGCGTCGACCTTCAGCTCGCGCAGCACCGCGGCGGAGATCTCCGGCAGCGACACCGCCTTGTCGCCCATCTGCACCCGGACGTCGTCGTGCTCGCCGCAGACGATCCGGTAGGGCAGCGACTCGCGCGCCCGGCGGACCTGGTCCGAGCTGAACTTCCGGCCGATGAGCCGCTTGCTGGCGTAGACCGTGTTCTCCGGATTGGTGATGGCCTGGCGCTTGGCGAGCTGGCCCACCAGCCGCTTCCCGACGCTGGTCACCGCCACCACCGAGGGGGTCAACGCCTGGCCGGTCCGGTTGCGGATGACGTGGGGCTGCCCGCCCTGGACGATGGCCACCACGCTGTTGGTGGTGCCGAGGTCGATGCCGATGACGGGCTCTTGTTCTGCCATCCTCGGGGGCTAGCGTACCTGACGGAGCAGCGCCTTTGCCTCGGCGTTCCGGGGATCGAGCTTCAGCGCCGCCTCGAGATGTCGGCGGGCCACCGAGCCCATCCCCATCCGGAGGCAGATCTCCGCCAGCAGGAGCTGGGACGGAAGATGGTCCGCCCGGAGCGACGCCGCGCGCTGGGCGAACCCCCGGGCCTCCGCCAGGGGGTGCCCGGCCTTCATCAGCCAGCGGGCCGCCTCGTACGCGGCGTCTGCCCGCGCCGGGTCGAGGTTGGAGGCGCGGGAATAGGCGCGCGCGGCGGTGTCGGCCTCACCCTCGAGCGCGGCGACGCCCCCGGCCTGCATCTCGTCCTCGGCGCGCTTGCTGGCCAGCTGCTTCCTGGCCTCGGTCTCCAGCGCCGGGGCCCGCTCCTTCCCCGCGACCCCGCCGAGCGCCTTGGCCTTCTCCAGCAGCTGGAGCGCCTTCTCCGGGGAGGTCTGGAGCTGGCGCTGTGCCTCCTCGACCAGCGCGCCGGCCCGGGCCTTGGTCGCCAGGTAGGGATGCCGGGCCAGGCGAGCCCGCCGCTCCTCGGCGCGCGGGTCGACGGTGGAATGGGCCCCGGTCGCGCTCCCCCGGCCGCCCCTGGCCGAGCCGGATGCGGGCGCGTGGCGGAGCGCCTCGGTGAGCGCCTCGTGCGCCTCGCTCAGCCGCTGGAAGATGTGCTCCAGCCGGGCGCGGTAGCTGCCCAGGTTCTTCCCGTAGTACCGGTCGGGGTGGAAGACGCGGCTCGCCTCGAAGTAGGCCAGCTTCACCGCCTCGGCGTCGGCCCCCCGCTTGATGCCCAGCACCGTCCAGTGATCGCGGTCGAGCAGCGCCTCGCGGGCGAGGATCTCCCGCTTGCGGTCCATCGTGAGATCCACCGCTTCGTCGAGTGCGTCGTGCTGGGTGCGATCCGTGTCGCTGGGCAAACCTTCGCTCCCCCACTGGACGCGAGGTGCTCGACGCTACCTGCGCCGTGGGGGGTGGTCAAACCTACGACCCGCGTGGGGCCAGACCGACCACGGCCTCCTCGAGGAGCCGGGAGCCCTCGTCCAGCTCGTCGAGGGTGACGATGTACGGCGGGGCGAACCGCACCGTGCGCTCGCCAGCGAGGTTGCAGAGCATCCCGCGCTCGCGGCACCGGGTGACCACCGGACCGGCGTCGTACGTCAGCTCGACCCCCAGGAGCAGGCCGCGGCCGCGCACGTCCTTCACCAGGGTGGGATGGCGGGCCTGCATCGCCCGGGCACGGTTGACGAAGTGTTCGCCTTTTTCAAGATTTCCAGAGAGTACCCGAGGATCGCTGGCGAGCCGGACCGTGGCGATGGCCGCCGCCGCCGCCACCGGGTTGCCGCCAAACGTGCTCCCGTGCGTCCCGGGCGCCAGCGCCTTCCCCGCCTCCTCGGTGCACACCATCGCCCCGATCGGCAGGCCGTTCGCCAGCCCCTTGGCGAGGCTGAACCCATCCGGCCGGATGCCCTCGTGCTGGAACGCGAACATCTTGCCGGTCCGCCCCATCCCGGTCTGTACCTCGTCGACGAGCAGGAGCGCCCCGGTCTCGTCGGCCAGGGTGCGCAGCGCGCGGAGGAAGCCCTCGGGTGCGGCGCGCACTCCCCCCTCGCCCTGGACCGGCTCGACGAGGATGGCGGCGGTGCGCGGGCCGACCGCCTTCCGCACCGCGTCCAGGTCTCCGTAGGGCACGTGGACCACCCCCGGGAGGAGCGGCTCGAAGCCCTTCTGGTACTTGGGCTGACCGGTGGCGGTCACCGTCGCCAGGGTGCGGCCGTGGAAGCTGGTCTCGAAGCAGACGAACTCGAACCGGCCCGGCTGCCCCCGGGCGTGCTGCGCCTTGCGCGCGAGCTTGAGGAGCGCCTCGTTGGCCTCGGCGCCCGAGTTGCAGAAGAAGGCCCGATCCAGCCCCGAGAGGGAGGTCAGCAGCTCGGCCAGGACGATCTGCGGCTCGGTGTAGAAGACGTTCGAGGTGTGCCACAGCCGGTCCAGCTGGGCCTTGGCCGCGGCGGTGATCTCCGGGTGGCAGTGCCCGAAGGGCAAGGTGGCGATGCCACCGAGCAGGTCCAGGTAGACGTTGCCGTCGGCGTCCCAGACCTTCGTCCCCTCCCCACGCTCGAGCACGATGGGCTGCTGCTTGTAGTTCTGGAGCAGATGGGCGCGCGCCCGGTCCATCACCGCCCGGTTCCTGGAAGGCAGCGGGCGCTCGACACCGGGGACGACGGTCTGCGGGATGGGCATGGTGGGCCGGTCAGAGAATATAGCGGGAGAGGTCCTCGTCCTCGACCACCTCGCGCAGCCGGCTCTTCACCACCGCCGCGTCGATCACCTCGTCGCGGGAGCGGCCCGGATCGCTGGCCTCGAACGACACCGGATCGAGCAGCCGCTCGAGGATGGTGTGCAGGCGGCGGGCGCCGATGTCCTGGCTCCGGGAGTTCACCAGCGCGGCGATGCGCGCCACCTCGGCCACCGCGTCGTCGGTGAAGTGCAGCGACACGCCCTCGGTCTCGAGCAGGGCGGTGTACTGGCGGATGAGCGAGTTCTTCGGCTCGCGGAGGATGCGGACCAGGTCCTCCTGCCGCAGCGGCTCGAGCTCCACCCGGATCGGGAAGCGGCCCTGGAGCTCGGGGATGAGGTCGGCGGGCTTGCTGACGTGGAAGGCGCCCGCGGCGATGAACAGCACGTGGTCGGTCTTCACCGAGCCGTACTTGGTGGTGACGGTGCTCCCCTCGACGATGGGGAGGATGTCGCGCTGGACGCCCTCGCGCGAGACGTCCGGACCGCCGCCGCGCGCAGTGCTCTCGCGGCTGGCGATCTTGTCGATCTCGTCGATGAAGATGATGCCGCTGGACTCGGCGCGGACCAGCGCCTCGCGGTTGACCCGGTCCTGATCCACCAGGCGGCCGGCCTCCTCCTGGGCGAGGAGCTCGAGGGCCTCGGGGACGGTGACGCTCCGCCGGCGGGTGCGCGACAGCCCGGGCATCGAGCGGAACAGGTCCGAGAGGTTGACGCCGATCTCCTCCATGCCCTGGCCGGAGAAGTTGCGGAGGAAGGTGGGACCGGCGTCGGCCACCTCGACCTCGACCATCCGGTCGTCCAGGGTCCCGGCGCGGAGCTGGGCGCGGAGCTTGTCCCGCTCGGCGTCGCCGAGGCGGCCCGGCGGAGGAGGCGGCGGGGCGAAGCCCATGGTCCCCTGTCGCGGCGGGGGCGGAGCGCCGTGCGAGAGCAGCTCGACCAGGCGATCCTCGGCGGCCTCGCGGGCCCGGGTGCGGACCTTGGCCGTCTCCTCCTCGCGGACCAGGGAGATGGAGGCCTCGACCAGGTCTCTGACCATCGACTCGACGTCGCGCCCGACGTAGCCCACCTCGGTGAACTTGCTCGCCTCGACCTTGACGAACGGCGCCTGGGCGAGACGGGCGAGCCGCCGGGCGATCTCGGTCTTCCCCACGCCGGTGGGCCCGATGAGGATGATGTTCTTGGGGGTGATCTCGTCCTTCAGCTCGCCGGTGACGCGCTGACGCCGCCAGCGGTTCCGCAGCGCGATGGCCACCGCGCGCTTCGCCGCGCCCTGGCCGACGATGTACCGGTCGAGCTCGGAGACGATCTCCCGGGGTGTGAGGTTGGCGCCGCCCGCGGGCATCGTCCTAGAGCTCCTCGAAGCTGAGATTTCTGTTGGTGTAGATGCAGGTGTCGGCGGCGATGCCCAGCGCGACCTCGGCGATCTGCCGGGCGTCGAGGGTCGAGTGGTCGAGCAGCGCGCGGGCCGCGGCGAGCGCGTAGGGTCCGCCCGAGCCCACCGCCGCGGCGCCGAAGTCGGGCTCGATGACGTCCCCGGCCCCGCTGAGGACGAAGGTCCGCTCGACGTCGGCGACGAGCAGGAGCGCCTCGAGCCGGCGGAGGAAGCGGTCGGTCCGCCAGTCCTTGCCCAGCTCGACGCAGGCCCGGGCGAGGTTGCGCTGGTACTCCTGGAGCTTGGCCTCGAAGCGCTCGAAGAGGGTGAAGGCGTCGGCGGTGCTCCCGGCGAACCCGGCGAGGACCCGGCCGTCGCCGAGGCGGCGCACCTTCTTGGCGCTGGCCTTCATCACCGTCTTGTCGAGGGTCACTTGCCCGTCGCCGCCGAGCACGACCCGGCCGTCTCGGCGGACACAGAGGATGGTGGTTCCGTGGAACATCGGGGGGTTGCCCGGGCATGTAACAGCCAGGTGCCGGACGTTCCATCCCCGAGTGCAAAGGAGCGTCGGATGCCGAGGGGTCTCGCCGCTTGCCTGAGTCCTCGGCCGAGGCTTTCCTGAGGGGCGCTCATGAGGCGCCCCGTGGTCGGACTCACAGTCGGCATCTGTCTCTGTGCGGCTGGATGCGTCGACGCCCGCGCCCCGTGATCTCGCCCGGAGTTCGCTGGGGAAACGGCGACTGCAACTTTCACATGGTGCCCGATGCCGGCGGTTGTGAGCTCTGGTTCTCGACTGCGTTCTCTGGACGAGACGAGGGCGGCGGTTCCTACGGCGGCGGTTCCTACGGCGGAATCGGACACGGCCACCAGCTGGTCGGCTGCGGTCAGAGATTCGGCGTCTGCGGCGGCGTGCTCGCCTGTGACTGTCCGCCCGATGCCGGGTGAGCCCGATCAGGCGTGCGGGTGCGTCCGGTCGTAGACCGCTTGCAGCTGCTCGATGCTCACCTGGGTGTACTTCTGCGTCGTGGAGAGGCTCGCGTGGCCGAGGAGCTCCTGGATGACGCGGACGTCCGCCCCACCGGCGAGGAGATGCGTCGCGAAGGAGTGCCGGAGCGCATGCGGACTCACCTTCCGCTGCAGCGCGAGCTGGAGCACGGTGTGGTCGAGGTGCCGGGCGACGCTGCGGGCGGTGAGCCGGCCGCCGCGGTGGTTGAGGAAGAGCGCCGAGGGGTCCTGGCCCGGGGCGGGCCTGGCGAGGAGCTCGCCTCGGCGCTCGAGCCAGCGGCGGAGCGCGGTGACGCACCCCCCATTCATGGGACAGAGGCGCTCCTTCCGGCCCTTGCCGAACACCCGGACCGTCCGGGAGCTGAGGTCGAGGTCATCGACGTCCAGCCCGCAGGCCTCGCTGACCCGGAGGCCCGATCCGTAGAGCAGCTCGAACAGCGCCCGGTCGCGGAGCCCGAGCGGCCCCTCCTTGCCCGGAACGGCGAGGACGGCGAACACCTCGTCCACCGGGAGCACCCTGGGCAGTCGCGTGGGGAGCTTGGGACTCCGGACGGAGCGAGCGGGGTTCGAGGAGACCCGGCCGGTGGCGACCAGGTAGCGGTAGAGCGCCCGGACGCTGGCGAGCGCACGGGCGCGGCTCCGCGGAGCGTGGTCGACGGCGAGCGTGCCGAGCCAGCCACGGAGGGTGCCGTGGTCGGCAGTGGCCAGACTGCGTCCGGCGCCCTCGAGATAGCGGGCGAAGGCGCGCACGTCGGCGAGGTACGCCTTCACCGTGTGGGGCGAGCTGCCCCGGGCGTGGGCCAGCGATTCGCCGAACGCGTCGATCCAGGCGTGCTCCATCGGTCTTCTGCAGACTAGGGCCGTGGCCGGGGGGGAGCGAGATTCCGGTCCCGGCGACGCAGAACGCGCCAATGACGGTTTCTCGCCCAGGCCCACGCATGGACCGGGAGGAGGTCGAACCCCGCCTGTCCCGAGGTCACGATGCGCGCTCGTCTGTTGAACTCACTCGCTGCCGTCGTTCTCGCCGCCTGCGGTGGGAGTGGTCCCAGCACCCCGGGGGGCGGAGGCTCGGGATTCACCGCGAAGATCGACGGCCAGGGGTGGCAGGCAGAGGCGCTGGGCGTCTCCGCGGCTGCAGTCCCCGGTGTGCCCGGAGCGCTGGTGATCGTCGGTGCCCAGACGGCTGGAGGGGTCACCCGGGGCCTGACCATCACCCTCTTCAATGTCTCCGGGCCCGGGACGTACGCCCTCGGCGTGAGCAGCGACGTCTTCGGTGGCATCGCTTCGGTCGGCGAGGGCACGGGGTCCGGGGCCAACGCGCAGACCTGGATCACCGACAACACCGGGAGCGCAGGGACCATCACCCTGACCACGCTCGCCGGCGGCCGGATCGCCGGGACGTTCTCCTACGTCGCCAGTCCCGGCCACTCCAACACCGTGGGGGGCACGCGCACCGTGACCGATGGGAGCCTGGACCTGGCGTTCAGCGGCAACCTGGTCCCCGTTCCGGCCAACCTCGGGAGCAAGCTGAGCGCCCAGCTGGGAAGCCAGGCCTACAACGCCTCGACGATCAGCGGTGTGCCCCACGATCCTCTGGGAGGCGCGGGGCTGCAGATCAGCAGCGTGAACAAGGACCACGGGCTGTCCATCACCCTGAGCGGGGTGAGTGGCCCCGGGACCTACGCCCTCGGCAACAGCGGGACCGCCCGACTCCTCAGCGCCGGCCACAACGGCGGGGACGCGGCCCACTGCTGCTGGGGAGGCGGGAACACCGGCGCGGACGTGGGCTCGGTCACCGTCACCAGCCTCACCGCCGACCGGGTGAAGGGCACGTTCAGCGCCACCTTGCAGCCGGTCCCGGGCAAGCCGGCCACGGCTCCGCTCACCGTCGCCAGCGGCACCTTCGACGTGGGGTTCCACTAGGCGTTCACGAGAGGCCCCCGCGCGACCACCCTCAGGGGACCTGATCGCAGACGTACAGGCCCGACCGCTCGCCCTGGGAGACGAGGTACACCGCCCTGGTCCCCTCGGGGTCGGCGAACAGCGCGGGAAGGAGGATGCGCTCCTCCAGCGTGACCCGGACGTTGGTCTTCAGATTCAGGACGGCCACGTCGTAGGTCTCGGCGTCGGTCCGGGCGTAGGTGACCAGCATCCGGTTCCCGCTCTCGCTGGGGCGGAAGCCGAAGATGCCCTCGAGGACCGGCGTGGGCTTGCCGTCGGGGATGCTCGGGTCGAGCCGTTCCAGGGTGCAGGCCCGGGCCTCGCGGATGCATTCGGACCGGAGGTACAGCGAACCGCCGGGCCCGAAGTCGTAGCCGTAGACGTTGGCCATCACCGCCGAGGCCGAGGGCTTGCCCCGGGTGTACAGCCACAGGTCCACCGAGGGCAGGGGCTGGAAGACGCGGAGGTTGAAGGCGAGGTGCCTGTTGTCCAGGCTCCAGACCCAGGTGGTGACGCGCCTGCCCAGCTCCACCGGCTGGCCCTCGGGGAGGGGGGCGTAGGTGAGCCGGCCCCACTTCTGCTGCTCGTCGTAGTTGGCCAGCGCGGCGACGGCCTTCCCGTCCGGGGCGAAGGAGAAGTCCCCCACCCGCTCGGCCACCTTCCGCCCGCTGCCGCCCGCGGCCGGGCCCACCACGAGATGTCCAATGGACGAGGCCTTTTCCCGCTCGATGCGGGCCAGCTGCATCCCGTCCGGAGAGAAGGCGAACGGCCCGGTGCCGGTGACCACCCGGACCGGCTTGCCGTCGGGGAGCGCCGCCACCCACAGGTCGCGGCCGTCGCGCACCACCGTGCTCTTCACCGCGAACGCCACCCGCTTGCCGTCCGGCGCCAGGATCCAGTCGCCCACCGAATCGCCGAGCCGGACCGGGGGATGGTTGCCTTCGACTGGAACGCGCTCCAGCGCCCCACCCGTCGCTGCCCGGTGGTGCACGAGCAGGAGCGCCCCGTCGGGGGTGAACTGGGCGGTGGAGACCTCCGTGGCGACCGCACGGGCGCTGCTCCCGGCCTGGAGCGGCGCGAGCCGGAGCACCCCGCCGTCGACGAAGGCGAAGGCGTTGCCGGTGGGACTGACGGCGACGAAGGAGACGGCGCGGCCGCGGAGCTCGGGCTCCGCCGCCGAGCCGAGCTGGAGCGTGTGCAGCGTGCCGGCCTCGGCCGCCGCGTTGTAGCCGTCCACGAAGAACAGCCAGCGCGAATCGGGGCTGAACAGGACGCTGCCCGGCCGGTTCGAGACCCCCTGGCCGATGAAGCGGACCACCCCGTCCTTCAGCGAGGCGACGCCCAGCTCGCCCAGGGCCATGAGCGGCGAGACCCCCTGGATGGCCAGCCGCTTGGGGTTCCTGAGGAAGGTGGCGAACGCGCCGTCCTTGGTGAGCTTGAGGTCGGCGACCGGTCCTGCGGCGAGCCGCTTGCCGAGACCGCCGACCAGCGGCTTCTCCGTCTGGGCCGGCTGGCCCCCGCTCCTGCTGCAGCCCGCCCCGGCGCAGGCCAGCGCCACGAGGCCGAGGGCGCCCAGCCTGGCTGCCGTCACCGGGCCACCACCACCGGGTCCACCGCCACGGACGCCCCCGTCCACGACGACGTCCCGGACGAGGTCTCAGAGAACTCGATCCACCCGCGAAGGGCGGTCCGGGCGCGCGCGGCGTGCGCCTCCCGGCGTCCGGACTTTGGGACCCGGCCGGGCAGCGGCGGGAACAGGCCGAAGGTCACGTTCGACGGCTGGTACTCGGTCCCCGGGGGGTGCGCCGCCCCGGTCACGTGCCGGTAAAGCGCGCCCAGCGCCGTCTCCGCCGGCGGCGGAACGAACGCCCGACCCTGCCGACGCGCCACCACCGCCAGCGCCACCAGGTAGCCCGACCCCGCAGACTCCACGTAGCCCTCCACCCCGGAGATCTGCCCGGCGAACCACACCCGCGGCTCGGCCCGGAGCGACAGGTCGGCCGCGAGCAGCCGCGGCGCGTCGATGAACGTGTTGCGGTGAATCTGCCCCATCCGCAGGAACTCGGCGTTGGCGAGGCCCGGCAAGGTCCGGAACACCCGCCGCTGCTCCGGCCACGTCAGCCGCGTCTGGAACCCCACCACGTTGTACGCCGTTCCGCCCAGGTCCTCCTGGCGGAGCTGCACCACCGCATACGGGCGCCGGCCGGTCCGCGGATCCTCCAGCCCCACCGGCTTCATCGGCCCATGCGCCAGCGTCTGCTCCCCACGCTCCGCCATCACCTCGATGGGCAAGCAGCCCTCGAAGTACCGGGCCTCCTCGAAGGCATGCGGCACCACCTTCTCCGCCGAGAGCAGCTCCCGGACGAAGGCGCGGTACTCCGGCTCGTCCAGCGGCAGGTTGAGGTAGTCCGCTCCGTCCCCCCGGCCCCAGCGGCTCGCCCGGAAGGCGACGGCCTCGTCCACCGAGTCCGCTGCCACGATGGGAGCGATCGAGTCGTAGAAGTAGAGCTTGTCTCCGGTCCACCTGGAGAGCGCCCGGGTCAGCGCCTCGGAGGTCAGCGGCCCGGTCGCCACCACCACGTCCCCGGCCGGCAGCGACTCGACCTCGCCCACCACCCGCTCGAGCCCCGGGGCGGAGGCGAGCGCCGCCTCGACGCCGGCCGAGAACCGCTCCCGGTCGACCGCCAGGGCTTCCCCGGCCGGCACCCGGGCCCGGTCCGCCTCGCCGAGGATGACCGACCCGAGCCGGCGGAGCTCGGCGTGGAGCAGCCCGATGGGGGTGTCCGGACTGTCCGAGCGGAAGCTGTTGCTGCACACCAGCTCGGCTGGCCCGTCGGTCCGGTGG
This sequence comes from Myxococcaceae bacterium, assembly GCA_035519675.1. Taxonomy (GTDB): domain Bacteria; phylum Myxococcota; class Myxococcia; order Myxococcales; family Myxococcaceae; genus RPRB01. The sequence goes on from DATIWB010000011.1 coordinate 11,214, forward strand.
GCCGGGCTCCGGCGCAGCGGCTTCATCTCGCACAGCCGGACGGGGAACCCGCGGCGGGCGAGCTGCACCGCGCATTCGCTGCCGGCGAGCCCCGCGCCGATGACCGTGACCGGTTCCATGCCTGCTCTCCTGACCCAACGGGGCGCCCGCTGCAACCCCCGCGGGGGGTTTCACCCGCCAGGGCCCGACTTACCTTCGCCGCCCGTGGACCGTTCCGCCGGCCTCGGCCAGGACATCCCCATCGAGCCTCTCCGCGCCCCTGCCCTTCACCCTCCGCTGCGAGAAGGACGAGGAGCAGCGGCAGCTGTCCTTGCCCGGAAACGCACCTCGCCCCTCCCTCTGACGGGCGACAGGCGCTACCCGCCCTCGCTGCCGTCACCCTTCTGGAGCACCACGAAGCGGTAGTTCTCCAGCTCGGCCTGGCCGGCGGTGTAGAGCACGGTCAGCAGCAGGTCGTAGGGAATCCTCCGGTCGCCGATGACCGACAGCTCGCGGCTGAATGGTGCGGCCGGGTTCCGCGAGGCGATGAGCTTCAGCTTCTCCACCTCGCGGCGCAGGGCCTGGTCGAGCGGCTTCACCAGCCGGCCGTCCAGCATCCCCGGGGGGATCTGCCCGTTCTGCAGCGCCACCACCACCCGGTCACCGACCAGGATGTCCCTCGGGGTGATGGTCACCGCCACGGTGTCCTTGGGCACCGCCCGGGTGCTGGAGATGGGCGGCTTCACGTCCTCGCTCTGGGTCAGGGAGATGGCCGAGGCGGCGTAGGACTTGAGGAGGAACACCAGGATGATGGTCATCATGTCCATCATCGCGGTGATGTTGAGCTCGTGGATCTCCCCGGCGGCCTCGCGCTCCTTGCGCTTCTTGCGCGCCAGCGCCTTGCGGAACATCAGCCGCTGCAGCGTCTCCTCGTCCAGCTCCGGGGCACGGGCGACGGGCGCGGCCATCACATCGCTCCCAGGGTGACGTCGGTGAAGAGCAGCTTGCGCTCGCGTCCGGGCGTCTCGCGGATCGCGTCCATGGTCTGCACCAGGACCTCGTAGGGGATGTCGCCCTCGGCGCCGACGATGACTTTCGACTCGGAGGGGAACTCCCTCTTGACGTTCACCATCGACTCGGTGAGCGCGGTGTAGTCGTAGCTGCCGTCGCCCTTCTTCGGGATGCTGGGAGGGGCCTCCGCCGGGTTGGGCTGCCCCTGCTGCTGCCCGACCACGCCCCCCGTCGCCGCGACGTAGAAGCCCTTCTTGGAGATGAGCACGGTGAGGAGGAGCTTCGGCTTGTCGCCCTCCTCGGTCACCTGGGTGGTCGGGCCGCCGTAGTTCGGCGCGTTCACGTTCAGGATGCCGAACGCCGACAGGCCGGTGATCGACAGGAGCATGAACATGATCAGGTTCATGAGGATGTCGAGGTAGGGGACGATGTTGAGCTCGGTGCCCTCCTCGCGCTCCCGGATCCGGAGCTTTCGCTTGCTGTAGAAGAACGCCATCGGCGCGGGGCCTCGGAGCCTGACGCTACGCGGAGCGCTCGAAGTCCATCGCCGACGTCTCGCCGGCGGCGCGCCGTGACAGGAGGTTCTCCAGCTTCAGTGCGCTGAGCTCCACCGTCTCCACCATCTTCTTGGCGTACGCGGTCAGGAAGAGGTGGGCGATGATACAGGACACCGCGATGCCCAGACCGAACGCGGTGTTGTTCATCGCCTCCGAGATGCCGTTGGAGAGGATGGCCTGCTTCTGATCCGCGGGCACGTTGCCCAGCGACTGGAAGGTGATGATCAGACCGCTGATCGTGCCGAGGAGCCCGACCAGGGTGGCGATGTTGGCCAGCGACCAGAGCCAGGGGATGCGCGACTGGATGGGCGGGGTGTGCTCGAGGATGGCCTCCTCCACGCTCTTGGCCACCTCCATCTCCCCGCGGTTGGCGCGGGTGAGGCCGGCGCGGATCACCCGGGCCAGCGGCGAGTGCGGCGCCGCGCCGCAGAGCTTCACCGCCCGGTCCACGTTGCCGGTGAGCACCAGCTTGGTGATCTGCTCCATGAACGGCTCGGCGTTCAGGTTGTAGCGGAACATCAGCGTGACGACGCGCTCGACCACCACCGCGATCGCGCAGGCCATCCAGAAGATGTTCACGTACATGAACGGGCCACCCTCCTTGAAAAACCGAACGATCGAGTCGATCGCCCCGCCCTTCACCGCAGGCGCGGCGGCCAGGACGGCCTCGACCAGGTGGCTCATCGACGTGCTCATGGAGGGGTGAGTCCTTTCCGGTGCGCCGGTTCCCGGGGTGGCGCGTTCAGACTATCGAGGGGGCGACCCCGCGGTGGTCGGGCGGCGATCGGGGGACGCAAGGAGGCAGTGCTTCACAGGAAGACGCGAGCAACATCGTCCCTTTGCGCCCCCCGGGGTGTCAAGAACGGCACACCGCACGCCGCACCACGCGCCGCATGCCCCGGCGGCGGAGGCGGTGTGGCATTGCCGCGCAGATCCGCTGACTCGCGAGCTCGCCCGCGCCCTGGCGGGGTCGACACCGGCCGCGGTGGCGCTCGGTACGGCTACGCCGCGGACGGCGGCGCCACCGAGCTGCCCTCGTCCACCGAGCGCGTGTAAGCGCATTCCTTGTTCGGACAGACGATGCGCGCGCCATCGCGCTTGCTGTACTTCTGCAGCAGGTACGGCGAGGCGCACTGCGGGCAGGCTTCGGGCAGCGGCCGGTCCCAGGCGGCGAAGGTGCAGTCCGGGTACCGGTTGCAGCCGAAGAACACCTTTCCGCGGCGGCTCCGCCGCTCGGTGAGGTAGCCCACCTTGCAGGTGGGGCAGGCCACCCCGATCGACAGCGGCTTGCTGGTCTTGCACTCCGGGTACCCGGAGCAGGCCATGAAGCGCCCGAACCGCCCCCGCTTGATGACCATGGGCCGGCCGCACTTCTCGCAGGTCTCGTCGGTCGGCTCCTCCTCCACCGGGACCACCTTGCCGTCGACCTCCTTGAAGTCCTTGGTGTTCTTGCAGTCGGGATAACCGGTGCAGGCGAGGAAGCGGCCCATCTTCCCCCACTTGATGGCCATCATCTTCCCGCACTTCTCGCAGTTGACGTCGGTGGGGATCTCCTCCCGCTTGACGTCGCGCATCTCCTGCTCGGCCTTGGCCAGCGTGACCTGGAAGGGGCCGTAGAAGTCACGAAGCACGCGTCGCCAGTCGGAGTCCCCCTCGGAGATCTGATCCAGCTGCTCCTCCATGCTGGCGGTGAAGGTCACGTCCATCTCGTGGGGGAAGTGCTTCACCAGCTCCTCGGTGGTGATCTTCCCCAGCTCGGTGGGATGAAAGCGGCCCTCGATCTTCTCCACGTACTTCTTGTCCTGGATCACCGAGAGGATCGAGGCATAGGTCGAGGGACGCCCGATCCCGTCCTCCTCCAGCTCCTTGACCAGCGAGGCCTCGGTGAACCGGGGCGGCGGCTGGGTGAAGTGCTGCTCGGAGAGCAGACCCTGCCCCACCAGCTTCAGCCGGTCGCCCTCGGCGAGCTCGGGGAGCTGCACGTTGGCCTCGTCCGCCTTCGGCTCGTCGGCAGCGGCCTTCTCCCGCTCCGACTCCTCCTCGGTCGTCGGCGCCATCCCGTACACCGCGAGGTAGCCGGCGAACTTGAGGATCGAGCCCGCAGCCCGGAAGGTCGCCCGACCCGCGGAGATCTCCACCGTGGTCTGGTCGTACACCGCGGGCTTCATCTGGCAAGCCACGAAGCGGTTCCAGATCAGCTCGTAGAGCCGCGCCATGTCCGGCTCGAGGAAGGGCCTCACCCGCTCGGGCGTCCACTCCATCGACACCGGCCGGATGGCCTCGTGCGCGTCCTGGGCGCTCTTCCGGCTCCGGTAGACCAGCGGCTCGTCCGGGAGCGCCTCCTTCCCGTAGGTCTCGGCGATGTAGCCCCGGGCCGCCTTCACCGCGTCGTCCGAGAGCCGCACCGAGTCGGTGCGCATGTAGGTGATGAGCGCGGTCTGCCCCTCGTCGCCGAGCTCCACCCCCTCGTACAGCCGCTGGGAGAGGGTCATGGTCTTCTTGGCGGTGAAGTGGAGCCGGTTGGCGGCCTCCTGCTGCAGCTTGCTGGTGATGAACGGCGCCGGGGCGTTGCGGCGCCGCTCGCGCCGGTCGACGGTGTCGACCCGGTAGTCGGCCCGGCGCAGCTCCTCGAGGAGCGCATCGGCGGTGGCCCGGTCCGGGACCTCGGCCTTCTTCCCGTCCAGCTTGGCCAGCCGGGCCCGGAACGACGGCGGCGCCTTCCCCTCGAGCTCCGCCTCCAGGGTCCAGTACTCCACCGGGACGAAGGCCTTGATCTCCCGCTCGCGCTCGACGATCAGCCGCACCGCCACCGACTGCACTCGGCCGGCCGAGAGCCCGCGCCGCACCTTCTTCCAGAGCAGCGGGCTGATCTGGTAGCCCACCAGCCGGTCGAGGATGCGCCGGGTCTGCTGCGAGTCGTACTTCGCCTGGTCCAGCGATCGCGGGTGGGCGATGGCCTCCTGGATCGCCTTCTTGGTGATCTCGTTGAACATCACCCGCACCGCGTTGGGGTGCCGCAGCTCCTCGTGGAGGTGCCAGGCGATGGCCTCGCCCTCGCGATCGGGGTCGGTGGCGAGGAACACCTGCTCGGCCCCCGCCGCCGCCTTCTTCAGCTCGCCGAGCGCTTTTTCCTTGCTGGGGATGACGTGGTACTCGGGCGTGAAGTCGTGCTCCACGTCGATGCCCATCTTGCTCTTGGGCAGGTCCTTGACGTGGCCCACCGACGCCTTCACCGCGTAGCCCGAGCCCAGGTACTTCTTGATGGTCTTCGCCTTGGCCGGCGACTCGACCACCACCAGGTAGCGTCCGCCGCGGCGGGGCGAGGGGGTACCTGCAGCGTCGACCACGGCGAGGGTGCGCTTCCTGCTCGTGCTCTTCGCCGGAGCCGCCTTCCTGGCCTTCACCGCTGGGGCCGCCTTCCGGGCAGGAGGCTTCTTCGCCTTCTCGGCCGGGGCACCCCCCGCGTCGACCTTCTTGGTCCGTGTCGTGGGCATCGTCTTCCTCACACCCGTTGGTACCTTCTTCCCGGGACCTGTACCGCGAGTCCCAGGAGCTCCAGCTCGCACAGCGCGCTCACCGCTCCGCCCGGATCCAGCCCCGAGCGCTCCTCCAGCTCCTCCACCGGACGGGGCTCCCGTCCCAGCAGCGCATAGATGCGCGAGGCGGCGGCCGACATCCCCGGCATCTGCCCCGGCTCGATGTCACCCGGCGCCGGCGCGCCGTCCAGCCCCACCGCCCGGAGCGCGTCGGCCGGGGCGATGCACAGCCGCGCCAGGCCCCGAGCCACGAGGAGGTTGCAGCCCCGGGCTGCCTCGGCCCACGTCTCACCAGGACAGGCGAGGATGGGCCGCCCCTGGTCTCGCGCGGCGGCGACGGTGTGCATCGCCCCGCTCCTCTCACCGGCCCGGAGCACCAGCACCGCGTCGGATGCACCGGAGATGAGTCGGTTTCGCCGGGGGAACGTCTGCTTGCTCGCCCGGATTCCGGGCGGCAGCTCGCTGAACACCGCGCCCCCGCCGTCCAGGATGAGGGGCATGAGGCGCGCCTGGGCCGCGTCCACCGCGTCGAGCGCCGAGCCGAGGAAGGCCCAGGTCTGTCCGCCCATGTCGAGCGCGCCGAGGTGACACGCCCGGTCCACTCCGGCTGCCGCGCCCGACACCACCCCGGCCCCGCCGCCCGCCACCGCCGCGGCGAAGGCCCGCGCGTGCCGGAGGAAGCCCTGCTCCGGGTGCCGTGTCCCGACGAGCGCCAGGCGCCGCCTCGGACGTCCCACCGTGCCGCGCATGAAGAGCACCGGGGGCGCGTCGCGCACCTCGACCAGCCGCTCGGGGTAGCCGGGGTCTCCCCGGTGGAGCACCTCCATCCGGCCGCGCGCCGCGCGCTCGCGCACCTCGTCGGCGACCGCCCGGAGCGAGCCCGCCGCCCGGAGCCGGGCCCGCACCAGTTCGCTCGCCGGCAGCCCATCCACCCAGTCGCGGGCGGGAGTGTCCAGGAGGTCCGCCCACCGGCCGGCAGCCCACCGGCGCATGCCGCCGAGGCCGACGCTGCCGATGCCGGGAACGGCCCAGAGGGCGAGGAGCGCAGTGCGTTCGGCGCTGGGAAGAGGACGGGTGTCCATCGCGGGCACGCCCTGCCAGTCCCGGGCCACCTATATAAAAGTGGAGGGACTGGCCGGAAAGCGGCGGCGAGACATAAGCGCCCGCTCCCACCGGGTCAAGCGAGGGTCCCCCCGACCGCCCGGGGGGATTTCATGCTTTAGCGAGTGACTCCGGCCGTTTGCGGGCCTCCGGCGCGCAGCTCGACCCGGTCGCCGGCCACCACCTCGCGGAAGGAGCGGAGGAGCAGACAGGTGCTCACGCTCTCGCGGACGTCGACCGCCATGCACCGGCCGACCTCCTCGACCGGCAGGGTGCTGTCCTGGTTGGCGCTCGGATCGACTCCGACCCCGGACGTGATGGGGTCCACCTGCCGGATGACGGTGAAGACGTTTCCGACCTGGACGCCCTGGGTGCTCCCGGCATCCACCAGCACCCGGACGTGCTCGCCGGCCATGGTGATCGACGGCTCGAGCTGCGCCACCACGGTGAGGTTCTGCAGGGCGACCGCGTTGGGGACCGGGGACACCGTCTCGTACAGCCGCTCGCGCGCCGGCCCGATGCGGTCGCCGCGGCGGACCTCGTCGAGGGCACGATCGAGCACCGCCCGGACCTTGGGCTCGCTGGTCCGGCTCACCTTCACCGTGCCGAGGATCTGGGTCTGGTAGCCGAGGAACTTCCCGGTGCGCGGGTGATGGACCTCCCCCACCGTTCGGTAGACGACGTAGCTCGCGCCGACCTGGACCGCGCTCCGGTCCTTGAAGTCCAGGTACACCACGTCCGGCGGCGACAGCATCTCCGACTCGGCGTAGCTGCCCACCAGCGTGCCCGCAGCCTCGATCTCCCGCGGGGTCACGAAGCCGTCCTTGAGGACGATCTCCCGGGTCTTCACCTCCACCGGGATGCGGACCATCTGGATCTCGTCGTCGCCCTGGATGGCCTCCCCGGCCTGCAGCTCGTCCTCGTCGCCCACGACCTGCTCGGCACGGGCCGGCGTCTCCTCACCGTTGCCGGGGAAGAAGCGCACCTGGTTGCCCGGGTAGATCCAGTGCGGATTGGCGATCTGCGGGTTGTACGACCAGACCTTCGGCCAGTACCACGGACTGCCGAGGTACTTGCTCGACAGGTCCCACAGGGTGTCGCCCTTCTCCACGGTGTGGACCTGGGAGGGGCCTTCGGGCGGAGCGGTCTGCACCTGCCCCTGCTCGGCGGGGCCGGGCGGCTGCTTCACCTCGGTGCCCTCGACCTCGGAGCTCCCGCCGGCGGGCGCCTGGGCCCGGGCGACGGCGACGGCGAGGCACAGCATCGGCAACGACGCTCTCATCAGGGTGTCCTCGGGATTCGGGCCAGGCGCGCCTGGGCCTCGGTGGCCGCGGGCGTCCCCGGGAAGGAGGTCGCCAGGCGCGCGAGCAGGGCGCGGGCCTCGGCGGGCTGCTTGAGCCGCATCCGGCACTCGGCGAGCTTGAGCATCGCCTGCTGCACCAGGTCTCCGGCTGGATAGCGCTGGAGCGCGGTCTCGAGCAGCTTCGCGGCGCGGCCCGGCTCGTCCTGGCCCAGCTCGCCCAGAGCGGCCAGGTAGAGCGCGTCGTCGGCGCGCGGGTCCTTCGGGTGCGCCTCGGCGAAGCGGGTCATCCGCTCGACGCCCCCCCCGAGGTTCCCGGTGCGCAGCGCTTCCTGCGCCTGGGCGAACTCACCGTCGAGCTGGGTGGCGTCGGGCGTCTCGGCCACCGGCGCCGGGGACCTGGCGAGCGCAGCGACCAGCTCGGCATCGGGCTCCTGCACCGTGGTGCGCACGTCGATGGGAGGGGCGCGGTCGACCCGCGGCTTGAGCTTCACCACCGCCAGGGTGGGCACCTCGCTGCCGGTGGGCGTGGAGGGCGCGGCGGCCAGCAGCGGTCCCAGCGGCTGCCGTTCGGCCCGGGCCACGGCACGGTCGGTCTCCAGCGCCTGCACCCGCTCCAGCAACCTCAGATTGTCATCCTGCAGCTGCTTCACCGAGGCCTGCAGCGTCCGCACCTCGCTCTTGCTCGCCGCGTCCGAGGCACAGCCCACCACGGAGGGGACCAGGAGCGTCAGGACGTACGAGGGGGGAAGGCGAGGCACGGGAACACGCCGGATTCCGTACGGAGTGTACGGACCCGCTTCGAGGGGGGTCAAGAAACGCGGCCGGGCGCGATGAACGCCAGGTGCCGCCCCGTCCCACCCCGGTCCCTGCGGTGCGAGAAGAAGCGCTGGGGTTCGCAGCCGTTGCACCCGGGTACATCCTCGATGTGTGCCTCCGGCACGCCGGCCTGGACGAGCGTTCGGCGGACGGCCAATCGCAAGTCAAGGTGCGGCCTCTGCCCTTGCCGGCGAACGACCTCGGAGCCGAAGGCGTCGGCGAAGCGCCGCGCCAGGTCCTCGCTCACCTCGTAGCAGCAGGCCCCGATGGAGGGCCCGATGGCGGCCCGGAGCGCCTCGGCCGGAGTCCCCTCCCGGCCGAGCGTGGCCACCGCCACAGCGCTGATGCGGTCGGCGCTCCCCCGCCACCCGGAGTGCACGGCGGCGACGCGGGAGCCGTCCTCGCTGCAGAGGAGCAGCGGGACACAGTCCGCGGTGCGGATGCCGATCCACACGTCCCGGGCATCGGTCCACAGCGCGTCGGCCTCGGGGAGCGTCCCGGGCCGTGCCCGGACCACTGCGGTGCCGTGGACCTGCTCGGCCAGCGCGAGCCTGCTGGCGGCAAACCCCGCCGCCCGGGCCACCCGCGCGCGGTTCTCGCGCACGTCGGCGCCGGCGTCCGCCGCCGGCCCCACGTCGAGCGAGGCGCGCTTGCCCTCGCTCACCCCTCCGGAGCGGAGGGTGAACCCATGCCGGACCGGGAGGCTGCCGGCGAGGAGGAAGAGCGCACTGTCCACGAACGCCCCGAGCCTAGCAGAGGCACTGCGCTCTCAGCCGGGGACCACCAGCGCGCGCAGCAGGCTGCTCTCCTCGCGGTTCGGCAGGCGGACCTGCACCCGGAGCAGGATGGTGCTCCCGGGCTTGGCCTCCTTGAGCAGCCGCGAGAGGTCGTCGGCCGAGGCGATCTTCTTCCCCGCTGCCTCGGTGACCACCATCCCCGGCGCCAGCTCGGCGGCGTCCGCGGGCGACCCCGGCTGCACCTCGGTGATGACCGCGCCCTTGGTGGGCAAGCCGTTCGCCTCTGCGGTGCGGGGATCGATGCTCTGCAGCGTCAGCCCGATGCGCTGGCGGTTGGTCTCGTCCTTCTGGTTCTTGCCGCCGCCAGAGCGAGGTCCGCGCGCGTCGCCCACCCGGTCGAGCTCCCCGGGCCGCGAGGTCAGGGTCACCTTGACCTCCTGGGGCTTGCCATTGCGGATGATTCCCAGCGTCACGGTGGAGCCTGGCGGACGCAGGGCCACGGTGCGGGAGAGCGCGGAGCTGCTCTCGACCTTCTTGCCGTCGAGGGTGATCACCACGTCGTCCGCCTTGAGGCCGGCCTTGTCACCCGGGCTGTTCTTGGTGACCTCGTTGATGAGCGCGCCCGAGGTCTGGGGCACGTTGAGCGCCTTGGCCAGCTCGGGGGTGAGGTTCTGCAGCTTCACCCCGATGTAGCCGCGGGTCACCGAGCCGTTCTTCTCCAGCTGCGGGATGAGCGCCTTGGCCAGGTTGCTCGGCACCGCGAAGCCGATGCCCGCCCCACCGCTGACGATGGCGGTGTTCATGCCGATGACCTCTCCCTTGAGGTTGAACAGGGGCCCGCCGGAGTTGCCGGGATTGATCGCCGCGTCGGTCTGGAGGAAGTCGTCGTACTGGGTGGCGCCGATCTCCCGCGCCTTGGCGCTGAGGATGCCCGCGCTCACGCTGGAGGCGAGCCCGAAGGGGTTGCCGATCGCCACCACCCAGTCGCCGACGCGCATCGCGTCGGAGTCACCGAGCTTGAGGAACGGCAGGTTCGCCGGCGGAGCCTTCAGCTTGATGAGCGCGATGTCGGTGAGCGGGTCGCGGCCCAGCACCTCGGCCTCGAGGGTCCGGCCGTCGTCGAACCGCACCCGGATGTTGAAGGCCCCCTCCACCACGTGGTTGTTGGTGAGAATGTAGCCGCGCGGGTCGATGACGAAGCCGCTGCCCGCGCCCTGACGGATCTGCGGACGCTGGCGCCCCCGGCCGAAGAACTGCTCGAACGGGTCGTCCGCCCCGCCGCTCTCCTCGCCGCGATCCACCCGCGAGGTGACGTCCACGTTCACCACCGCGGCCTTCACGCTGTCCACCAGCGGCGCGAGCGAAGGAAGCCCGGCCACCTGCGGCGCGGGCTGGTGAGGCGCGGCGACCTGTCCCGGCGGAGGCTGGGGCGAGGGCGGGGTGTCCGCGCGGGCGGGGAGGCCATGCAGCAGCGGCAGGGCGAGGAGACCGGAGGCGAGGAGCGCCACCGGCGCGAGGAATCGACGAAGACCGTTCATGGCGAGACCCAACGTAAAGGGCGCCGCGGGCGGCGCAAGCAGGACTGCATGTTCTGGGCCGGCTCTGAACAGCGCGGGGCCGCCGGTTCTTCCCCCGAGGGGGCCGGGTCACTCGCGGAACGGGGCGAGCGTCAGGTCCGGGAAGAGGGCATCTCGCTGCTCGAGGGCGTGCAGCCGCAACGGATCCACGGTTCCGGCGCGCACCCCGCGTACCAGCTCCAGGAAAGCCGAGAGGTGGCCCTGGACGCGGGCACGGGCGTAGGCAGTGACGGTCCCGCTCCGGAGGATGAAGGCGAAGTCCGACGACTGCGCCAGGAGCAGCTCCCGGAAGGCCTGCACCAGCGCTCGCCCCTCGAGGCCCGAGGCGCGCCCCAGACGGGCGAAGGGGGCCAGCATCTGGGCGCACCCGTAGAGCGCCTGGGGAATCCAGTCGTTCACCGGGTCCAGCCACATCGAGGCGTGTCCGTGCTCGCCCCAGCTGCTCTCCACCGGCGAGACGACCTGCGCCTCGGGCCACGCCTGGAGGTCGTCCGCCGGGGTCACCACCGGAAGCCCCGCGGCGGCGGCCTCGCGGAACAGCGCCTCGAGGAATGCCGGACCCTCGAACCACCAGTGGCCGAAGAGCTCGGCGTCGTAGGGAGCGACGACCAGGGGATCGCGTTCCATCCGTCCGAGCAGCGCCCGGGTGCGCTCCTGGACGCGGGCGACGAAGTGCCTGGCGTGCTCGCGCGCACGGACGAACGCCGGCTCCGGCGCCCAGATGCTCTTCTCCGCGCCGCGCCCGGTGATGCGGTGGTACTTGAAGCCGGTGGCCCGCCGTGGCCGCCCTGGCCCCACCACCGGGGCGAGCGCGTCCTCCGGCAGGTCCCAGCCGATGTCCCGATAGAAGTCGCGGTACACCGGGTCCGCGGGGTACCCCACCTCGGCGCTCCACACCTGCTCGGAAGCTTCCGGGTCGCGCGCGTACACCGCCACTCCCGAGGCGGTGAAGGCCGGCCCATGAACCGACAGCAGCGGGCGTGGCTCGGCGTCGGCGAGCCCGTGGGCGTCGAGGAAGGTGAACCGCAGCTCCTCCTCGGCCAGCACGCCCTCCAGCCCCGGGTAGTAGCCGCACTCGGGGAGCCAGAAGCCGGACGGCCGACGCCCGAATGCGCGGGCGTGCTCGGCGGCCCCCACCGCCACCTGCGCCCGGACCGCCTGGGGCGCGGGGCGGAGGAGCGGGAGGAAGCCGTGGGTCGCCCCGGAGGCAACCAGCTCCACCAGGCCCCGGTCCCGCAGCGCGGTGAAGGCCGGCACCAGCTCGCCCCGGTACCGCTCGCTCCACTGCCGCCCCAGCCGCTCGAGGCGTGCCTGGTAGAAGCGCGCCACCGCGTGCGGCGCGGAGTCCCGGTGGGTGCGGCGCACCTCCCGCTCGGCGAGCGCGCGCTGGCGCTCGATGCGGCGCCCGATCCGTGAGCGGAGCAGCGGGTCCTCCAGCATCGCCACCAGCGTCGGGGTGAGCGACAGGGTGAGCCGGACCGGGACGCCGTCGTCGCCGAGCCGCTCCAGCAGCTCGAGCAGCGGCAGGTAGCACTCGAGCACCGCCTCGTGGAGCCACTCCTCCTCGAGGTGATCCTCGTCGTCCGGGTGGCGGACGTACGGGAGGTGGGCGTGGAGCACGAGCATCAGCGCGCCCCGGGGGTGCCCCATCGCCCGGCCCGCCTCAGTTCCGCCCGGAGCGAGGGCCGCCGGACGGCCCGGGGCCGCCTCCCGGGCCACGGGCCCCGGGGCTGGTGGGCAGCGGAACCCGGCGCGGCGAGTCCAGCGGCTCGTGCCGCGGGGCCGAGGGTGGCGACGGCGCCGGCGCGCCCGACAGGGGCTCGGACCATGGCAACCGGAGCGTCCGCACCTCGAGCTGCGCCGAGACGCGGCCCGGCGGCAGGCGGCGGACGGCGCTGCGCGAGCCCACCGGCCGGGTCCAGCCGTCACGGCCGAGGAGCAGCACCTCGGCGCTGTACTCCTGACCGGGGGTGAGCCCGGTCACGTACGTGCTGCGCACCGCGAGCGCCAGCTCGAGGCTCCGGTCCAGGTCCGGCCCCCGGTAGAGGCGGAGCAGCAGCTTCGGTTCGCGCAGGCCCAGCGCCGCCCCACGCTCGAGCTCGCGGCGGAAGTCCCAGAAGACGAAGAGCGTCGTGGGGTCGCGCACCAGGAGCAGCGGGGCGTCGGTGCCCGCCTCGCGCGGGGAGGCGAAGGGCTCCCGCTCGGGCGGCTGGACGGGCGTGGCTGCGCGTCGCGGCCGCCGGGGCACCGCCGGCACCTCGAAGAAGCCCTCCTCCACCGGGGCCTCCAGCGGAGCGGGCTTCACCGCCGCTGCGCGCCGGAGCGGGGCGGTGTCGGTGCCGGTGTCGAGGCGAGGTGGCGCCGGAGTCACCTCGGCTCCTGCTGCTCGCCGGAGCGCGGCAGTCTCCGCGGTGGGGCCCCGCGCTGCGGACGTCGCCTCGCCCCGTCGCGTGGCCCTGGCAGCGGACGGCGAGCCGCCCCGGGTGCCGCGCGCGGACACACCCTTCGCTGCTGGCGAGGCGCCACGGCCCTCTGGTGGCGCGGTGCGGACGCCGGCAGCGGCCGCCATGGCACCGGCCCTCGCCGGCGTCGCAGTGCCGGGGGCCGGCTGCGGCGCGGTGCGCACGCGTCCTTTCCGACCCGGTGGGAAGTCCACCACCCGGACCTTCCGCTTTGCCGGGGGCACCACCGACTCGGCGGCGTCGAGCAGCCGCGACAGGGGCTCGCGCAGCACCTCCTTGAGCGCCAGGAGCAGCTGGGCCCTGGTGCGAAGTCGGCTGTGGCCCTTGCCCAGGTGCTTCCGCGCGAGCTCCCGGAGCCGCTCCACGCTGAGCTTCTTCAAGTCGTCCATCACCCTTCCGGAGGTAGGCGCTCCAGACCCTGAACCGCCGCTTACGCGTCGGCGACGCCTGCGGTCAACGTCTCAACGAACATGTGTCATCCTCGGCCGGCTGCCCATGATGACCGACGCCTCAGCCATCCTCCTCGCCGGCTTCGACGTCTGGCCCGGCCCGGCGGCGTGGGCGCGGCGGATGACGGAGGGCGTGCGGGCGAGCGCGAACCGTCACCGGGTGCTCACCCTCTCGCTCCGCGGTCCGGCGCTGGCCCACACCGAGTCGCTCTTCGGCGCCCGGGTGCTCCGCGTACCGCCGGGGCCGGGCAGGCTGCTCGAGCAGGTGGAGGCCTTCGGCCGCGCCGTTCACCGGCAGCTGGACTCCGACGCCCACGTGCTGGTGCACACCGCCGATCCTCTGGTGGGCGCCGCGGTGCTCGCCCACCCCCGCCGGCCGGCGCTCCTCTACGAGGCCCGTCGCCTCCCCTCCTCCGAGCTGCCGATGCTCCTCGCCCGGGGCGACGAGGCGGCGCTGCTGGACCAGGCGCTCCGTCGCCGGGAGGGGAAGTGCCTCGAGCAGGCCGACGCGGTGCTGGTCACCACCCGGACCCGGGTGGAGGAGGTCCGGGCGACGGGGCGGCGGAGGGCGGTGCACTGGGTCCCCGATGGCGTGGACCCGGGGGAGCTGCGGCCGCGGCTTGCGGGACCGTTGCGCATCCGACACGTGGGCTGGGACCTGTCGAGCGCCGGACTCAGGGTGCTCCTCGAGGCGGTCCGGGCGCTGGGGCAAGGCGGCCGGCTCCACTTGGTCCAGCCGCGCAGCAAGCCCTGGGACGCGGCGCTCCAGCGGGAGGTGAGCGCCGCCGCGCGGGTGGGGCCGGTGACCTCCGGGCCGCCCGGCGCGCTCCCCCGGGCCTGGGCCGACGTGGAGATCCTCTCCGGGATTGGCCCCGACGCGCGTGCACCGGCGGTGCTCGCCGACGCGCTCGAGACGTACGCGCGGGGGCGGCCAGTGCTGGCCGCGGATTCGGAGGCGGCCCGGGCGGACCTGCCGGCGGGGTGCACCGTCTTCTTTCCCGGAGCGGACGGCGAGGCGCTCGGCGACGCGCTGGTCGCGCTGGCCTCCAGGCCGGAGCTGCTTCAGCAGTCCGGGGCCGAGGCCCGGGCCTACATCGAGCGGCGGCACGACGGGGCGCGGGTCCGGGGGTTGCTCCGGGACCTCTACCGCGCGCACGGCGCGGCAATGGCATCCTGGATGCCGATGTGGAGCGAGTCTCCCCGGCTGTTGGGGGGGGGAGTGCCAGAGGGCACCGACCCCGGCACGCCCTCCGGGGGGTTCGGGTAAGCTCTGGCCCCCCTGATGGAGCGTCGAGTCCTCATCGTCGAGAGTGAGAACGAGTTCGCCCTGAGCATGGCCTCCGTGCTCCGGTCCGCGGGCTTCCAGACCGCCACTGCCGAGAACGCCGCCGAGGCCCAGCGCGAGCTGGAGCTCCGGCGCCCGGACCTGGTGGTCCTCCGCGCCGAGCTGCCGGACCAGTCCGGGTTCATGCTCTGCGGGCAGATCAAGAAGGGCCGCTTCGGCCAGAACCTCCCGGTCCTGCTGCTCTCCTCGGACGTGGGCCAGGAGGGCCTCGCCCAGCACTCGCAGGGGCCGAGCGCCGCGGACGGCTACCTCACCATCCCCTTCGAGATGGGCGAGCTGGCGCAGATGACCCACGGCATCCTCCCCCCGCTGCCGGCCGGCGACGACATGGACCGCTCGCTCGAGGAGGCGCTCACCGGCGAGAGCCGCCCCACCCCCACCCGCGAGATGCCGGTGCCCCCACCGCTCCGGGCACCTCCTCCGGGGAGCCCACCGCGACTGCCCCGGCGCGAGCGGCGGAGCGCGTTCACCGAGGAGGACCGGGCATTCCTCGACCGCACCTTCGCCTCCATCGCCGACCGCAAGGCCGAGCTGCTCGCCGAGTCGCAGAAGCTGCGGCGGACCCCACCCCGACGGGAGGCGATGGGCACCCCGGAAGGGAAGATCCAGATCCTCCGCGACGAGCTGAAGCTCCGCGAGGCCCAGCTGGCCCGGATCTCGGAGATCTGGACCGTGCGCGAGCGCGAGCTGCTGAGCGTCGAGGACCGACTGCACGAGAAGGACGTCGAGCTGCAGGGGCTGAAGATGCAGGTGGACGACCTGCTCCGCCGCTTCAACGAGGCCCAGGCGGCGATGCTCCAGAAGGAGCGGGAGCACGGCGCCACCGTCGACGACCTTCTGTTGCAGAAGTTCGCCACCGAGAAGGACCTCATCGAGGTGGTGGCCTCGAAGGAGAAGGACCTCAACCACGTTCGCCGCGAGCTCGCCGCGCGCGAGCAGGAGCTCCAGGAGAAGAGCCAGGCCGTGGAGCGGGGCCTGGCGGAGGCGGAGCGGCTCGAGCGGGCGATGGGCGTGGCCACCCTCGAGTTCGAGGTGAAGGAGCAGACGCTCTCCAGCGGCCTGGCGACGATGACCGGCCGCGCCGAGTCCGCCGAGCGCGACCTGGCGGACACCCGCTCGGCGCTGGTGCGCACCACCGAGGAGCGCGACGCGCACGACGCCGACAATGCCCGCCGCATCGGCGAGCTGGAGATGGCGCTGGCCGAGACGCGCAGCGAGCGCGCGACGACGGTGGCCGCGCTCGAGGCCCGGGCCCAGAAGGGCGAGGGCCGGGCGGACAAGGCGGAGGCGGAGGTCGTCCGGCTGGTGCAGGAAGGCGAGGAGGCCGAGGCGCGCCACACCGCCCAGGTGCAGGCGCTGGAGCAGCGCCTCTTCACCGCCGAGACGGCCGGCGAGAACCTCAAGCTGGAGCTGGAGCACCTCGGCAAGCAGATGGCGGACCGGCTCGCCGAGCGCGACGCCCGGACCGCGGCGCTGGAGCGGGAGCTGGCCCAGGCGCACGAGCAGCGCGAGAGCGTCGAGGCCGAGATGCACGCCCAGGTGCAGGCCAAGCTCGAGCGCATCGGCGAGCTGGAGGGCGAGCTCGAGTCCACCCGCGCCCACCTCGAGGACCGGGAGACCGAGCTCACCGGCCAGGTGAAGGGTCTGACCACCCGGCTCGCCGAGACCACCGCCGCGCTCGAGGCCGAGCGCAGCGCCCGGGCCCAGCTCGAGGCCGAGCGGACCCGGCTCAAGGCCGACCTCGGCCGCACCGAGGATGCGCTGGCCACCGCCCAGGAGCAGCTCGCCGAGCGGGCCCACCAGGCCCAGGAGTTCGTCCGCGAGCTGGAGGAAGCGGACGGCCAGCTCCGCCAGGCGCGCGGGCGAGGCACCGAGCTCGAAGGACGGCTGGCCACCGTCGAGGCGGAGAAGCTCGCGCTGCAGGGCGAGCTGTCCGCCACCCAGCAGCTCCTCTCCGACAGCCAGGCCTCGCTCGACCGCGCCGAGACCATGGTGGTGGACACCCGGGGCCAGCTCGACGCCACCGCGGCCGAGCTCGTCCTGGAGCGCGAGCGTCACGGGGCCACGCGCGGGGAGCTGGAGACCACCGCCCAGGCCCGCGCCGCGCTGGACGCGGACCTGGCCCGGCACAGGGACGAGCTGGCGGACCACGTGGAGCTGCTCTCTCTCACCAAGCAGGAGCTGGGCACGCGGGTGGGCGAGGTGACCCGGCTGTCGGGCCAGCTCGCGCAGACCGAGGATGCCCGGGCGGACCTGGAGGAGAAGCTGCGCGAGTTCCAGGACGCGGCGGCGCGGCAGGAGGAGCTGCTCCGCGGCGACCTGGCCGGGCTCACCACCCAGCTGGACGAGGCCCGGGCGCGCCTGGCCGAGGCCAACGCCGAGCGGGCCCGCGAGCGGGAGGCGGCCGCTCGCGATGCGCAGACCCGGGGCGAGCAGCTCAAGCAGGCCGAGGTGCGCTTCAAGGAGTTCACCGAGGCCGCGGGGCGCCGTCAGACCGAGCTCTCCCAGAAGCTGGCCACCGCCACCCGCGAGACCCTGACCCTGAAGACGGAGCTCGGAGGGCGGGTGGACCAGCTCTCGGCGCAGCTCGCCCAGGCCCAGGCCGAGCGCGACAAGGCGCGCGAGGAGCTCGGGGCGGAGGTCGAGTCGCTCCGCTCCCGCACCGCCGAGCTCGAGGCGGAGCTGTCCAGCGAGCGCGCCGAGGGCGCCGGACGGGAGCAGGCGCTGCTGGAGCGCGCGGAGGCCGCCGAGCGGCAGGCGCACCAGACCGAAGACCAGCTGGGGGCCCGGGTGGCGGAGCTCGAGACGGCGGGCGCGCGGACCGAGGCCGAGCGCGCCGAGGCGCTGGAGCGGGCGAACGCGCGGGAGGCCGAGGCGCGCACCGCGGTGGCAGAGCGCGCGCGCATCGAGCGCGAGCTCGGGGGCCGGGTCCAGGCCGCCGAGGCGCGGGCCGCGGACGCCGCCGGACGCCTCGCCGCCGCGGAGCGGGCGCGGAAGGAGATCGAGGCCCGGGTCCTCGCCGAGCGCGAGGAGCTGGTGGCGAAGCAGCGTGCGGAGCTGGAGCGTCGGGACGCGGCCAAGGCTCAGGAGGTGGCCCGGCTGCAGCAGTCGGTGCAGGAGCGCGCCCGGGCGCTCAAGGTCGCCGAGCTCGAGCTGGCCCGGCTCAAGGCCCGCGCCGCCCCGGCTCCCTCGACCCCCTCCGGGCCCAACGTGGTGGTTCAGCGCCCTGCTCCGGCGGCGGCGGCGAAGCCCCCCGCCCCGCCCGCGGACGGCGACGAGGCTTGGCAGAAGCTCGTCGACGAGCTCGACAAGCCCTGAGGCGCAGAGCCGAGGCCCCTCGGCGGAGAGAGCAGGCGACCCCACATCGAGCGGCCGGTCGATTGGCCGGCCCGGGGCTCGATGCCGCGCCGCGGACCCATCGCGACGAGGTCTCGCGCTCGGCGATCCCCCGGCTCCAGAGGGGTCACCCGCGCCCCGGAGGTCACCGGCGGCCCCCTCGGGAATCGACCCGCGGGAGGGCTCCGCCGGTGACCCTGGACAGCGCTACAGGGCGGCCCGGGCTTCCCTCACCACGTCGCGGAAGCTCAGGCTCGACAGCGCCTGCCACACCTGGGCTGGCTCTGCTGGGGACGTCGTCTCCTGGCGAATCCGGGCGTTGGCCCGCTTCAGGGCGCGGACCAGCACCCAGCCGATGAGGACGAGCAGTCCACCCGGGAGCAGCAGCGCCACCAGTCCCAGCCCCGTCCTCACCCTGTGCGACCTCACGTGACACCTCTCGGAGCCTTCGGCCTGGCCCCGTCCACCGACCCTTTTGCACGCACCGGACCACCGGCCGTGCCCGCCCGCCGCACCTCTGATATCCACGAGATGCGCATCGGCTCTGCGGCCGGCAAGAAACAGGAACGGCAACTCACTGTGGAAAATTCGGTCACACCGTCACCCTCTTCGACAGGGGTGTCGCCAGGGTTCTCCTCTGTGACAGATGCCCTCCGCCGGCTCGAGGCGACCGGGTACCTGGCGTCGACCGAGATCGCCACCGCAGCCTTCCTCGCCGACCGGCTGGAGAAGCCCGTCCTGGTGGAGGGCCCGGCCGGGGTGGGGAAGACCGAGTTCGCCCACGCCCTGGCCCAGGGGCTGGGACGGACCCTGTTCCGGATCCAGTGCTACGAGGGCCTGGACGAGGCGAAGGCGCTGTACGAGTGGGAGTACGCCAAGCAGCTGCTGTACACGCAGATCCTCAAGGACAAGCTGGGAGAGTCGCTCGCCGGGGCGGGGACGCTCGCCGAGGCGGCAGACCGCATCGCGGCCTCGGACGCGGTGTTCTTCTCCGAGCGTTTCCTGCTCCCGCGGCCGGTGCTTCGCGCCCTGCTCTCGCCCACCCCTGCGCTCTTGCTCGTGGACGAGGTGGACAAGGCGGACCCCGAATTCGAGGCCTTCCTGCTGGAGATGCTGGCCGATTCGGCGGTGACCATCCCCGAGCTCGGGACCTTGCACGCCAAGTCGACGCCCAGGGCGGTGCTCACCTCCAACGCCGCGCGCGAGCTGTCCGACGCCTTGAAGCGGCGTTGCCTCCACCTCCACATCGACTTCCCCGACCGGGAGCGCGAGCTGCGCATCGTGCGCACTCGGGCGCCCGAGGTGCCGGCGGCGCTGGCGGCGCAGGTGGTGGGGGCGGTGGAGCGCATCCGGCGCATCGAGCTGAAGAAGCCACCCTCCATCAGCGAGACCCTGGACTGGGCGCGCAGCCTGGTGCTGCTCAACGCCGAGTCCCTCTCGCCCGAGCTGGTCGCCGCGACGCTCAACGTGCTCCTCAAGCACACGGCCGACGTGGAGAAGGTGCGCACCCAGCTGGGGCAGATCGCCGCGCCGTGACGGCCCCGGGGCCGGGCACGCTCGGGCTTCCCGGGCGCACCGGGCGGGAGCTCGAGGCGCTCGCGGGGCGGCTCGGGGAGCGACGCGCCGCCGCGCTGGTGGACGCCATCCGGCACACCGGCGAGATCGAGCCGGTCACCCGCGGGGTGCTCCGCATCCAGGAGGCCCTGCTGCGGGCGCCCGGGGCCGAGGCGCTCGCCACGCGGCTGGTGCTGGCCAGCGAGTCGATGCAGCGGCTCCTCCAGCGGCGGCCGGGGCTCCTCCGCTGGGTGCACCGGAGCGCGAGCACCGGGCTCCAGCTCGACACCTCGGCGCTGGAGAGCCGCCTCGCTTCGGTCCTCGGTCGCGCCGAGGGCCACGCCACCGAGGAGCTGCTGCGGCGGCTCCGGAGGTTCAAGGCGCGCCAGTCGCTGCGGCTGGCCGCGCGCGACGCGTGGCTCGGAATCCCGATGGAGACGCTGGGCCGGGAGCAGACCGCGCTCGCCGAGGCCCTGCTCCGGGCCGCGTTGCCCCGGGTCGAGGCGCCGCTCCGGGAGCGCTACGGCCCGCCCGTGCCCGAGGGCTTCGTGGTGCTGGGGCTGGGGAAGCTCGGCGGCGAGGACCTCAACTGGAGCTCGGACATCGACCTGGTCCTCGTCCACCGCGGCGACGGCACCACCAGCGGAGGCAGCGCGGGGGCGGTGCCCACCGTCACCTACTACACCCGGCTGGCCGAGGCGCTGGCCCGGGCCATGTCCACCGTCACCGAGGACGGCTTCTGCTTCCGGGTGGACCTGGACCTCCGGCCACAGGGCCGCTCGGGCGCGGCGGTGTCCTCGCTCCCGGCGATGCTCCAGTACTACGAGCAGCAGGGCCGGACCTGGGAGCGAGCCGCGTGGATCAAGGCTCGGCCGGTGGCCGGGGACCTCGCGCTGGGCCAGGAGCTGCTGGAGGGTCTGGGCCCCTTCGTCTGGCGTCGGACGATCGATCTCGACGCGGTGGAGGCGCTGCGCGATCTCAAGATGCAGATCGATCTCCGGAGCACCGCCCGGAAGAACGACGTGAAGCTCGGGCCCGGCGGCATCCGCGAGGTGGAGTTCGTCGCCGCGGCGCTGCAGCTGCTCCACGGCGGCCGCAACGTGGCGCTCCGCGTCCGTTCCACGCAGCGGGCCCTGCGGCGGCTGGTGGAGGCGGGGCTCCTCTCGCAGGCCGACGCCGACCGGCTGCTCGAGGCCTATGCCTTCCTCCGCCGGGTGGAGAACCGGCTGCAGATGGTGGACGAGCGGCAGACCCAGGCAGTCCCGCCGCCCGGCCCGGAGCGGGACCGGCTGGCCCACTCGCTGGGGTTCGCCGACGCAGCCGCCCTGGAGGTCGAGCTCCACCGGCACCGCACCTACGTCGCCCAGGCCTTTCACGTCCTCCTCGGCCAGGAGGCCCGGGGCGAGCTGCCGCAGGAGCCGGACCTGGTGGTTGCGCTCGACGACGACGTGGACGACGCCCACCGGGCCGAGGCGCTCGCCCGCCGCGGCTTCGACGACGCTCCGGCCGCGCTCGCCTCCGTCCAGCGGCTGCGGCGGGTGCTCGGATCGGCACGGCTCGAGGAGGGCCCGGGGCCCTCGGGCATCGCCCTGCAGCTGCTCCAGGGCGCGGCGCGCAGCCCGGACCCGGATCAGGCGCTCTTCTACCTCGCCGAGTTCGCCTCGGCGCTCTCGGTCCCGGCCGGTTACCTGCGCCTCCTCCAGCAGCGGCCAGCGGTGGCCAGGCGTCTGCTCGACCTCTTCGGCCAGAGCGCCTACCTCAGCGCCGAGCTGTCCCGGACACCCGAGCTGCTCGACCAGCTGGTGTCCTGGGACACCGAGGCGCTGCACAAGCCGCCCGAGCGCATCCGGGCGGAGCTGGACGGCCGGGCAGCTCGGGCCACCGAGGATCCGGAGCAGCTCCTCGGGGCGCTGCGCCGATTCAAGAACGAGGAGGTGCTCCGGGTGGGCCTGGGCGACATCGCCGGCGAGCTGGAGGTGCCGGAGGTGGCGCTGCAGCTGACGGCGCTCGCCGACGGACTGCTGGACCATGCGGTGCTCCTCGCCGAGGAGCACGCCCGGGCCAGGTGGGGGATTCCGCGGATGCGCGATGGCCGGCGGGCGCCGCTGGCGGTTCTGGGGATGGGGAAGCTCGGGGGCCGCGAGCTCGGCTACCACTCCGACCTCGACCTCCTCTTCGTCTATGGCTCGAGCACCGAGGAGGAGACCACCGGCGGCACGGCGGGACGCATCGATCACCACGAGTACTTCGCCCGGATGGTGCAGCGGCTCCTTTCGCTGCTCACCCTGCAGTACCGGGAGGGGCGGCTGTACCAGGTAGACACCCGGCTGCGTCCTTCCGGAAACCAGGGACCGCTGGTGGTGAGCGAGGAGTCGCTGCTGGAGCATCACACCCGGCGGGCACAGCTCTGGGAGCGCCAGGCACTGGTGAAGGCCCGGGCGGTGGCCGGGGACCTCGCGTACGGGGAGCGGCTGCTGGGCACCGCGCTCGCGCCACTGGTCTGGGAGCGCCCCTTGCCCGAGGGCGCGGCCGAGGAGATCCACCGGCTCCGGATGCGGATGGAGCGCGAGGTGGCAGGCGAGTCGGTGGACCAGCTGAACCCCAAGACCGGCCAGGGGGGACTGGTGGACGTGGAGTTCGCCACCCAGTACCTCCAGCTGATGCATGGTGCGGCCGTGCCGGCGGTGCGGCAGCCGGGAACCCTCGAGGCGCTGGCTGCGCTCGCCGCGGGGGGAAGGCTCCGCCGGGAGGACGCAGCCCAGCTCCGGGAGGGCTACCTCTTCCTTCGCCGGGTGGAGAACCGGCAGCGGCTGGTGCACGGGCGCCCGCTGCAGCACCTCCCCACCCGGGGGCGGCCGCTGCTGCTGCTGGCCCGCCGGCTGGGGTACGGTGGTCCGGACGCCGGCGGTGCGTTCCTGTCGGAGTACCGAGCGGTGGCGGCCACCGTGCGGGCGGCCTACGCCCGTGTCCTCCAGCAGTGAGCGTGGTAGGAAGAACGTCCAGGTGGCCCCGACGGACCCCGTCCACGTGCTGGTGGTCGACGACGACCGCAACGTCCAGCGCATGCTGGCCGATGCGCTCACCAGGGCCGGCTTCCGGGTCACGGTGGAGCGCGACGGCGAGGCGGCGCTGGCCGCGTTCGAGCGGCAGCCGTTCGATGTGGTGCTGCTGGACGTGCTGCTCCCGGCCCTGAACGGCTACGAGGTCGCCCGGCGCATCAAGAGCACCCCGCGGGGCGAACGGACCCCGGTGCTGATGCTCTCCGGCATCTACAAGACCAAGATTCACCAGGCGCAGGCGGTGGAGCGCCACGGCGCGGCGGGCTTCGTGGAGAAGCCGTTCAAGCTGACCCAGCTCTTCGGAAAGCTGGAGGGGGTGCTCGGAGATCGCTTCCCCCAGCCGCCGCCCGCCCCGCCCACCAACGGCGCGCCCGAGCCGGCCTCCGAGCCCCTGGCCGACCCGCGCGCCGAGGCCGAGGCGTCACTGGTCGAGTCCACCGCCGCCGAGTCCGCCGCCGGCGATTCGCCCCTCGGCGCGGGCACCGCCCCCGGCCCGGGCTCGCCACCCCTCGACCGTGGGGACTTCCAGACTCGCGCCTTTCCCCACCTCCTGGCCGACCTCCACCGCCGCCGCGCCACCGGGGGGCTCCTGCTGCGCCGGGACAAGGTGAAGAAGATCGTCTTCTTCCGCGCCGGGTCTCCGGAGAGCGTCAAGAGCAACCGGCTGTCGGAGTGCCTCGGCCGGGTGATGGTCCGCGAGCGGATGATCTCCGAGGCGGACTGCGAGGAGTCGCTGCGGCGGATGAAGGCCGAGGCGCGCCAGCAAGGCACGGTGCTGATCGAGATGGGCTGCATCAGCCCCCACAACCTCCGCTACGCGCTCGAGCTGCAGCTGCGGCTCAAGCTGCTCGAGGTGTTCGGCTGGACGAAGGGCGAGTTCCAGTTCGACGCCAGGGCGCAGCTCCCGGCGGAGACGGTGCGCCTGCAGATGTCGACCGCGGCGATCGTCTACGAGGGGGTGAAGCGGAGCTACGACGCGGCCCGCCTGGCGACCGCGCTCGGGGACATCGCCGGGAAGTACGTGTACCCGGCGGACGATCCGCTGTTCGCGGCGCAGGACATGTCGCTCGGCGAGGAGGAGTCGGGGCTCCTGGCGCTGATGGACGGAAGCCGCACCGTGCGCGAGCTCCGCCGCCGGGGACCACTGTCGCCGCTGGACACCGATCGGTTCCTCTACGCGCTGCTCGCCTCCCAGATGGTGGAGCTCCGCGCCGAGCGCCGGGTGGGTCCACCCCCGCCCGCGCCGATCAGGGCCGCCGAGGCGCCAGCCCCGGCAGACCGCCCCTGGGACGACGACGAGGAGGTCCTGGAGCTCGAGGACGAGGTCCCGGCGGCCGACGACGAGGGGCACCTCCGCCAGCGGCTGCTGGCGACGCTCGCTGCGATGCGCCGGATGGACTACTTCGAGCTGCTGGGACTCCACCCCGACGCACCGCCGGACTCGGTCCGCTTCGCGGCGGTGGAGCTGCTCCGCGAGTACCACGTGGACGGTCCTCCGGGCTCCCCGGAGGTGCAGGGGCTGGTGCAGCAGATCGCGGACCTGGTCGGCCAGGCGCACGACACCCTGGTCGATCTGCACGCCCGCGCCCGCTACCGGGCCGAGCTACGCGAGGGCGGGGTGAAGCACGAGGTGGGCGAGGCGGTGGGGCGAATGCTGGAGGCGGAGAGCGCATTCCGCCGGGGCGAGCAGCTCCTCGCCGGGGGGGACGTCTGGGGGGCGCACCTGGCCTTCGGCGAGGCGGTGCGGTTGCAGCCCGAGGAGGGGGAGTTCCTGGCGCTGCTCGGCTGGACCACCCACGCCCGCGCCCCGGCCGATGCCGGTGCCAGCGGGCAGGCGCTGACCTTGCTCGGCGAAGCGGTGGACCGCAGCCCCACCCTGGACCGGGCCCACCTCTACAAGGGTCACGTGCACAAGGCGCTGGGTCAGACCGCGGAGGCGCAGGGAGAGTACGAGAAGGCGGTGGAATGCAACCCGGGCTGCACCGAGGCACTCCGGGAGCTGAGCATCCTGACCTGGGCAGCGCGTCTGTCCCAGCAGAGGACGTCCTGAAGCCTTTGACTGCGGGGCCCGCGGCGTGCGGTGGTTCGGCCCCGAGATGAGCTCCACCTCCAGCGCGGTCCTCACCGCAGACAGCATCTGGCTCGACGGGAGGATCGTCCCCTGGGCGCAGGGCCAGGTACCGATCATGACCCACGCCCTGCACTACGGGCTGGGGGTGTTCGAGGGCATCCGGGCGTACCGGACGCACGATGGGCGGCTGGCGGTGTTCCGCCTCCGCGAGCACATGAAGCGCTTCGCCGACTCGTGCCACATCATCCAGCTCGCGCTCCCCTACGGCGAGGAGCAGCTGTGCGAGGCCTGCCTGGAGGTGCTCCGGGCGCAGCGGCAACGCTTCGCCAACGGGGCCTACCTGAGACCGATCGCCTTCATGGGCGACGGGGCGATGGGGCTGGGCGCGGTGAACCCCACGCGGGTGGCGATCACCGCCTGGGACTGGGGCGCCTACCTGGGGGACAAGGGGATGCGCGACGGCATCCGGGCGAAGGTGTCGAGCTTCACGCGGATGCACGTCAACGTGAACATGGTCCGGGGGAAGATCACCGGTCAGTACGTCAACAGCATCCTCGCCAAGCGAGAGGTGGTGCAGGCCGGCTACGACGAGGCGATCCTCCTCGACATGGCCGGGTTCGTGGCCGAGGCCTCGGGGGAGAACGTGTTCATGGTGAACAAGAAGGACATCGTGCGGACCCCGCCCCTGTCCTCGCCGATCCTTGCCGGCATCACCCGCCGCACGGTGCTGAGGATGCTCAAGGACATGGGGCACCCGGTGGAGGAGGTCACCTTCACCCGCGATGCGCTCTACATCTCCAACGAGGTGTTCTTCACCGGCACCGCAGCGGAAATCACCCCGGTGCGCGAGGTGGACAACCGGAAGATCGGCGCCGGCGTACCGGGCCCGGTGGTGCGGAAGGTCCAGGAGACGTACTTCCGCGTGGTGCGCGGGCAGGAACCACGGTACACAGAGTGGCTCACGTACGTGTGAGCGAGCGCCCGGGCGGGTGAACCGGCCTTGCGCGCTGCGTCTTGGCCGATTAGCCTCCCCCGCCCTCCGCTGCGCCCCCGCCCCCCTTGAAGGAACGTTACCAGGACATCGACGACAAGAACGACGCGCTGCGGGAGCTCCTTGGAGAGCATCCCAAGGCGCCGGCGTTCATGGCGCGCTTCGAGAGGGCGTGGGTCTACCACGACAACGCGCTCGAGGGCGTGGTGTACAACGAGCAGGAGCTCGCCGCCGGTCTGGACCCGAGCGGCGCTCCGCCAGAGGCCTCGCTGCTTCCGGCGGTGCTCGACATCCGCAACCACAAGACGGCCATCGACTACATCCGCGAGGAGGCCCGCACCTCGGGACGGAAGGCCTCCGCGGTACCGATGGCGACGGTGAAGCGGATTCACGATCTGCTCCTGGGGAACACGCCCGAGGCGCAGGCGACGCGGGCGCAGCTCGAGCGGCGGGAGCGGACGGAGAAGGAGCTGGCCAAGGAGCGAGAGCGGGCGGGGCTGCGGAAGGACATGCCGCTGCACCGGACCTACTTCCACGACATCGCGCAGCCGGCGAAGATCCAGGGGCTCCTGGACAAGCTGATCGAGTTCACCGGGACGACCGAGTTCCGCGAGTACCACCCGATCAAGCAGGCGGCGACCTTCCAGTTCCAGTTCCTGCAAGTCTTCCCCTTCAGCGAGCACTCGGGGAAGGTGGCGCGGATGACCTCGAACCTGATCCTCGCCCGGCATGGATACCTCCCTTGCATCATCCACTCCATCGACCGGCAGCGGTACTACGAGTCGTTCCGGGGCACGCCGGCCTCGTTTCGGGTGCTGATGATGGATGCGATGGAGAACTCGCTCGACAACGGGCTGAAGTACTTCCGCGACCAGGCGCGGCGGTACCGGGCGATCAACTGAGGCGGTGAAGCTCGGAGCGCACGAGTCGGTCGCCGGCGGTCTGTCGCTCGCCATCGGCCGCGCCACCGACCACGGGGCGCGCTCGCTGCAGATCTTCACTCGCTCGGCGCGAGGCTGGTCCTCACCCCCGCTCGCCGCCGAGGAGCGACGGGCCTTCCGGCGCGCTGCCCGGGCGGCGGCGGTCCCGGCGATCGCCCACGGCAGCTACCTGGTCAACCTGGCGTCGGAGGATGCGCTCATCCGGGGACGCAGCCTGCAGGCGGTGCGAGAGGAGCTGCTGCGCTGCGAGGCGCTGGGCATCCGCTCGCTGGTGTTCCATCCGGGCTCGCATCCGTCCCTTCGCCGCGGGCTGCGGCTGGTGGCCCGGGCTCTGGACGAGGTGCACCGGGCGCTGCCGGGACTGTCGGTCCGGGTCTGCCTGGAGGTGACGGCGGGCCAGGGCACCTGCCTCGGGCACCGGCTCGAGCACCTGGAGGAGATTCTCGCCCGAGCGGACACGGCCGGGCGGGTCGGCGTCTGCCTGGACACCTGCCACCTCTTCAGCGCGGGGTACGACCTGTCCACGGAAGGCGGAACGGAGGCGGTGATGGACGAGGCGGTCCGGCGATTCGGCCGCAGGCGGATCCGCTGCTTCCACCTCAACGACAGCCTTCGTCCGCGCGGGGCCCGGGTGGACCGGCACGCGGAGATCGGCCGGGGGGCGATGGGGCTCCCGGCGTTCCGATTCCTGGTGAACGACGGGCGCTTCCAGGGCACACCGGCGGTCCTGGAAACCCCGAATCCGGGCCGTTATGCAAGAGGGCTCCGGCTTCTCCATTCGCTGATCCGGCAGTAAAAGGCCCGCATGCCGTCTGTTTCATCCTCCTCGAGCCGCTCGAAGGCCGAGGAACCTCCCAGTCCGGAACGCGCGCTCGCCGAGCTGCCAATCCGGAGCAAGCTCGACGAGCTTCTGAAGCTGGCGCGGGGACGCCAGCGGGTCCTGGTGCTGACCCACGACAATCCGGATCCGGACAGCATCGCCTCGGCGGTCGCGCTGGCGTTCCTCCTGGAGAAGCGAGCAGGCGTGGAGGCGCGGGTGGTGTACGGGGGCATCATCGGTCGATCCGAGAACCTGGCCCTGGTGAAGGTGCTGAAGCTGCCGATCATCCCGGTGAGCCAGGTGGTGTTCGACGAGCACGACCTGCTGGCGCTGGTGGACACCCAGCCGCCGGTGGGCAACCACTCGGTGCCCGCGCAGTATCCGGTGGAGGTGGTGCTCGACCACCACCCGCTGCGGGACGAGAGCCTGGGCGCGCCGTTCGCCGACGTGGGTGGCGAGTACGGGGCGACCTCGACGATGGTGGTGGAGTACCTGCGGGCGGCGAAGCTCGAGCCCACGGTCGAGGTGGCGACCGCGCTGTTCTACGGCATCAAGACCGACAGCCGTGACCTCGGGCGGCAGACGACCCCGGCGGACATCGACGCCTACCTGTGGCTCTTTCCCCGGGTGGACAAGTACCTGCTCGGGCGCATCGAGCATCCGGACCTTCCGGCGGAGTACTTCCGGCTGTACCACTCGGCGATCGCCCGAGCCCGGCTGTACGGGCAGACGGTGGTGACGGTGGACCTGGGCGAGGTGTACTCGCCGGACACGGTGGCCGAGGTGGCGGAGCGGCTGAGCTTCCTCGAGGGGATGAAGTGGTCTCTGGCAATGGGGACCTTCCGCGGCCAGCTCTACGTCTCGCTCCGGGTGCGTGACCGGCGAATGAACGCCGGAAAGCTGATCCGCGACATCTGCGAGGACCGCGGCGGGTCGGCCGGCGGTCACGGGAGCATGGCGGGGGCGCGGCTGCCGTTGCCGCCCGAGCGCGCGGCCGGGGCGCTGAAGCGCCAGCTGACCCGGGCGTTCCTCGAGGCGTTCGGGGTGAAGGGGGAGCGGCCGCGGTCGCTGCTGCTCGCCGGGAAGAGCGCCGCCCTCGAGCGGTGACCTACCTCGACCACAACGCCGGTACGCCGCTGTTCCCCGAGGTGGCGGACCTGCTGGCCGAGGGGTTCCGGCGGGAGCCGGCGGGCAATCCGAGCAGCGTGCACCGGGCGGGGCGTGCGGCGCGGGCGCGGCTCGACGAGGCGCGGGCGCGGGTGGCGCGGGTCCTCGGCCGCTCAGCGCGCGAGGTACTGTTCACCTCCTCGGGCTCGGAGGCGTGCGCCACGGCGGTGCTCGGGCTGGGGCGGGGCGGCACGCTTCTGACCAGCGCCATCGAGCACCCGTGCGTGCTGCTCGCCGCCGAGCGACGGGGGACGCCCGTGGTCCAGCTGCGTCCCGGCGAGGATGGGCGGGTGCTGGCGGAGGCCTTCGACGCGGCGCTCGGGGGTGGGGGGGTGACGCTGTGCGCGCTCCAGGCGGCGAACAACGAGACTGGGGTGGTGCAGCCGGCGGACGAGGTGGCGCGGCTGGCGCGGGCGCGCGGGGTGGTGAGCTTCGTAGACGCAGTGCAGGCACCGGGGAGGCTGTCGCCGTCGTTCGAGGCGGACGTGTTGGCGTACTCGGCGCACAAGTTCGGCGGGCCGGCGGGGGTGGGCGTCCTGGTGGTGCGGCGTGGGGTGCGGCTCGAGCCGCTGGTTCCGGGGCATCAGGAGGGTGGTCTGCGCGGGGGGACGCCGGCGGTGGTGCTCTGCGAGGCGGCGGCGCTGGCGCTCGAGCTGGCGGAGGCGGGGCGGGCGGCGGAGGTGGCGCGGGTGGCGATGCTGCGGGACGGCTTCGAGCGGGCGCTCCGGGCCGGGCGGTGGCGGGCGCGGGTGCACGGGGCGGGGGCGAAGCGGCTGGCGAACACCACCAACGTCTGCTTCCCGGGGGTGGACGCGGAGACGGTGCTCATCGCCCTGGACCTGGAGGGGTTCCTGGTGTCGGTCGGGGCGGCGTGCGCGTCGGGGACGATGCGGCCGTCGCCGGTGCTGCTGGCGATGGGGGTGTCGGAGGCGGACGCCCGGAGCTCGATCCGCGTCTCGTTCGGCCGGGACACAACCGAGTCCGACGTGACTGCCCTTCTCCAGACGCTCGATCGAATAGTTTGAGACGATCTTGCGCCGATCGAGGGCTCGTCGATCACCTGATCGAGTTCTCTCTGATCGAGTTCTCTGAGACATGGGTTGGCGTGGATCGTGCTCTCGCCCCTTCCCGGTCGGAGGGGGAGAGCGTGGCCTATCCGCTGAGGATGTTCATTCCAGAGGGAATCTATTTCGGCACGGTTCGGTGCCAGCATGGACGGCTCCTGCTCCGTCCGTCCCGCGAGACAAATGAGGTCCTCGGCGGTGTACTGGCGAGGGCAGCCCGTCTCTACGGGGTCGAGGTTTTCGCCTTCGCATTCGCCTCCAACCACCTCCACCTGCTCCTTCGAGCCCCGCGTGGCAACCTCCCGAAGTTCATGCAGTACCTCCTGGCCAACATCGCGCGGAAGGTCGGATGGCTGGTGCAGTGGCGGGGGAGGTTCTGGGAACGGCGATACTCCGCCGAGCCGGTGCTCGACGAGGAGGCGCTGCTCGACCGGCTTCGGTATATCCTCTCGCATGGAGTCAAGGAGGCGCTGGTTCGCAGGTGTCGGGACTGGCCCGGACTGAGCTGCTTGCGCATGCTCGTTCGGGGCTCGCGAAAGACTTATCAGTGGTTCGGCTGGTCCAAGCGCTGGGTCGCCAGGAGAGACCGCGAGTCGGCTGACCGCTTCCACGAGCGCTGGACCGAGCTCGAGACGCTCGAGCTCACTCCGCTGCCCCAGTGGACGCAGACACCTCGAAAGCGCCGGGCCCGCCAGGTGCTCGAGCTCGTCAGAGCAGCCGAGAAGCAGGCCGAGGCCATGCATGGACGAGTCCTTGGCAGAGCCAACGTGCTCGCCCAGAACCCGCACCACCGTCCGCTTCGCCCCGATCGCTCGCCGAGGCCTTACTGCCACGGAACGCGGGCTGCGGATCGGCGTGCGTTCATCGAGCTCTATCGCGCCTACGTTGCGAGCTTTCGCTCGGCTTCGACGAAATGGCGCCGCGGCGAACTGACGGTCGATTTTCCGCTCCGAGCGATACGCCCGTTTCTCTGGCCGATGGTGAATCCGGCCGTGAGTAGTGTCCCAGCAGGTGGTGTTCGAGTGCCGGTCGCTTAGTTGAGCGAAGCGACCACCGCGTCATCCTTCAGGAAACCGTCGGCAAACGGATTTCCAAGGAAGGAACGAACACGGTGGCCACCACCAACATCGACGCTTTCGACTGGCTCCGCAAGCAGATGGACGCGGCGCCCAACGACGCGGTCAAGGAGCTGCTGTCCCAGATGGTCATCCGCCTCATGGACGCCGAGGTGGAGTCGGTCTG
>DATIWB010000012.1:0-59803 GCA_035519675.1 Myxococcaceae bacterium
ATCGCCCATCCGTTGAACACCGACATGCGAGCGCGGATGGAGCGCGTCATCCTCGACCAGTACGAGCGCAGCACCGCGCGCCTGGGTGCCGCCTAGCGCTCATCCCGGCTCCCCGGACTTCCACATCGGGCTCCGCTGGTCTAGGTGAACACCCGTCCTGACCCATGCCCACGGCGCGCGAC
Source organism: Myxococcaceae bacterium (assembly GCA_035519675.1). Lineage (GTDB taxonomy): Bacteria > Myxococcota > Myxococcia > Myxococcales > Myxococcaceae > RPRB01. The sequence continues at coordinate 183 of DATIWB010000012.1, forward strand.
TTCAAGGTCTTCGCTGGAAACTCCAACCTGCCGCTCGCCCGCCGGATCTGTGAACACCTCAAACGCCCGCTGGGGAAGGCCGACGTCGGCCGGTTCTCGGACGGGGAGATCCAGATCGAGATCGGCGAGAACGTCCGCGGACAGGACGCCTTCATCGTCCAGTCCACCTGCCCGCCGGCGAACGACCACATCATGGAGCTGCTGATCATGTGCGACGCGCTCAAGCGCGCCTCGGCACAGTCGATCACCGCCGTCATCCCCTACTTCGGCTACGCGCGTCAGGACCGGAAGGTGGTCCCCCGGACGCCCATCACCGCGAAGCTGGTCGCCGACCTGCTCGAGTCCGCCGGCGCCACTCGCGTGGTGTCGATGGACATGCACGTGGCGCAGATCCAGGGCTTCTTCCACATCCCCTCGGACCACCTCTTCGCCTCGCCGGTCTTCCTCGAGGACATCCGGCGCAACTTTCCCGCCACCGACGAGCTGGTGCTGGTCTCTCCCGACGCCGGCGGCGTGGAGCGGGCGCGGGCCTACTCCAAGCGGCTCAACACCTCGCTGGCCATCGTGGACAAGCGGCGCACCCGGGCCAACGTCTCCGAGGTGATGAACCTCATCGGCGACGTGAGGGGCAAGGACGCGGTGCTCATCGACGACATGGTCGACACCGGCGGCACGCTCACCCAGGCGGCGATGGCGCTGAAGAGCGAGGGCGCTCGCCGGGTGGTGGCCTACGCGGTGCACCCGATCCTCTCCGGGCCGGCGGTGAAGCGCATCCAGGAGTCGGTCCTGGAGGAGGCGGTGTTCACCGACACGGTTCCGCTCGGTCCCGCCGCCGCGGCCTGCACGAAGATCCGCCAGCTCAGCACCGCCCGCCTCTTCGCCGACGCGATCCAGCGCATCTACTCGGGCGACTCGCTCAGCTCGCTCTTCGTGTAGTCGCGCTCGCACCGCCCCCTCCCCTCACGCGCATGCGCCCACAGGGCAGCGCGACCGCGCCCGCGGACGGACGTTGGCGGAGGCGGCAACCTTCCGTCATACTCGGAAGCGCCGGATCCCGGATCGGTCCCTGAGCGCGGATGGGGTGCGAGCGCTCCATCGGACGGAGCGGGCTCTCGTCGCGGAGAGAGGATGCCTGCCCGGAGCCGATCGAAGACGGTGCTCATCGTCGAGGACGATCCGGACATCCGCGAGGTCCTCGAGGAGATGATCGACGCCGGCGGTCACGCGGTGGTCACCGCGACCAACGGCGCCGAGGGCCTGGCTGCGCTCGCCCAGGTGGAACCGCCAGCGCTGGTGCTGCTGGACCTCATGATGCCGGTGATGAGCGGCTTCGCCTTCCTCGAGGAGCTGGCGCGGCGCAGCGATCGCACCGGCGACCGGGTGCTGCTCATCTCGGCCAACGAGACGGTGGAGCGCGCCGCGCAGCTGCCGGGCGTCGTGGGCTACGTCAAGAAGCCTTTCGACCTGGACGAAGTGCTGGCGCTGGTCGAGAAGTACCTGAGCTGACCCCCGCCCCCGCGACGCGCAACGCGGCCCGGAGCTCCGCCGCCGACTGAGGACGGGCTGCCGGATCCGCCGCGAGGCAATCCAGGATGGGGCGAACGAGTCCGTGGGGGATCTGCTCGCCCCCGGGCGTCTCGGTGGGCAGCGCCTCCGGCGCGCCGCGCACCCGGCCCGGGCGACGGCCGGCGAGCATCTCGTAGAGCACCACCCCCAGGGCGAAGAGGTCGGTGCGCCCGTCCACCGGGGCGCCGCTGGCCTGCTCCGGTGCCATGTAGTGCGGCGTGCCGATGATCGTCGCCGGGGTGCGGCTCATCTCCGGACCGACGCGCAGCAGCTTGGCGATCCCGAAGTCGAGCAGCTTCACCCAGTCGGCGCCGCGGCGCGAGGAGACGAAGACGTTGTCCGGCTTCACGTCCCGGTGGACGACCCCGGTGGCATGGGCCGCCTCGAGCGCGTCGCAGACCTGGCAGGCGATGTCGACCGTCCGTGCCACGTCCAGCGAGCGCTCGCGGAAGAGGGCGCCGAGCGTCTTGCCCTCCAGCAGCTCCATCACGCAGTAGGCGCGCTCCAGGCCCTCGGCGCCACGCTCCTCGCCCACCTCGATCACCTCGACGATGTGCGGGTGCCGGATCCGGCTGACCGCGCGCGCCTCCCGGAAGAAGCGATCGAGCAGCAGTCGGGAGCGGAGGTGCTCGCGGCGAAGCAGCTTCAGGGCCACCGGCCGGCCATCGCGCTCGGCTCGGAACACCCGGCCCATCGCGCCCTCGCCGAGCAGGCCGAGCACCCGGTACGGTCCGACGGTGGACGGGGCGCTCTCCGCGGCGCGCGCCGCCATGCTCGGCGGTGGGCCGGGGACGTGCCGGGTCTCGCCCATCGGGTCCGACTCGCAGGCCCCGCGGAGCGCGCGGGCCAGGACGGTGACGCTGGGGAAGGGGAGCGCGTCGTCCACCGAGATGCAGCGCTCGAGGACGGCGCGGACCGACGTCCACTCCGGGCCCTGGCCAGCCATGGCGAGCAGGAGCCGCCCCAGCAGACCCTGGTCCACGCGGCGGCCGGGATCGCGCCCCCCGGTCCACTCCTGCGTCGTGCCGCCCTGGAAGACCCCGAAGCCCACCCCGGACAGGCGCGGCGGGTCACCCACCACCGAGTCCAGCTCCAGCTGGCCGTGCAGGAGGCCACGGGCGTGCAGCGCATCCAGTGCCGGGGCGAGCTGCTCGGCGATGCGGACCAGGTCGTCCGGCCCGAGTCCCGAGCATTGCTCGAGGTGGAGCGGCAGCTCCGAGTCCTCGCCCACCAAATAGACCCGTCCGTCCGGAAGCTGCCCTGCGTCCTCGACCGGGACGATGCTCGGGTGTGGCGGGTAGAGCAGCGCCCGGGCCTCGTCCAGGCACCGGGAGATCGCCCGGGCGTCGACGACGTGCACCGGGTGGAGGAGCCGCAGCACCCGGCCCTCGCCCGCCGGTCCGCGGACCTGGAACGCATCCGCCACCCGCCCGCGGCGCAGTCGCCGCACCACCTGCCAGCGACCGGCGGTCCACCCCTCGAGTGCGTTGCCGTTCGAGCTCACGTCAGGGGAAACGCTACTACGCTCGCTCGGTGGGTCCGGCGTGGGGCGCTGTGCGGTGATCTCGGTCTCGGGCGCCGCCGGGCCCTTCACCCGTCTGCTGGGTGACGAACGGCGCTGCCCTTCGGGCTCAGCTGCGGCTCACCGCGGCGGGAATCTCGAAGCGGGCCTCCTCGCCGGCGAGACCCAGCTCCACCGTGCGTCGCCAGTAGCGCAGGCCGGCCTCGAGCGCGAGCCGGTCGATGCCGGGGAGCCGTCCCACCATCCGGCCGGTTCCGGAGATGAGCGTCCGCAGCGCCGGGGCCACCAGCCGCCAGGGCGTCCGCGGGTAGCCGAGCGCGTCCGCGTACCGGTCCCCGACGAGGTGGCGACCGATGCCGTAGGCCACCGGAAGGAAGCGCTCGGCGCGGGTGCGCTCCTCGGCGGAGCGGGCCTCGTGCAGGGGAGACTCGAGCAGCGCCGCGGCGAGCTCGGCCGAGTCCGCGTCCGGCGGCTCCTGCGTGGCCTCGAGCAGCTCCCAGAGCAGGCGGGCCTCGGGCTCGGTGGCGCAGAGCAGCTCCTGCTCCACGCCGAGCACCCAGCCGCCGACGCGCCACAGATGCAGCACGTCCTCGCACTCCTCCCGGCCGATGCGGAAGCCCAGCATCCGCAGGCCATCCACCAGCACCAGCGAGAAGAGGAGCACGGTGCCGGCCATGTCCACCTGGTTGATGGGATCGCCCCACGCCGCCGCATCCCAGCGCGGCGAGGCCCGGAGCAGCCGGCGAATCTGCGCGTGCATCAGCCGGACGCGGGCCGCGGCGACCCAGCCCGGAGCGCCGGGGGCGAGCGAGCCTGGCTGGTAGACGAGGCTCACGAAGCGGCTGGTCTCGGAGAGCCGGCGCGGGGCCGCCTCGCGGAGCCGGCCGGAGAAGACCAGGGGCTTGTTCCCCGCCGGGCTGCAGTAGCCGGCGACCAGCGAGCGGAACCCGAGTACCACCCCTCCGAAGAAGCCGGTGCGCAGCAGCACCTCGCCTCCCCGCCTGGCTCTCTCCAGATCCGCCCAGAACGGGAGCGTGGAGAGCGACTCGCGCAGCGCCCGGAGCTCGACCGGAAGCGAGCGCGCCTCTCCGGTGAGGGCCCGGTCGACCAGCCGCTCTCGCTCCTCGGCCGACGTGCCCGCCAGCGCCTCGACCGCCGCGTCCGCGGCCGGGTCTCCCGCTCCGAGGAAGCTGCCGAGCCGGTCGACCCGCGGGCCGAAGCGGCGGCGGGCCTCCTCGAGGTGGACGAATCGAGAGGGGAACATGGGCGCGGGACGCGGGAGGGGAGTAACCGGCGCGGGGGCTCCTCGCCTTCCGTCCGGGGACTGCGACTTGACGCTCGGGGGAAAGGTTGGCAGTAGAGCGCCTTTCGCTCGGGCTTCAGGGGCCCACCAGGAGGTGGGATGCCTGCCGGGCGCAGCGGACAGGAGCAAGCATCCCATGGCACTCACCCGGAACACCCTGACGGCGCGCGTGCGCGATGGCGCGGGCAAGGGACCGGCGCGGCGGCTGCGCGCCGAGGGGCTCGTCCCCGCGGTCGTCTACGGCAGGCACCTCGAGACCCCGGTCCACATCGCGGTGGACCCGATCGAGGTGAAGAAGGCCATCGCCACCCCGCATCGGCTCAACACCCTCCTCACGCTCAAGCTCGAGGGGCAGCCCGAGCGGCTGGTGCTGCTCAAGGACTACCAGCAGGACCCGGTCAGCCGGGAGATGCTCCACGCCGACTTCATCGACGTGCACGAGAACGAGCAGATCAAGGTGAACGTCCCGCTCCTCCTGGTGGGCAAGCCGGTGGGCGTCACCGAGGGCGGCATCCTCTCGCAGAGCCGGCGTGAGCTCGAGGTCTACGCGATGCCGGCGGCCATCCCGGAGAAGATCGAGGCCGACGTCAGCCACCTGAAGATCGCCCAGTCCCTCCACATCAACGAGGTGAAGCTCCCCCAGGGCGTCCGGGTGAAGACCCAGGTGAACTACACCATCGCGGTGGTCTCGGTGCCGGAGAAGGAGGAGGTCGCTCCGGTGGTCGCGGCGGCGGTCCCGGTGGCGGGCGCTCCGGCGGCGGGGGCGGCTGGCGCACCGGGCGCGGCTCCGGCGGCGGGGGATGCCAAGGCGGCCGAGGGCAAGGGCGGTGCGGCTCCGGCGGCGGACGCCAAGGCCGGCGGCGGCAAGAAGGACGAGAAGAAGAAGTAGGCCGCCCGTGCACGGGGCCAGGCTCGTGGTGGGGCTCGGAAATCCGGGCCGCGAGTACGCCGGGCACCGGCACAACGTGGGCTACATGGTGGTGGACCGGCTGGCCGGCGCGGTGGGCATCGCGCTCGGCCAGTCGAAATTCCAGGGCCGCTTCGGACAGGGCGACATCGGGAAGATCCGGCTTCTGCTGCTCGAGCCCGAGACGTACATGAACGCCTCGGGCGACGCAGTCTCGGCCGCGGCGCGGTTCTTCAAGGTGCCGGCCGAGGACATGCTGATCGTCCACGACGAGCTGGACCTCGCCTTCGGCAGGCTGCAGCTGAAGAAGGGCGGCGGGACGGGCGGGCACAACGGGCTCGAGTCCATCGTGGAGCAGCTCGGGACGTCGGACTTCGCCCGGCTGCGGGTGGGCATCGGCAAGCCCCAGGGGCCCAACGCCAAGGAGCGGGTGGTCGGCCACGTGCTGCACGAGTTCGGGTCCGAGGAACGGGAGGGTCTACCCGCGGTGCTCGAGCGAGCGGTGGAGATCGCCCGAGCCTGGCTCTCGCTCGGGCTCGCCGAGGCGATGAACCGGTACAACCGGCGGTGATCCGGGCCGCCACTCCTCATCCCCTGCCGGTGGTCCTGGCCGCGGCGCGCTGAGCCCGGGGATCGGGACCGACTTGACGGCGGGCGCCCACCCCGGTAGTCACCCCGGCTCGTTCTTTGGCTTCAAGCGCGAGGGCGACGGGCGCGTGGTGTCCCCGTCCCCGGTGGGCGCGCCGGCAACCGGCCGCTGACCGCATCCCCGCTCCGGGCAAAGACCCGGGGCTCAACCCGAGGGGAAGGAACACATGACAGAGCAGACGACCGCGCATCACCTGCGCGAGTACGAGACCATCTTCCTCGTCAAGCCCGACCTCACCGACGAGGGCGTGGACCGGCTCAAGGACCGAGTCCGGGGCATCGTCAACCGCGAGGGCGGCAAGCTCATCCGCTTCACGGTGTGGGGCAAGAAGAAGACCATGTTCCCGGTGGCCAAGCAGCCCCGGGCCATCTACGTCCATGCCTCGTACCTCGGCGGGCACGGCCTGGTGGCCGAGGTGGAACGCAACCTCCGGAACCTCGACGAGGTCACCCGGTGGCTGAGCGTGAAAGTGGCCGACGACGTCGACCCCGAGTCCCGGCCGGTTCAAGAGGACGTGAAGCTGGCGGGCGACGTGGAGGAGGCCCGCGGGCCGGCGCCGGAGCGTGCGGGTCCGCCGCGCGACGGGGTCGAGGTCGAGGGCCTGGACGAGGAGGCGCCGGAGGAGGCCTAGGCCTCGACTGGCGAGAGCACGACATGACCGGACAGTTTGGCAACGGAAACGGATCGCGGAACGACGGCCCCCGGAGCGGTGGGGGCGGCCGGTTCGGCGGTGGTGGTGGCGGTGGCGGCGGCTTCGGCGGTGGTGGCGGCGGAGGCGGCCCCGGCGGCGACGACGAGAAGCGCGGCGGGCGGGGCGGCTTCGGCCGCAAGAAGGTCTGCCGCTTCTGCGCCGAGAAGGGCAGCCACCCGGACTTCAAGGACCAGGCGATGCTGAAATACTTCGTGACCGAGCGGGGGAAGATCATTCCCCGCCGGATCTCCGGGAACTGCGCCAAGCATCAGCGCCAGGTGGCGGTGGCCATCAAGCGCGCCCGCGGCCTGGCCCTGATCCCCTACAACGCGCTGGTGGGCTGAGGAGGACTGTCGCCATGCCGATGAAGGTCATCCTGCGTGAGGACGTCCCCAACCTGGGCAAGTCCGGCGAGCTGGTGAACGTCAAGCCCGGCTTCGGCCGCAACTACCTGCTCCCCCGGAAGCTGGCGGTGCTGGCCAACGAGGCCAATGTCGCCCAGCTGGAGCACGACCGGGCGGTCATCTCCGCACGCCAGGCGAAGCTGCGCGGCAACGCCGAGGAGCAGTCCAAGCGGATCAATGCGGTGTCCATCACCGTGGCCCGGAAGGTCGGAGAGCAGGACAAGCTCTTCGGCTCGGTGACCGCGCTGGACATCGCCGAGGCGCTGGCGGCGAAGGGGCAGAAGGTGGACCGCCGCCACATCCACCTGCCCGAGCCGATCAAGACCCTGGGCAGCCACGAGGTGGAGATCCGCCTCCACCGCGACGTCGCGGCGAAGATCAAGGTCGAGGTCGTTCCCGAGGCCTGACGCCTCCCCGGCAGACCGACCCCGGGGGTGCCCCGCGCCCCGGGCGGTTTGCCATTGCTTGCTGTCAGGGAGCGGAGGGATCCTCTGCCGCTTCCGCCGGAGTGGTGATCGATGGCCGTCGTCCAGCCGCTGCGCCCACAGACCGAGGATCTCGCCGCCGAGCGGGCGGTGCTGGGTGCGGTCCTGGCGGACAACACGATGGTGGCCTCGATCGCCGAGGTGGTCCACGCCGACGACTTCTCCAGCCCCGCGCACGCGCAGATCTTCGCCGCGATGCTGGCCCTGGACGGCACGCAGCGCACGGTCGACCACCTCACCCTCTCCGAGGAGCTGAAGACCCGCGGCCAGCTCGCCGGCGTGGGTGGTCCGGCCTACCTCATGACGCTGGACCAGGTGGTCCCGCTGGCCTCCAGCGCCGTGGAGTACGCGCGCATCGTCAAGGACCAGTCGGTCCGGCGGCGGCTGGCGAACGTCGGCCGGGAGATCCTCGAGCTGGCGAGCCAGGACACCGGCGAGCTGGAGGCAATCCTCGACGAGGCCGAGCGCCGGGTCTTCCAGCTGGCGGAGCGGAAGCGGGAGGGGGAGCTCAAGCCGGTCCGGGAGCTGATGGAGCGCACGCTCGATCTGCTCGACCGGATGAAGATGTCGTCGAGCGGCGTCACCGGGCTGCCCACCGGGTTCGTCGACCTGGACCTCCAGCTCACCGGCCTGCACCCGGGCGAGCTCCTGATCCTCGCCGCGCGCCCCGGCGTGGGGAAGACCTCGCTGGCGATGAACATCGCGATGCACGTGGCGCTCAAGGAGGAGAAGCCGGTGGGCATCTTCTCCCTGGAGATGCCGGCGGATCAGCTCCTGATGCGTCTGCTGGCGAGCGCGGCCCGGGTGGACATGAAGAAGCTGCGCGGCGGCCGGCTCACCCCGCACGACGAGGAGAAGTTCCAGGACGTCGCCGGCGCCCTGTTCAACGCGCCCCTCTTCATCGACGACACCGGCGCCCTGTCCCCCTTCGATCTCCGGGCCAAGGCACGGAGGCTGAAGCAGAAGAACCAGACTCTGGGGCTCCTGGTGGTGGACTACCTCCAGCTCATGCACCAGAAGGGCAAGGTGGAGAGCCGGCAGCTCGAGGTGAGCGAGATCAGCCGCTCGCTCAAGGCGCTGGCCAAGGAGCTGGAGGTGCCGATCCTCGCCCTGAGCCAGCTGAACCGGAAGGTCGAGGAGCGCAAGGGTGGCCGGCCGATGCTCTCCGATCTGCGCGAGTCTGGCGCCATCGAGCAGGACGCCGACGTGGTGATGTTCATCCACCGCGACGACGACGGCGACGACGAGGACGGCGGCGGGAGCCCGGGCTACGGCGGCGGCGGACGCGGGGCGACGCCGGTCGAGCTCATCGTCGCCAAGCAGCGAAACGGACCCACCGGGACCATCGATCTGGTGTTCCTCTCCGAGTTCACCCGGTTCGAGAGCCGGGCACGGGTCGGCTGACGGCGCGGCTCCTCTCGTCCGCGAGGCCCGGCAGCCCTGGCCGCCGAGAGCGCCGGCCCTACTTCGCCTCCGACGCCTCCACCGAGTCGCTCGGCGGGCGCCGGGGAATCGGGACCAGCCCTCGGACCTGCTCGCGGTAGGCGAGGTACCGGTGTCCGTACTCCCGCACCAGGTCGCGCTCCTCGAGCTGGATGGCGACGAGGATGTACCCCAGGGTGGCAAGGGCGAAGACCAGGTGCCCGACGGTCATCGTCGGCGCCGCCCAGAACGCCAGGATGAACCCCAGGTAGAGGGGGTGGCGGACCAGCTTGTAGAGCATCGGTGTCCGGAAACGCGGAGCGGAGAGCTCCGTTCGTCTGGCGGCCAGGTAGACCTGCCGCAGACCGAAGAGCTCGAAGTGGTTGAGGAGGAAGGTGCTGAGGAAGACGATGGCCCATCCGAGCATCGACACCGCGGTGAGGGCGGCTCTTGGGCCGGTGCCGTCGACGCTCCAGACCACCGCGGGGATCGGCCGCCAGAAATGGAAGAGGGTGATCAGGCAGCCACTGGCGGCGAGCACGTAGGTGCTCCGCTCGACGGACGCGGGGACCACCAGACGCGTCCACACCGCCTTGAAGCCCTGCCGGGCCATTCCGCTGTGCTGCACCGCGAACAGGGTGAGCAGCAGGACATCGACCAGGAGCGCCGTCCCCACCGGCACCAGGGGTCCACCACGGTCGACGGTGCGGGGAACGGCCACGTCCTCGACGAAGGCGATCGCGTAGGAGATCGTCCCCAGAAACACCACGTAGCTGAGCGCTCCGTACAGCAAGTATGCCAGTCGCTTCACGATCCGTCTCCTTCGGGCGCGGATGTGCACGCCCATTCCTCGATGAACCCGCCGAAGACCACCCGCGGATGCCGGTGCAGCATCGAGGCACGTGAGGTCCGGCCGAAGCGCTCGAACCGGCGGCGCATCGTGGCCGGTGGCGTCGTGGCCCGAAACAGCGAGCGGGTCACCGCCCCGTAGGCCCGGAGGGACAACCAGCGGGTGAGGCTCTCGGCGATCCCCGAACGATCGACCGCTCCGCGTGCGCTGCGGTGCATGTCGACACCCTACGGAGCGCAGGGCGGCCGTGGCCTTTGGAGAACCTGAGACCTAGCTGAAGCTTTCCTCAGCGAGGAACGCCTCGACCTCGGCGACGAAGCGGTGCCACGCCGGCTCGCCGGGGACGAACACGTGGTTGCCGCTCTCCAGCGGGACGAAGCGGGCACCGGCGATGCCGCTGGCGAGCTCCAGGCCGTCCTTGATCGGCACCACCGCATCCCCCCGGGCATGGAGCACCAGCGCCGGCGCCCTCACCCTGGGCAGCTCGTCGCGCACGTCGACATCGCCGAGCGCGGAGAGGAGATTGGCCGCGTTCTCCGGGGTGGTGGTCTCGCGCTGCAGCTCGTTCCACCACTCCGCCAGCTCGGGGCTCGCCTGCGGGAAGAAGCGCGAGGTGAACATCTGGCGGAAGGCGGCGTTCCGGCCACCCCACCCGGTGCGCATCAGCACCATCATCGCCTCGACCTGCGAGGTCAGCCGGGCGTGCCGCTTGACGCGCCAGCCGCGCGCGCAGCCACCGATGAGGATCAGCCTCGAGACCCGCTCCGGGTGGCGAGCGGCGTACGCGGCGGCCACCGCGGCACCCTGCGACAGGCCGACCAGCGGCGCCCGGACGATGCCGGCAGCGTCGAACACGGTGGCGAGGTCGGAGACGAAGCTCTCGAAGGTCAGGCTCGGTGGGCTCCAGTCGGAGAGGCCGTTCCCGCGCGCGTCGTAACGAACCAGACAGCGGCCCCTGCTGAGCAGCTCGAGCCAGCGCCGGTTGAGCTCGCCCTTCCAGTCCAGCTCGAGGTGGCTGAGCCAGTTGGCTGCCTTGACGATCGGCGGCCCGTCGCCCAGCCGGGCATAGGCGAGCCGTGAGCCGTCCGGCGCCCTGCAGACGTAGGTGCGCTGGGCAGCGCTCGGAGGCGGGGCCGGGGCGGTGACCTCGGTGCCGTCGCAGCGAGTCACGTCCACCATCAGCCGGTACCCCTGCCCGCGCACCGTCTGCAGCTCCACGCCCGTCACCCCTTCGAGGACGCGCCGCACCAGCGAGACGTTGACCTGGAGGTTGTTCGGCTCGACGAAGGTGTCCGGCCACAGCCGGTCGATCAGCTCCTGCTGCCGCTGCAGGCTGCCGGCTCCCTCGACCAGGAGCAGCAGGGTGTCGAACGCCTTGCCCGGGAGCGGGACGACGGCGCCGTCTCGCAGCAGCCGGCGCTCGTGGGCCTCGAGCCGGAACGGACCGAAGCTGTAGACGGGACCTGCCACGTTCGACCGACCTCGGCGCCCGAGCGTACCACGCGTTCCCCGGCCCACGGCCCGGGTCGCGGCGCCGTGCTTCCGCCGGACCGCCTCTCCCGTCACGGCGCCGGCGTCCGGACAGGCTTCCCGGTCACCGCGCACGCCGCGTGACCCAGAACGACCTCCCCATCCACCGTGCTCGTGGGGGTGGGGGCCCAGCCGCGAGCCAGCCGCGCCCGGAGAAGCTCATCGGCGGTCGGTCGTGCGTCCCACACGGAGACGCCATTCACGGCACCGAGTCAGGTCGTGTCGAAGACGAGGTGCACCCCGCGCCAGGGAATCACCACGTCGTGGGTGAACTCGTCCTGCACGACAACGTCCGCGACGTCGCTGGGCGGAGTCCGGCTGAACGCCCAGCGGACGACCTGCTCCAGCGAGCGGAGCGGGGCGACCTCGTGCTCGAGGGTGCGGCGCACGTCCTCGGCCAGGCTGGAGCGCTCGAGCTGCATCTCTGTCGAACGTATCGCAACCGCCGGAGAGCAAGCCACCCCTGCTCGACATGGAGCCACCTCCGAACGAAAGCTCGGGTCGAACGGTGCCGTCGCATGCTGCTCGTGGGGAACGACGAGCCTGGGTCGTCACGGCCGTGCCCTGACAGAGGGCCTGCGCGACTCCGCGGCGCTCATGGGAGGCAACGCTCCCCGACCCCGAACGGAGCGGCAGAAGTTAAGGAAGTTCCTTAACCATTTCTCGAAAGTAGTTAAGGAACTTCCTGAACTACCCGTGCCTTCGGAACTCGAGCGCGTGACGCACGGTTGCGCCCTGCCGCGGCCGCTCCGAGGCCAGGCCTGTCCGCGCGGACCGGCGCAGGACCCGTGCCCTCTCGCGTCCCATCCGAGCCGCCGGGCTCGAGTCGCGGCTCGTCGGGCAAGCGAGGACCGAGGGCGCGGGGACTCATCCCGACCGTCAGCCGGTCGTCAGGGACTGGCGAGCGTGCGGCGGACGAGCGCGCGGGCCCGCTGCACGGCGCGACGGGCCTCGGTGCCGCGCCCCAGCTCCGTTGCCAGTGCCGAGGCGAACCGGCAGCCTGTGCCGCGATGGTCGGGACCGCGCCGGAGTCGGGCCGCGCGGAACTCGCGCGCTCTCCCCTTCCAGGCCAGGACGTCCACCAGCGTCCGTCCCTCGAGATGGCCGCCCTTCACCACCACACCCCCGAAGCCCAGCGCCTCGAGGATCTCGGCCGCGCGGCGTGACTCGCCCGCACCGGCGATCCTCCGGACGCCCAGCAGCCACGCCGCCTCCACCGCGTTGGGCGTGAGCCAGACGCCCGGTGCGGCGAGGGCCAGGTAGTCCCGCCGACCGAGGCCCGAGAGCGAGCCGCCGGACGAAGCCTGGACGACCGGGTCGATGACCCAGGGGACCCGCGTCCCTCCCAGGGCTCGCTGCACCGCGCGGAGCTGCGCCAGGCCGGGGAGCATCCCGAGCTTCACCGCATCGATGCCCCCGAGCTCGCGCACCGCATGGATCTGCGCCGCGACCAGGGCAGGCTGGACCGCCCTCCAGCAGAACGTCCTTCGACCCTGCGCGGTCACCGCCGCGGCCACGACCAAGGGAGTCCCGCCCCGTGCGCGGACCGCCTCGGCGTCGGCCAGCAGCCCCGCCCGACCGGAGGGCTCCAGCCCACCCACGAGGAGGACCCGGGGAACGTCTCCGAGGTGGACGCCCGCGGAGCGGCGCAGTGGCGCCGCGCGTCCAGGCTCAGCGCCGAGCGTCGCGCGCACGCGTGACCAGCCCGCGGTAGACGCCGAGCTGCAACGGCATCGTCTGGAGCAGGAGCTCCGGGTGCCACTGCACCCCCACCGCGAAGGTTCCGTTGCTCGACTCGATTCCCTCCACCACCCCGTCGGGCGCCACCGCGCTCGCCACCAGCCCCTCGCCGAGCCGGGACACCGCCTGGTGGTGCGTGGAATTCACCATCAGCTGCCCGCGCCCGACGAGGTCGGCCAGCACCGTTCCCTCGCGCACCTCCACCGGGTGGGACGGCTGGCCCCGGTCATGCGCCTGCTCGTGGTTGCGCGCCTCGGGCAGGTCGCGCTGGATGTCCTGGAACAGCGTTCCGCCCAGCACCACGTTGAGCAGCTGCATGCCACCGCACACGCCGAGCACCGGCATGTTCCGCCGGAGCGCCGCCTGGAGCAGCGCCGTCTCGAAACGGGTGCGGGCCGGCTTGAGCGTTCCGAGCCCTTCCCGGGGTCCCTCGCCGTATGCCTCCGGCGGGACGTCGAACGCACCGCCCGTCACCACCAGGCCCGAGATGCGGTCCAGGAAGGCGTCGATCATCCCGGGGTCCGTCGCCAGCGGAAGCACCATCGGGAGGCCGCCCGCGCGGAACACCGCCTCGGCGTACGGCGACTTCAGGACGTACCGGGACGGGGTCTCGCCACCGGGCGCGTCCTCGACGTCCGGGGTCAGGCCGATGGTGGGGCGGCGCAGGACATGTCCGTGGGGCTTCACGCTCGCCTCTCAGTCTCGCCCAGAAGGAACCCGCGTTGCAGCGCCTCGACGCGGGAGGCGGGATCCCGCCCTGTCCAGAGGTCCGACAGGACCGCCACCCCGTGGACTCCGGTCCGGGCCACGGAGGTCACGGTGTCCAGGCTGATGCCACCGATGGCGATGACCGGGAGCGGGCTCTCCGCCACCTCGCGTCGCAGCCGCTCCAGCCCGAGCACCGGGGCGGGAACCTCCTTGGTTCTCGTGGCGAACACCGGCCCGAGCCCGACGTAGCTCGCGCCCGCCGCCGCCGCCTGGCGTGCTCCCCAGGCGTCGCGGACCGTCACCCCCACCAGCCGGCCGGGGCCGAGCAGCCGCCTCGCCTCCGCCGGTGGAAGGTCCTCGTCGCCCACATGGACCCCGTCCGCCCCGGAGAGCAGTGCCCAGTCCACGCGGTCGTTCACCAGGGCCAGCACGCCGGCCGCTCGGAGCACCCCCACCGCCTCCCGCACGGCCTCCCAGCCGGCGCGCCCCGCCGAACGCTTGCAGCGAACCTGGACGACGCGCACTGCCGCGCGCGCCAGCACCTGCGCCTGCTCGGCGAGCGTCAGCTCCGGCCGCATGCCGTCGTCAGCGACCGCGTACAGGCCTCTCGGCAGGATGGCTGCGCTCAGGGATTGGTCCTCCGACAGGAGACGGTTGTTGACGACCGGGGGGGGGCCCGTCAAATTCGCCGGCCATGGCCGACCCGCTCGACCCGAAGAACATCGACAAGCGTACCGCTGCCCGCTACCTGTCCCAGGGAGAAGTCGACGAGAAGGCCTGGGAGCGGTACCTCAAGTCCCTCCCGGACGTCTCGGAGAAGGCCGTGCAGGTGGAGACCATGATGGCCGACACCGACGACTTCCTGGACGACGAGATCGACGAGGAGTGACGACGTGGCCTCGGCCGACGACCGCGCCCACGGTGAGACGTTCGTGCTCGAGCGCGCCGGCAAGGCCATCGACTTCACCACCGTCCTGCTCGGGTTCGCCTCGTCGGCGCTCATCCACATGGGCGTGCAGGTGCACCCCGACTCCGGCGCGGTGAGCAAGGACCCGGCGCTGGCCCGCGAGGTGCTCGACCTCCTGGCCCTGCTCCGGGAGAAGACCCGGGGCAATCTCACCGCGGAGGAGGAGCGCTTCTTCGACTCGCTCCTCACCGATCTGCGGCTGAAGTTCGTCGAGGCGTTTCCCCGTTGACTGCACCGCTGTCCGCGGTCGGCTCGCAGGCGCGGGCCGTGGCCATCGTCTGCATGCTGGTGTCCGGTATCTCCGGGGCGGCCTCGGTGAGCGAGGCCTTCGCCCTCTCCGACCGCTGGAGCGCGCGGACCGAGGCGCTCCCCCGCGGGAGCCCCGCCGCCGACCTCTTCGCCCGGCTGTCCGAGGCCAACTCCCGGGCGATGCGACCGGACCGCCAGGCCCGGGCGGCGCTGCTCATCGTCCTCGCCATCTCGCTGTTCTTCACCTTCGTCTCCGCTGGCCGGGTGCTGCGGCCGGCGGGCCTGCCGCGTGAGGGCATCCGGCGGCTGCTCTGCGGGGCAGCGGTGGTCTCGGCGGTGCTGCGAACGGTGGACGGCGCAGCCGACGCTGCCTTCGCCCTTCGCTTCGCACGGCTCGCCACACAGCTCGTCCCGCCGGGCGAACGGCTATCGGCCGACTGGATCCTCGGCCCAACGTTCACCGTCGGCGCCTCGGTGGTCCGGACACTGCTCGTCGCCGGCGCGCTGGCCATCATCGCTCAGTACTTCCGCTCGGCCCGGGGGAAGGCCTGGGCGGCGCCGCAGGACGAGACCCCGAGGTAGCGGGCGCTCGCCCCCAGGGAGGACATCGGACCGATGCGGGCGCGAGTGGACGAGGCGGCGCTTCGGGCAATCATCACCTACAAGTGGGTGAAGGGGGTGGTGCAGCTCGTCCTCGCCACCACGCTGGCCATCGCCCTGGCCCTGGGGCTGAGCGATGAGCTGGCCGAATGGGCCCACGCGTTCCGGAACCACTCGACCCGGGCGTACGCCATCGTGCTCGGACGCGCCCTCGAACGGGCCACCAGTGCCCGCGGGCTGCACATCACCCTGCTCGCGCTCTTCCTCGATGGAGCGGTCACCTGCGTCGAGGGCTGGGCGCTCCAGCGGCGGCATCGGTGGGGTCCGTGGCTGGTGGTGGGCGTGACCGGGTCACTGCTGCCGTTCGAGGTGTACGAGCTGTTCCACCACTTCCGCTGGATCCGGCTGGTGGTGCTCCTGGTCAACGCCGCGGTGGTCGCGTTCCTTCTCGCGCACGCTCGGGGCCTGGCCCGGGGATTCGAGGGAGACGGTACCGGCGGGAGGCAGGACGAGGCCCAGCCTCCCGGCTGAGGGCCGCCACGCTGGCGTCACCTGGACCCGGTGCTCAGCCGCGCGGGTCGGCCGAGGGCTCCGGGAAGAGCGGCTCGAGCGCCGGCGGCGCATCCACGTCGAGCGGGACGAGCACGCTCTTGGCGTACGGCAGCCGGAGGAGCTCCGGGCGAGTCAGCCCCAGCAGCCGCCCCAGGTGCCCCATCGGCCAGCGCTCGCGGAGCTTCTCGAACGCCTCCTCGGAGAGCGCGGCGTCGTCGATCTCCTCCTGGTCATAGACCAGGGAGTCGCCCCCGACGCGGTGTCCTCCACCGTAGGTCACGACCTGCTCGAGCTCGTCCGGGTCGAACACGTAGGCGTGCACGGTGACTCCCAACGCGGTCGACAGGCGGGACGCCAGGGCGTGGTGCTCGCCGTACCACTGGGCGCCCCGGCGGCCATAGGTGAAGGGGCCGTCGTAGGCGAAGCGGACGACCTTCCGGACCACCGAGACCAGCAGCCCCGCGCCCTCCGATGGCTGCCCGTCGGCCTCGAGCGACTCGCGGGCCAGGGGCACAAGCTCCGCGCCCTCCAGGCTCTCCAGCCGGCACAGGTACCCGCCGTGGGCGTCGGACCGGGACATGTTGGCCGCTTGTACATTGCGCCGTCGGCGCTTGCCAACTTCGTGCCGGGACTTACGGTAGGCCCATGCGCATCGAACAGTTCACCCTCAAGGCGCAGGAGGCGATCCAGGCCGGCCAGACCCTCGCCCGGCGCATGGGCTCCCCCGAGTACGAGCCGGAGCACCTGGCCAAGGCGCTCTTCACCCAGGAGCAGGGGGTGGCCGAGGCCCTCCTCCGCCGCATCGGCGCCGACCCCGGCCTGGTCCAGGGCCGCGTCGACGAGGCGCTGGAACGCCTCCCCCGCATCCAGGGCGGTGACGGCAGCCGCCTGAGCCAGCGGCTCCTCCGCGACCTCGACAAGGCCGAGGACGAGGCCAAGGAGCTCAAGGACGAGTACGTCTCGAGCGAGCACCTGCTCCTGGCCCTCGCCCAGGACAAGGGTGCCGTCGGCGAGGCTCTCAAGTCGTCGGGGATCAGCCGTGATCGGATCCTGACGGTCCTCAAGGACCTCCGGGGCGGCAAGCGGGTCACCACCCAGGAGGCCGAGGACACCTACCAGGCGCTGGAGAAGTACGGCCGCGACCTCACCGCCGCAGCCCGCGCCGGCAAGCTCGACCCGGTCATTGGCCGGGACGAGGAGATTCGCCGGGTCATCCAGGTCCTGAGCCGCAGGACCAAGAACAACCCGGTGCTCATCGGGGACCCCGGCGTGGGCAAGACCGCCATCGTGGAGGGCCTCGCCCGCCGCATGGTCGACGGCGACGTGCCGGAGGGGCTCAAGGACAAGCGGCTGATCACCCTCGACCTCGGGGCGATGGTCGCCGGGGCCAAGTACCGGGGCGAGTTCGAGGAGCGGCTCAAGGCCGTCCTCCAGGAGGTCTCGGCGGCCGAGGGGCAGATCATCCTCTTCATCGACGAGCTCCACACGCTGGTGGGCGCCGGCAAGGCCGAGGGGGCGATGGACGCCGGCAACATGCTGAAGCCGGCGCTGGCCCGGGGCGAGCTGCACTGCATCGGCGCCACCACGCTCGACGAGTACCGCAAGCACATCGAGAAGGACGCCGCGCTCGAGCGCCGGTTCCAGCCGGTGATGGTGGGCGAGCCCTCGGTGCAGGACACCATCAGCATCCTCCGCGGGCTCAAGGAGCGGTACGAGGTGCACCACGGCGTCCGCATCCAGGACTCGGCGCTGGTGGCCGCGGCCACACTCAGCAACCGCTACATCGCCGACCGCTTCCTGCCCGACAAGGCGATCGACCTGGTCGACGAGGCGGCGAGCCGGCTCCGGATCGAGATCGACTCGATGCCGCAGGAGATCGACGACATCCGCCGCCGCATCACCCAGCTGGAGATCGAGCGCGAGGGTCTGAAGAAGGAGACCGACGTCAACTCGCGAGAGCGGCTCCAGCAGATCGAGAAGGCGCTCGCCGACCTCAACGAGCAGTTCAGCCAGCTCAAGGCGCACTGGGAGGCGGAGAAGGCCGCGATCCAGAAGATCCGGGTCAGCAAGGAGAAGATCGAGAGGGCGCGCGCCGACCAGGCGACGGCGGAGCGCCAGGGCGACCTCAACAAGGCCGCGGAGATCAAGTTCGGCATCCTCCCCGGGCTCCAGAAGGAGCTCGAGCAGCAAAACGCGGCGCTGGCCGAGCTGCAGAAGAAGCAGCGCTTCCTCAAGGAGGAGGTGGACGCCGAGGACATCGCCGAGGTGGTGGCCAAGTGGACCCACATCCCGGTCTCCCGACTCATGGAGGGCGAGGTCCAGAAGCTGGTTCACATGGAAGAACGGCTCGAGCAGCGGGTCATCGGGCAACGCCAGGCCATCGAGGCGGTGAGCAACGCCATCCGCCGGGCCCGGAGCGGGCTCCAGGACCCCAACCGCCCCATCGGCTCGTTCATCTTTCTCGGCCCCACCGGCGTGGGAAAGACCGAGACCGCCAAGGCGCTCGCCGAGTTCCTCTTCGACGACGAGAACGCCCTCATCCGCATCGACATGTCCGAGTACATGGAGAAGCACGCGGTGGCCCGGCTCATCGGCGCGCCGCCCGGGTACGTGGGCTACGAGGAGGGCGGTCAGCTCTCCGAGGCGGTGCGCCGCCGGCCCTACTCGGTGGTGCTGTTCGACGAGATCGAGAAGGCGCACACCGACGTGTTCAACGTGCTCCTCCAGATCCTCGACGACGGCCGGCTCACCGACAGCCAGGGCCGCACCGTGGACTTCAAGAACACGGTGCTGATCATGACCTCCAACCTCGGCAGCCAGCTCCTGCTCCTGGAGATGGAGGCCAAGGAGACCCTCGACGAGGTGACCCGGGCGAGGGTGATGGACGCGCTCCGCCAGCACTTCCGCCCCGAGTTCCTCAACCGGGTCGACGAGATCGTCATCTTCGAGCCGCTCCGCCGCGAGGAGATCGGTCGCATCGTGGAGATCCAGCTCGCCCGGCTCAAGAAGCTGCTCGAGGACCGGCGGCTCACCCTCCAGCTCACTCCGGCGGCGGTGAAGTTCCTCGGCGAGCACGGGTACGATCCGGTGTACGGCGCCAGGCCACTCAAGCGCGCCATCCAGAAGTACCTCCAGGACCCGCTGGCGATGTCTGTACTTTCCGGCTCGTACGTGGCTGGCGATACGGTGCTGGTCGACGCCGGCAAGGGTGCGCTCCGGTTCAGCAAGCCCGGCTCGGCGTAGCTCAGAGCCCCAGGCACTGCTCGAGCGGAGGGATGCGGCGTCCGGTGGGCACGGGTACCGTGGCCCCGCCGTCGAGCGTCACCAGGTAGTTGCCGGATTCGTTTCCGTTGCTCAGGCTGACCTGACCGTAGTCCACCGATCCCTCCAGCGGTGGGAGGCCATCTCGCTGGATGCGGAAGCCGAGGACCCCCGACAGCCCGCCGTTTCCACTGGTGTCGGTGCTCGAGATCTGCACGCCGTCCAGCACCACCCCCTCGAAATCGGCGTAGTCGGTGAAGGTGATGGTGCTCACCGGGCTGAACAGCCCCACCAGGCCGACGGTCACCTTGCCGGAGAGGATTCCCTCGAACGGCTCCACCCGGTTCAGGTACTGGGTCATCCCCGCGCTGTTGAAGCCGGGGATGCGCGCCTCGGACGACTCCACCGCCAGGTTGGCCAGGTGGAAGGCACAGGCCGGGGCATCCGGGGCGGCGCCGTCGACCAGGGCCGTCCTGCCAAGGAGCCGGCGGTAGCGGCCGGCGAAGCTTCCCGAGCCCGAGAGATCGAGCACCTCACTGGTGGCCGAGTCGACGTGCACCCGGCTCACGGTGGGCGGCGAGAGCTGCTTCCGCGATGCTCCGCTCCGGCCGCTCACCGGCGTCGAGGCCTCGTTGGGGAGGGTGAAGAGGGTGGTGCTGGAGAAGTCGACGTCGAGGTTCTGGCCGGAGTAGGTGCCTTGCAGCGTCTGCACCGCCCGGGGCTGCTGCTCGTCGATGCGGGTGAACGGCGCGGTCCGTCCGCCGTCGAAGGGGGCGAGGATGAGGATCCGGGCCCCGCCGCCGTCCAGGGCGATGTACGAGGTGCCGTTCACCTGGTCCACGCCGTCGAGCTTCTCGCCCACGTTCGGATAGGGACCGAGACAGGCCAGCAGGCCCGCCCCGACCAGCGCTGCGCCGCCGAGAGCAAGGCGGCTCATGGCAGGTCCACCCCCAGCACCACCCCGATCCGCAGGACGATGCCGATGCGCAGGTCGTTGCTCCGCAGCGGGTCGTAGAGATCGAAGGCCAGCGCGCCCACCGCTCCGACGGTCCAGCCCACCTTGTGCGGTGTCCACCCGGGCCGAAACCGGAGGATGGTCATCCCCCCGAGGCCGAGCTGGAGCGCGTTGAAGTTGGTGAGCCCCGGCTTGCCGCCGAGGTTCAGCGCGTTCATGTGCAGTCCCGGGCCGCCCTCGAACTCGAGCTCCTGGGTCACCGTCTTCCGCCACTGCCAGCCGAGGAGCAGGTCGATGCCGCCGCCGTTCTGGTACAGCGAGGAGACGGAGTGCACGCTGCCGTCCTGCCGCGCCTGGAGCGGGATGACCCAGCTCAGATGCACGAACGGGCCCGCGGCGTTGACCGACATGAGGTAGCCGATCGACAGCGAGTGGAAGGTGTAGTGGCTGTTCTCCTTGTTCCAGAAGGTCGCCATGTGCCAGGCGGGCGAGAACTCGTGCCTCCACCCGGCGCGCGGGTCGGCGGCCTCGGGGACGGTGGGCGCCGCCTCGGGCGCGGGAGCGGCGGCCTCGGACCGGGGAGCGGGCGCGGCGGGCTCGGCCGGCTGGGCCGCGGCACCGGCGGCGAAGAGCAGCGCGCCCCAGAGGGCGCTCCACGACGCGACCACGGCCCAAGGCTGCGGACGGCGCATTCGGACTCCCCTCCCGGTCCGAGGATACGTCAGAACGCCTCGCCCGCGCCGAAGTAGACGCCCCAGGTCTTCTCGGCCACCGTGACGTCGAGGGTGATGTTGGTCCGGGACTGGCGGTTCATCATGAAGCGCAGGCCGACCCCGCCCGCCGGGGCGATGTACTGGAAGAGGTCGGTGCCGTTGCCGACGAAGCCCAGGTAGCTCACTGGCGCTCGGGAGAAGGTCTCGGCATTGGCGAAGACCACCCCGCCGAGCAGCCCGTTGTCGGTGATCCGGAACCGCCACTCGACCTCGGCGTAGATCTCCGCCGTCCCGCGGAAGCGCCCCTGCACGTAGCCCCGCCCGGTGCGGTTCCTGGCGTCCCAGCCCACCGCCGGGAGGCCGAGGTAGGGAAGATTCCCGGTGACGTTGGTCTGGAGGACGGCCCAGAAGGCGAGCACGTTCCGGGGCACCGTCTTGGAGAGGCCCAGGTAACCACGGAACTCTGCGTAGAACAGCGAGGCGTCCTGCGCGCTGCCGAGCCAGTGCGGGTACCACTGGTAGGTGAGCGCGGCGTAGATGCCCCGGTAGGGGTTGATGGTGGAGTCCCGGCTGTCCCAGACGAGGTTCAGGCTCGGACCGGAGGTGTTGTAGGCGCCCGGGTTGAAGCCCAGGGCCTGGCTGTAGGCGTAGTGGCTGGTCACCACGGCCGGCGTCGCCTGGAGGTCCAGTGAGCGGTCGACGATGGCGTAGTAGCGATCGAAGTTGAAGCCGGGGCCGATGTAGAAGGTCTCCGTCACCCGCTTGAGGAAGTTCTCGCGGATCCGGATGAGGTTGAGGTCCATCGGCTGGGCTCCGGGGATCGCCGCGGTCGTCCCGTAGCCGTTGAGGGTGAAGCCGCCGCTGATCGGGGTCTCTCCCGTGCCCAGCCCGAAGGTGTCCTGGTTGAAGACCAGGAATCGCCAGTCTCCCTGCAACTGCCAGGAGTTGTTGCTCAGCATCAGCACGCTGTTGATGCCGGAGAGGAACTGGTTCTTGGTGGTGTAGAGGATGTTGGCCGAGATGTTGGAGATGGTGGTGGTCGTTGGATCGCCCAGGTAGATGCCGACGATGGCCGCCACGCCGACCAGCACTCCCTGGGTCGGGTTCGAGCCGATGACCGGGAGGATGGTGAGGAGCGGCTTGTATGGCTCCGGCCGGCGCGCCTCCTTCTGGCTCAGGCCGACGGCGACGAAGAGGTCGGTGGCGTCCTGGTACGGCCGGCACTCCGACTCGACGCAGACCGAGCCTCGGCCCTCGCGGTCCGCGCACTCGTCCGAGGTGGTACAGGCTGCCGCCGCCGGTGTCGCCTCATTCTCGGGCTCCGCCGCCCGGGAACTCTCCGGAGCCGCGGCCAGCAGCAGCAAGCACCACAAGAGTGAGCGCATCAGGGCTCCGCCTTCGGCGACACTGAACGACCGGCCCTGGAAACGGCAAGCTCCGGAAACACTGAAGGGTGTTGGCCCGAAGGCCTACGGCGCAACGACTGCGCGCTTCTCGCTGCCGAGGTAAGCGGTCCCCAGCCGGGAGGATGGCCCATGGTCGCTCCAGCGGTGGCGGGAACGCAGGACTTCTCGCTCGTCCTCGGTGGCCCGCTCTACCAGATGTTCCGTCGCGCCCACCTCAGCGGGCCGGCGCTCGAACAGCTCTGGCGGCGCATCTGGGTCATCACCCTCCTCGCCTGGCTGCCGTTGCTGCTCCTCACCCTCGCCACCGGCCATGCGTGGGGCCCGCCCAGCGCCCTCCCCTTCCTCCGGGACATCGAGGCGCAGGTGCGGTTCCTGGTGGCCTTGCCGGTGCTCATCGCCGCCGAGCTGATCGTCCACCAGAGGACCCGCAGCACCGTCGAGCAGTTCCTGGAGCGAGGCCTGGTCCGTCCCGCGGACCTGCCGCGATTCGAACGGGCAATCCAGTCCGCGCTCCGGCTCCGGAACTCGGCCGCGCTCGAGGTGGGCTCGATTGTCCTGGTGGCCACGGTCGGCCAGTGGCTCTGGAGGAGCACCATCGCCCAGGCCGCTCCCAGCTGGTACGCGGCGCCTGAGGAGGGCCGGATGCGCCTGACTGCCGCGGGGCTCTGGTTCGCCGCGGTGAGCCTCCCCCTGGCTCAGTTCTTCCTCCTCCGCTGGTACCTGCGGCTGATGATCTGGTTCCGCTTCCTGTGGCAGGTCTCGCGCATGGACCTCCACCTGGTCCCCACCCATCCGGACCGGGCGGGCGGGCTCGCCTTCCTCGGCAAGGGCACCTACGCCTTCGGACCCGTCCTCTTCGCGCAGGGTGCGCTGCTCGCCGGGGTGATCGCCACCCGGGTGATCTCCGGGGGGCAGACGCTGATGGCGTTCAAGCTGGATGCCATCGGCCTGATCGGTTTCTTCGTGCTCTTCATGCTGGCGCCGCTCACCGTCTTCACCCCCGGGATGGCGCGGGCGAAGCTCGCCGGGCTCCGTCAGTACGGCAAGCTGGGCAGCGACTACGTCTCCGCCTTCGAGGGCAAGTGGATCCGCGGCGACCCAGGCCAGCAGGAGCTGCTGGGAACAGGCGACATCCAGTCCCTCTCCGACCTCGGACAGAGCTACTCGGTCGTCCGGGAGATGAACGTCGTTCCCTTCGGGGTGCAGGACATCGCCCGGCTCGCGGCCGCCACCGCCGCGCCGCTCCTGCCGCTGGCCCTCACCGTGTTCTCGGTGGAGGAGCTGGCGATGCGCCTGCTGAAGATCGTCTTCTGACCTCAGGCGACGATGTTCGTCCCGCCGTCGACGTACACCGTCCCGCCGGTGATGCGCCGGGCAAAGGGCGCTGCCAGGTAGGCGCAGGCGAAGCCGACGTCCATGATGTCCACCAGCTCGCCCAGCGGGGCCTTCTGCGCCGCCTCGTTGAGGAGCAGCTCGAAGTCCTTGAGCCCCGACGCGGCGCGGGTCTTGAGCGGGCCCGGCGAGATGGCGTGCACCCGGATGCCGGATGGCCCGAGCTCGTAGGCGAGGTACCGGCATGCCGCCTCGAGCGCCGCCTTCACCGGCCCCATCACGTTGTAGTTGGGCACCACCCGGTTGGCCCCGTAGTAGCTCATGGCGAACATGGTCCCGCCGTCCTTCATCAGCGGCACTGCCAGCTTCGCCATCCGGATGAAGGAGTGGCAGGAGACGTCCATTGCCTTGCCGAACCCCGCCGCCGAGCAGTCCAGCAGCCCGCCCTGGAGGTCCTCCTTCGGGGCGAAGGCAATCGAGTGGACGAGGCTGTCCAGCTTCCCCCAGCGGGCCCGGATCAGATCGAACACCGCCTCGAGCTGACCGGGCACGCTCACGTCCAGCGGCGCGGTGATCGTCGCCCCGACCTCCCTGGCCAGGGGCTCGACGTGAGGCCGCGCCTTCTCGTTGAGCCAGGTGATCGCCAGCTCCGCGCCCGCCTGCCGGAATGCCTTGGCGCAGCCGTAGGCGATGGACTGGTCATTGGCGACGCCGACGACCAGGACCTTCTGCCCCTGGAGCACGGGTCTGATGGTGTCTTGCATGGCGCACTCCCTCGGCTCAGGCGGTGGCGTGGTGCTCCGGGCTCGGCTTCTCGGGCTTGACGTCGAACAGGACCTCGATGCGCCGGAGCCGGCGGCGGGCCTCGTCCGACAGCGTTCCCCGGGCATTCACCATCCGCTGGACCAGCTCCAGCATCTCCCGGCGCTTCTCCACGCTCTTCGGCAGGAGCAGCGGAAGCGTGCGGAGCGCGCGCTCCTCGTCCAGCGAGACGAGCAGGAACTGCTCCTTGAGAATCCGCTTCAGGTCGCCCAGCGGCAGCCGCTCCTCCGGGCGACGGGCCTTCCGGATCGCGGCGAAGGTCGAGTAGCCACGCTCGTCTGCGGAGCCCTCGGGGGTGACCACGTAGCCCAGGGCGCGAACCCCGGCCTCGACCAGCCCGCCCACCTCGAACCTGGTCTCCAGCTCGGCTCGCTCCCTGGCCCCGTCCGCCTCGCGCACCAGGTCGCGCTCGATCCGTCGCTCCTCGCCGACCTGGCCGCCCAGACCGACCAGCGCTTGAAGGACGGGAGAGCCGTACACGCCGAGGAACAGGGTCTCGGTCATCGCGTCCCTGGCCGCCCCGAACGACTCGAGGGAGGAGGCGATCCAGGAGGAGGCCGCCTTCTCCAGCGCGAGCAACGGATTGCCCGGCGCCACTGGCTTGCGGGCGGCGCGGGCCTGCTCGGCCAGCGCCTTCACCGGCCACATCCACGGGTTCCGGTCCGAGAAGATGGCGAACCGGACCCGGCTGGGGTGCAGCTCGCGCAGCCCGCGGGCCAGGACCTCCGGCATCATCGATCGGAGGAACCGCCCCCCGAACGTGCGGTACAGGCCGTAGTTCACCTCCGAGACCCGGGCCACCGTGGCGAAGCGGCGGTCGTCCTCGGGGGGGTTCTGGCCCAGCGCCCGGAGGTCGTCGAGCGTGCGCTGCTCGAGACGGAGGAGGTACTTGCCCTCGATGAGCTCGGGGTTCTCGGTGTCCCCGCTCACCTCGGTGATCACCGCCTCGTAGAGGCCGGGCGGGAGGAGCTCGATCAGCTCCATGCAGCTCGCGAGCTCCCGGTGCTCCTTCGTCGCCACCTTCCCGGAGACGAAGATGCCCAGGTGACCGATGCTCTGGTGCAGGGTGTAGACGATGGTCTGCTCCGCGGCGACGATCTCCTTGTCGTCCTGATACAGGTCGGTGATCCACCCCAGGGCCTGCTGCGGCGGGGTGATGTCGTCGCCCCAGGAGCAGAAGACGACGACCGGCGACTTGATGTTCCGCAGATCGATGCGGGTCCCGTCCGAGGTCCGGAGCTCTCCGGTGGAGAGCTTGTTGCCGACGAAGAGGTTGTCGGCGATCCACTGCATCTCCTCGGCGTTGAGCAATACCGGACTGCCCCACCAGGTCTCGAAGTCGAGGTAGCGCGGGGCCTCGGTGTCGATCTTCGAGTAGACGTTGTAGATCTTCTTCCAGTAGGTGTTCGCCGGGTTGAGCGACTCGAAGTTGGCGACCAGGTGGGCACCGTCGAAGATCCCCTTGCCCAGATCTCCCGCCAGCGCAGTGAGCCAGGTGCCGCCGAGCATCCCGCCCAGGTAGCGCATCGGGTTCTTGCCCCGTACACCCGCCCAGTAGGAGAGCGGCGAGCCGGCGAGGAGGATCGCCCCGGTGAGCTCCGGCCTCATCGCCGCGGTCATCATCATCTGCCAGCCGGCCTGGCAGTTGGCGATGACCACCGGCTTTCCGTCCGCCTTCGGGTGCCGGGCCGCGACCTCCTCGAGGAACGCCGCCTCGGTCAGGCACACGTCCTCCACCGTCTGCCCGGGCTCGGGTTCGGGACGGAACCCGATGAAGTAGCAGGGATGGCCCGCGGCGAGCGCCGCGCCGATCTCGCTGTCCTGCTTCATCCCGCCGATTCCCGGGCCGTGGCCGGCGCGCGGATCGACCACCACGAACGGAGCCTTGGTGGGGTCGATCGTCGTTCCCGGCGGAGGAACGATCCGCACCAGCAGATAGTTGGTCGGGCGGGGGAGGCTCCGTCCGTCCCGGACGAGCTCGGCCTCGAACTCGAGGACGTGCGGAACGTCCTTCTGGCCCTGCTCGAGGTAGCGGTTCCCGCGCTGGCGGAGGGTGTCGAGGAGGAGCACCGAGCGCTGCCAGGCGTCGAACCAGTACTCCTGAACGGGGCCGAGAATCGGGTTGGTCATCGGGTCTTCTCCTGGAGGGGCCGGCGACGAAATCACTGCAATTTCGGCACCGTAGGAGGCTAACCGCAGGCGATGATAATCACCGCGATCGTTCGATGACGGCCGCGCACCCGGGCGCGACCGGGGCGCTCCCGACGCAAACCGTGCGCGCCCCATCGCGCGTCCAGCAGGGCCTGGGACTAGGCTTTCGCTCCGGAGGTCCACGCCGTGAGAGAGCTGTCCTGGATGGGAGCTGGAGTCGCAGCGCTCGTGCTGGGATGCGCTTCGGCGCCACCGGCCCCTGCGAGTGGGGAGAAGACCGTGCCCGGCGCTCAGTACCTTCTTGGCTCGGAGTGGGGGCTGCGAGATCTCGCCGGAACGCCGCTGGTCGCCGACCGGACACCGACCATGGCCTTCCTCGAGCCGGGGAAGATCTCCGGCAACGCCTCCTGCAACCGCTACTCGGGCCCGGTGGAGCTCGGCGACGGCACGATCCGCGTGGGCGAGCTGGCCTCGACGCGGATGGCGTGCACGCCCGAGGTGGACGTCCAGGAGAGGGCCTTCCTGGTCGCGCTCCAGAACAGCCGGCGGCTGGAGGTGGTGAGCGGGGATCTGGTCCTCCACACCGAGAGCCTCGAGCAGCCGCTCCGCTTCCGGCGCATTCGCTGAGCACAGGGAGAGTCGCCCGGTGGCCGAGGTGACCGTCGTCGGCGCGGGCGTGGTGGGGCTGTCAGGTATGGCTTCCGGCCCGTGGCCCGACGCCGTACATCACCTCGACCAGGGTGAGCCCGTGGGCCGGCGCGGTCGGTCCGGCGAGCGTCCGGTCCTTCGCCTCGAGCACCTCGGCGACCCAGCCGGGCGGGCGCTTGCCCCGACCGACCTCGACCAGTGACCCGACGATGTTCCGCACCATGTGCTTGAGGAAGGCCGTCCCCTCCACCTCGACGCGGAGCACCTCGCGGTCCTCGTGGAGGTCCAGCGCGCGCAGCGTCCGCCTCGGGTGGGGCGCCTCACAGTCCGCAGCCCGGAAGCTCGAGAAGTCGTGCGCCCCCAGCAGCGCCGAGGCCGAGACTCGCATCGCGCCGACGTCCAGGGGGGTGAAGACCTCCCAGTGCGTCCGCCGGAGCAGGGGCGCGCGGCCAGGCCGCCGGGAGACGAGGTACCGGTAGCGCTTCCCCGTCGCCCAGCGCCGGGGGTCGAAGCCGTCGGGCACCTCCTCGGCCACAACCACCGCCACGTCCTCGGGCAAGAGCGACGACAGCCCACGCACGTAAGCCTTCGCCGGCAGCGCCCGCGGCGCATCGAAGGCCACCACCTGGGCGAGCGCGTGCACCCCGGCGTCGGTCCGCCCAGCCGCGGCGGCGGCCACCGGCGCCCCCAGGAGCTCCTCCAGCGCCGCCTCGAGCACCGCCTGCACGCTGCGGCCGTTCGGCTGCCGCTGCCACCCGACGAAGTCGGTGCCGTCGTACTCGAGCGTCAGCCGGACGCGGGGCATCAGCGGTACTTCAGCCAGTCGCGGAGCACGTCGCGGGCCAGCTCCTCGAGCGTGAGACCGTTGCGCTCCGCCACCGTCTGCAGGGCCGTGCGGTCCGCGTCGTCGAGGTGGAGCCGCAGCGCCCGCCCACCGCGGCGCCCATCACCGTCGGAGGCCAGCGTCTCCGAGGCCCGGGTCAGCCGCGCCTGCTCTGCCTCCAGCTCGTCGGAGAAGAGCTGCTTGAGGAAGTTCGCCAGGTGCATGCTCGAGGGGCGGAAGTCGCTCTCGGACAAGAGATTTTCGAGGTCCCGTTGCATCTCCCAGGCGCTCGGGTACCGCTTCTGGCGATCCTTCTCCAGCGCACGCATCACCACCGCCTCCACCTCCGGCGGGATGTCGGGCTTGAAGTAGCTCGGGCCGTAGATCTTCCCCTCGCTGATGCTCCGCAGCACCGCGGGCTCGGAGTCCCCGGTGAAGAGCCGGAGCCCGGTCAGCCACTCGTAGAGCACCACCCCCAGCGAGAAGACGTCGCTCCGGCAATCGAGCGGCTTGCCCAGCGCCTGCTCCGGGCTCATGTAGCTCAGCTTCCCCTTGATCTCTCCGGCGGTGGTCTCACCGGTCTGGCCCCGTGCCTTGGCGATGCCGAAGTCGAGGATCTTCACCGCTCCGTCGAAGGAGACGAAGACGTTCTCCGGCGTCACGTCGCGGTGGACGATGTGCAGCGGGTTGCCCCAGGCATCCGACCGCTGGTGGGCGTAGTGGAGCCCCTCGCAGACGCTGGAGGCGATCTTCAGCGCGTACACCGCGGGGAAGGCGATCCCCATCCGCTCGGCCTTGGGGATGATGCGCGCCATGTCACGGCCGAAGACGTACTCCATGGCGATGAAGTAGCTGTCGTCGACCTGCCCCAGCTCGTGGATCTGCACGATGTTGGGATGGTTCAGCTGCGCCGCCAGCCGGGCCTCGTCGAGGAACATCTGCACGAAGCTCTTCTGCTTGGAGAGATGGGGACGGATCCTCTTGATGACCACCGTCTTCTCGAAGCCCTCCAGGCCCTCCTGACGAGCGAGGAAGATCTCCGCCATCCCGCCCACCGCCAGGCGGTCGAGCAGGACGTACTTGCCGAAGCGGAGTCCGCCGGTGCGCTGCGCAGGAGCCTCTCGGGTCAACGCCCGGAGGTTACCACCCCGAGGCGGAGGACCCGGACCTTGAGCGGCGGCTCTTCCCCAGGGGGCGCCGGGAAGTCGATGGGAGAAGCGTCCGGACGGGCCACCTCCTCCGCCGTCCGCCCCGCCCGTCGCACACCCTCCGCCAGCGCCGCCTCGAACTGGCGCCCGGACAGCGCCGCCACGTTGCAGGCTGCCAGCAGCCAGCCACCCGGGGCCACCAGCGGCGCCGCCTGCGCCACCAGCCCCGGCCAGTCCCGCGCGGCGGAGAAGGTGCCCTCCCGCCCCCGGGCGAAGCCGGGAGGATCGAGCAGCACCGCGTCGAACCACTCGCCGCGCTTGCCGAGCCGGCGAAGCCAGTGGAAGACGTCCCCTGCGAGCCGGTCCGCCGGCCGCGGCGACTGGCCGTTCAGCCTGGCGTTCTCCTCACCCCAGGCGAGGGAGCGGCGGCTGAGGTCCACGTCGACCGCCCGCACCGCCCCCCCGGACCGGGCGGCGATGCCGAAGGCGCAGGTGTAGGCGAAGCAGTTGAGCAGCCTCGCCCCACGCGCGTGCGCCCGCACCCAGCCCCTCGCCTCGCGCATGTCGAGGTACAGCCCGACCGCCAGCCCCTCGCCGGGGCGGATGCGGAACACAAGCCCCTGCTCGCGCACGTCCACCGCCTCCACCGGCTCGCCCCGCAGCGGCAGGGCGGGTGCGCGCGCTGCCCGCTCCTCTGGGGCGAGCGTTCCCGCCTCCCTGGGCCGCCGCTTGAGGTACACGGCGCGGAGGGGAAGCACCTCCATCGCCGCGTCCGCGACCGGTCCGGGGTCCTGGGCGTCGTAGGTGCTGAGGACGCCGACGTGGCCGAAGACGTCGAGGGTCAGACCCGGAGCGCCATCCCCGGCGCCGTTCAGCCAGCGGAACGCCGTGGTTCGGCCGTCCTCACGCAGCGGCGCGCGCCGCGCGAGCGCCCGGGCGAGCAGCACCCGCGCTCCTCCGCTCATGCGAGCGCGCGGCGGGCTGCTGCTGCCTCGGCGAGGAGCGGCAGCAGCTCGGTGCCGAGCAGCTGGCCCTCGCGCACCACCACCCGCCCGTTCACCACCGTCCACGCCACCGGGGCCCGCATCGACCCCGCGAGGACCTCGATCGGGTCCTCCCCTTGGGCGAGCAGGTCGACCAGGACGAGATCGGCCATCGCCCCGGGGGTGATGCGGCCCGCAGGGCGCCGGAAGGCACGCTCCAGGAAACCGGCTGGCCCATCGCCCAGCACCTCCGGAACCCGTTCCCTCGCCCAGAGGCGCCCGATGCGCGCCGCACGGTGGGCGAGGATGCGCCCCGCAGTCCACTGCTCCCGGAGGTCCCCGGCCCCGGCGCTGGCGAGGACCACCCGGTGCGCGGGCTGCCAGACCGATTCGAACCCGTGCTGCTCCCCCAGGAGGTCGGCGAGCGGGCTCCAGGCCACCAGCACCCCGGTCTCGGCGAGTCGCTGGGCCTCGGCTCCCTCCACGGCGCGGGCATGCGCGGCGACGCTGGTGACGCCGAGCAGCCCGTGGCGGTCCAGTCGCTCCACCATCCGGGTGCGGTGCTGCTCGAAGTGCTCGGCCAGCTCCGCGCTGGTCTCCGCGAGCCGGAAGTGCACCGGGGCGCGGAGCGCCTCGGCGTCTCGGCCCACCGCCCGGAGCAGCTCGTCCGAGGCGGTCAGGCAGCTCGCGAAGCCCAGGCCGCCTCGCACCAGCGGGTCCTCCGCGCTGCTCCGCGCCGCGTCGGCGTTCAGCTCGTGCGTGGCGATGCCGTGGCGGCCCCCGGCGGCGAGCGAGGTCACCATCCGCACGCCCAGTGCACGCGCCAGACGCTGGCGGCCGTCGAGCGCGGCGGCACCGTCGGCCACGCCCTGGATCTGGTCGAGGACCGTGGTCACTCCCGCGCGAAGGGCGAGGGCGACGCTGGCGGCGGCCAGCGCCGAGGACTCCGACGCGGTGAGCGGGCGCCGCGCAGAGGCAAGGTCGCCGAGCTGGGCGTGCCCGTCCACCCGCCCCGGCACCAGCACCCGCCCCTTTGCCTCGATCGCCCAGTCACCGGGACGGACCGGCTCGTTTCCGTCCGGCGAGATGCGGGCCACCATCCCGCCCTCGACCACCACCGCGCGGTGCGGGAGCACGGCCCCACGGTCCAGCAGCGTGCAATCCTTGACGAGCAGGCGGCCTTCCATGCCGTCCACCACTGTAGCCGCTGGCGCCGCGGCGAGCATGTGCGCACGCGCGAGGATAAGCTTCGGGGGCATGGCTGATCCGGCGTGGAGCCTGCCGCTCTGCATCCGCTGGGACGAGGGACTGTCGCTGGTGACCGGCGACGGCGCGCTGCCCGGCTGCCCTGCTCCAACCCCGGGGATGCCGGTATCGGAGGTGCTGGGCGTCGACGCGGCCACCGCCAGGGCGCTCGATGCCTGCGCCCGGAAGGGCGGCGGGGTCGAGTTCGTGCGCACCAGCAGCGGGCCGTCGAGCATGCCGCGGTGGCTGCGGGTGGGCGTCGCGCTGGCCGGCGCGGCCGTGGAGGCGCGGGTGCATGACCTCGGGCTGCTGCTCGATGGGGCGCCTCCCTTGCAGATTTCCCGGCTCTCCAGCTCGCTCAGTCACGAGCTGCGCAACCCCTTGTCCAGCGTGAAGATGGCCGTGCAGACGCTGGCCCGGAACGAGGGGCTCTCGCCCCGGGATCAGCGCCGGCTCACCATCGCCCTGCGGGAGATTCGCACCCTCGAGCGCATGCTCTGGATGCTGAGCGAGTACGGCCGGGAGGCGCCGCTGGCCCTGGACACCTGGGCCCTTCCCGACCTGCTCCAGGAGTCTGCAGCGCTCATCGAGCAGGACCTGGCCGAGCGAAACGTCCGCGTCGAGCTGTCCGGAGACGCGGAGCTGCCGCGGGTCCGCTCCGACGGCGTCCGCCTTCGCCCGGTGCTGGCGCAGCTGCTCCTGAACGTGGCCTCGAGCCTGGAGGAGGGGCAGCCGCTGCTGGTCACCCTCCGACCGTCCGAGCGGGGGGTGGAGGTCCAGGTGCTCGACGAGCATGCCGCCCTCGGTCCCGGCGACGAGGAGCGGCTCTTCGAGCCCTTCGGCTCCCGCCTGGCGCGCGGGGCGGGGCTCTCCCTCGCCGCGCTCCGCCGGGTGCTCCAGCAGCAGGGAGGCGAGGTCACCGCCGCCTCCGCGAGGCCTCCTGCGCGAGGCGTCCTGTTCAGCCTCGACTTCGCCAGGGCCTCCTGACCATGGACACGCTCCTCCTCGTCGATGACGACGTCTCGCTCCTCGAGTCGCTCTCCCTCCACTTCGAGGAGGCGGAGAAGGAGGGACAACCCCGCTTCCAGGTGGTGACCGCGACCACCGCCGCCTCCGGCCTGGCCAAGGCGCGGGAGTGCGCGCCCTCGCTGGTGGTGCTGGACATGATGCTCCCCGACCGGAGCGGGCTCGATCTGATCGAGGAGATGAAGGCGGTCTGCGGGGATGCGCCCATCGTCCTGGTCACGGCCTACCACGACATGGAGAGCACCATCCGGGCGATGAAGCTCGGGGCGTTCGACTACATCCACAAGCCCTTCGCCGACCCCGCCGCGCTCGACCTGGTCATCAACCGGGCTCTCAGCGTCCGGCAGCTGAGCCGCCGCGCCGCCAGCGCGGAGCTGGAGGTGGCCCCCGCCCGGCTGGGCGACCTGGTGGGTCAGACCGCGGTGATGCAGCAGCTGGTGAAGGAGATCGGCAAGGTGGCCGCGGCCCCGCGGGCCACGGTGCTGATCACCGGCGAGTCCGGCACCGGCAAGGAGCTGGTGGCCCGGGTCATCCACAACTACTCGTTCGACGAGCCGCGGCCGTTCGTGGGCATCAACTGCTCGGCCATCGTGGAGACGCTGCTCGAGTCGGAGCTCTTCGGACACGAGCGCGGCGCGTTCACCGGGGCCACCACCAGCAAGCCGGGCAAGTTCGACGTGGCCGAGAACGGGACGGTCTTCCTCGACGAGATCGGCGACCTCTCGGCCCAGCTGCAGGCGAAGCTCCTCCGCGTGCTTCAGGAGAGGGAGTTCGAGCGGGTCGGCGGGACGAAGCGCATCGTGCTCCGGGCGCGGGTCATCGCCGCGACCCACCGCGACCTCACCGAGGAGGTGAAGGCCGGGCGGTTCCGCGAGGACCTCTACCAGCGGCTCAAGGTCATCGCCCTCCGGGTCCCGCCGCTCCGGGAGCGCCGCGAGGACATCCCCTTGCTGGTGAAGGGCCTCCTGGAGCGGATCAACGGGCGGGTCCACAAGCGGGTGACCCGCGTGCCGCCCGAGGTGATGGAGGCGCTCGTCCGGCTCCCGTGGCGAGGGAACATCCGCGAGCTGGAGAACGTCCTCACCCGAGCAGTCGTCTTGTCCCCCGGGGACATCCTCCTCGCCGAGAGCCTGCCGAGGGATGAGCCCCCCGCGGAGCAGCAGCCGCCGACCTGGTTTCCTCCGGACGCCCCGTTGCCGACCTTGGAGGAGGCAGAGCGGCAGCTGATCGAGCGCGCGCTCGTCCTGACCCGGGGGCACAAGGGCCGGGCGTGCCAGATGCTCGGAATCAGCCGGCCAACCCTCGAGCGCAAGCTCGCCAAATACGGGTCTGCACGTTCCGTGAAAGCCCCCCTGAAGAGTGTCAGTTGACGGAAACTGTCGAGCGGGGGACGATCCTTGCGTGGGATTGAACGTTTCGTTCAGTCCAGTCCAGGACGTTCAAACGTTTCGTTCAATCTGCGCCCCGGACCCGCCGAGGGACCTGTCCGGGCGCCCGTGAAGTTGTCCAGGTTTCGAACCTTTGCGCCCCATCGTACCGACCACGGGGCACGGCACGCGTCTTGGAATGCGTTCTGGCACACGACAGCGCCGGAGAGGACCTTGACCATGCACGGCTACAACCGCCCACTGGGGCCCATCGGTTCCAACGTCGTCCCACCGTTGCAGGCCACCTCCTCGGGGATGCTGGTCACCCCGAACAAGGTCGCCGCGCCCCAGGAGTCCATCGACTTCAAGGGCTACTTCAAGGTCGAGACCTTCCCGCACAACGCGGTCATCTACCGGCCGGGGGACACGAGCGACCGGGTCTACCTGCTGAAGACGGGGCGCGTCCGGCTGATGCGGCTGGGGCGCAACAGTCAGCGCTCGGTGGTCTCCATCCTCCGCCCTGGCGACCTCTTCGGCGAGCTGTTCCGGCCCGAGGGCACGCCGGTGGAGGAGCTGGCGCTGTCGGCGGGCGAGGCCGAGGTGTGGAGCATCGAAGGCCGTGACTTCCGGGCCCAGCTGGAGGCCCGGCCCACCCTGGCGGTGGACGTGGTCCGCGCCTACGCCGAGCGGGTCCGCTCGCTCAGGAAGCGCGTGCTCGGGCTGACCTTCAAGGAGGTTCCGGCGCGCCTGGCGGACACGCTGCTCACCCTGGCCGAGGCGCACGGCGAGCGCTGCCCCCACGGCGGCGAGACCGACCTCCGGGGCATCACCCAGCAGGACCTGGCCGACCTGGTCGGCGCCTCCCGCTCCTTCGTCTCCACGCTGATCAACGAGATGAAGCGCGACGGAATGCTGGGCAACGTCGGCCGCATCCTCTGCGTCCGCGACCAGAAGGCGCTCCGGAAGATCGCCTCCGCAGAGAAGTAGCGCGGGCGGGGGGACGCTCCACCCGGGGGGCGCAACGGGACTCGCCCGCGGCCCTCGAGGGATGGCAGTCTCCGTCGCCCCCGTGCCGACCCTTCCCCAGAGCAGGGCCCAGGCGGCCCAGCGTCACCGTGACGAACGCGCCCGCGCCGAATCCGTGGCGTCGGCCATCGACCGTCGGATGGCAGGGGTGGCCAACGCCCGGGTGGCGGCGTTCCTGGTCAGCGCGGTGGCCCTGCTCCTGACGATCTTCCACCGTCTCCCCCCGTGGGGCTATCTGCCGGCGCTGGTGGGGGCACTGGGCTACGGCGTGCTGGCCCTCTGGCACGGGCGGCTGCTGCAAGCCGAGGCGCGGGCCCGGGCCGAGGCGGCCTACGAGCAGAGGGGCGAGGAGCGGCTGACCGGCGCCTGGCACGCGCACCCACCCGGCGGGACGCCGCTCGAGCACCTTGCCGGGCATCCCTACGCGGCCGACCTCGACGTCTTCGGCCACGGGTCGCTGTTCCAGCTCCTCGACGAGGCGGCCACCGCGCACGGCGAGCAGCGCCTCGCCGACTGGCTCTCGGCCCCGGCCACCCCGGACGAGGTGCGTCGGCGCCAGGGACAGGTGCTGGAGCTCGCCGGACGGCCGGCGTTCCGGCGCGACCTCGCGGTGGAGGGCCGGATCGGCGGGAACGCCCGGGTGTCGCCGCGGGCGTTCATCGCCTGGGCCGAGTCGCCGCCGTCCATGGAACCGGTCCGCTGGATGCGGCCGCTCGCGCCGCTGGTGCCGCTCCTCTGGGTGCTGGTGGTGGCCGCGGCGGCGATGGACTGGGTGCCGGGAGAGGTCCCCTGGCTGTTCCTCCTCATCCCGGCGGCGCTGCTCCTCGTCGCCCGGCGGGGGATCGCCGCGAGCTTCGAGGGCCTCGAGCTGGGACAGCGGGGGGCGGACCGGCTCGCCCGGGCCCTGCTGCGCCTGGAGCAGGAGCCGTTCTCCTCGCCCGAGCTCCGCGCGCTCGCCCGGGGCACGGAGCGCGCCATCGCGCCGAGCGACGCCATGCGCCAGCTCGCGCGGCTCGCGTCGCTCGCCCAGCAGCGGCGGAACCAGCTGCACGTGGTGGTGAACGTGCTCACCCTCTGGGACCTGCAGGTCTTCTTCCGCCTCGACGACTGGCGACGGCAGAACGGCCGCGAGGTGGCAGGATGGCTGGACCGGCTCGCCGACGTCGAGGCGCTGGCGTGCCTGGGCGGGTACCTTCACGACCGGCCGGACCTGACGATGCCCGAGGTGGTCGAGGCCGGCCCGCGTTTCACCGCGGAGCGGCTCGCCCATCCGCTCCTCGACGAGGCCGTGCCGAACGACGTGTCGCTGGAGGACCCGGGCCAGATCCTCCTGGTCACCGGCTCGAACATGTCGGGAAAGTCCACCCTGCTCCGGTCCATCGGGCTGAACACCGTGCTCGCACTGGCGGGCGGTCCGGTCTCTGCCCGCCGGCTCACCCTCTCGACGCTGCACACCTGGACCAGCATGCGGGTGCAGGACTCGCTCGAGCAGGGCGTGTCCTTCTTCTATGCCGAGGTCCGCCGGCTGAAGCAGGTGCTCGAGGGCGCGGCGGCCCACCCCCGCGCCGCGCTGGTCCTGGTGGACGAGATGCTGCTCGGAACCAACACCCGCGAGCGACGGCTGGCCTCCGGGGAGGTGCTGCGGCTGCTGGTGCAGACCGGCTGCCTCGGGGCGGTCACCACCCACGACCTCTCGCTCGCCGACCTGGCCCGGGTCCCCGGGAGCACGCTGATTCCCGTCCACTTCCAGGACGTCCTGGAGGACGGCCGGATGCGGTTCGACTACACCCTCCGGAAGGGAGTGGTGCAGAGCACCAACGCGCTCCGGGTGCTGGCCCTGGCCGGGATCCCGGTGCGAGACGACGCCCGCGAGTGAGAGGGAGCCCGCCGACGATGGCCCGACTGGACCCGCACAGCCACACCGACGTCACCCAGCCACGCCAGCGCCATCTGTCGTGGAACGCCGAGGTGGACTTCGCCGGACGGACGGTGCAGGCCACGGCCACGCTCCGCTTCGACCGGGGTGGCGGAGCGGTGGACCTGGACACCCGGGACCTCGAGATCCGGTCGGTGACCGGGCCCGACGGCGGGGTGCTCCGCTTCGAGCTCGGCCCCCCCGAGCCCATCCTCGGACAGCGGCTGCGGGTCGTGCTTCCCGCCGGCGTGGACACAGCCGTCATCCGGTACCGCACCGGGTCCGAGGCGTCGGCGCTGCAGTGGCTCGAGCCGGAGCAGACCGCCGGCGGCAAGGCGCCGTTCCTCTACAGCCAGTGCCAGGCGATCCACGCCCGCTCGGTGGTGCCGCTCCAGGACACTCCCCGGCTGCGGATCACCTACGACGCCGCGCTCAGCGTGCCGGCGGGGCTGCGCGGGCTGATGGCGGCCGGAGCGGTGGATCGCAGTGTCCAGGGGGACCGGGCGGTGGAGCGGTACCGGATGGACGAGCCCATCCCGCCGTACCTCTTCGCCTTCGCGGTGGGAGACCTGGCCTCCCGGGAGCTGGGGCCGAGGAGCCGGGTGTGGGCGGAGCCATCGGTGGTCGTCCGCGCGGCCCACGAGTTCGCGGGCGTGGACGGGATGCTCACCTCGGCCGAGGCGCTGTTCGGCCCGTACTCCTGGGGGCGGTTCGATCTCCTGGTCCTGCCGCCATCGTTCCCGTACGGCGGGATGGAGAACCCCCGGCTGACGTTCCTCACCCCCACGCTCCTCACCGGCGACCGGTCGCTGGTGAACGTGGTGGCCCACGAGCTCTCACACAGCTGGACGGGAAATCTGGTCTCGAACGCCACCGCCGAGGACTTCTGGCTGAACGAGGGATTCACCGTCTTCGCCGAGCGGCGCATCCTCGAGGTGCTGGAAGGGCCGGAGATGGTCGCCCTGCACGCGGCCGTGGGGCGGCAGGCCCTGGACGAGGCGGTGGCGAACTTCCGCGACCGACCGACGCTCACTCGCCTGCGGACCCAGCTCCAGGGCGTGGACCCGGACGACGCCTTCAGCCAGGTGCCTTACGAGAAGGGGTACCTGTTCCTGCGCGCGCTGGAGGAGGCCGTGGGGCGCCCAGCGTTCGACCGCTTCCTCCGGCGGTACATGGAGGCCTTCCGGTTCCAGTCCATCACCACCGAGGAGCTGCTGGAGCTCGTCCGGACCGAGCTGCCCGGCGCGCTCGAGGCGGTGAACGCGCCACGGTGGATCGACGGCGAGGGCGTGCCCCCGGGCGCGCCGGTGGCCCGCAGTAGCCGCCTCGAGCAGGTGGAGGCGTTGAAGGCCCAGATGCCCCCGGCGGGGGCCGAGGGCTGGTCACCCTGGGAGTGGCAGGTCTACCTGAACCAGCTGCCGCGGCCCTCGCCGGCCGAGCTGATGACCGCGCTCGACGAGCGCTTCCATCTCACCGGGGCGCCGAACCCCGAGGTGCTGGTGGCCTGGCTCACGGTCGCGATCCGCAGCGGGCACGCACCGGCAGTCCAGCGCGCCGAGGACCTCCTCGGGCAGGTGGGGCGGATGAAGTATCTCAAACCGCTCTACGCCGCGCTGATTGCCAGCCCCGGGACGCGGGGGCTCGCCGAGGCCTGCGCGCGGCGGTACCGAAAGCGGTACCACGTCATCGCCGCGGCCGGTGTGGAGGCGCTGCTCCGCAAGGGCCCGTGAGAGCACCGGTGGAACTCGCCTTCGAGAGCGCGGCACACCGCGCCGGCTGCCAGACCCTCTCGTCCCGCCGACGCTTCTACGCGTGACTCAGTCGAGCGCGCCGAGGTCCCGCGGCTCGGACTGATACCGGAGCCGGAAGGGCGGCCCCTCTGGCGGCCATGGCTCGTCGAAGGTGAAGCCCTCGAGCATCTCCAGCCGGCCATTGGCGATTCGAACCACGAAGCCCGCACCGCGAGACAGGTCGGAGAAGAAGCCGACCCCGCTGAGGGTGCGCTCGAGCACGCGAACACGCTCCACCTGGGCCCGGAACACCGGGAAGCTCGGATGATCGCCCGCGAAGAGCTTCTCCAGGACGGCCCGCTCGAGCGCAGTCAGCTCCATGCGTTCTCACCTCCGTGCCCGGCTGCGGCGTGGACCGAAGCTCTCCCCGGTGGCCGGGGCCACCCCTTCTGATTCGGCCTCGAGCCGGGCCCGCGCCAGGGCGAGCCACGTCGAGTCCTGGTCGATGCCCAGGAAGCGCCGGCCGAGCCGGAGCGCGGCAACGCCGGTGGTGCCGCTCCCGGAGAAGGGGTCCAGCACCAGCCCACCCTCGGGGGCGGTGGCCTCGATGATGCGCCGGAGCAGCGCCACCGGCTTCTGGGTCGGGTGCTTGCCATGCGCCTTCTCGTCCGGACGCGGGCTGGTCATCGTCCAGATGCGTCCTTGCCCGTCCGCATCCAGCTCCTCCTCACCCGGCCGGGGCAACGCCCAGACGTCACGCATCTGCTTGCCGCCATTCTCCGCCTTCATCCGCGGGTACTCGAAGAGGTGCTGCAGGCGCCCCGGCCGCCGCGGGGCTGCCCAGACGAGGATCTCCGAGCTGTGGGTGAAGTACCGGCAGGAGAGGTTCGGGCTGGCGTTCGGCTTGTACCAGGTGACCGTGTTGAGGAGCCGCCACCCCAGCGTCTGCAGGGCGAAGCCGGCGGAGAAGATCACGTGCTGCGTGCCGGAGATCCACAGCGAGCCGGTGGGCCTCAGCACCCGGCCGCAGGCCTCGATCCACGCCCGGGTGAAGCGGTGGTCCTCCTCGATGCCGCGCGAGGCGTCCCACGTACCTTTCGCGACCGGAGCCCGGCGCCCCGACTGACAGGTGAAGCCGCCGTTGCTCAGGAAGTACGGCGGGTCAGCGAAGACCAGGTCGACGCTGGCCTCGGGCAACTCCGCCAGCCGCTGCAGACAGTCGCCCGCGTGCAGCGCCCATCCGGGGCCCGCGGCCCACGCGGGAAGCTCGGGGAACGGGAAGCCTGCAGCGGGGAGCCGAGGGGCGCGGGCAGCGTTGGGCATGCCCGGGTGACGGTACAGGAGCGATCGATCGCGGCCAGTTCCGGGCGACTGCTACAGCCCTGAGCCGCGGCCTCCCAGCCTTCAGGCCGCCAGCGCGACCGAGAAGTCGGGGTACACCTGCACGCCGTCGGCAGCCCGCGGCCGACCCTCTTCCCGGGCCAGCGCCCGATCGAGGGCCAGCAGCGCGATCTCCAGCTGGTCGTCGGTGGGCTCCACCGTGGTGATGCGCTGGAGCCAGAGCCCCGGGCTCACCAGCGCCTTCAGCACCGGCGGACAGTCCGCACGGGCGGAGCGCTTCTGGAGCTCGTAGGCGATTCCCGCCACCGGGAACGCCAGCCCGATCTTCAGCAGGAGCACGAAGAGCGTCTGCACCGCGCCCACGCTGGAGACGGTCGGAACGAACGGGAGCACCAGGATGTGCAGCACCACCGCCACCCCCACCACCACGAAGAGGAAGCTCGTGCCACAGCGGGGATGCTGGGTGGTGAAGCCGCGGGCATTCTCCACCGTGAGCGGGAGCTTCGACTCGTAGGTCCAGATCGCCTTGTGCTCCGCCCCGTGGTACTGGAACAACCGCTGCGCATCCTTCGTCCGCGCCACCAGCGCCAGCCAGCCGACGAGGATCGCGATCCGGAACACCCCGTCCACGACGTGGAAGAGGAGTCCCTTCAGGCTGGGATCGCGCCCCAGGAGCTTGAACAGGCCCAGGGTGAGCAGATGAGGCGCGGCGATGAACAGCCCCACCATGAACAGGAACGACACGCCGAGGAGCAGGCCGCGCGTCAGCCGACCCGTCGCCGGAGCCTCGGGCACCGCGACCGGTCGGGGTGACTCCGGGCCATCGCCGCCGGCGCTCTCCTCGAGCTCCGCCTGCTCCGCGCTGAAGGCCAGGGCGGTGAAGCCGTTCCACACCGACTCGACGAGCACCACCGCCCCGCGGAGGAACGGCCGGCGGAGCAGCTTCGCCCGCGGCCAGAGCGTCTCCCACCCCTCTTCCCGGACGGCGATCTGACCATCGGGACGGCGGACGGCGATCACCAGGCTTCCCGGCGAGCGCATCATCACCCCCTCCAGGACCGCCTGGCCGCCGATGTACGGACGCTCGCTCAAGCCCGCTCTGCTCAGGCCTTCGCCTTGGGCGCCTTCTTGCTGGAGGGAGCCGCGGGCGGGGGAACCCCCGGCTTGGTCTCGTACTTCTTCCGGAACCGCTCGACGCGACCCTCGGTGTCCACCAGCTTGTACTTGCCGGTGAAGAAGGGGTGGCAGGCCGAGCAGATCTCGACGTGGAACGAGCCCCGGGTGCTGCGGGTCTCGATCACGTTTCCGCAGGCGCAGGTGATGCGCGAAGGCGGGTAGACCGGGTGAAGGTCGGGCTTCATGGGACGTGCAGCTCCAGTCATGCGGACCGCCTTGCCCCGGAAGACCTCATGTCCCCGGAGGACCGGCGGGCGAAGCCGGCTTCTCTAACAGCGACCAGGCCCCGTCTCAAGGGCGGGACAGGCGCTACTTCTTCCCCTTGGAGGACGGGGCCTTCTTGAGGTTCGACAGCCCCTTCTGGGCCAACTTGGCCTCCGGGGACTTCGGGTAGTCCTTCAGCACCTGCTCGTAGGCGAGCCGGGCGGCCTCGGGGTTCTTCAGCCGGGCGAAGCAGTCGCCGCTGCGCACGTAGGCCAGCGGGACGGACCGGGACTTGCCGAAGTTCTTGATCAGCTGCCCGTACTCCGGCAACGCCTCCGGGCAGTTGTCCTGGGCGTAGAAGGACTCGCCCACGGCGAAGTGCGCATCCCCGGCCAGGTCGTCCTTCGGCCACTTGCGGGCGAAGTCCAGGTAGAGCGCGCGGGCGGTCTCGATGTCCCCGGCCTTGGCCTTGCTCTGCGCGAGCTGGAAGAACTCCTTCTTGTCGGTGGGCCGGGGGACGTCGGCCGCGGGCT
The DNA here is from genome assembly GCA_035519675.1 of Myxococcaceae bacterium. Lineage (GTDB taxonomy): Bacteria > Myxococcota > Myxococcia > Myxococcales > Myxococcaceae > RPRB01. Next base: position 42,133 of record DATIWB010000012.1, read on the forward strand.
TCCTGTCCGCGGTGGCAGCCCTGTCCTGGAGCTGGTCCACCGAGTGGGTGTAGGCCTCCACCTGCCCCCGCAGCTGCGCCAGGTCCTCGATGACCTTCTGCAGCTGCACGCTGGTGTCCGCCCCGCTCCTCCGCGAGGCCTGGTCCAGCGAGTCCAGCGCCTTCGTCACCTCGGCGATCTTCTGGTCGATGCGGGGCAGCTGCTGGTCGAGCTTCTCCGCCTGGGCCTTCTGCTCGGCGCGAAGGTCCTTGTCCAGCTTGTCCACCCGCGTCTCGAGGTTCTTGCCCGCCTCCGACGAATAGAAGCAGGCGCCCAGGGCCAGGGCCCCCAGGGACAGCGCGGCGCGTGCGACCCGCATCTAGTGGCGGAACTCCACCCGGCGGTTCTTGGCCCACGCCTCCTCGTTGTGCCCGTCGACGGCCGGCCGGTTCTCGCCGTAGCCGACGGTGTCCAGCCTCGCCGGGGGCACCCCGAGGTCCACCAGGTACTTCTTCACGCTCGCCGCTCGCCGGTTGGAGAGGTGGAGGTTGTACTCCTCGGTGCCGCGCTCGTCGGCATTGCCCTCCAGGGTGACCTTCTTCGAGCTGCCCTTCTTGATGCAGTCCGACAGCTCGTTGAGCTGGTTACGGGCGGCGTCGGTCAGCGCGCTCTCGTTGAAGCCGAAGTAGACCGGCGTCCAGTTGCACGTGTCGGCCGCGCCCTTGGCGCAGACGCCAGCCTGGCAGGTCTCACCCGTGCCGCAGTCGTCGTTGGTCGTGCAGGTGTTGGGAACGCACTGGTTGTTCTTGCACCGGGCACCGGGGCCACAGTCAGCGTCCGCGGTGCAGGCCTTGGGGGTGCACTTGCCGGAGGCGCAGGTCGAGCCCGCGGGGCAGTTCTGGTCGGTGGTGCACTCGGGCTTGGGGGTGCACTTGTTCCCCTGACAGACGAACCCCGCCTTGCAGTTCGCGTCCGTGGCGCACTCCTGGCATTGCCCGGCGACACAGACCTCGTTGTGCGACTTGCACTGCTCGTCCGAGTCGCACTTTGGATACGTGGGAGGACATCCGGTGAGAACCGCCACCCCCAGGACTCCCAGCGCCAGCACACCGAAACGACGGGACATGCGCACTCCTCCGTGGTTGGCCACCGGCCCTGGGCAGCCCGATCCCTGTCGTCCGCTGTACCGTCATGCTGTGATGGCAGTCAAAAGAAATTCGAGGCATGCGCGGGTGCGCGGCCACGCCGTCGTGGCGAGCGAGCCGCGACCGGGAGTACGGTGATGCCCCACAGCATCCTCCTCGTCGACGACGAGAAGAACATCCTCCTCACCCTCAGCCAGGCCCTGCAGCTGGCCGGCTACCACACCGAGCTCGCCGGCACAGGGAAGCTCGGCCTGGAGGTGGGTCTGGGCCGTCCGGTGGACGCGGTGCTGCTCGACGTCCAGCTGCCCGACCTGGACGGGCTCAGCGTGCTCGCGCAGCTGCTCCAGGCCCGGCCCGGACTCCCCGTCCTGATGATGTCCGGACATGGCACCATCGAGACCGCGGTCAAGGCCACCCGGCTGGGCGCCCGGGACTTCCTGGAGAAGCCCATCGGCCGGGACCGGCTGCTGGTGGCCCTGCGCAACGCGCTCGAGCACCGGGCAGCGGTGGAGGAGCTCGAGTCGCTCCGGGCCGACGCCGGCAGGTACGAGATGGTGGGACAGGGCCCGGCCATGCAGCGGCTCTACCATCTGGTCCAGCGCGCGGCCCCGAGCGAGGGTCGGGTGCTCGTCAGCGGAGAGAACGGCACCGGCAAGGAGCTGGTCGCCCGCGCCCTCCACCGGAACAGCCGGCGGGCCTCCGGACCCTTCGTGCGGGTGAACTGCGCCGCGGTCCCCCACGAGCTCATCGAGAGCGAGCTCTTCGGCCACGAGAAGGGAGCCTTCACCGGCGCGCTGGCGCTCCGGCGGGGAAAGTTCGAGCTGGCCTCCGGGGGGACCCTGTTCCTCGACGAGGTGGGCGACATGCCGCCCACCATGCAGGCCAAGCTGCTCCGCGTGCTTCAGGAATCAGAGTTCGAGCGGGTGGGCGGCACCGAGACTCTGCGGGTCGACGTCCGGGTCATCGCCGCGACCAACCGCGACCTCGAGGCCGAGGTGGCCGAGGGCCGCTTCCGCGAGGACCTCTACTACCGGCTGGCAGTGGTGCAGATCCGCACCCCACCGCTCCGCGAGCACCGGGAGGACCTCCCCGACCTCATCGCCGCCTTCCTCGAGGAGGCCTGCCGCCGCAACGGACGGCGACCGCTCCGGCTCACCGCCGAGGCGGTGGCCACGCTCTGCGCCCACGACTACCCGGGCAACGTTCGCGAGCTGAGGAACCTGGTGGAGCGGCTGGCCATCCTCTGCGAGGGCCCGGAGGTGTCCGGAGACGAGGCCCGGGAGCTGCTCCCCCGGCCCAGACCGCCGCGCGCGCAAGGAGGCCCACGTCCGGACGGCGCGGAACAGAAGACCGCCGCGGCGCTGCGCCCGGTGGGCGAGAAGCCATTTCGGGACCTGGTGGACGACGCCGAGCGGGAGATCATCCTCCGCACCCTGGCCTTCACCCGCGACAACGCCACCGAGGCGGCCCGGTTGCTCGACCTGGAGCGGGGCCACTTCTACAAGAAGATGAAGGCCCTCGGCATCCGGCGGCCGCGCTCCCACACCCCCGAGGGGAGCGAGGGAGACTCAGGCACCGACGAAGGGGCCGGGCCTCCCGAGGCGAGCTGAGGCCTCGGGGAGCAGGACCCTGTCAGCGCTTGACGCCGGACGGCGCAGCGGGGCGCGCGCCGGGCCGCGACGAGGTCGCCGCGTTGGCGCTGGGCGAGCCGGGCACCAGTGGAGGCCGCCCATACGCCGCCCCGACCCCCGGACGGAGGTTGTAGGCCAGCCGGTAGTAGGGCACGAGCGTCGGGTCCGGCGGCCCGCGGAACTCGGCCGAGTTGTCCACCAGGCGGTCCGCCCCCAACGGGGCACCCACGTTCATCAGGAGCCCGAGCGCCCCCGCCACCTCCAGGTCCGACCAGCGCGCCATGGTGGCGGGCAGCGAGACCGAGATGGGCTCGATGCGGGTGCCGCAGCCACGGCTTCCCGAGTAGACGCTCCCGTTCCAGCGGAGGTCCCAGCCGCAGGACCCGATCCGGCCGTTGATGCGGTCCGTCGACAGGTCGAAGTCACTGAGCGCCCCGCCCATCAGCCCGCTGACGTGCAGGCCGGCCGGGGTGCGCTCGACCCTCACCTGGAAGGGAGCGCCCCGGTACACGCCCGCGCCCTCCTCGGCGTGGAAGCCGATCACCACCGGAACCCCCATCGCCCGGCCGCGGATCTCGCCGTCGGTCCGGGCGAGCGCGAAGTCGGGCTGGATGCCGAAAATCTGATCATCGGTCACCCGGACGCCCCAGTGGTCGGCCTGGCCGCCGATCTGGAAGGTGTCCTCGGTGCTCGCCCGGGCGATGCCCCAGTCCGGCCCGGGGACGGTCTGGGCGGGGGTGTGGGCACAGCCGACCACCAGCAGGGCGACGACGACGCTCAGAGCACGAGGAGACATGAAGGCAACTCCCTTCGAGGGCCCAGGACGCCGAGTCTAGCCCGGAGGCCGGAGAGCAGTTCGACGGAGCCCACGCTCCCCCTATTCACTGGAAGTGGTCGGTCGGGGCCTCGGGCTCGCCGGGCAGGCGGAAACGGGCCCAGACCGGGGCATGGTCCGAGGGCTGCGGACCCTTGCGGGCCTCCCGATCGATGCCCGCTTCCTGCAGCTGCGCCATGAGGGCGGCCGTGGCGTAGATGTGGTCCAGCCGCAGGCCCCGGTTCTTCTGGAAGCCGAGCATCCGGTAGTCCCACCAGCTGTACCGGCCTGGCTCGGGGTGGAGCCGCCGGAAGGTGTCCTCGAGCCCGAACTCCACCGCTCGCCTCAGCGCCGCCCGTTCGGGAAGCGAGAAGAGCGTCTGCCCCTCCCAGAGCTTGGGGTCCCAGACGTCCCGCTCCTCGGGGGCGACGTTGAAGTCGCCACAGACCAGCAGAGGCTGGTCCTTCCGGTGCCGCACCTCGAGCCAGCGGCGGAAGCGCCCGTACCACTCGAGCTTCTGATGGTACGCGGGCGAGTCCACCGCCTGCCCGTTGGGCGCGTAGACCGAGGCGACCCGGATCCCGGCCACGGTCGCGCTCACCACCCGGGCCGAGGCGTCGTCCTCGCCGTCGAGGAAGCCACGCTCGACGCGCTCGGGCTCGCCGCGGGCGAGGATGCCCACCCCGTTGTAGCTCTTCTGCCCGAAGAGCACGGGGTGGTACCCGAGCGCACGCACCCCGTCGGAGGGGAACTGCTCGTCGGTGCACTTCAGCTCCTGGAGACAGACCACGTCCGGGCGCCGGGCGTCGAGCCAGCCGAGGAGCCGCTCGGCCCGGGCGCGCACCGAGTTGATGTTCCAGCTGGCGACGAGCACGGGAGCGCGCGCACCCTCGCTCAGCCCCCGCGCCAGGGCAAGCGGACACGTGGCGCGGCCGGCTGACCGCGCCCGGGCCGCCCTTCTCCGGGGGACCGTGCGGTGGCACGCCGGGCGCAGTGGGGCCCTTCCCGAGGGACCGCCCTGGTCCCGATGAGGAGTCCGTCGATGTCGAACCGTCTGCTCGCCCTCCCGCTCGCCGCCGCCCTGGTGGCGGGCTGTCAGAAGTCCCCTGCTCCGTCGCCGCCCGTCGCGGAGGTGCGCCAGAGCGTTCCGGCCGCCACGCCCGCCCCGGCCCCGGTCGCCGCTCCGGAGCCCACCGGCGCCCCGGTGGACACGCTGGCGCTGCCGCGCTCGGGGCCGCCCGGGGTGGACCACCTGGCCCGCGCCGAGACGCTGCGCGAGGAAGGTGACACCGCCGGAGCGCTGGTCGAGGCCCGCCGGGCGCTCGCCGACGACGCGGAGGACGAGGGCGCCCTCTCGCTCATCGCCCGGCTGGCCCGCGCCTCCCGGCAGGTGACGCTCGCCGCCGAGGCGTACGAGCGGCTGGGGCGCATCGACCCCGAGGACGCCGTTCCCCTGGTCCAGGCCGCCCGGATGCGTCTCGCCGCCGGGAACGCCGAGGCCGCCGAGGCGCTGGCCCGTTCGGCGGTGGGCCGCGACGAGGGCAACGTCGAGGCGTGGCAGGCGCTCGGCCGCGCGCAGCTGAGCTCGGGCAACCTGGCCGGCGCCCTCCGGAGCCTCGAGCAGGCGCGCACCCTCGAGCCCTCGCACGGCTGGGTGCTGAACAATCTGGGGTTCGCCTACCTGCGGGCCAGCCGCAACCCCGAGGCGCTGGAAGTCCTGGAGCGCGCCGCCGAGCTGCTCCCCGAGGCGGCGGTGGTGCAGAACAACCTCGGCGTCGCCCGGGAGCGCACCGGTGACCTGGACGGCGCGCAGCAGGCGTACGCCCGCTCGGCGCTGCTCGCCCCGAAGTACGTCAAGGCCCGGGTGAACGGCGAGCGCACGGCGATGCTCCGCTCCCCGCCCGACGCCGGGGTGGACGGCGCGCACACCCCGGAGGCGGACGACGGCGAGGAGTGAGCCCGTCCCCACCGGAGGCGGCGCGGGGCCCGTCGCTCCACCGGTTGCAGGGAGCGCGGGCCTCGGCCGTTCCGGTGTTACGCTCCCTTCCCCTCTCCCACGTCCTGATGCCCCGCCGCGCTCCTCGACCGTCGTTGCTCCGCCGGCTGCTCCTCGCCCTCGGCGTGCTGGTGCTCGTCCTGGTGGGGGTGGTGGTCGGTGTCTTCCTCTGGTTCAGCCGCGGCCTGCCCTCGGTGGAGGCGCTCCGCGATTACCGCCCGCCCCAGGTCACCAAGGTGACCTGCGCCGACGGCAGCGTGTGCGCCGAGTACTTCCTCGAGCGGCGGACCCTGGTGGACACGGCCGCGCTGCCGGCGCACGTGCGCAGCGCCTTCCTCGCCGCCGAGGACGCCGACTTCTACCGGCACGAGGGCCTGGACTACCTGGGGATGCTGCGCGCGGGCATCAAGGCGCTGCTCCCGGGCGGCCATCTGACCGGCGCCTCCACCATCACCCAGCAGGCGTGCCGGAATCTGCTGCTCTCGCAGGAGCGGAAGCTGAGCCGGAAGATCCGCGAGTGGATCCTCACCCCGCGCATGGAGCGGGCGCTCAGCAAGGATCAGATCCTCAACCTCTACCTGAACCAGATCTACTTCGGGCACAACCGCTACGGCATCGAGGAGGCGGCGCTCTACTACTTTGGCAAGCACGCCGCTGCGCTGAGCGTCGCCGAGGCGGCGATGCTCGCCGGCGTCGTCCAGCAGCCCGAGCGCATCAATCCGGTCACCAGCATGACCCGGGCGAAGGGGCGCCAGACCTACGTGCTCGGGCAGATGGTGAAGCACGGCCTGCTCCCGGCGCGGGAGCACGAGGCGGCGCTGAAGGCCCCGGTGGTGCTCGGCCCCCGACCTCTCCCTCCCGTCGGTCCATACTACGTCGAGGAGATTCGCCGGATGCTGGTGGCCCGCTACGGGGACGCGGTGGTGCTCACCGGCGGGCTTCGGGTGGACATCGCCATGGACCCGAGGCTCCAGGCGCTCGCCGACCGAGCGCTCCGCGAGGGGCTGGAGACGCTGGACCGGCGGATGGGGTACCAGGGACCGCTGGGCGAGCTCGACGGGAAGCGCTTCGGCCAGCTCCGCACCCTGCTCGAGAAGCGGCTGGCGGACACCGGCCGGCGCAGCCAGGAGGGGACGCTGGTCGCCGACCTCTCCCGCCTCGCGCTGCCACGAGAGAAGCCAGGCGAGGAGGAGGAAGGCGCCGAGGAGCGCCCGGAGACCAGCGCCGAGGGGGAGGCTGCGCCCTCCTCGGACGAGGTGATGGTCCGGGCGGTGCCGCTGGTGCCCCTCAAGGAGGGCCTGCGGCTCGGCGGCTACGTCACCCAGGTGGACGACACCCGGAAGGTGGCCACGCTCGACTTCGTGGGGAGGACGGGCACCCTCGCCTTCCCCAGCGTGGCCTGGGCGCGCCCCCGCGGGGTGGGCAAGTGGACGCCCGCACCGGCCAGGCTCTCGGACGTCCTGAAGGTGGGGCAGGTGGTCCGGACCCGCATCCTCTCGGTGCCGGCGGGCGGCAAGCCGGTGGAGGCCACGCTGGACCAGGTGCCGGAGGTGCAGGGCGCGCTCACCGTCGTCGACCCGGCGACCCGGCGGGTGCTGGCGCTGAGCGGTGGCTACGACTTCGCCCGCTCCTCGTTCAACCGTGCCACCCAGGCCCACCGCCAGCCCGGCTCGGCCTTCAAGCCCTTCATCTATGCCGCGGCGCTGCAGAGCCAGAAGTTCACCGCGGTGTCGGTGCTCAACGACGCCCCCGAGGCGGTGCGCGATCCGTGGACCGGCAAGGTGTGGAAGCCGCACAACTACGAGAAGAGCGGCTTCGAGGGGCCGATCACCCTCCGGCAGGCGTTGACCAAGTCGAAGAACACCGTCTCCATCCGGCTCATCGAGGCGATCACTCCTCAAGTTGCCATCGACTTCGCGCGCCGGGCGGGCATCCGCTCGGAGATGCCGGACAACCTCACGCTCGCGCTGGGCACCGGCGAGGTGACCGAGCTGGAGCTGGCGAACGCCTTCACCACCTTCGCCGCACTGGGGAAATACGCCGACCCCATCCTCCTGGTCCGCGTCACCGACGTGCAGGGCACGGTGCTCGAGGAGCACCAGGCCGCCCCGGAGGAGACGATTCCCCCGGCCGTCGCCTACCTCGCCACCTCGCTGATGCGGAGCGTGGTGGAGGAAGGCACCGCGACCGCCGTGCGCGAGCTGGGCCGGCCCGCCGCCGGGAAGACCGGCACCGCCAACGAGTACCGGGATGCCTGGTTCAGCGGCTACACGCCAGACCTGATAGCCACCGCCTGGGTGGGCTTCGACGACCACTCCAGCCTCGGCAGCGGTGAGACTGGCGGCCGGGCGGCGCTGCCCATCTGGCTCGGCTTCATGCGCGCGGCGCTCGACGGGAAGCCGGCGCGCGACTTCGACATGCCGCCGGGCGTGCAGAGCGTCCGGGTGGACCCGAGCTCCGGGCTCCTCGCCGGGGCGCACGTGCCGGGCCGCGCCGAGAACTTCCTCGAGGGCACCGCGCCCACGGCCGAGGCGCCGCCCCCTGGCGAGGCCAGCCCGGACCGCTTCCTGATGGAGGAGCCCGGCCGGGGTCGGCTGTGAGCGCGGCGGCCGCGCTCGCGCTGGTGCTGCTCAGCGCAGTGCCCGCCCCGGCGGTGGAGGCGCTCGCCGACCAGCTCCGGGATGCGGTCCTCGCTGCTCGCCCCGAGGCGCCGGTCGCGGTCGCAGTCCAGGGACCCTCGGCAGCGCTCTCCGAGTCCGTGGGAGCGGTGCTCGCGGCCCGGCTCACCGAGGCCGGTCTCCCTGCCCTCCTCGTCGCCGGCGGCCCCGAGGCGCCGGCCCGGGCCCGCGGTCAGGGCGGCAGAAGTCTCTTGACCCTCCAGCTCCGCGTGGATGGCCAGCTCGCCGCCGCGGGTGAGCTGCGGAGCGTGTGGCAAAACTTCTGGGCCGGCCGGACGCCGGTGGAGACCGGGCCGGCACGCCTCGTCTCGGGGGCCGTCCCGGCAGACCCCGCGACGGTGCTGCTCGCCGCGGCAGGCACCTCGGGGACTGCCCTGGTCCTCGATCCGGCACCGCTCGCCCGCTTCCCGGTCCGTACCGCCGCCCTGGCCAGTGGCGACCTGGACGGGGACGGCCGGCCGGAGCTCGCGGTGCTGGTGGGCGAGGAGGTGGTGGTGCTCGACGCCGGGGGACAGCCCCTGGCCCGGCACGGGCTCGGCGATCTCCCCCCGGCCGCGGTCCCGGTGCGCGAGCCCTTCGGCACGCTGTGCATCGCGGGCGGGCTGCTGGCGGTGGCCGCGGCGAGGGCGGAGGCAACGGTGACGTTGCAGCTGCGAGGAGGTCAGCTGGTGCGCGTCGGGGCCGGGGCCGGGCCCACGCTCGGCTGCGGCGAGTCCGCCGAGCCGGCCACCTTCGTGCCAGGCGTGGCCCGGCTGGCGCTCGGTCGCGGGCCGGACCGGGAGGTGGTCTGGGGCGGAGATGCGCGCAGCGGACATCGGCTGCTCCTGTTCCCCGACGGGACCGCGCGCTGGACCGCGCCGGGTGGCAGCCCGCGGGTGCTGGGGCAGGTCGGCGCGGGCGCCGCGCTCGTCCCCTGGGGCGGGGAGATGCGCCTGGCGGCGAGCAGCGCGGCGGCGGCCCCCGCCGAGGACCGGTTGCGGCTGCTCGGGCCGGGCACGCAGGAGCCTTCGGTCGCCGTGCCGGGCCGCATCCTGCAGGTCCAGGCCACCGCGGATCTCCGCGGGGCCCCCGCGCTGGTGCTGGGGGTGTGGACGGCGGAGGGCGGCTCCGAGCTGCGCGTGGTGCGGGGGGCCCGGTGAGGGTCCGGTCCGCGCTCGCGGCGTCCATCCTGCTGCTGGTGGCCGTCGCCCCCGCCGACACTGCGGCGGCCGCCCGGGCACGCGTCGGCGGGACGCTCCGGCTGGCCCTCCTCCCCGAGGTGCGCGCGGACCGGGCCGGCGAGACGCCGGAGGGCGCGGTGGTCCGAGGACTGCTCGCCGCGCCGCTCTGCCGCCTGGATGCCGCCGGGCGCCCTCAGCCGCTGCTCGCCGACGTCCGGCGTGGGCCGGAGGGCGTCAACGTCCTCCCCCGCCCGGGAGCCCGGCTCACGGCGGGCGCCACGCTCGGGTCCGTCGAGCTCGCCCAGGGCTGGCTCCGCGCCCTGGAGCGGAGCCCGGTGGCGCGCGCGCTCCTCGGCCCGGTACGCGATGCGGCCGGGGTGCTGGAGCGCGCCACGCACGCAGGCGCGACGGCGCTGTCCCTTCCCCTCCTCCACCCCTGGCCCGACCTCGAGGCGAGCCTCTGCCATCCCGCGCTCACCCCGGTGCTCGGCACGGGGCCGGGGGACGGCATCGGCCCCTACGTTCCGGACGGCCCGGAGCGCGGACGCGCCTCGACGACCTTCCCGGAGGGGCGTCCGTACCCGGACACGCTCGCCCTCGCCACCCTCTCCCGGCGCGCGGCGCAGCGGGCGCTCGAGTCGCGGGCCGCGCAGGTGCTGCTCGGGGACGGAGGCGACGGGGCAGCGCCCGAGCTGTTCGCCACCTACCTCGTCCACCGGCCCGCCACACGCCCGGTGGTCGCGCTCCTCGACGGACGGCTCGACCGCACCGCGCTGGTCCGGAGCTTCGTCGGGGGGCCGGCAGCCGGGATGCCCGGGCTGCTTCCTCCCGCGCTCGGCGGACCCGAGGTCCCGGGTGGCGTCACCTCGTCCTCGCGCGGGGGCGGCGCCGCGCAGCTCCTCTACGCCCAGGACCGCCCGGGCCAGCGCGCCGTCGCCCAGCGCCTGCAGATTCTCCTCCGGGACGCGGGGGTGCAGCTCACCGTGTCGGCGCGCACCGCCGAGGCGCTCGACCGGGACTGGCGGGCCGGCCAGGGCGACCTCGCGCTGCGCTCGGTGCTCCTCCCCCCGCTGCCGGCTCCGGCGCTCGCGGTGGTGCTGGAGCTCGCCGGGGATCCGGAGCTGGCCCGGCGGGAGCTCGCCGCGCTGGGGGCGCTCTCCGACGGCGAGACCCGGGGCGCCCGCGCCCGGGAGCGGGCCCTGCAGCTCGCCGGGGTGGTTCCCGTCGTTCCGCTGTACGTCGAGGGTCTGCGGGCCCGGCTCGACCCGGCCGGGGTGGACTTCCGGCGGGATGGCTTCGGGCTGCTGGTCCTCGACGACGCGTGGTGGCCTTGACCGCGTGACGCCATGCGCCTGCGTACCCTCCTCCTCCTGGCGTTCGCGGTGCTGGCGCTGCTCCCGCTGGCGGTGACGGTGCCGCTGGCCTCGCGACGCATCGAGGAGACGTTCGCCCGGGAGCTGGCCACGCGCGCCGACGCCGCGGCGAGTCTCGCCGCCTCCGAGCTGGACCGCCTCCGCACGGAGGTCGAGCAGTCGGTCGCGGCCTGCGCCGCCGACCCGGCGACCGAATCGGTGGCCCTCCAGCTCGAGTCCGGCGTGCCGCCCGTGGCGGACGCGATGCTGGGAGTGGCGGAGGGACGGGGGGTGACGGTGCTCACCCTCCGCGACGCGGCCGGGGTGAGCCGCTCGAGCGCCTTTCTTCCGGCGCGGGTGGGCGACGTCGAGCCGGGGCTCGCCGCGGTCCGGCCCGGCGAGCCACCGGTGGTGGTCCCGGTGGAGGTGCAGGCCGCGGATGGGGTCCAGCTCCGGCCGGCGCTGGTGGCCGCACGGCCGGTGGAGGCGGCGCACGGGAACGCGACACTCGTCGGAGGCCGGGTGCTCGACGATGCCTGGGTGGGCCGGCTGGCGAGGCTCAGCGGCGCCCGGGTCGAGCTCCAGGGCGCAGGACTCGCCCCGGCCGCGGCCGGGGCCGCCGAGGGCCGGACGGTGCGCCGGGAGATGTCGCTGGGGCCGGTGGTGCTCACCCTCGCGGTGGGGAGCGCGGCGGTGGACGAGACCCGTGCGGCGCTCCTGCGAGCGCTCCTGGCCACCGGAGGACTGGGGCTCGGGCTGGCCCTGGTGGCGGGGTTCCTCTTCGCCCGCACCATCACCCGGCCCGTGGAGGCACTCACCGCGGGCCTGCGCTCCGTGGCCGCAGGTGCGCTCGACACCCGGGTCCCCTCGGCGGGCAGGGGCGAGGTCCGGGTCCTGGTGGATGCGTTCAACCGGATGACCGAGGACCTCGGGCACGCCACCCGGGCGCTCCGAGCCGCGGAGCAGGCAGCGGCCTGGGAGGGCGTGGCCCGCAGCCTGGCACACGAGCTGCGCAACCCGCTCACCCCGCTGCAGATGTCGCTGGAGACGCTCCTCGCGGCGCGCGCCGCGCGCGACCCACGCTTCGAGGCGCTGTTCGTGGAGAGCGCGCCGGCGATGCTCGAGGAGGTGGAGCGGCTCCGGCGCACCATCGACGCCTTCGCCCGCTTCGCCCGGCTGCCGGCGTCCCGGCTCGAGCCGCTCGATCTGACCCCCTGGACGGAGCAAGCCCTGGCCATCGCCGGAGCCAGACCGAACGTCTCGCTCCGCTGGGAACCGGGGCCGCCGCTCCCGGTGAGCGCCGATCGAGATCAGCTGGCCCAGCTGCTCCACAACCTCCTCCGGAATGCCGAGGAGGCGATGCCCTCCGGAGGGCAGGTGACGGTGCGGACCCGCACCGACGGCGCCTGGGCGGTGCTCGAGGTCGAGGACACCGGCCCCGGCATCCCCGGCCAGGACCGCGCCCGGGTGCTCGAGCCGGGGGTCACCACCAAGGCCAGCGGGACCGGGCTCGGGCTGGCGCTCGGGGCACGGATCGCCCACGGGCACGGGGGCACGCTCGAGGTGGACACCGGCGCGGCGGGCGGCGCCCTCCTCCGGCTGCGCATCCCCCGCGAGCCCGGACCGGACTCCGCCGTCACTCGCGGACCGGCGTGGCCTTGAGCGCCGCTCGCCCGTCCTTCACGTACACCTGGAAGCGGACGGTGCGGCAGCCGTACTTCTGGACCAGCTGATCGCGGTTCTTCCGCAGCTTGCCGGCGAACTTCTCGAAGGTGAGCCCGTCTCCGCTCTCCCCGCACCGCTCCCGCACCGCGAGGAACTCGTGGAACACGTCCTGGAAGTGGGCCTCGTCCGGAGCCACCGGCTTGGGCAGAGGCTGCGGGCGAGGGCCCGAGACGCGGCTGGAGGCCAGCAGCTCCGGCGACACGTCGGCGACCCGGGTGGCCTCGGGAATGGCGTTGGCCGCGGGCCCGAGCGCAGCGGCCGGGGGGAGGTTGAAGTCCGGCAGGTTGGGGATGGGGTAGGCGGTGGTGGGCTGGTGGTCGTAGTCGAGGGGGGCGGGCGCCGGGGGGGGCTTCGGGGACAGGGGGCGCGGCGGGGTGGCAGGTGACGGAGAGAGCCGCTGCGAGGGGGGCCGTACCGGCGCCGGGGTGGGCTCGGGCGGGGGCGGCATGGCGTCGAGGAGCGCGGCGAGGTCGTCGCGCGGGCCCTCCCGCGGGGTCCGGGGCCCTGGAAACCCGTCGGATGCGGCGAACGGCTCGACCCCGGTGGGCTGCTCGGGGGGCTCGGCGGCCTCGGGGGGAGGAGGCGGCGGCTCCACCGCACGGGCCGGGGTCTCCTCGAGCTCGCTGGCGGTCCGCGAACGGGCGGCACGCTCGGCGGCCGGGCGCGTGGGTTCCGGCGCGCGGAACACGGGCGGCGGCGAGGTGGAGAGGCCGAACAGGCCGCGGCGGCGGCGAGGCCCGGGCTCGGTGTCCTCCTGGGTCTGGGTCCGTGGCTGAGCGTCCTGACCCATCCACAACCAGAGCGCCGCCAGCCCGGCGAGCAGGAAGGCCATCGCGCCGAGGCTGAAGCGCTGGGTGTCGGCGAGGGCGGACATCGCCGGCTCGGTGCTGACCAGCGACAGCGCCTCCAGCGGCTGGCCGGGAACCCCGCGGCGGAGCGCGACCCGGAGCGCCGGATCAGGCCCGCTGGTGAACAGCGGCAGACGGAGGAACCCCAGCGAGCCGGCCGGGCCGCGCACCACCACCGCGCTCTTCCCCACCGGCGTCTCGCGGAGCGCATCCTGGAGCCGGGTCTTCTCCGGACCTCCGCTGGAGACGAGCTTGCCGGCCTGGACCAGACCGAGCGCGGACAGCCCGGTCTCGAGCGCCACCTGGTCCGCGGTGCCCTCGGGGAGCAGCGGCCCCCCCACGATGAGCATCCCCTGGGCCCGGGCTTCCTTGTCCGAGCCGAGCAAGGGGAAGGAGAAGAAGAGGTACGAGACGCCGAACGCCTCGCGGGTCTGCCCGTCGCTCCCGGCGCCGGCGACCGCGTCGGCCTCGAGGCCGCTCAGCCCGGAGGCGGGCGCATCGGCCCCGCGGACGAAGACCGCGCCGTTGTCGGTGCGGACGCCGAGCACCAGCCCCGGGCGCAGGCCGCTGGAGACCGCGTCGGCGGCGTTCCGTCGCACGCTGACCATCCGCTCGGCAGCGAGCTCGGACTTCCCGGCCCGCAGCGCCTCGACGGTGACGAAGGCTCCCGGCGCGCTCCCCAGCCGGAGCGCCAGTCCCTGGAGCTCCGAGCGTCGCCCGGCGAGGCGGACGGAGACCGCATCCACCCCGCGCTGGGCGTAGGCGGCGGCCTGGTCCACCGCCTTCTCGCTGAGGGACGACGCGGTGAGGGAGAGGTCCGCCAGCCAGAGCGCGAGCGCCGGCAGCGCGAACAGAAGCAGCTTGATGCGGGACATCCCCTTCCTTTGGGGTCAGTCGAGACGAACGTTTATAGGCCGCGGGGCCGCGGCCCATCAAGGGAACGAAGCCTCCCCCGGGTGGCCTGCCTCAGCTTCCCTCGGTGGGGAGATCTGCGAGCGACGGACCCGAGTGGTCGTGTCGTCGGTCGACGTACTTCTTCGCCGCGCGCTCCACGCGGTCGCAGGCGGCGGCGATGGCGCGGTGAATCTCGTCCGAGGTCTCGGTGATGTGCAGCGCCGGGTGGCCGGGGACGTGGACGGTGACCCGCGCCTCCTTGTCCATGCCGCCCTTGTTCTCCCCGGTGGTGTCGACCAGGTGCACCTCGACCTGGACCGCCGGCTCCCGTCCCAGCACCCGGTCCAGAGCGCGGCCCAGGTGAACCTCGCAGTACTCGCGGAGCGCGTCGGTGACCTGGATGTGAACACCTCGTACCAGCAGTTGCATGGGAGGAGCCCTCCTTGGGCCTGCTCTGCCTGTTATGGTGCCTGGGCCATGGAAGGCAACCCCGAGTCGGAGCGATTCGTCCAGGTGGCCCAGGCGGAGGACCCGTTCACCGCCGATGCGCTGGAGGCTGCCCTCCGGGGTGCGGGCATGGCGGTGCTGCGCACTGACCACCCGGGCGGCTCCGGGGTGGAGGCGCTGGGCTCCGGCTGGGCGCTGCCCTGGTTCGAGCTGAGCGTGCTGGAGGAGCACGTGGCGCGTGCCCGCGAGCTGGTGGACACCGAGCGGCGGCGGCTGGCCGAGGCCGCGCCCGAGGCCGAGCGCGCCGCGGAGGACGAGGAGCGCGAGACGGAAGGGCCCAAGCCGTCCTGAGGCCTGGGGGGGCTCAACGGGTCGTGCTCGACACCGCCTCCGGCGCGGGGCGCGGGTCACGCACCTCCCACAGCGAGACGCCCTGCACCTTCCAGGTGTAGCGCGCGTGCCGCGCCAGCAGGTGGGACAGCTCCTCGTCCACCACCCCGTCCTTCCAGCCCCGGGTGGCATGGCGGAGGAAGGTCTTTCCCTGGCGCTGGACGACGAAGCCGAGGTGACTCACCCGGGTCAGGCGCCAGGGGGCGTCTTCGCGCACCACCAGCAGCAAGGTGCCCGACGGCCAGCTCGCCGCGCGGGCCGCCACGTCCGCGACGGGAAGAATGGAGAGCGGGAAGCGGCCGGTGGGGCGCACCTCGGGCGGCAGCGCCAGGGCCCGCGCAGGGGTGGAGCCCCAGGCCTCGGGACCGAGGACCTTCCAGTCCGCGACGGCCGCCTCACCGCCGAGCTCCCCGGTGACGTCGCGGGTCATCCCCTTGGCGGCGTTGGACGGCAACCATTCGGCCTCCATCAGGTGGTTGCGGCCGGCGTAGTCGGGGCGGGTGCGGTAGCGGACGGAGTCGAGGACGTGCACCACGTCCTCCACCGAGCTGGACAGCGCGAGCGCCATCACCGTCTCGACGAAGGTGAGGCAATCCACGCGATCGAGGCGCAGGCGCGGGTCCGGGTCCTGGCCCTCGCCCTCGCCCAGCGGCGAGTGGGCGTACGGCGTCCCGAGGAGCTGCTCGCTCAGGCCCAGCAGGCGGGCGTCGAGCGAGCGGCCCCGCACCGAGGCGAGCAGGGCCTCGAGCCGGGCGTCGTCCGCTCCAGGGTGGGCCGGAGGGGCGAGGAGGACCAGGCTGAGGACAGTGGCGGCGAGCACGCGGGCGGGGGGGGACCACCCGCATCGTCCCCGGGTGGGCGGGCACTGTCCAATGGGGGCCCGCCCGGGTCAGCGCCCGGAGGACAGCGCGGCGGCGCTCTCCAGCAGCTGGGTCCACAGCGCGGCGACATCCGCGGCGGTGGTGGCGGTGGCGCCCACCGAGACCCGGAGCAGCTGCATCCCCTTCACCACGGCCGGAGTGAGGTAGGCGCGTCCGGAGGCGTTGATCGCCCGGGCGAGGGCGAGGTTGTGCGAGTCGAGCGCGGCCCCTTCCAGCCCGGGCGGGCGATGGCGGAAGGCGACGGTCTGCAGCGGGACGGGCGCCAGGCGCTCCCAGCCAGCTGTGGTGTCGACCTTCTCGGCGAAGTCGCGGGCGAGCGCGAGGTGGTGGCGGACCTGCGCGCGCACCCCCTCGACGCCGATGGCGGAGAGGACGAACCAGACCTTGAGGGCCCGGAAGCGGCGGCCGAGCGCGATGCCCCAGTCGCGGTAGTTCTTCACCGCCCCGTCCTGGGCGGTGCGGAGGTAGCTCGGGTCGGTGGCCATGACCCGCACCAGGTGCTGGGGATCTCTCACGTGGTAGGCGGTGCAGTCGAAGCCGACGCCGAGCCACTTGTGCGGGTTCCAGACGACGGAGTCGGCCTGCTCGACGCCCTCCCACATCCAGCGGAGCTCGGGGCAGGCCATGGCGGTGCCGGCGAACGCGGCGTCCACGTGGAGCCAGGCTCGGTGCGCCCGGGCGAGCTCGCCGATCCGGGCGACCGGGTCGATCGCCGTGGTGCCGGTGGTGCCCACGGTGGCCACGACGGCGCAGGGCCGGCGGCCGGCCGCGACATCGGCCCTGAGTGCCTCCTCCAGCGCCTCGGGGCGAAGGGCGTGGGACTCGTCGGTGGGGAGCAGCTGGAGGTTGTCGCGCCCGAAGCCGGCGAGCAGCGCGGCCTTCTCGATGGAGCTGTGCGCCATCTCGGAGGCGTAGATGGTGAGCGGGGCGGGCTCGGCCTGCAGCCCGCCATGGACCCCTCCGTGGCCGGTGGTGCGCTCGCGGGCGCAGAGCAGGGCGATCAGCGTGGCGGTGCTGGCGGTGTCCTGGATGACGCCGGAGAAGGTGGGCGGAAGGCCGACGAGCTGGCGCAGCCAGTCCATCGCCACCTCCTCGAGCTCGGTCGCCGCCGGGCTCGTCTGCCAGCTCATCCCCTGGGCGCCGAGGCCGGCGGCGACCAGGTCGGCCAGCACCGAGGGCAGAGCCGAGTTCGAGGGGAAGTAGGCGAAGAACCGCGGATGGTTCCAGTGGGTGATGCCGGGGACGATGGCGGCGTCGAGCTGCGGCAGGAGGCCCTCGAGCGGAACGCCGTGCTCGGGAGGCCCGGGGGCGAAGTGGCGGCGCACGTCACCCGGCTGGGCGGGGCTCATGACCGGCAGGCCGGGGAGGCGCTCGCGGTAAGCGGCCACCCATTCGATGAGCTGGTGTCCAAGTGCGCGGAACTCGTCGGGTGTCATCGCACCGGTCACGCTACACCTTGCCGCGGGGCGCCGAGAGGTCGATGTCTTGCCTCCCTCGCGGGGCGGAAGGGTCATGAACCGGCTCGAACAGGACCAGGTGGGCAGCTGCAGCTTCGTGGACGTGCTCGAGGAGGCGGTGCTGGTGAAGCGGCCGGTGGCCATCGAGCTGCGCGACGGCACGACGTTCATCGACCAGGTGACGGACGTGACGACCGACTCCGGGCAGGACTTCGCGGTCTTCCGCAGCCGCCCCCGGGTGGCGGTCCGGGACATCGCGGCGGCGACCCGGGCC
>DATIWB010000013.1:0-167567 GCA_035519675.1 Myxococcaceae bacterium
TGCACGTCCACCGTCCGCTCGCCCACCACCACGTCGCTCCGGCCCGCCTCGGAGAGGAGTGCGTCCCGCGGAATGACCCGGCCGGCGCGGCGCATCAGCGCGACCAGGATGTCGAACTCCAGCCCGGTGAGGTCGATGGCCTTGCCCTCCACCGTCACCTGCCGCGAGCCCACGTCGACCTGCACGTCGGCAATCGCCAGCTTCTCGCTCACCGCCTCCGGGGCGCTCCGGCGGAGCACCGCCCGCAGCCGCGCGAGCAGCTCGCGCGGGCTGAAGGGCTTGGGCACGTAGTCGTCCGCGCCGATCTCCAGCCCCACCACGCGGTCCGTCTCGTCGCCCTTGGCGGTGAGCATCAGGATGGGAACCCGGCTCTTGGTCCGGATGCGCCGGAGCACCTCCAGCCCGTCCATGCCCGGGAGCATGATGTCCAGGAGCACGGCGTCGAACGCGGAGGCGTCCAGCGCCTGGATGCCGCCCGGGCCGTCGTAGGCCGGCGTCACCTGGACGCCGTTCTGCCCGAGCCAGCTGACCAGCAGCTCTTGCAGGCGGCGATCGTCGTCGATGCACAGCACCCGGACGGACATGGCGAGGACAGCAGTCTAACGTCCTGGCTCGTCCCCCGGCAGGAGCAGAGGGGACGGATGGCCAGCCGCGCCGCGTGCGGCCTCCACGCAGAGCGCGGCCATGTGCCGCTCCCAGGCCAGCCGGCGCTCCCAGTGTCGCATCCGGAGCGCGTGGACCCCCGACCCGAACCCGAGGACCACCCCGGCGGTGAGGAGCGCGATGCGGAGATCACGTCGCATGGTCGATCCTCCTCGGGTCAGTTCCAGCGCCGGCGCCAGCCGGAGGAGAGGAGATCCGCCAGCTGGGACCGCTGCCGGGGGTCCAGCGCCTCGTGGACCCGCGCCGCCTGCCCGCGCAACGTCTCGCGCACGTTCGCCATCCGCGCCTCCGCCCGGGCGAAGGCCTCCTCCAGCGCCGCGGCGTCGAAGGTCTCGCCCCGGATGCTGCGGGCCACGTCGGACCGCATCCGTTCGGCGTCGTCGTGCCAGCCGCGCATCGTGCTCCGGAGAGCGTCGGCCGCCTCGGCGATCACCTTCTCCTGTCCGGGCGAGGTGTCGATCCGCTCGAACAGCCAGCGCAGCGGACCACGCCCACCCGGACGACCCGGCCCGTCCCAGCCCTCGTGGCGCCATCCACCCCAGCGCCGGCCCCACCCTCCCGGGGCGTGGGCGTACGCCCAGCGGCCACCGCGCATCGTGCGGGCCAGGGCAACCAGACAGACCGCACCCACCAGAAATCCCAGCATCGCTCGTCTTCTCCAGTCAGGGGCGACGGAAGTGCCGCCCGTTCTGGACCAGAGGTAAGCGGGCGGTGTGAAGCCGCCCCCTCGGCTCCGGTGAAGAAGTGCAAACGACGGAGGCCCCAGCGCTAGTGCGGGGTGGAGGGCGCCCCGGCCTCGAGCCGCTCGGCCTGCTCGCGCAGCGAGGCGGACTGCGGCGGAAGGCGCACCCACCCGGCGCTGTGCTCGGTGCGGGCGAACCACTCGGTCCCGGCGCGGCCGAGCTCGATGAATCCGAGCGGCCTCCGGTCGCGCGTGTACTCGACGCGCAGCACGACGCTCGGCATGCCTTCCCGCGGCACCTCGCCTCGCCCCAGCACCTCGAGGGGCGCCAGCCGCCACACGCGGTCCGCCCAAGCGGTGGCGTCGGCGCTCGGGGCATCCGGGTTCTCGGCCGGGGCGACGCGGGTCGAGCCCTGGGCCTTGCGGACGACGAAGGCGCGGGTCCGCCCGTCGAGCTGCAGCTGGAGCGCGTCCGGCTCGTCGGAGCGGAAGACGTGGAGCCGCCGGTCGACCAGCCGGCTCGCCGCCGCGGAGAGGTCCTGCACCAGCGACTCGTGAATCAGCCAGAGGCGCCCGTCGGGCGCGAGGAGGTACGCGCCGGCGGCGCCGGGCGGTGTGGAGACCACGAACTCCAGCGTGCGGCCCGGGCCCGAGGCGCCCGATCCGGTGTCCAGCCGCAGCCGCTTGCTCGAGGCCTCGAGCCCGAGCTGGGTGCGGCGCTCGGGGGTGATGGCTCCCAGGTCCCGGGTGGCCATCGGCGGGGAGACCCGGTCGAGCAGCTGCTCGGCGGTCTCGTTCCCCCGGAGGTCGCGCGGCGGCGGAGGTGGCGCTTCCCGGATGGCACGCAGCGCGTCAGGGACCCCGGCGTCGGCGCGGCCGCGCACGCCGCCGTCGGCGCGAAGCAGGGCCGTCCCCGCATCGGACGGCCCGCCCATCCCCCCGTCCGGCGGCTGCACCGAGGGGCTGGTCGCGATGTGCACCCAGACGGTCCGCTCCGCATCCCCTTCCCGGGTGACGCTGACCTGGTGCGAGCCGTCGTCCCACCGCACCGTCGTCACCTCGCCCCGGGCGAGGGCGGCCACCGGCACCTCGCCCGGGGCCCCTTGCCGCGGCGGACGGAGCCACACCGCCGCTGCCAGCGCCAGCGCGCCGGCAGCCACCGCGGCCTGCGCCAGGACCGGGCCCCGCCTCATTTCGCTTTCCTCCGGCGCGTCACCCAGAAGCCGGCGCCCAGCACCGCCAGCGGAGCCACGAAGACGGTGACGTAGAACCACGCCACCTCCTGCCCCCGAGTGTGCTGGATGGGGAAGTCGGTCTCACCACCGGGCGCGCCGAGCGACTCCTCGCCGAGCAGCCAGCGCACGCCGTCCAGCGCCAGGGCGCGGTTGCCCTGGCTCGCATCCAGCGCCAGGTCGGTGAAGGCATCCGAGTCGGCGACCACCACCGCGCGCCCCTCGTCGCTCCCCTTCCGCGGCAGGGTGATGGCGGCGGCGACCTCCCACGCCTTGCGCTTCTCGGTCCTCGGGTCGAAGACGTAGTTCCCGTCGAGGTCACGGAACGTCTCGGGGAGCGTGCTGACGGTGAAGACCACGTTCACCCCGGCGGGCTTCTGGGTGAGCAGCTCGAGCGACCCCGCCGCGAGGAGGAAGACCGGGAGCCGGCCGCTGGCCCGGACGAGCGTGCCCACGCTGGCGTGCGGCCCGAAGGTCGCGGTGACCAGCTGCGAGCGATCGCTGGGCTGGTGCGTTCGCGCCAGGTACACCCGGTCGTTCACCAGGGTGGTGGGGACGAAGCGGACGCCGAGCGGCTGGAGCAGGGCGTCGAACTGCGAGCCGGACTCCGGGTCCAGCGCCACCAGGAGCCGACCACCGCCCCGCACCCAGCGGACCAGCGCCTCGACTTCCTCACGGAGGAAGGGCGTGGTGGGCCCCAGGACCAGCACCGCGGACGCGTCGCGCGGCACGTCGGTGGCCAGGCCCTGCGCCGCGCCGAGTGGACGGACCTCGTCGTTCTGGGCCCGGAGCAGCTCCTGGAAGGTGCGCACCGTGCCCCGCGGGTCGGAGAGGTCCGCGTTCATCGCCGCCCGTTCGCCGTGGCCGGTGGTGGTGTAGAGGATCTTCGCCGCCCGGGCGACCTGGTAGAGCCGCTTCTGGACCTCGGGGTCGAGCTCGCGGAGCTGGCTCCTCGAGGAGTCGAGCGTGTTGCCGGTGAGGTACGTCTCGTGGCGCTCGCCCCGGCTCACCGCGATGGCGCCGTTGCCGTTGACCCCCAGCGCCCGCGCCCGGGGCAGATCCACCGCCGCGTCCAGACGCTCCACGCGGAGCAGCGGGCTCTCCTTCGCCAGCGACTCGGCGTAGTCGCGCACCGCGGCGCCCACCTCGGAGCCGGGCGGGTAGAAGAGCGTCAGGGTCACCGGCTCGGTGAAGCCGCGCACCAGCCCCCGGGTGGAGTCGCTCGGCCGGCCGGGCCGGAAGTAGCTCCAGTCCGAGGACACGTCGAGGACGTCCGCCACCCACCCCAGGGCCAGAGCGGTGGTGAGCACCGCCACCAGCGCCGCGCCGGTGCCCACCGCGTCCTGCACCCGCGCCACCTCGACCTCGGGGGCTCGGGCCATGGCGGCATAGGCCAGCTCGCCGAGCAGCAGCGGCACCACCGCCGCCGCGGCCAGGAGCGCGGTGGCGAGCTGGAGAACCGTGGCCAGGCGCGGGGCGCTCTTCCTCGGATCCGGCCCGCCGGCGGCCAGCACGACGTCGGACTGTGCGAACCAGGCGACCAGGGCGAGCAGGGCGACGGTGGAGAGGATGGCGAACAGCCGCTCCACCCGGGCCCGCGGTGCGGCGGGCGAGAGCGCCGAGCGATTCCACCGAACGACGGCGGCCCCGGCGACGGCGAGCACCCCCAACACGTCGAGCACCGGGCGGAGCGGCCCCGAGCCCACCACCCGCTCGCCGAGGAACACCAGGACCAGTCCGAGCACCGTGGCCGCGGTGAGGGCTCCGCTCCTGGCGTTCATCGCCACCGCCGCGCCTCCAGCACCCGGGTGGTGGCGAACAGCGCCACCCAGGTGACCAGGAGGTAGTAGGCCACGTCGCGCAGGTGCACCTGGCCCGACTGGAAGGGCGGGAAGTGCGCGTTGTGCAGCGCCAGCGCGGCGAAGAGGGCGGAGAACGGCGGCTCGGTCACCGACGCGAGCAGCCAGGCCAGCAGCAGCGACACCAGCAGCGCCGCCCCGAGGATGACGGCGATGATCTGCGTCCGGGCGAGCGAGGATCCCAGCGTGCCCAGACCGAGCGACGCCGCTCCGAGCAGCAGCAGCCCGAGGTAGCCGGCCAGCAGATGCCCGACCGCGATGTGCCCGTGCACCAGGATGAGCAGCGGCATGTACACCGTGGCCAGGGTGAGGCCGGAGAGGAACGCCAGGGCGCCGAGGAACTTCCCGAGGACGATGTCCCGGTCACGTACCGGCGAGGCGTAGAGCAGCGCCAGGGTGCCCAGCTGCCGCTCCTCGGCCAGCAAGCGCATGGCGAGGAAGATGGCGGCGACCATGGTCGGGCCCGAGGCGAAGTAGAAGAACCGGGTCAGCACCTCGGTGGAGCGGCGCGCACCCTCGAGGGCGAAGGCGTTGAACAGCAGGCCGTCGATGAGCAGGACCGAGGTGGCGATGATCCACCCGGTCATGGTGCGCAGGTACCCGCGCAGCTCGCGCCGAGCGATGAGGAGGACCGGGCTCATCCCACCGCTCCCCGTCCGGCCAGCTTGAGGAACAGGGACTCGAGGCGGTCCGCCGAGACGTCCAGCCGGAAGAGCTGGGCACCGGCCCCGAGCGCCGCCCGGGCCAGCGCGGGCCGGAGCGCGTCGGGCGCCTCGACCCGGAGCACCGCCCGCCCCGCGGGCGTGGGCTGCACCGAGACCGCCCGGACGCCGGGGACTGCCCGGACAGCCGCGGCAACCGCCTCGACGGGGCCGGAGATCTCCAGCTCCACGCCGGTGCCGACGCCGAGGCGCTCCTCGAGCTCCGCCTCGCTCCCCTGGGCGACCAACTCGCCGTCGCGGACCACCAGCAGCCGGTCACAGGTCTGGGCGATCTCCGGCAGGATGTGGCTAGAGACCAGCACGGTGTGGTCTCCGCGCAGGCTCCGGATGAGCGCGCGCATCTCCACGTTCTGTACCGGGTCGAGCCCGTTGGCCGGTTCGTCGAGCAGGAGCACCTCGGGCCCGTGGACCAGCGCCTGGGCGACGCCGACGCGCTGCCGGTAGCCGTGGCTCAGGGTGGAGATGCGCTCGTCGTCGAGGGCGCCGAGGCCGGTGCGCTCCTCGGTCTCCCCCACCCGCGCGCGGATGCGCCCCGGCTCCACTCCGCGCAGCCCGGCGACGAAGGCCAGGTACTCACCCACCCCCATGTCCTCGTAGAGCGGCGGGGTCTCGGGCAGGAAGCCGATGCGGGCCCTCAGCTGCCTCGGCGCGGTGAGCAGATCCTGTCCGTCGAGGCACACCGTCCCGGAGGTGGGCAAGAGCACACAGCCGAGAATCCGCAACGTGGTGGTCTTTCCTGCACCGTTGAGACCCAGGAAGCCCACCACCTCGCCCGAGTCGATGCGGAACGAGAGGTTCCGGATGGCCGCCCGTGCTCCGTAGTACTTGGAGAGCTGCTCGACCTGGATCATCAGGGGGGCGCCCTCTTTCCCAGGCACCGGGGCCGCGGGTCAAGGGCAGAAGGCGTCCCCGAGCGCCTACGCCGCGCCGGGGAGCCGGACCTTCCCCAGGCAGAAGCGGAGCGCGTCCTCGAGGCCCGGCCAGCGGAACCGGAATCCGGCGTCGAGCAGCGCCCGGGGGATGACGTTCGCGCCGGCGAGGACCGACTCCTCGCCCATCTGCCCGAAGACGGTGCGGATGACCGCCGCCGGGACAGCGGCCACGGTGGGCCGGTGAAGCACCCGACCCAGCACGTGGGTGAAGCCGGCGTTGGTGGCCGGCTCGGGCGCGGTGAGGTTCGCCGGGCCGTGGAAGGACCGGGTGCGGAGGGCGAAGTGGATCGCACCGATGGCATCCTCGAGCGAGATCCAGCTGAAGACCTGCTTGCCCGAGCCGAGCTTCCCGCCTGCGCCGGCCTTGAAGATGGGCAGCATCTTCGCCAGCGCCCCCGCGTCCGGGCTCAGCACCACGCCGGTGCGGAGCTTCACCACCCGGACGCCCGCCTCCTCCGCGGGTCGGGTCGCCGCCTCCCAGGCCTCCACCACCCCGGCGAGGAAGCCGGTGCCGCGGGCCGAGGACTCGTCGATGGGGGCGTCGCCGCGGTCGCCGTAGTAGCCCATGGCCGAGCCGTTGATCAGCACCGACGGGCGGCGTGGGGCGCGGAGGATGCCGGCCACCACCGCCTCGGTGGTGTGAACGCGGCTGTCGCGGATCTCTCGCTTGCGCTCCTCGGTCCAGCTTCCCTCGGCCACGCCGGCCCCGGCGAGGTTCACCACCGCGTCGAGCCCGTCGACCTCTCCGGCCTTCTCGCCGCGGCCGAGCCGGACCACGGTGTGGCCGCCGGTGGTGAGGAAGTGGGTCAGCGCGTCGCCGATGAGCCCGTGGGAGCCGGTGATGCCGACCCTGAGCGGCGGACCGGACAGCTCGGCGTGCCGGGCGAGGTCGGCGGCGGTGAGGGCGTGGCGGTAGGCGAAGAGCGCCTCGAGCTTCTTCCGGGCGACCCCTGCCCCGAGGCGGCCCACGGGCCCGAGCGGGAGCGCGTAGCGCACCTCGTCCTCGAGGAGTGAGCGGCCGTCTCCGTCGGGGAGCATGCGGTGCACCTGCTCCCAGAGAGCGAAGGGGCCCGACTCCTGCCGGTCGGTGAAGGACCGGCCGTCCTCCAGGGAGGTGTGGACCGCGACCCACTTCCACGGCACCGGACCGACGTGCACCCGAAGCACGGTCCGGGCGCCAGGGGCCATTCCGCCGGAGCGCTCGAGGATCTCCGCCCTGTCGAAGGGCGGGTTCAGACGCTCGAAGGCGCCCGGGCGGGCGTGCCAGTCGAACAGCTCCCGGGGCGGCACCGGCATGGGGCTGCGCGCGACGTACCGCTGCTCGTCCATCGACACCCTCCAGACCTGCGCCCGCGGGCACTTCCGGCACCCTGGTGCACTTGTTATGACCCTCCCGCCCTCGATGGAAGTCACCTCACCCGAAAGCATCGCTGCTGCGGTCGCGGTGCTCCGCCGCGGTGGGCTGGTCGGGCTCCCCACGGAGACGGTGTACGGGCTGGCGGCGGATGCGGAGAACGAGCTCGCCGTCCGGCGCATCTTCGCGGTGAAGGGTCGGCCGTCGACGCATCCGCTGATCGTCCACGTGGCGCAGGCGGCGGCGGTCGAGTCCTGGGCGTCGAAGGTGCCGCCCGAGGCCTACCGGCTCGCCTCGGCGTTCTGGCCCGGTCCCTTGACCCTGGTGCTCAAGCGGTCTGCGCGCGCCTCGGACGCGGTGACCGGTGGGCAGGACACGGTGGCGCTCCGGGTGCCGGGGCATCCGGTGGCGCTGGCGGTGCTGCGGGCATTCGACGGCGGGGTGGCGGCGCCGAGCGCGAACCGCTTCGGCCGGGTGAGCCCGACGCGTGCCGAGCACGTCCGGGCGGATCTGGGGAGCGACGTCGATCTGGTCCTGGACGGCGGTCCGGCGCGGGTGGGGGTGGAGTCGACCATCGTCGACCTGAGCGGCCCCGAGCCGGTGCTGCTGCGTCCGGGGGGAGTGCCGGTGGAGTCGGTGGAGCAGGTGCTCGAGCGCCGCATCTCGCGCATGCCGGGGAGGAAGATCCGTGCGCCCGGGCTCCTCCCCTCGCACTATGCCCCGCGCGCCGGCGTGCTCCTGGCAGAGCCGGGCGGCGCGGTGGCCAAGGCGCTGTCGCTGGCCGGGGGCGGACGGAAGATCGCGGTCGCGGTGCCCGAGCCGGTGGAGGTCCCCGAGCCGCTGATCGCCCTCCGCATCCCGGCGGACATCGACGGCCTGGCGCGCGAGCTCTACGCCGTCTTCCGCGCCGCCGACGACGCCAAGGTGGACGTGGCGGTCATCGCCGTCCCGGGCGAGGAAGGGCTCGGGCTGGCGGTGGCGGACCGGCTTCGACGGGCAGCTGCGCCGCGGAACTCGTGAGCAGCTGGGTGGCCGGCCCTTGCCCCGGCGCTGGCGGCGCGCGTGTCGAGCGGGTTTCGGTCGCAAGGGCGGGGCGGCAGGTGTTGGACGGATGGGTCCAGCCGAGGTCCAGCCCGTGCTCACGCCGCGTCGCTGATGGGCTCGTCACCCCGCAGCTGCCGCACCATCTGCGTCAGCCCCCGCACCCACGATGGATGCGCGTTCAAGCTGGGCACGAGGGTCAGCGCCTCCCCGCCGTGCGCCAGGAACTGCTCCTTCGCCCGGATTCCGATCTCCTCCAAGGTCTCCAGGCAATCCGCGACGAACGCCGGGCAGAACACCGCCAGGCCCTTCGCCCCGGCCCGGGCCAGCTCGGGAATCACGAGATCGGTGTACGGCTTGATCCACGGTGTCCGACCGAGCCGGCTCTGGAAGGTGACCGTCCACTTCCCCGGCTCCAGCGCCAGCCGCTGGGCCAGCGCCCGCGCGGTGAACACCGCTTGCATCCGGTAGCACCACCGGTTGGCTGAAACCTGGACGTCGCAGCAGTCCGCGCGCGCCAGGCAGTGCGCCCCGGTGGGGTCGCTCTTCTTCACCTGCCGCTCGGGCAGACCGTGAAAGCTGAACAGCACATGATCCGGCCGTGCCTCCGCCAGGATCGGCCGCGCCACGTCAGCGAAGGCATCGAGGAACGCCGGCCGGTCGTAGAACGGCGGCAGCACCCGGATCGCCTCCACGTTCCACGCCTCGCCCACCAGCTTGAACACCCGCTCCAGGCTCGAGCCGGTCGAGCTCGAGGCGTACTGCGGATAGAGCGGCACCACGCTCAGCTCGCGCACCCCGCGGGCCCGCAGCGCCTCCAGCGCCGAGCCGAGCGAGGGCTTCCCGTAGCGCATCCCCAGCTCCACCGCCCACGCCGGTCCCAGCGCGTCCTGGAGCCGGTCCCGCAGCGCCTTCCCGTGCACCAGCAGCGGCGAGCCCTGGGGCATCCAGATCTTCCGGTAGGCCTCGGCCGACTTCTGCGGCCGGAACGGGAGGATGATCCCGTACAGCAGCGCCGCCCGGCCGGCCGGAGGAATGTCCAGCACCCGGGGGTCGCTGAGGAACTCGCGGAGGTAGCGCCGCACCGGCCCCGTCTCCGGCGCGTCCGGGGTCCCGAGGTTGATCAGCAGCACGCCCTGGGGAGTGGATTCCATCAGTTCAGCGCGTTGGGCTGCGTCAGGGGGAACTCGGCGATGCGAGCGTCGAACGTCGACCCGTCCGGCCGCACGAAGGTGTAGCTCCCGCGCATCGTCCCGAAGGGGGTGCGGAGCATCGCCCAGCTCCGGTACTCGAAGCGCTCCCCCGGCGCCAGCCTGGGTGTCTCGCCCACCACGCCCTGGCCGCGCACCTCCTCCACGTGCCCGTTCGCGTCGGTGATGACCCAGTGCCGGCTCTTGAGCTGGGCCGGGGCGGTGCCCTCGTTGGCAATCTCCACGGCGTAGCTGAAGGCGAACTGCCCGTTCTCCGGCGCGCTGCGTTCGGCCCAGAAGCTGGGCTGGACGGTGACCCGGATCCCCTCGGTGACGGTGGTGGACATGGCCCGGCGGCAACATGGCCCGTCCCCCGCCCGGGGCGCAACGGTCAAGCTCCGGGGCCGTCCTGCTCCGGGGAAGCGCCCTCCCCCCGGGCCTTCCACCAGGAGGCGGTGAACGCCAGGACCAGCACCCCGGCGATGACCGCCAGCGAGAGCCACACCGGGATCGGCATCCACGGCTCGACGATCATCTTCAGACCGACGAAGCCGAGCACCACCGCCAGCGCCGGCTTGAGGTAGCGCAGCCGGGCGAGGAGCGAGCGGAGGAGGAAGAACAGCGAGCGCAGCCCGAGCACCGCGGTGACGTTGCTGCTGTAGAGGACGAAGGAGTCGCGGCTCAGGCCCAGCACCGCGGGGATGGAGTCGAGCGCGAACATGAGGTCCGTCGTCTCCACCACCAGCAGCACCAGGAACAGCGGGGTGACCTGGATGCCCCGCGGCCCGCGAACCACGAATCGATCCACGGGCGCCGGATCGGCCACCGGCAGCACCCGCCGGGCCACCTTCAGCACCGGGTTGTGGGCGGGATCGGCCTCGGGCTCGTCCTCGCCGCCGCGGATCAGCTTGATCGCCGTCCAGACCAGGAAGGCGCCGAAGAGGTAGAGCAGCCACTCGAACTCGCGGACCAGCGCCGCGCCCCCGAGGATCAGCGTCCCCCGCAGCACGAACGCGCCGAGCACGCCCCAGAACAGCAGCAGGTGCTGCTCCCCGGGCTTGATCCGGAAGTACTGGAAGACCAGCAGGAAGACGAAGAGGTTGTCGACGCTGAGCGCGTACTCGACGACGTAAGCGGTGAAGAACTCCAGCCCTCGCTGCGGCCCGCGCGCCCACCAGAGCCCGGCCCCGAACGCCAGCGAGAGCGAGACCCAGAGCAGCACCCATCGCCCGGCCTCGGCGGCGGTCTGGGCCCGGTGCCCGCGCAGCCGGGCGACGCCGAGGTCCAACGCCAGCACCGCGAGGACGCCGGCGTTGAACAGCACCCAGACCCACCAGGGCGTGGTCATCCGCTGTTGCCACCACCACCGGGGATCGCCGGGCGGCGGAGCACCATCATCGCGCGGTCCACGACGGTGAGCTTGCCACCGGCAGGGGTGTGCGCTCCGGTCTTGCCGTCACCCTCGGCGGTGTCGACCAGGATCTCCCAGTCGCTGCCCCACTCGATGGCCGGGAGCACGAACTCCACCGGCTCGTGGTTGGCGTTCATGAGGATCAGCAACGTGTCGCCGCCCACCTTGTTGCCCTGCGGGTCGGTGGTGGCGATGGCGTCACCCCCGAGGAGGTAGGCCAGGGAGCGGACGAAGGGCTGCGTCCAGTCCTCCTGGGTCATCTCGCTGCCGTCGGGCCGGAACCAGGCCAGGTCCTTGAGGTCCGAGTCCCAGATGTGCTGCCCGCGGAAGAAGCGCCGCCGCTTCAGCACCGGCTGCTCGTGCCGCATCTTGATCAGGCGACGGGTGAAGGCCAGGAGCGACTTCTTCCGCTCGTCGAGGCTCCAGTCCACCCAGGAAAGCTCGTTGTCCTGGCAATAGGCGTTGTTGTTCCCGCGCTGGGTCCGGCCGATCTCGTCGCCACCGAGCATCATCGGCACGCCGCTGGAGACGAAGAGCGTGGTAAGGAAGTTGCGGACCTGCCGCTCGCGCAGCGCGATGAGGCGGGGGTCGTCGGTGTCGCCCTCCACCCCGCAGTTCCACGAGTTGTTGTCGTCCGCGCCGTCCTTGTTGTGCTCGAGGTTCGCCTCGTTGTGCTTCTCGTTGTACGAGACCAGGTCCCGGAGCGTGAAGCCGTCGTGGGCGGTGATGAAGTTGATCGACGCGTACGGCCCCCGGCCCGAGAGCTGGAAGAGGTCCGCCGAGCCGGTGAGCCGGTAACCGATCTCGGCGGCGAGGTTGTCCTCGCCCTTCCAGTACTTCCGGAAGGCGTCGCGGTACTTCCCGTTCCACTCCGAGAAGTCCACCGGGAAGGCCCCCAGCTGGTACCCGCCCGGGCCCACGTCCCACGGCTCGGCGATGAGCTTCACCCGGCTCAGCACCGGGTCCTGGTGGATCGCGCTGAAGAACGGCGCGTTCCGGTCGAAGGTGAGGTGCTGGCGCCCGAGGGTGGTGGCGAGGTCGAAGCGGAACCCGTCGACGTGCATCTCCTGCACCCAGTAGCGCAGCGAGTCCATCACCAGCTTCAGGGTCTGCGGGTGGTCGAGGTTGAGGCTGTTCCCAGTGCCGGTGAAGTCCTGGAAGTAGCGCGGCGACTCGGGGGTCATCACGTAGTAGGCGAGCGGGTCGAGGCCCTTGAGACTCAGAATCGGCCCGAGGTGATTCCCCTCCCCGGTGTGGTTGTAGACCACGTCGAGGATCACCTCGATGCCGGCGCGGTGCAGCGCCTTCACCATGCCCTTGAACTCGTTCACCACGTTGAACGGTCCGGTGCAGGCGTAGCGAGCGTCCGGAGCGAAGTACCCGAGCGTGTTGTAGCCCCAGTGGTTGGTGAGCCCCTTGGCCTCGAGGAACCCCTCGTCCACCGCCTGGTGCACCGGAAGGAACTCCACGGCGGTGATGCCCAGCTGCTGGAGGTAATCGATGACCACCGGATGGGCGAAGCCGCCGTAGGTCCCGCGCAGGTACTCGGGGATGTCGGGGTGGCGCATGGTGAAGCCGCGCACGTGGGCCTCGTAGACGATGAGCCGGGGCCAGGTGATGCGCGGGCTCTCCACGCCCTCCCAGTTGAAGCGGCCGTCCAGGACGATGCCCCGGGGCATGCCCGGCGCGCTGTCCCGGTCGTCGAAGGAGAGGTCCGCCTTCCGGCTCCCCACCCGGTACGGGTAGACCGGCGCGTCGAAGTCCACTCGGCCGTAGATGGCGCGAGCATAGGGATCGATCAGCAGCTTGTTGGCGTTGAAGCGCAGCCCGCGGGTCGGATCGTAGGGACCGTGGGCCCGGAACCCATAGAGCGTCCCCGGCCCCACTCCCTTCAGGTACCCATGACGTACGTTGCGTGTGCGCTCGGGCAGGGTGACCCGCGCAGTTTCTCGATTGGGGTCGCGCACGTCGTAGAGGCAGACGTCGATGCGCTCCGCCCACTCGGAGAACACCGCGACGTTCACCCCCTCCCCATCCCAGGTTGCCCCCAGCGGTTGCTGCTTTCCCGGCCAGACCGCGGTGGGGACGGTCATTCCACCGCCTCCAGGACCGCCACCGGAAAATCGGTGAACAGCGGCCCCAGGGCGAGTCCCCCCTCCAGCGGCTGCACCCGCAGCCCGGTGATGACGTTCCGGAACCGGCGCCCGGAGAGGTCGGTGGGGAGCCGCATGCGCGTCGAACCGTAGACCGGACCGAGGCCGGCCCGCAGCGCGCGGGCGACCAGCCGCGGCGCGGCGACCACCACCGCCTCGTCCCCCAGCCGGCGGGCGAAGGCCAGGGCCCGGGTGGCAGCGATGCCGTCCAGCTCCAGCGGCTCGTAGGCGCCGCGGCGGAACAGCTCGGGGCGCGCCTGGCGGAAGCGGAGCATCAGGGTGGTGAGGAGGAGCTTGCAACGCCCGTCGGCCGGGTGCGCCCACGCCTCCCGCGCCACGCCGACCGGCGCCGCCTCGTGCTGGCGGAGCAGCTCGGAGAGCATCTGGTCGCGGAGCTGGAAGTCCACCGGCCGGCGGTTGTCCGGGTCCACCAGCGAGAGGTCCCACAGCTCGCAGCCCTGGTAGATGTCCGGCACGCCCGGGCTGGCGAGCCTCAGGGCGAGCTGCACCAGCGAGTTCACCTGTCCCGGCCGCTCGATGCGCTCCTTGAGCAGCCGCGCCTGCTCGAAGAACACCCGGGAGATGCCCGGATCGAGGACCCGGTCCACGAAGCGGGCGGTCGCCTCCTCGTAGTCCGGGTCGGGGTTGGTCCAGCTGGTGTGGACCTTGGCCTCGCGGATGGCCTTGAGCATGTACTCGCCGATCCGCGCGCGGAAGGCGGGAAGCTGACCGGGGTCCATCTCCCCCATCGGCCAGGCGCCGAGCAGGGTCTGGTAGAGGAGGTACTCGTCGTTGCCCGAGGGCGCAGGCTTGCCGGCGAGCTCGGTCCGGTGCACCGCGTTCAGCTTCCGCCAGCTCTCGAGCGCGCGCCGCCACTCGCCAGGGATCTCGGAGAGCACCACCAGCCGGGCCCGGACGTCCTCGCTCCGCTTGGTGTCGTGGGTGGAGCCGGCGACCAGGGCGCCGGGCCAGTCGCGGGCACGCTCCAGGTTGCGGTGATGGAAGGTCTCCACGCTGACCCCGAAGTGCTCCGGCTCCCCGCCCACCTCGTTGAGCGCCACCAGGCGGTTGTAGACGTAGAAGACCGTGTCCTCCAGCCCCTTCGCCATCACCGGGCCGGTGATCTGCTGAAGCTTCATGGCGAAGTGCAGCATGACCTGGCGCTCGGCGAGCGGGAGGTGCTCGGGGTAGCGCTTGAGCAGCACGTCCTCCAGCCACTGGAACAGCGAGGCGTTGGTGGTGGGGTCCGCCGCCCGCGCCCGGGCAATGGTCCACTGGATGTAGTGCGCGTCGCGCTCGTCGACGCCCGGTGCCTCGGAGACGTAGGTCCGGTACACCGGGAAGTGGGCGATGAAGCCGATCAGCGCCCGGCGGATGGAGTTGAGGGTGAAGTCGCGCGTCCGCCGGTTCATCTCCGATATCCGGTTCAGCTCGCGGGCCAGGCCGTTGATCTCGCTGGCCATGCTCACCGCCATGACCTGCTTCTTCTTCTCCACCAGCAGCGCCTCGAAGCGGATCGGGTAGCCGATGAACTTCTCGTAGATGTCGGTGAACTCCCGGCCCGCGGAGGCGTCCACCAGCACCCCGGCGGTGAGGTTGGCGAAGCGGTACCCGGTGGTGCCCTGCACCGCCCAGTCGTCGGGGATGCGCTCCTTGCCGCCCTGGATCTTCTCCACCACCACGTAGAGCGCGCGGCGGAGCGGCGAGGAGGGATCGCTCCCCGCCTCCGCCCGCCACCGCCCGAGCAGCGCCTCGCTGACCGCCGGCCAGCTCGCGTCGTCCACCGTGTCGCCGGCCAGCCTCCGGGCCTGGTCGAGGAAGTACCTCTCTTGAAGCCGGAGGAAGTACCCACTGGGGTCGAAGAGCCCGTCGGGATGATCGATGCGCAGCCCCTGCACCTGGTCCCGGGCGAGGAACTGGAAGGTGAGCGCGTGCGCCTCCTCGAAGACGTCCAGATCCTCCACCCGGATGGCGGCCAGGGTGTTGATGTCGAAGAAGCGCCGGTAGTTGATCTCCTCGCCGGCGACGCGCCAGTGGGCCAGCCGGAACGGGACGTAGCGCTCGAGCAGCCGGTCCAGCGCGTCGACGCTGCGCGGGTCGCCCGGGTTCCCGTTGAGCCGGGCGAGGTTGGCCTTCAAGAATTCGGCGACCACCGGCGAGCTGCTCACCAGCGCATTCAACCGCCGCTTGAGGACCTCCTTCTCCCGGCTGCGCTCCTGCACCTTCTCCGCCGAGGTGTCCCCTCGCGAGGGAAGATTCCGCAGCCCGGTCAGGATGCTCTGCAGCTCGACGTAGTCCGGGTGGGATTCACCGAGCTGCACCCCCACCTGCTCGGCGCCCGGGCCGAGCACGTCCTGGTAGGCCCGGGGATTCAGCGGGAGGCGGCGGTCGAAGTAGCGCAGGGTGATGCTCCCGCCCTGGTACTCGAGCTGCAGCTCGCCCCGGTCCAGCACCACCCCGTACTGATCGCCGAGGATGGGCAGGAGCACCTTGTTCCGGAGCTCGGACTTCACCGGATCCCACTCGATGTCGAAGAAGTGGGCGTGGAGCGCCGCCGGGCCGTTCTCCAGCACGTCCTCCCAGAGCAGGTTGCCCGAGGAGATGCCCATGTGGTTGGGGACGGTGTCCAGCACCAGCTGCAGCCCGTTGCCCCGGAGCGTGCTGGCCAGCGCGGCGAACCCCACCTCGCCCCCGAGCTCGGGGTTCACCAGGGTGTGGTCGACCACGTCGTACCCGTGGTTGCTCCCCGGCATCGCGCGGAGGATCGGCGAGGCGTAGAGGTGGCTCACCCCCAGCCTCGCCAGGTACGGCACCACCGCGCTCGCCCGGGCGAAGTCGAAGTCCCGGTGGAGCTGGACGCGGTAGGTGGAGAGCGGGACCTGCTGCTGCCCGAGCAGCTGCTCGCGGGTGCGGGCGTAGAGCGGCTCGGCGATGGCCGGCCCGCCGGGCGCGGGGGACTCGCCGGTCTGGTCGGCCTGCTGGGGCTCGTCGAGGTGCGGGTCCATGGGTCTGTGGGGTGCTTACCCCGGAGGACGTCCGGGCTCACGGGCGGCGAATCTGGGGACGCGCGTCCAAGCCAACAATCCCTTGGGGCCCAGGTCGGGAAAGCTCCTCCCTCGGCCATGCTGCTCGAGGGCGTCTCCTCGGCGACACTGCAACTCGGGGGTCGCCCTGGCCTCAGGCCTCGCCCGCGGGCCGGGTGCTGAACGTCACCATCCGACCGTCCGACGCGTACTGGACCGGCTCGCCTCCGGTGCTCGACAGCGCGTCGCCCTGCCGGGTCAGCACCGTGGCTCGCCCGGTGGCGGGGTCGTTGGCCGTGTACCTTCCGGTCCCTGCGTCGCGGCCGGTGAGACAAATCCAGTGCTGCCGGGGACGCCCCTGGACGTCGTGCACCACCCGGAGCAAGACGGGCCGGCCCGAGTCGAGCTCGCGGTCGAGCTGGCGGCAGTCGAGGTCACCCGGGCTGGCGCGCGGGCCGCCGGGGATCGCCGACCCGGCCACGCTCCAGTCCAGCAGCGGCCCCTTGAAGCCGCCGGCGCCGCGGAGGTGGCGCACCAGCGCATCGGGGGTGAGGCGCCTGCCGCCGAGCCGGCTCAGGGCCATGGCGCAGGCGGTGACCGCGCAGCCGGCATGGGCGAGCGTGGGGCCCTCACCCGTGGCACCGAGCCGCTCGGTGCGCCACGCCGGATCTCCCTGCCGGAAGAGCGGGGTCCCGGCTGGCGACCCGACCTGAGGGCGGACCTCGGGGAGCACCCCGTGGAGCCGGAGCAGCGCGCTGGCCACGCGGGCCTGCGGCTCGGCCACGTCGCTCGGCAGGCGCGGCGGCTCGGGGAGACGCGGGCGCGACTGGCCGAGGTCCAGCACGCGGTCCTCGGGCTCCGGCCGGCTCGTCGCGGCGCCGGGCAGCAGGAGCAGCTGCCCGACCTCGATCCGGTCCGGGTTGGCGATGCCGTTCAGCCGGACGAGGGTGCGCACCAGGTCGGCGGTGGTCCCGGGAACGCCCTGCCGCTGCAGCTGCCGGGCGATGCCACAGAGCGTGTCCCCGGGCTGGACCACCCGGGTGGCGGCGTCCTCGCCAGGAGCGGACACCTCGGGCGAACCGGACGGGACGGGACGGACGGCCATGGAGCGCACCTCGCAGGCAGCGGGCCTGCGCGGCCTCCGGTGCAGCGTGCGGGCCACGGTCGCTCGCCCTGACCCTGCGCTCGTCTTCGTCCGAGGTCGGGGACGGGGTGCCCGGAACCCCGGACGTACGAAGGGCCCCGCGGCCGCTTCGGACGAGCCGACCACGGAGCCCTGGAGGGCCGAGGACGAACCCCGGCGGAAAACGTCAGCTCAAATGCTTGTTGACCAGCTTGGTCATCTCGAACATCGAGACCTGCTTCTTGCCGCCGAAGACGGGCTTCAGCTTGTCGTCGGCGTTGATCATCCGCCTCTCCTTGGCATCCTGGAGATTGTTCTTGCGGATGTATGCCCAGAGCTTCTTCACCACCTCGGTGCGGGGAATCGGCTTGTTACCGACCACCTGGGCGAGGTCCTCGGACGGCGTCAGCTCCTTCATGAAGGCGGCGTTCGGCTTGCGCTTCGCTCCAGACGACTTCTTTGCCTTCTTCGCGGGCTTCTTGGCGGCCATTCGGTCGAATTCTCCCTCCCCCTCTGTTCAGGGGACGTTGTACGGCTCGTCGTCGAGTCGATGGCTTCGGGTTCGACGAAGCCAAGGCTGGGCGGATATCAGGTTTCAGAGGAGAAAACAGCTGCGGAGCGCGTTTCCCCCTCGGGGAATCCCAGGGAGGCCCCTCTGACATGCAGGTGCTGATCACCGGTGCAAACGGGTTTCTGGGGAGCGCCCTGAGCCGGCGGCTGGTCGGAGACGGGCACCGGGTGCGGGCCCTGGTCCGGCCCGGGAGCGACGCCTCCGCCCTCGACGGGTTAGGGGTGGAGAGGGTGTCCGGGGACGTGACCGAGCCGGACTCGCTGCAACGGGCAGTCGAGGGGATGGAGGTGGTCTTCCACCTCGCGGGACTGCGCCGCGCTCCTGAGCGCTCGGCGTTCTTCCGGGTCAATGCCGAGGGCACTCGCACGGTGTGTGACGCGATGCTCCGGGTGCGGGCACGCCGGATGGTGCTCGCCGGGTCGCTCGCGGCGGTGGGACCGTCTCGGCCGGACCGGCCGCACGTGGAGACGGACCCGTTCGCTCCCGAGGAGTGGTACGGCGAGAGCAAGGCCGAGGCGGAGCGCATCGCCTTCGGCACGGCCGGGCTGGAGGTGACGGCGGTCCGGCCGCCGCGGATCCTTGGCCCAGGAGATCGCGAGAATCTCGTCTTGTTCAGACTGGTGAAACGAGGCATCCGGCTGGAGATCGGGGGTGGGCCGCGACCTCTCTCGGTGGTGGACGTGGACGACGTGGTGGAGCTGCTCGTGGTGGCGGCGGTGCGGCCCGAGGCGGTGGGCGAGGCGTTCTTCGCCCCGGGCCCGGACCAGACGACGCTCGAGGAGATCCAGACGCTGGGCGCGGGTGTGCTCGGGGTGCGGCCGCGGACCTTGCGGCTGTCGCCGGGTCGGCTCCGGGCGCTGGCGGCGATGGCGGATGGGTTCAGCCGGCTGACCGGGAAGCACTTGCCCCTGAACCGGAAGCTCGCGCGGCAGCTGCTCGCCCCGGCGTGGACCTGCAGCGGGGAGAAGGCGCGGGTCCGGCTCGGCTGGGTGCCCCGCATCGACGCCCGCACCTCGATTGCCCGCAGCGCCGCGTGGTATCAGGCCCACGGGTGGCTATGAGCGCCAAGGCGGCTTTCTACGACGTCGACGGAACGCTGGTGAAGACGAACATCGTCCACACCTACGCGTACTACGCGATGAACCGCGGCTCGCTCACCGGCATCGCGGCGCGGACGCTGGCCACGCTGGCGCAGATCCCGGTCTACGCCGGACTGGACCTCGTCAACCGGAAGGTCTTCAACGAGTACTTCTACCGCGCCTACGAGGGGCTGTCCGAGGACCGGCTGGTGGTGCTGGGCGAGGAGATGCTGGAGGACGTGCTGAAGCCAGCGATCTTCCCCAAGGCCCAGGACCTGATCGACGAGGCGCGGCGGGCGGGGTGCCGGATCGTGCTGATCACCGGAGCGCTGGACTTCACGGTCCTGCCCCTGGCGCGGCATCTCCGGGCGGACGATGTCATCGCCAACAAGATGCAGTTCGTCGGAGGCTTCGCCACCGGGAAGGTCATCCCCCCGATCATCGAGGGAGCGAACAAGGCGCACGCCATCCGCGAGTACTGCGTGAAGCACAACCTGGAGCTCGACAAGAGCTTCGCCTACTCCGACAGCTTCAGCGACTACGCGATGCTGGCGATGGTGGGCCGGCCGACGGCAGTGAATCCGGACGTGCGGCTCCGGTCGGTGGCTCGGGCATACCACTGGCCGGTGCTGGACCTGAGATAGGAAGGGGCTGCACATGCGCCAGCTCAAGACGCTGAAGCGGCTCTACGACGAGGAGCGCCACGTGGTGGTCACCGAGAAGGGCAGCCCGCCCCGGGTGCTCTTCTTCGGGGAGGACTTCCTGCTCGAGGACCTGCCGCTGGACACCCGGGTGGTGTTCCCCCGCCAGCCGCTGAAGGGCGTGCCGAACGTGAAGGCGGCCATCCGCTGGGCGCTGAACCACCCCGAGGGGATGGATCCGCTCCATGCGCTGCTGCGGCCGGGGATGAAGGTCACCATCGCGATCGACGACATCTCGCTCCCCCTGCCACCGATGGCGCTGCCGGACGTGCGGCAGACGATCCTGGAGATCGTGCTCGAGCTGCTCACCGACTCGGGCGTGGACGACGTGCATCTGGTCATCGCCAACGCGCTCCACCGGCGGATGACCGAGTCCGAGATGCGGCGGATGGTGGGCTCGAAGATCTTCGACGCCTACTACCCCGAGCGCTACTACAACCACGACGCCGAGGATCCCGAAGGGATGGTGGAGCTCGAGCGCACCAGCGCCGGCGAGGTGGTGGCGATCAACCGCCGGGCCGCGGAGAGCGACCTCCTCATCTACGTGAACATCAACCTCGTGCCCATGGACGGCGGGCACAAGTCGGTGGGCACGGGGCTGGCGAACTACGCCTCACTGCGGGCGCACCACAACCCGAAGACCATCCGCGAGTCCGAGAGCTACATGGAGCCGAGCAAGAGCGCGCTCCACCGGAGCACCGAGCGCATCGGCCGGGTGATCGACAAGAGCCTGAAGGTCTTCCACATCGAGACCGCGCTGAACAACAAGATGTTCGACGGTCCGACCGGCTTTCTCGGCAAGCGCGAGGAGGACTACACCGAGCTCGACCGGCTGAAGTTCCAGGGGCTGAAGTACACGCTGTCCAAGCTGCCCCGCGCTGCGAAGCGGAAGCTGTTCATGCAGATCCCCGCGCCCTACGACGTGACCGGGGTGAACGCGGGCGCGACCGAGCCCTGCCACGAGAAGACGCTGGAGCTGTGCTGGAAGCAGTACTCGGTGCCGGTCGAGGGACAGAGCGACATCGTCATCTTCCCGGTGCCCTACATCTCGCCGTACAACGTGAACTCCATCCTGAACCCGCTCTTGGTCCAGGTGATGGGGCTCGGGTACCTCTTCAACCTGAACCGGGGCGTGCCCCTGGTCAAGAAGGGCGGGGTGATCATCGTCTGCCACCCGGCGTACGACGAGTTCGATCCCGAGCACCACCCGAGCTACATCGAGTTCTTCAACCGGCTGCTCCCGGAGACCCGGGACGCGATGAAGCTCGAGCACATGTACGAGCGCGAGTTCGCGGAGAACCCGAGCTACGTGCACCTGTACCGCAAGGGGCACGCCTACCACGGGGCCCACCCCTTCTACATGTGGTACTGGGGCGAGAACGGCCGCCAGCACGTGGGGAAGGTCATCTGCGCCGGCGCAGAGAACAACCACGTCCCGGAGCTGCTGGGCTGGGAGCGCGCCGACACTCTCGGTGAGGCCATCGACCTGGCCCGGGGCTTCATGGGCCGCAGCGCGAGCATCACCTGCGTGAAGACCGCGCCGATCCTGCAGTGTGACGTGCGGGTCTAGCTAGCCAAGCGAGCGCCTCCCGGATCAGCGGGTCCGGATCTCCTTCACCAGCCGCCCCGCCCCGTAGACCTGCTCCAGCCCCTCGAGGATGGCTTGCCCGTGGAGGGCCACCGCCCGGTTCGTCGCGGCGTCGTACCCGTAGTCACCACCCAGCGAGGCCCGGTTCCCGTCGAAGATGAGCGCCACCACCTCTCCGTTCCGGTTGATGAGCGGCGAGCCCGAGTTGCCTCCGATGATGTCGTTGGTCGTGGCGATGTCGAACGGCATCTCCGGGTCGAGCTTCGGGCGGGCGCCGAGCCAGGTGGGGGCGACCGCGAACGGAAACTGCCCGGTGTTCCGGTCGTACAGTCCCGACAGACGGGTGATCGCGGGGATCTGCTTTCCGGACTCCGCCCAGCCCGCGATGGTGCCGTAGGACAGGCGGAGGGTGAAGGTCGCGTCGGGGTAGCTCGAGGTCCCCCGGACCGCGACCGCGGCCTGGAAGAGCAGCTCACCGTTGCGGGCGAGCGCTCCCTCCACCCGGTTCTCGTACTCCCTGCGGATGGCGCGCGCCTGAGGGTCCAGCCGCCGCGCGAGGGCGATCATCGGATCCTTCGATGCAGCGACGGCCGCCGCTCCGCCCTTCCAGAGCACCTCGCGCACCCTTGGGTCATCGAGCCGCGTGCCCTCGACCGCCTCCCGGGCCACGTCCTCGGGGCTTCGCTTCCCGATGGCCGCCTGCACCAGCGGGTCGTCCGGACCGAGGGTGTCCCGGAGATTCCGCAGACCGAAGGTGACCAGCACCCGCTCCAGCGAACGGGGAACTGGGACCCGACGCAGCAGTCGGGTCTGCAGCGTGGGCAGGCGCGCATCGCCATATTCGCGCAGCCGCTCGGGCGACGGCTTGGGCCGCTCTTCCGCGGCACGCACCAGCAGTCTCGCGTATTCGAAGAGGTCCGACGGGAGGCCGGCCTTCGACTCCCCCAGCGCGTGGCGGACGAAGAGCTCCCGTTCTGCCTGAACCGCCTGGGCGATGCCAGGCCAGGCAGGGCCGAAGCGCGTCTCCTTGGCGGGGTCCTTCCTCACGACGTTCCGGAGCTCGGCATCCTCGGCACGCTTGCGCTCGAAGTTGCCGGGGTCGGCCAGCCAGGCGCGACGGCCGCCCAGCGCCTTCAGCGCGTTCTCCACGGTCCGGATGTGGGCACGGCTGATCCGGAAGAGCTCCCGATTTCCTCCGGAGAACTGGAGCAACGTCCCCCGGAGCTGTGCGAGCTGGACCAGAAGCCACGGAAGCACCAGGTCACGCTGCAGCGCCAGCTGCTCGGTGGTCTGCACCCGCTCGGTGCCGCCCGGGTTGCCGGCGGCGAAGACCAGGTCGCCTTCGCGCGCCGGGCTCGCCGCCCAGGGGAGGGCCTCCGGAGTGTCGACCGGCGCATCGTTCTCGTAGATGCGAAGGAAGCCCACGTCGAAGCCGTAGCGCGGGAACTCGAAATTGTCCGCGTATCCGCCGAACGCCGCCATGGGAAACTCGGGCGCGAAGGCCAGGCGCACGTCCTGGAACCGGCGGTAGGTGTAGAGGTGGTACCGACCGCCGTGGAAGAGGTTCACCACGTCGCAGCGCACCTTGGGCCCGGTGGCGCACGCTCCCTCGATGCGGGCGCTCTCCTGCCGCAGGGCAGTCGCGAATGCCTCTCCCTCCTTGCCCGCCGTCGCGCTCCGGATGCGGTCGGTCACGTCGGTGATCGACACCAGCTGGTTGGCCTCGATGTTGGCGCACCGCCGCTCATCCTTCTGTGCGGCGGCGAAGAAGCCCCGTTCCAGGTAGTCGTTTCTCGAGGTCGACAGGTCCTGCACGCAGTCGCGGACGCAGTGGTGGTTGGTCATCACCAGGCCGTGGGTGGAGACGAAGCTGGCGGAACAGCCGTTCGCCAGCCGGACCGCCCCGAGGCGGACACTGTCCAGCCACTGCTGGGACGGCCCGAAGCCGTACACGGCCTGGACCTTGGCCGAGGGGAAATCGTTCAGCAGCCACATGCCCTCGTCGCCGCGGGCGAGTGACGCGCTGGCGAGGGCGATGAGGAGGGTCGCGCGGAGTCGGTTCACGACCCGGCGCTCTACCCCGGTCCAGCTGGCGAACCCAGCTGGAAAGCTGCGGGTGGCATGCTCGCCCCTCCCCAAACGTGAGTAGAGTTGACTCGGTGGACGCCCTGGCCTTCGTGCAGGAACTCGAAACCTTCAAGGCAGAGCGGCTCGCGCCCATCGTCGGAGCGGGCCGGACGTCGCTGGCGGACGGGTCGCCCGGCGACGCGAAGAAGATGCTGCAGGTTGCGCTCAGCAACGAGATCAGCGTCAGCGAGCTGGCCGCGGCGTGGATGCCAAGCACGACGGAGATCGACGTGAAGCTCGCCTTCGCTCGACAGGCCGGAGACGAGGCCGGACACTTTCAGCTCGTCGCCGATCGGCTCTCGGCGCTCGGATTTGACGTCGCGGCGTTCGGGTCGCCCGGTGAGAGCCCGCTCTTCCAGTACTTGAAGGGCCTCTCCACGACGGTGGAGCGAATCGCCGCCGGGCTGTTCACGCTGGAGTCCATCGCCTACGCGGTCAACGAGAACTTCATGACGTTCTGTGACCGGCGCGGCGACGCGGAGACGGTCCGGATCTACCGCGAGTACATCCAGCCCGAAGAGCGCGCGCACCAGCAACTTGGCCAGCGGCTGCTCGCCAAGTACGCGACCACCCCGGAGCTTCAGGGCGCGGCGCGGGACGCGGTGGCCAGGGTTCTGGAGATCGCGACCGCGGCACGCACCCAGGCCGCTCAGCGGATGGGCACCGCCTGCTTCCCCGGGTGCTGAGAGGTCGTTCCAGGACACCACGCGTCGGGAGGCGAGACCGGCCACCGGTGAGGTGCCAGCAGCCCGCTTCCCAGCCGGGAGGCTCAGGCCGAGCGGCGCTTCACCATCCGGTACATCCCCAGAACGATCAGCGCGCCGATGACGCTGCCGATGATGCCCGAGGGCTCGAGGGCGCTCCCGGTGGCCGTTCTGCCTCCAAGGAGCGTGTTGGCGAGGAAGCCACCCACGAACGAGCCCACGATGCCGAGGATGATGGTCGCGATCCACCCCATGGGATCGCTGCCGGGCATGATGGCCCGGGCGAGCAGCCCCGCGATCAGGCCGACGATGATCATCGAGATGATTCCCACGGTGCTGACCTCCTTGCCAGAGGCGCGAACCTAACCATCTTTCCGGAGAGGGGAACGGAACAAAGGTGACGTTGACTCCCAGCGGACGGCGACCCCGGTCGACTCAAAGGTGCCCGAACGGAGTGCCCGCCTCGAAGCGGACCCTGGCCGGAAGCTCGAACAGCTGCCGCGGTCCTGTCGGGTCCACCCACGGCCAGGTGTAGCCGTCGAAGAACGCCGGCCGGTGCGTGAGATAGAGCGAGGTGGGCAGCACGCGCTCGGGGAAGCCGGGATCCCACTTCACCGAGCTGGTGACATGATCATAGTTGCCATGCCGCACGGTGGTCGCCGCCACCTTCGCATCCACCGGGTACGGGGGCCAGTCGTCCCAGCCCAGCTTCCAGATGGCAGGAGTGGTGAGGTCACCGGACTCGTAGACCCAGCCCGCCATCTTGCCCGGGACGCCCAGGACGTTCCCGATGAAGCTGTGCCAGTACGAGTAGTACGTCGCTCCCGCGGCGCGGCGAGGACCGTAGCGATTCGAGGCGTCGTCGAAGTCCCTCCGGAAGCCCCGCAGGTGGTTGCGAAAGACGGTGTGGTAGATGGCGTTGCCGTGCGTCTTGTCCGAGTCCCAGTTGAAGCCGTCGTTGCCCTCGA
The DNA here is from genome assembly GCA_035519675.1 of Myxococcaceae bacterium. Lineage (GTDB taxonomy): Bacteria > Myxococcota > Myxococcia > Myxococcales > Myxococcaceae > RPRB01. The sequence goes on from DATIWB010000013.1 coordinate 25,124, forward strand.
ACAGGACGTGGTGTGACCCCACCATGTGCGAGGCGTTGAGGCCCACCTCGATCCAGGTGGGGTTGGTGTTGATGTAGCCGTCGTCGACGTAGTTGTAGCCGAAGACCGACCCCGCGCCGGCGGAGCGGGCCACCATCACCTTGTTGGCCTTGACGATGATCGAGTCCTCCACCAGCGACTCGGAGGTCCCGTTGGAGAGGCTGATGCCGTAGCCCGCTCCGCCCGGCTGTGCCCAGGCGGCGTCGTGCACGAAGCCCTCGCGGACCTCGACCCGGAAGGAGGAATCGACCGCGATCCCTTCATCGTGCCAGACGGTGCTCTCCACCCGCCTTGCCCAGCAGCTCGCCGCCCACTGGAAGCGAATGTTTCCCTGGTCTCCCCCGACGACCGTCAGATCCTCGATGCCGGCGTTCTGGGTGAAGGGGTAGCCGAAGGCGGTCACCTGGGCAGCATGCGAGGTGCGGTAGGAGATGTGGACGGGCGTGCTGAAGATGAGGGTGTTCCCGCTCAGGTGGTCGATCTGCTTGATCTCGCTGGTCGGTCGATCTGGACGGGAGAACCAGCTCAGGGCCTGCGGGAAGGGATCGTCGGTGACCTTCTGCGGGGGGTGGTGCCGCTGCCAGACCACCCGGAAGTCGGGTGAGGCCCAGATCTGGCCGCGGCCGGCGGGATCGGTCTGCCACGCGGCGCCCGACAGCTCGTCGAGCAGCACGATCTGCCCGGCCGTGAAGCCGGCGGTGCTGGCGATGGTGATGGAGCTGCCCCCCTTGGTCGCATCGGCGGTGAGATTGGCGGAGAGAAGGGTCGAGCCCCGCTGGTCCTTGTTCCACCGGGCCGGTCCGATGATGACGATGGGCGACGGCCTGGGGCCGGTGGCCTCCTGCCCCGGCTTGGCTCCGTCCGTCTTCTGCAGCCGGGTTTGACCGGGGCCTGCGCCGCGCAGGGTGATGCCCTTGTCGATCAGGACGAACTGGCCTCCGTCGATGGTGAAGGTCCCTGCGGAGAGCAGCACCACCTGTCCGGGGGGGCATGCCTCGATCGCAGCCTGGATGGCCGCGGTGGCATCCTTCGCGCCATTTCCATGGTCGGAGGCGGCGACGCGCTTGCACACCGTGCTCCGGGCGGGGATGCCCCCACTCACCCCGGGCTTCCAGACCGTGCGCCGGTCGGGGCCGAGGGCGTTCAGCGCCGCCACCATGACGATCGAGGTGGCGCGACTGCCAGAGCTGGTGGCGCTCACCTGGTACGTCCCCTCGGTCTTCGGCGCCGTGTACTTCCCGCCCCGATCGATGGTGCCCCCCTTCGCGCCCTCGTCCACCGACCAGCTCACGGCGGCGGACGGCCCGGTGTTCCTGGCCGTGAAGGTGAAGCTGCCCCCCGGTGCCAGCACCACCTCGGGCATGTCGACGGAGATCCGAGCGCGCTGTGGTCCAGCATCGGCACGGCTGGGCTCGGAAGCGCCGGCCGGCCCGACGAACGAGCTGGCCGCGAGGACGGCGGCGGCAAGAGGAGCGAGCAAATGCCGCGGGAGAGCCCTTGCCATCCCTCGCCTATAGCGCGCGCGGGACGCGCCTGCGCTGCTCGACCCTCGAACCATCCCCCGCCTGACGAGAGCCCGGGCAGTGCTCTAGCCTCGAGTTTGCCCCGCCACGTGCCCGACCCCACCTCGCTCTCTCCTTCCGAGCCCTCGGCTGACCGCTGGCGGGCACTCGCTGCCGTGGGGGTCGCCTACCTGACGGCCCTGGCCGCCGCCCTCGCGGTCGGCTGGGCTCTCCGCGGCCGCAGTCCGATTCTCGTCGCAGCGCTGGCGGATGTCGCCGCCACCCTGCTCGTGTTCGTCTTCAGCGTCCGGCACGACAACTCCAGCCTCTACGACCCGTACTGGAGCGTGGCGCCCATCCCCATCGCGGCGTCCTGGGCGAGCGTCGCCCCTTTCGGCCCGAGCCTCCGCGCCATCCTCGTGGTGGTCCTCGTCACCGTGTGGGGCGTCCGGCTCACGGCAAACTGGGTGGCCCGCTGGCGCGGGCTGGGAGACGAAGACTTCCGCTACCGAGAGATCCGCGCCAGGACCGGACGGCTCTACTGGCCGGCGAGCCTGGTCTCGATTCATCTCTTGCCCACCGCCTGGGTCTTCCTGGGGCTGCTGCCAACCTGGCCGGCCCTCGCGAGCCAGGGACGAGCCCTGGGCTCGCTGGACCTCCTTGCGCTGACCGTGACCGCGGGGGCCATCGCCGTGGAGGCCATCTCCGACCTCCAGCTGCAGCGGTTCCTGCGAACGCGCCGCGACTCCTCCGCGGTGCTCGACACGGGGCTGTGGCGGTTCTCCCGTCACCCGAACTACTTCGGCGAGGTCGCCTTCTGGTGGGGCCTGTGGCTCTTCGGCCTCGCCGCCGACCCCGGCTGGGCCTGGACGGTCGTCGGGCCGGTCTCGATCACCCTGCTCTTCGCCCTGGTCAGCATTTCCTGGATGGACCGGCACCTGCTCTCCCACCACCCTGGGTGGGCGACACGGATGGCTGCCACCTCCGCACTCCTGCCCTGGCCCCGCCGGTCGCCATGAACGCCGGAGGCACGCGTCGCTGGCTGCCGGTGGTCGTCACTGTTCTGGGCGTGCTGCACCCCTCCCTCGTCACGGGAGTGGACGGCGCTCCATCGGTCGACGAGCTCCGGGACCGGTACGCAGGCGAGTACCTCTTCGTCGGCGGCGCCGCGGAGCGGGCTCTCGTTCCGGCCGCGGTCGAGCGGTCGGTGGACGGGATGTTCTTCATCGCCCGTGGCATCGCCTACGACCGTCTGCTCAGGACCTGCGAGATCTGCTCGAGCTACACTCTCGGGTTCGGCGGCGGGAACATCTCCGTCTCCGGTCCTTGCCAGCTGACCGACGTCAGCCCCGACGATGGCCGCGAGGTGCACCATCGGACCAAGCTCGGCGACGCGAGCGAGCTCAGCCAGCGCTTCGTGCAGGAGACGCTCGTTCAGACCTTTCGCGCCGAGGATGGCGCCCGCAAGGTCGTGTGGAGAATGCTGCCGGATGGCGAGACGCTCCGGGTCCAGATGCTCATCACCAGCAAGCACCTTCCCCACCCCGTCGACTACACGCTCACCTATCGGCGGAAGACCGCCTCACGTCCCGCACGCCCGGATGCGGGAGCAACCGACGCTGGCCCGGGGCCACACGACGTTGTGGTGCCAGCGGCGCGGAGCGGGTAGACCCCCCTCATGCATCCACTCCTGCTTCGGCGATTCGCGCGCTCCACGCTCGTCCTCACGGCACTCGCGCTCGCCTGCAGCGAGAAGACCGCCCCCCCTGCGACCGATCCTTACCTCTACACGCCGCCCCCCGGGGGTGGCGCGCCGGCCGAGCTCGGTGCCTCGGTGTGGAACGACCCCAACGGCACCGAGGGCCATCTGCAGAAGGACCTCGAGCCCTACTGGGCGATGCCCGAGGCCAAGGGTTCCCCCGAGGGGAACTTCCCGACCTGGCGCACGATGACCGGAGCGCTGGCCGCCAACACCGCGCGCAAGCCTCGCATGCTGGGGCGCCAGACGTTCGGCTACGCCGTCGAGTACGCCCTCACCGGCGACCCGGAGAAGCTCGCCCTCGCCAGGGCCGGTACCCGGTGGATCCTCGACCACGCGTGGGATGGTTCGGTGGGCGGGTGGTTCGCCGACCTCGACTCCGCCGGCAATCCCTCGGGCACGGGCGCGAAGCTGACCCAGGACTTCGCGTACACGGTGATGGGTCCCGCGGCCTACTTCTACGTCACCCGGGACCCCGAGGCCGAGGCGAAGGTCGAGCAGACTCGCCAGCTCCTCTTCGACCCGGCGACGTACTTCGACTCCGCCGGCAAGCGCATCCGGGACGGGATGAACGCCTCCCTCACTGCCGAGGCGTTCCTCAACGGCAACGGGAACGACATCGTCTCCCAGCTGGATCCCATCACCGCCTTCATGCTGCTGGTCCAGCCGGTGCGCACCCAGCAGACCGATCGCGACCGGATGCTCGCCGACCTGCGCACCCTCGCGGTGGCCATCCGCGACCGGCACTTCTCGCAGGGGCTCTTCTGGGGCAACGTGAACGCGATCGGCGCCTACCGGAGCTTCCACAGCGACTACGGCCACATGCTCAAGGCGCACTGGGCACTGACCCAGATCGACAAGCGGCTCGACGATCGGCCGTTCCGTGAGTTCCTCAACACCTGGACGGATTCCACGCTGACCCGGGCGCTCGACGCCACCCGCGGCCGATGGAAGAAGCAACCCACCTCCGAGAGCAGCGACGACTACGGCTCCGACTGGTGGGCCTACGCCGAGGCCGACCAGCTGGCTGCCACGCTGGCGCTGCACGATCCGAAGTGGATCTCGGCCGTCGCCCAGACCTCGACCCACTGGCGCACCGAGTACGTGGACCAGCAAAACGCCATCCGGGAGATCATCCCCAGCATCACCGCGGCGGGCGCGCCGGTCTATCCCTGGCCGTCGACCGACACCGCGAAGTGCAACGAGTGGAAGTCGTCGTTCCATTCGCACGAGCACGCGCTGGTGATGTTCCTCTTCGGTCACTATCTCGCCGGCACCCCGGCGCCGCTCTACTTCGCCTTCCCCGCGGCGGAGATCGAGGCTCGCGCCAAGGCCTCCACGCCCTACACCTTCCAGGGCAAGGTCGCCGGCTGGGAGGACCTCGGCGAGATTGCTGGCGGCGGTGGACTGCACAAGGTGCGCGTCACCTTCTCCGAGCTGCGCTGAGGAGGCTTCAGCGCGGAGGAGCGACAGGTACAGTGTGCCCCGCTGATTGCTGAAGCGCAGAGGCCACGGGCCGACTAGCGTCGCGCCAATGACCCCTCCCCGGCTGAAGCTGATCGCCCTGGCCCTCGGATCGGTGCTCACCGCCTGTGCCACCCCCACCACCGGGGTGCGCCCCTCGGTCATGACCATCGACGAGGCGCTGGTCGACAACGGAGGTGTCATCCTCTACGTCAAGACGGTCGGACACGGTCCGCCGCTGGTCGTCGTGCATGGTGGCCCCGGCGCGTCGCACGACTACCTCCTCCCCAACCTGTACCGGCTCGCCTCCAGTTACCGGCTGGTCTTCATCGACGAACGAGGGTCGGGCCGCTCCCCGCGGCTGGAGGACCCCACCCAGTACACCGTGGAGAAGATGGCCGACGACGTCGAGGCGGTGCGGACCGCGCTGCAGCTGGGCAAGATCGCCCTGCTCGGCCACTCGTTCGGCGGGGTGGTGGTGCAGGCCTACGCCTTCAAGTACCAGGAGCATCTCAGCCATCTGATCCTCGGCAGCACCTTCTCCAGCACCCGCGAGCTGAACGAGGCCCTAGCCCGGATGAAGCAGGCGATGCCGGCGGACAAGCGAACCCGCCTGGACGCGCTGGAGAAGGCCGGCCCGTTCGACAAGGGCGAGCTGTGGGAGCGAGGCCGCTATCCGGACGAGTACGCGAAGCTCGCCTGGGGCATCGGCTACTACCCCAATCTCTACGACGCACATCCCGACGCCAACTACGATCCGCTCCTCGCCAACACCACCAACTCCTGGGAGCTCTATCGCGCGATGTGGGGCTCGCACGGCGAGTTCGTGGTGGACGGCAACCTCACGGACGTCGAGTGGGTCGATCGGCTCTCCGGGATCAAGGTGCCGACCCTGATCCTGGTGGGGGACCACGACGAGTCCGACCCGGTGATGTCCCGGGAGATGAATGCGAAGATCCCCGGATCCAGGCTGGTGATCCTCCCCCACTCCGGGCACATGACGTTCGTCGATCAACCGGACCTGTTCGTCAAGGCCATCACTGATTTCGTCCACTGAGGGGCTCACGTCGGCGGAAGGTTCCTGGTGCGATTGCCGAGGATGCCGACCGCCGTCCGTCGCGGGAGGATCCGCCGCATCAGGAACGAGGCGAACCGGTTGAAGCGCCCGGGGATCATCACCCCGGACCGGCCGAGCTGAGCCAGCGCCTCTTCCACCACCTGGGCGGGCTCGATGAGACCCGGCTCTCCATCGGGTGAGGCGCGGACGAAACCCGGGGTGCGGGTCGCTCCTGCGGCACAGGCGAGGACGTCGACTCCGCGCCGGCGCAGCTCGAACCACAGGCCCTCGGCGAGCACCAGGTTGAACGCCTTGGTCGCGCCGTAGGTGCTGATGAACGGGCTTCCGTTGAACGCGGTGAGCGAGGACATCAGGACGAGGCCGCCGCGCCCTCGGGTGGCCATCGGTCTGCCCAGCGCGTGCGCCATCGTGAGGGGTCCGCGGCAATTCAGGTCCACGCTCCGGAGCTGGTCCTCGAGCGTCAGGTCCAGGAACTCCCCGCGCGGCGCGTGGGCGGCGTTGAAGACCCCCAGTCCCACCTCCAAGCCCTCGGTCACCCGCTCGAGCACGGAGGCGAACCCCGGACTGGCGAGATCCACGGGGACGGTTCGCACCTCCACGCTGTGTCTCGACCGGATCGAGGACGCGGTGGCCTCCAGCACCTCCCGACGACGGGCGAGCAGGACGAGATTCAGCCCGCGAGCCGCCAGCGCCTCCGCCCACGCGGCGCCGAGCCCCTCCGACGCACCGGCCACGACCGCCCAGGGCCCGTACCTGCCCAGGAAGCTCTCCTCGCTCACCGAGCTCTCCTCAATAGATGAAGGGAACGATTCGCCACCGCACCCGCTGGCGGTAGGTCTTCCACAGCGGGCCGTACTTCTCCCCGCACCGGCGGTCGTCGTCCAGCTGCCGCGGCACCAGCAGCGCGACGTAGTAGAGCGGGTACAGCCACGGGCCGAGGACCTCCGGGTGGCCGAGGCTCAGCGTCAGCGCCGAGGACATCAGCAGCTCGCCGAGGTAGTTGATGTGGCGCGACAGACCCCAGAAGCCGCTCACCAGCACCCGGCCCTCGAGCGCCTCGGGAGCGATCACCCCGAAGGCCTTCCTCGATGGATCCCGCTTGAACCAGTACTTCTGTAGATTGGCTCCGCGGGCGAGCGCCCAGCCGCCGAAGAAGAGCGCAGCGATCGCCGCGTACGCCCAGGAAGGCCAGTGCGGGTTCGGCAACTCCGCGGTGGTCCACAGACCGATGGCGTAGAAGAACGGGTAGAAGCAGATGCAGCCCCAGCCGAGCTTGAAGCCGACGCGCTCCGCGACGAAGTCATAGGTGTAGAGGTGGACGCGCTCGAAGAGCAGGTACTCGACCAGGAAGAAGCTGAAGAGCGCCGTGTACAGGAGCACGCCGGGTGAGGGATCTGCCGCCTGCGCCAGGAGGTGATGCGCAGTGAACGACAGCAGATTGAGCTCGAGCATCACCGCGCCGAGCAGGTAGAGGTACATCTTGACGTCCACCCGTCCGGCGAGCCACCGCGGCTGCTCCGCTCGCCCGAGGTAGAGCTCCTTTCCGAGACTCCATCCGGGCACCTTCGGGGCCGGCAACACCACGGCGAGCGTGAAGAGCACTCCGAGGGCGCAGGCCCCGGCCACCATCTCCCAGCGGTGGACGTGGAACGCATCCCAGCCGAGCCAGCCGGCGCGGCAGACCCCCACCCAGCCCACGACGCTCAGCCCGAACACCAGCGGACCGTTGAGCCGGTACCGGAGCGGAAGGCCATGGCCGTCGCGCACGTACCCCTCCACCTGGCGCGCCGGAAGCAGCGCGTGGAGCGCGAGGACGGCGCCGGCGACGACCACCGGCCAGACGAACGCGGACGACACGCACCCACGCTAGCAGCCCACCCGTGGACAGCGGCCGTTCATCGCAGACTGGAGACCGCTCACGGGATATGGCTTGCCGGCTCTCCCCGGGACCGAGTAGCGCCCGAGGTCATGCCTTTCCAGCGACGTCTCCTCCCGCTCATTCTGCTCGTTGCGGCGACCGCCGCTGCCCAGACCTCGACGGCCTCGGGCACCGGGCCCACCGTGCCCCCACCGTCCGGCGTGAGCGGCCCCACGCTTGCAGTCGACCTGGACGCCATGGACCGCTCGGTGCGTCCGGGCGACGACTTCTACCGTTACGCCAACGGGAAGTGGCTGGCGACGACCGAGATTCCACCTGACCGTTCCAGCTGGGGCGTGAGCGCGGAGCTCGGGGAGCGACTCCGGATACAGACCCGTGAGCTCCTCGAGGCCGCCGCCCGCTCGAGTGCGCCGCCAGGATCACTGGAACGGAAGGTCGGTGACTTCTACGCCTCGGCGATGGACGAGGCCGCTGCCGAGTCGAAGGGCCTCGCGCCGCTCAGCCCCGCCCTCTCCCGCATCGCCGCGGTGAAGACCCGCGCCGATCTGGCCACCTACCTCGGGGAGGAGCTTCGCGCCGACGTGGACGCGATGGACTGCACCAGCTACCAGACCTCGCGCCTGTTCGGGCTGTGGGTGGCCCCGGACCTGAACGCTCCGGCGCGGAGCGCGCCCTACCTGCTCCAGGGCGGCCTGGGCCTGCCAGACCGCGAGTACTACCTGTCCACCGCACCGGTGATGGTCGAGACCCGCGAGAAGTACCGCGCGCACCTCGAGGCTGTGCTCGCGCTGGCAGGCATCAAGAATGCCGCCGAGCGGGCGGCCCGGGTCGTGGCCCTGGAGACGAAGATGGCCCAGGTGCATGCCACCCGCCTCGAGTCGCTGGAGGTGAAGAACGCCAACAACCCCTGGCCCCGGACCGAGTGGACGCGCCGAGCGCCGGGCCTCGACTGGCCTCGCTTCTTCGCCGCCGCCGGGCTCGCCACCCAGCCGGTGGTCTTCGCCTGGCACCCGAAGGCCACCTCGGGCCTCTCGGCGCTCACGGCCAAGGAGCCCCTGGAGAGCTGGCGGGACTGGGCGACGTTCCACGCCCTCGACCGCCGCTCGCCGTTCCTCGGCAAGGCGTTCCAGGCCGAGGGCTTCGCCTTCCACGGGCGGGTGCTCAGCGGGGCGACGGAGCAGGCGGCGCGCTGGAAGCGATCGCAGGACTGGCTGAACGCCGTCATCGGCGAGGCGGTGGGACGCCTCTACGTCGAGCGACACTTCACCCCCGAGGCGAAGGCCACTGCCTCGGCGATGGTGAAGTCCATCGCCCAGGCCTTCGCCCGCCGGATCGACGCGCTGGACTGGATGGCCCCCTCGACCAAGGCGCAAGCCAAGGCGAAGGTGGAGGCGCTCTACGTGGGAGTGGGCTATCCCGACCACTGGTCTGACTGGTCGGGGCTCGAGGTCCGGCGCGACGACCTGGTGGGCAACGTCGACCGCGCCGAGCGATTCCACCTCCAGCGGCAGCTCTCCGAGCTCGGCAAGCCCGTCGACCGGACCGAGTGGTGCATGCTCCCCCAGGTGGTCAACGCCGTGAACCTGCCGATGCGCAACGCGCTCAGCTTCCCGGCAGGCATCCTCCAGCCGCCCTACTTCGATCCCCGGGCACCGGCGTCTCTCAACTACGGCTCCATCGGCGCGACCATCGGGCACGAGATCAGCCACAGCTTCGACGATCAGGGCGCGCTCTTCGACGCCTCCGGCAAGCTGGAGAACTGGTGGACGAAGGAGGACCTGGCCCGGTTCGAGGCCTCCGGGGCCCAGCTCGCCGCGCAGTACGACGCCTACCAGCCCTTCCCGGACCTCCACGTGAACGGGAAGCAGACGCTGAGCGAGAACATCGCCGACCTGGCCGGCCTCGCCGCGACGCACGACGCTTGGCTGGCCTCTCTCGGCGGCAAGCCTGCGCCCCTGGCCCAGGGCTTCACCGGCGAGCAGCAGTTCTTCCTCGCCTACGCCCAGTCGTGGCGGACCAAGTTCCGCGACCCGCTGCTGCGGCAGCTCATCGTGAGCGATGGCCACGCTCCGGACGGGTACCGTGGCCAGACGGTCCGGAACCTCGACGCCTGGTACCAGGCGTTCGAGGTGAAACCCGGGCAGGGGCTGTACCTCGCGCCCAAGGACCGCGTCCGGGTTTGGTGAGAGGCGCGGTCTGCTCTCCGGATCGGCTGCGCCTGCCCTGGAAGCGATTTCCGGAGTTGCTTCGTCCGATGGGCGCTCTGGGCTCGCTCGACCTGTCGCTCTACCGGCTCCTGAACCGGGACTTCGGCCCGGCGGTGGACGCCGCGGCGCGGCTCCTGAGCAGCCGCGGCGTCGGCCTGCTGGCGCTGGTCGTGGTGGTGGTCGGCATCCTCGTGCGCTGGGGCAGGAAGGGCCTCTGGTTCGCCCTCCCGATGCTCGTCTCCCTCGGGCTCACTGACCTCATCGGGGCCCGGGTGTTGAAGCCGTTGTTCGCCAGGCCGAGGCCGATCGAGATCCTTCCAGGCGGCACGTTCCGGCAGCTGGTCGACGTGGCGCACGGTGGATCGATGCCGAGCCTGCACGCGTCCAACGCGTTCAGCGTCGCCGTGTTTCTGTGGCTCGTCCGGCCGTCACTCGGCGCACCGGCACTGGTCCTGGCGACGCTCATCGCGCTGTCGCGGGTCGTGGGCGGAGTCCACTGGCCGACCGACATCGTGGCCGGGGCGATGCTCGGAGCGCTGGTGAGCACCGCCGTGTGGCTCACCATCCCGGCATGGCGGGCCGGTGACCGGACCAGAATCGGGCCCGCCCGGCTCGGAGACTGACCGGACCCTCGCCGGCGCGCTCCCCAGGCGCTGCGTTCCCTGCGCGCAGCGCGAGCAGAATGCACCGTTTGCGCGCTCATCGTTCCGGCACCGATGGAACGGGGCCCGGTAGATCTGCGGGCCAGCTGGGGAACGGGCACCCGCAGGCCTCGAGCGGCCCAGGGCATGACCGATGCACGCTCCCGGATGGATGCAACGCTGGAGGACTGCGATGAAGACGAAGGACTTCAACAAGAAGATCGACCTGGTCGCCGCCAGGGCCAAGGCCCTCAACATCAAGGCGAGTGACCAGCTTCATCTGGCGGTGGCCAGGGCCGGCCTGCAGCTGCAGAAGACGGCCCAGAAGCTGGCTGACAGCGCCGAGGAGCTGGCGGTGAAGGCGCACCACCTGGCTCGCCAGGCGTCGCCCAAGCCGGTCCGGAAGAGCGTCCGCTAGGGACGGGCCCCGCTCATTCCATGTCCAGGGTCCTGAACTGACCCTGGGCGTCGATCATCGTGCCCCAGACCTTGTGGGAGGCCTGGTGCTCGGAGAGCCCGAAGCTCATCACCGTCCCCACGCCCAGGTCGTAGTCGTGGATGGACTCGAGCGCGTCCACCAGCTTCTCGGTGTCCAGCTCGCGCCCAGCCCGGCGCACGCCCTCGGCGAACAGCTGGGAGGCGACGAAGCCTTCCAGGGAGATGAAGTCCGGGTGCTGGTCCGGGTGGTACTTCTTCAGCGCCTCCCGGAAACGGATGACGCCGGTCGAACCCGAGTCGTAGTGAGGAACGACCTGGGTGACGATCACGCCGTTGGCGTACGTCGGCCCAAGCTCCTTCAGGCCCTCGGCCAGCGCGTTGCTGCCGACGAAGGACACGTTCAGGAACACCGCGTCGATCCCCGCATCCTTCACCTTCTGGATGAACCGGGTCGCGGCCTTGTAGGTGCTCACCATGATGATCGCCCGCACCGGATGACGCCGGCGCACGAACTCCTGCCCCTTGGGACCTCGGGTGGTGATCTCCGTGGCGTCGTACTTGAGCACCGCGCGAACCGCGGCGTCGACGTCCACGGTGTTGCGTTCGTAGTTGACCCGCAGGAGATCCACGTCGGTGCGCCCCTCCTTCCGGAGCCCCTTCGACGCGCCGTCGTAGCCGGCGTCCCCATAGGTGTCATGCTGGGCGAAGACGACGATCGATTGGGGATCGATGCGCTTCACGTTCAGCAGGTAGTGGATCATCCTCGCGGTCTCGTCCTGGTAGCTCGCGCGGTAGTTGAAGACGTAGCGGTCGGGAGGGTCCTTCCGGAGCAGGGCCGAGCCGGTGAACGCGCCGAAGAAGAGCGTCCGGTTCTTCACTGCATAGGGCACGGTCTGCTGGGCGGTCGGCGTCCCGACGTTTCCGATCACCGCGAAGACCGACCGCTGGTCGAGCAGCTCGGCCATGTTGTCCAGCGCTCGCGAGCCCTCGTAGCCATCGTCGAGCGCCACCAGCCGGAGCCGACGTCCGTTGACCCCACCGCCGTCGTTGATCTGCGCGAAGCCGGTCTCGATGCCCAGCTTCATCCGGTTGCCCAGCTCCTGGGCGGGGCCGGAGAACGCCGCGCTCATTCCCATGAGGATCTCGCTGTCGGAGACGCCCCGGACCCGGTTCGGCGCGGGCGCCGGTGAGCCCGGTGAGGCGGCCGCGGAGGCCTTCCCTGCCGTGCCCGGCGCCAGCGGCCGTCCCTCTCCGGAGCGCAGCAGCCACGCCATCCCCGCGCCCAGGGCGAGCGCCAGGACGACGACGCCCACCTTGAGCGGCATTCCGGATGGGGAGGCCTTCGACTTCGGCCTCTGCGTGGCGCCGAGCGTGAATCGGCTGGCGGTCTGTCCAACTCCGGTGACCAGCTTCGAGGTCTGGGGGCTCAGGTCGGGCAGCGTCTTCACCTCGGCGTCGTTCTTGAGCTGGTGTTCGATGACCGTGGTGATCTGCTTCCGGTCCCCCGCGAACGCGGTGGCGAGCGCGTGGCCGATCTCACGCTCGCTCACCCGCGGGGGGTTGCGCTCCAGGTATGCCTCGAGGTCGGCCTGGAGCTCGGCGGCGGTGGCGTAGCGATGCTCGGGCCGGAGCTGCAGCGCCTTCATGCAGATCTGCTCCAGCTTCTGCGGCACCTCGGGGACCAGTGCCCGCAGCGGCTCGACCTCTCCTTCGATGGCCCGCTGGAGCCGGTCGGTGGAGCCGAGGTGCTTCCACATCCGGCGGCCGACCAGCGCCTCCCAGAGGAGGACGCCCACCGAGTAGATGTCGGCTCGACGGTCCACGTGACCGCTGTCGGTGAAGGCCTCCGGCGCCATGTAGCCGGTCTTGCCCTTCACCACCCCGGCGCGGGTCTGGGTCCCCGAGTCGAGCGCCTTGGCCACGCCGAAGTCCACCAGCTTCACCCGCCCGTCGTAGCCGAGGAGAATGTTGCTCGGCGTGACGTCCCGATGCACGACGTTGAGCGGCTTTCCGTCGTAGTCCGCCAGCTCGTGCGCGTAGTGGAGCCCGGCCAGCACGTGCACCAGGATCTGAAGCTGCATGCGGAGGGTGAAGAAACGCGGGGCATCGAGCGCGCGGCGGACGGTCTCCAGCGTCTGGCCCTCGACGTACTCCATCGCCAGGTAGTAGCGGCCGTCGTCCTCGCCGACGTCGTAGGTCTGCACCACGTGCGGGTGATTGAGCCGGGCCGCGAGACGTGCCTCGGCGAGGAACATCTGCCGGAACTCCGGCTCCTCCGCGAGCTCCGTCCGGAGCAGCTTGATGACCACCAGCTTCTGAAAACCTCCCAGCGCGCCGCGAGTGGCGGTCAGGTAGACGTTCGCCATTCCACCTCGACCGATCTCTCCGATGAAGCGGTAGCGGCCTGCGAGGTCGGTCCCGAGCGTCTCCGCGATGATTTCGGCCATAGAAGAAAGTCTCCGTCGCGAGTGCGTCGGACATCGTATTCGCGTCAGGCACAGCACTCGACCGGGTCCCCCGTGACGTACGGCGACCTTGGCGTCCTCTGTGGCCGGGTGTGCGTGGAGTGCCGTCAGATCCCCACGCAGCGACTCGACCGTCGAGATCGCGACCCCGTGGCAGGTCGAGATTCGCTGTCCCGACGCGGGAGCAGTTTCTGAAGGACTGGGCCCGGTCACGAGGTGTCGGTCACGAGGTGTCTGGCACCTCGTACGGGGGTACAACCGGCCGGGGGAGGAGAACGGCGATGATCTTCGTCCGGCAGACGGTCCAGGGAGGCATCGCCGAGGTTCGGCTCGAGCGAGGGAAGGTCAATGCGTTGAACGAGCAGGTGGTGGACGAGCTCTCGCTCTGCTTCCGCGATCTCGCCGCCGACTCATCGACGCGGGCGATCCTCCTCACCGGAAGCGGCAAGTTCTTCTCCTTCGGCTTCGACATCCCCGAGTTCATGGAGGCACCGAAGGAGGCGTTTGCCGCGTATCTCGAGAAGTTCACCGCGCTCTACCGCACCCTCTTCGCCCACCCCAAGCCCGTGGTCGCAGCGATCAACGGCCACGCGGTCGCCGGGGGATGCATGCTCGCCACCGCCTGCGACGCTCGGGTGATGGCCAAGGAGAATGCCAAGATCGGTCTCAACGAGATCGGCTTCGGCTCCTCGCTCTTCGCGGGGAGTCTGGCCCTGCTCCGATTCTGGCTCGGCGAGCGGCGTGCCCAGGACCTGGTCTACAGCGGGGCGCTCTACCCGGCAGAACAGGCGCTGGCCCTCGGTCTGGTGGACGCCATCGTCCCCGAGGTGACGCTCCTCGACGAGGCCCGGCGACGGCTGCAAGAGCTCGCCGCCAAGCCGCCAGCGGCGTTCCGCAGCATCAAGCTCCTCCTCCGTCAGCCGGTCCTGGAGGAGATGCATCGACGGGAGGCGGCGTCGATCCGGGAGTTCGTGGAGATCTGGTACTCGGCCGAGACACGACGACAGCTGGAGAAGATCAAGATCCACGCCTGAGGCCGCGGGACGCAACGCCGGGTTGAATCAGGTTCTCACTGGTGAATGAATCACGGGTGAGCGGATGAGCGCCGGCGAGATCTCCTGGATGGGTGTGGCGGTCGCCGGGCTCGCCTACGCCTGCGCCTCGACCTGGGCCACCGCCCGGATCGTGCGCGCCATTCCGGTGCTGCTCGACGACCGGTCCGCCCCGCCGGCGCACTGGGCCCGTCTCTCGCTGGTCGTCGCCGCCCGTGACGAGGCGGAGACCCTCGGTCCCGCTGTCCGCAGCCGCCTCGCCGAGGGGTATCCGGAGCTGGAGGTGGTCCTGGTCGACGACCGCTCGACCGACGGCACCGGCACGGTGGTGGACACGCTCGCCTCCGAGGACCCTCGAGTCCGGGCGGTGCACGTGACGCGGTTGCCGCCGGGCTGGCTGGGCAAGCTCCACGCGCTCAGCGAGGGGCTGCGCCTGGCCACCGGCGAGTGGCTGCTCTTCAGCGACGCCGACGTCCACCTCGCGCCAGGTGCGCTCCGGCGGGCGGTGGCCTTCGCCGAGGCGCAACAGCTGGACCATCTGTCGATCCTTCCCCAGCTCGTCCCGGTGAGCTGGCTGGTGGATGCGGCCCTCGCTTCCTTCTCCCGCACCGGACTGGTGCTGGGCCGGGTGTGGCTGGTGTCGGACCCGCGGTCGACGGTGGGCGGCAGCGTGGGCGCGTTCGGTCTCGTTCGCCGGTCGGCGCTGGAACAAAGTCCCGGGATCGAGCACCTCCGGCTGGAGGTGGCCGACGACCTGGCGCTCGGGCAGATGCTCAAGGCCTCGGGCTCGCGGAGCGCGGTGGTGAATGGGCGCGGGCTGGTGACACTCACCTATCACCGCACGCTGGGCGAAATGGCCCGGAGCTCGGAGAAGGGAGCCGCGCTGTTCGACTTTCGCCTCTGGCCAGCGCTGTGCTGGACGGCATCGCTCACCGCGCTCGAGCTGGGCTCCTTCCTCGCCGCGCTCGCTGGCCCGACCCCTCTGGTCCGCGGGCTGGGACTCCTCGGCGCCACGCTCCTGCTCGGAAGCACCGCCTGGATGTGCCGCTTTGCCGGTCAGCGACTCCTCCCCGCGTTCCTCTCGCCGCTGGGGGTGGTCGTCAACGCGGTGCTCCTGCTCCGGGCCGCGCTGCTGGCGAAGGTCCGGGGTGGCTTGCTGTGGCGTTCGACCCTCTATCGTCCGGAGGAGCTTCGTCCCGGGCGTCGGGTGAGAGCGCCGTGGAGCTGATCGACACGGAACACCTGCCGTACGTCGACGAGCACAGTCAGGAGATCCACGCTCCGGCCGACGCGGTCTGGGCGGCGCTGCTGAAGGTCCTGCAGCGCCAGATGGGCGGCAGTGCGCGGATCGCCCGGATCCTGGGCTGCGAACCAGCGGAGGGCACGCCGGAGTTTGCCGGCCGGCCCGGGGAGGCAGTGCCGGGCTTCCGGGTCGCCGAGGCCGAGCCCGGCCGGCGGATCGCTCTGCGCGGACGCCACCGCTTCTCGATCTACGCCTTGACGTTCGTCCTCGACGGCAACCAGCTGCGCGCGCAGACTCACGCCGCCTTCCCGGGGTCCTCGGAAAGGTCTACCGCGCGGCGGTGATCGGGAGCGGCGGCCACCGGCTCGTCACCCGGCGCCTGCTGCGGAGAGTCGCGCGGGCACGCTGATCGGCGTTCACCACCTCCGATGCTCCGGAACGCGGTGCCAGACACCTCGGTGGGGCGGGCTTCGTGAACCTCCACACCAACGCCTGCAAGCCCGGGGAGATCCGCGCCGAGATCCAGTGAGCGCGTCTCCCGGGGGCTGGGTTCAGGTGCGTCGACGTCTGACTGCCCGCAGCATCAGCATCAGAAGCACCGCCCCGACGAAGGCGATGACCACCGTTCCGGCCACCCCGGCGAACGGGGCGTGCCATCCCAGGGCCCGGAAGATCCAGCCGCCGAGGAACGCGCCCACCACGCCGATGATGATGTCGCCCAGCAGCCCGAATCCAGTCCCGACCACCAGGGAGGCGAGGAAGCCGGCGATGGCCCCCACCGCCACCCACAAGAGGAACGTCTCCAGCGTCATCGGCCACCTCCTGAGAGACCCGGACGATGCTCATCCGGACGACCTTCCGGGAGGGACGAGTGTCCGTCCGATGACGGATCGGCTCAGCCCGTCGAGATGATTGCGCGTCCAGGCCGGCCAGCGTGAGGCCGGGTGAACGCCGGGCCTGGAGGAGCCTCCGAAGCGGGGGTGCGCGCTCGGGTTCACGCGCTGCAGGGGCCCGACTTCCCGCTGCAGGCGCGTGGCAGCCCGCACCCCTCCGACCCTAGGACGGGCCCGGAGGAGCCGACATGAAGCCGCATCTTCCACTGATCCTCGGTGTCCTGCTGGCCGGCGGAGCTCCGGCCCTCGCCCAGGCGCCGCGGCTGAGCGTGCCCGATCAGAGCCCGCATGCCTCGGTCAGCCAGCGCGTGGGCCTCACCGACATCACCGTCGACTACCACCGCCCGGCCGTGGGGAAGCGGAAGATCTGGGGAGCGCTCGTGCCCTACGGCGAGGTCTGGCGGGCGGGGGCGAACGAGAACACGACCATCACCTTCTCCACCCCGGTCACCGTGGGAGGCCGGCAGCTCCCCGCCGGAACCTACGGCCTGCACATGATCCCCACCCCGACCACCTGGACGGTCATGCTCAGCACGGTCTCCAGTGCCTGGGGCAGCTTCAGCTACGAGGAGAAGGAGGACGCGGTGCGGCTGACGGCGACGCCGGCCCAGGCGGACTTCGAGGAGAGCCTCGAGTACCGCTTCGAGAACCCCAGGGAGAGCTCGGTCGACGTGGTCCTCCACTGGGAGCGGCTGCAGGTCTCCTTCCCCGTCGCGGCCGACTCCAAGGCCATCACCCTCGCCAGCCTCAAGAGCCAGCTTCGCGGGCTCGCCCGATTCTCGTGGCAAGGCTGGAACCAGGCCGCCCGGTGGTGCGCCGACAACGACTACGACCTGGATCAAGGCCTCGCCTGGGCGGACCGTTCCATCGGGATGCAGGCCACCTACCCCAACCTCAACACCAAGGCCCTCATCCTGGAGAAGAAGAAGGACTCGAAGGGCGCGGCCGACCTGCGGGCGCAGGCGATGAAGGTCGCCACCGAGGCCGACATCAACAATCGCGGCTACCAGCTGCTGGGCGAGAAGAAGTACAGCGAGGCGCTGGCCGTCTTTCGCAAGAACGTCAAGGACCACCCCGATTCCTGGAACTGCCACGACAGCCTCGGCGAGGCGCTGGCCGCCAGCGGTGACAGGAAGGGGGCCATTGACAGTTACACGAGGGCACTGGCGCTGGCCAAGGACCCCGCGGACAAGAAGCGGATCAGCGGCGTGCTGGCCGGACTGCAGAAGTAGCGCGGGCTCCAGCGCAGAGCCCTGGGCTCACCAACCCTGGAGCGCGTCCTCGAACAGATGCGCCAGGTCCGACTCGTCCACCGGCCGGGGTGACAGCTTGGTCACCCGGGCCTGGGGGAGCGTTCCCTGGACCAGCGCGGGGATGTCGCTCTTCCGGTAGCCCACCGAATGCAGCCCGTTGGGCATCTTCAGGCGCTGCATGAAGCCCACCAGCCGGTCGGAGAGGATCTTTCCCGCGTCCTCCGGCCTGGCGCGTGAGACGTCGGCTCCCAGGATCTCGGCGGCGATCAGGTGGCGGTCCGGACAGGCCTGGGCGGTGAATCGGAACACCGCCGGGGCGTTGAGGATGACCGACATGCCGTGGGGGACGATGGGGTGATCCGCCGGGAAGCCCTCGGGCCGGAAGTCCCGGACCATTCCGGACACCGGATACGACATCCCATGCGGGAGGTGGACGCCGGCGTTGCCGAATCCCACTCCGGCGAAGGCGGCGGCGAGCTGCATCTTCTCCCGCGCCTCGTCGTCGTCCGGATTCTCCACCGCCCGGACGAAGTACTTCGAGACCGAGCGCATCGCCTCCAGCGACCAGATGTCGCTGATCGGATTCGAGCCCTGGTACGCCGGCCGGACCACCGGGCGTTCCGGCCGCGGGCGCTGATGGAACGGCAGCGCGGTGAAGGACTCGATGGCGTGGCTGAGGACGTCGAACCCGCTCGTGGCCGCGACCTGTGGCGGCATGCTCCGGGTGTTCTCCGGGTCGAGGATTCCCAGGAGCGGCTTCAGTCTGCGGTGGGCGATGCCCGTCTTCGCGTGGAGCGGGGTGTGGTCGAAGATGGCGACCCCGGTGGTCTCGCTGCCGGTCCCGGCGGTGGTGGGGACCGCGATCAGCGGCTTGAGCGGCCCGGGGACTGGCTTGCCCTTCCCGATGGGCGCGTTGACGTAGTCGAGGAACTCCGCCGGGTAGGTGGCGTAGAGATTGGCCGCCTTCGCCGTGTCGATGGTCGACCCGCCCCCGACCGCGACGAAGGCGTCGAAGCCTCCCTGGGTGGCGAACTCGATCGCCTCGCGGAAGGAGACGTCGGTCGGCTCGACCCGCACCCGATCGAAGAGGGCATGAGTGATGCCGTTGTCCCGCAGGCTCTGGAGGACGGTGTCCACCGGCCTGAGCTTGGCCAGGGTGGGGTCGGTGAGGACCATCACCTTCTGGGCCCTCATCTCCGCGAGGTCCATCCCCACCTCGCGGGTGACCCCTCGCCCGAAGCGGATGCTGGAGGCAGCCATCTCGAACGCGTACTCGAGAGCCATTGGAACCCTCCCCTCAGCGGCGGTTCTTCACTTCTAGCGCTTCTCGTACGTCCCGATCAGCTCCGCGCTGCCCACCACGTGCCCCTCCATCGCCTTCTGGAGATCGGCCTTGGAGGGCTTGCCGAGGTCCGGCAGCACGGTGTCCAGCGCGTAGAGCTTGAAGAAGTACCGATGACGTCCGATGGGCGGGCATGGCCCTCCGTACCCGGGCTTGTTCCAGTCGTTCAGCCCGTCCTTCGACCCTTGCGGAGGTGACCTCGATGCGCCTTCTGCCAGCGCGGTGGTCCGTGGCGGCACGTTGTACAGAACCCAGTGGACCCAGGTCATCTTCGGGGCGCTGGGATCGGGGGCATCGGGGTCGTCGACGATGAGCGCCAGGCTCTTCGCCGAGGGAGGGACTCCGCTCCAGGCGAGGGGCGGCGAGGTGTCGCTCCCCTGGCAGGTGTACTTCTCCGGGATCGACCCCTGGTGGGTGAAGCTTGGTGACGAGATCTGCATTCGCCCCTCCGCGAGCAGTAGGCCAAGGATGAGCAGCATCCCGAGGCGTGGCATGCGCCGACTCTAGGCCTTCCGCCAGGGCGAGGCGATGGCCCGGGGGTTGGGTGCGTGCTATGCCCAACTGACCATGGCGGAGTCACGCGAGGTTCGCTGCTACGACTACGTGACCGCGCCCTACACCCGGGTGCGCGACCTTCTGCACTCGGATGCCGCCGGGATCTTCGCCCGCGCCACGGCCACGGCGAACGACCGCGCCCGTGAGCTCCTGGCCACCCTGCGGCTGAGCGTGGGCCCGGTGGAGGTGGGGGTCGACGTCCAGCTGCAGCTCAAGGGCGTCACCGACGAGACCACCGCGGTGGGCGACCCGCGGACGCGGCTCGACTTCACCTGGCAGGCGACCCAGAGCGCCGGGTTCTTCCCCACCATGGAAGCCACGCTCAGCGCCTACCCGCTGTCGCCGCAAGAAACCCAGCTCGATCTGCACGGCCGGTACCGGCCCCCGCTCGGGACCCTGGGGACCGCCATCGACGCCACCGTCGGACACCGGGTGGCCGAGGCAACAGTGCTCCGGCTGCTCCGCGACGTCCGCACCGAGATCATCGCCGAGCTCGGCGCTGGATCGGGATCACGGTAGCGCCTTGCCGGGACGAGCGAAGATCAGCACGGTGTTCGTTCCCCCGAATCCGAAGGAGAGGCTCATCACCGTCCGCAGCCGGGCCTCACGTGCCTGGTTGGGGACGTAGTCGAGATCGCACTCCGGATCGGGTACCCGCTGGTTGATGGTGGGGGGCATCACTCCGCGGATCAGGCTCAGGATGCTGATCGCCGCCTCGGTGCTCCCGGCAGCTCCCAGCAGGTGACCGGTCATCGACTTGGTGGAGCTCACCGGAAGCGTGCGCGCGCGCGGCCCGAAGGCCGCCTTCAGCGCCCGGGTCTCGTGGACGTCGTTGAGTGGAGTCGAGGTGCCGTGGGCATTGACGTAGTCCACCTCCCCGGCGTCGAGGGCGGCGTCGCGAAGGGCCTCGCGGATGCAGAGGGCGGCCGGCGCCCCGTCGAGGGTCGGCTGGGTCAGGTGTGAAGCGTTGGCGTTGGCGGCATACCCGGCGACCTCGGCGAGGATGGGTGCCCCGCGACGCCGAGCGTGCGCCTCCTCCTCGAGGACCAGGACGCCGGCACCCTCCCCGAGGACGAAACCGTCTCGCTCTCGATCGAACGGACGGCTCGCTCCCTGGGGGTCGTCATTCCGGCTGGAGAGAGCGTCCATCGCCTCGAAGCCGCCGATCCCCAGCCGGGTCACCGCGGCCTCGGCCCCGCCGGCAATGACCGCATCGGTCCGGCCGGAACGAATCGACCACAGCGCCTCACCAATCGCGTGACCCCCGGTGGAGCATGCGGCGACCGGCGCGTAGTTCGGGCCGGCCGCGCCATAACGGATGCTCACCAGACCGGCGGCGGTGTTGGCCAGGAGCTCCAGCACGAACATCGGCGAGAGCCGGTCGAAGCCGGTCTGCAGCGCCTTCTCGTGTGCGTGCTCGGCAGAAGCCAGCCCGCCGATTCCCGAGCCGAGGATGACCCCCACCCGCTCCGGGGGGTAGCTCTGGGCGTCGTCCCCTCCGATGGTGAGGCCGCTCGACCGGACCGCCATCTCCGTCGCGGCGACGGCGAACTGAGCATAGCGATCGGTGCGCCGCGCTTCCTTCCGGTCCATCCACATCAGGGGATCGAAGTCCTTCACCTCCGCGGCGATGCGGGTCCTCAAGCTCCCGGCGTCGAAGCGGGTGATCGGGCCCACGCCGGACCTGCCGGCAAGCAAGGCGGCCCAGGTGGCCTCGACTCCGGTGGCCAGTGGAGTGACGAGCCCCAGACCGGTGACCACGACGCCTCGTCCTGCCATGGCGCCCGAGCCTTCCACAGTCCGGAACCAGGTGGGGGACGCACCTGGACATGCAGTCGCCGAGGCCACGGTCGGGCGCCTGCTCTGCGACGCCTCGACACTAGAGGGCGCCGACCTCGGCGCAGGGCCCGGAGCAGCGTCGCCGCCCTGACGAATCGCTGATCCCCGGCCCGTATCCCGACAGGCGGGTGTGACGACACGCGACCGACGTGTCGAGCGCCAAGGTCGGACGGGGGCCGGGCCCCAGGAGTCACGCGGACTTGCTCGGGCGCTCCAGGCCCACGCGGATGGCACACGGGATGCTCTGGGCCTGATCGGGCCATGAGCAAGCACGGCGACGAAGAGAGGTCTCGAGCAGCCCCCGATGTCCGGGGCAAGGGCTCGCGGCGCTGGGTCGCGGTGCTCGGAGCCGCCGTCTGCGCGTTCGCCGCAGCGACGATCGCCGGACGGGACGCCCCTCCGGTCACCGCGCTTCACGGCCTGGTCCCCCGTGCCACACCGCGAGCTCTCGCCGGGACGGGCGAACGGTGTCCGGAGGGCGAGGCGGAGAACCCTGCGCGCCACGCGCCGGAGCGGACCGCTTGCTCCCACCGCGGCGTGGTGGGTGAAGCCGGGATCTCCCCGCCGCCTCGATGGAGCGCCGGCTGGGCGCGCTGAGCGGTGGGGATCGGCGTCTACGCCGCGGCGCTGTTCGGGACGATGGTGGCCGCCACTCCGATTCCGCTCCAGCCGATTCCCTGGCGTGACCCGGCCCCACTGGGCCGGCTGTTCCTCCAGCAACCGTTCGAGGCTCCACGACCCGAGGATTCCGGCCTGAGCGTTCAGATCCTCTCCGCCAACCTCCTCATGAAGGGCGGTCGCGCCGGTGGATTCGAGTACACCGTGGACGAGGAGATCGCTTCCTTCTCGCTGACCGGGCAGCTGGTCCTCGCAAAGCGATGGGGCCTGAGCGTCAGCGTGCCGCTGGTGCTGCAGTACGGAGGCTGGCTGGATCCGGTCATCGACGGGGTGGAGAAGCTGCTCGGCGCGAGCTCCGCGCGCCGGGGAACCACCTCGTTCCAGACCGTCGTCCGGTTTGCCACCCCGGGCGGGCCGGTGCTGGAAAGGGATGGACCCTCCGCCTCCATCGGTGACGTCACCCTGGGCGCACAGGGATGGCTGGTGAAGCAGAGCGGGTTCCGCCCTGCCCTGGCGCTCCGCGCAGCGCTGAAGGCCCCCACCGGGGGACCGCTGGTGGGGAGCGGCACCTGGGACGTCGGTGGCGGCCTGCTGGCCGGCTGGGAGGCGGGGTTCTTCGCGGCCCATCTGGCGTTCGACGTCGCCCTGCCGACCGGGAGGCTCCGGGTGCTGGACCTGGCCACCCGTCCGTACGCCTCGGTCCAGGTAGGCCTCGGCTTCCGGGTCGACGAGGCGGTCGCGCTTCACCTCCAGCTGAGCGGCCACACCCCTCCCCTCCGGGTGGACGACGCGCCGGGCCTGTCGGAGTCGACCTTCTACATCCTGGCTGGCACGGACTGGCAGCTGGCTCCCGGCACCAGCATCGCCCTGTCGATGGCGGAGAATTTCCTCAGCCCCGGCCGCGGTGCCGACTTCTCGGTGCTTCTCGGGCTCCGGCTGACCCCCGGGGCGGCGGGCGGCGGGGGGTCGTGGTAAGAACCAGGGAGCTCACTCCGTCCCCGCCGAGGAGGCGCCCGTGTTCGAGCTCAAGCCGCTGCGCGCCGAGGCCATCCCCGCTGCGCTCGCCAAGGCCGAGCGCTACAGGCTGCTCAACGAGCCCGAGCAGGCAGAGAGCATCTGCCAGGACGTGCTCCGGACCCAGCCCGGCAACCAGCAGGCCATCACCCTCTACTTGCTGGCGGTCACCGACAGCTTCCGCACCAGCCGGCCGCCCGACGTCCGGCGAGCGCGCGCGCTCCTCGACCACTTCGAGTCCGAATACGACCGTTGCTACTACGCCGGCATCATCGACGAGCGCCTCGCCCGGGCCAAGCTCGAGTCGGGCGAGGTGCTCGGGCCCCAGGAAGCGTACGACGGCTTCCGTCGCGCGATGCGCTGGTACTCGCAGGCCGAGGCCCTCAGGCCAGCGGGTAACGACGACGCCATCCTCAGGTGGAACACCTGCGCGCGCGAGCTGATGGAGAACGTGCACCTCCGTCCGGCGAACGACGATCTCGGCGAGATGCGGCTCGAGTAGCCGCTCCTTCGCGGCGAATCGTCATTGACACCCCCGGGCTGTCCCCGGAGACTTTCCCGCCATCGTCGGCGAGCTCCTCGCCCCTGGACGGAGGTCCGGATGTCGGCCGTTGCCCCGCAGGCGCCGCCCACCACGATGGTCACGCCTGCGCGGCTCGACGCCTGGTGGGTGAAGCCGGCCGTGACCGCGCTCGTGCTCGGAGGCTTCGTCGTCTACGCCACCTGGGCCGGACTCCAGAACGCGAACTACTACGCCGCCCCCTACCTCTCTCCCTTCTATTCGCCGTGCCTGAGCGCGAACTGCACCCACACCGACGTGCCGTTGCTCGGTGACTGGTGGAAGTGGTCGCCGGCCATCCTCATCCTCTGGGCCCCGGGCGGCTTCCGGTTGACCTGCTACTACTACCGGAAGGCCTACTACCGGGCGTTGGTCTGGGCTCCACCGGCGTGTGCGGTGCCCGATGCGCGCGCCAAGTACTTCGGCGAGAGCCGCTTTCCCCTCATCCTCCAGAACATCCACCGCTACTTCTTTTACTTCTCGATCCCCATCCTGGTGTTCCTGTGGTGGGACGCCTTCCGGGCCTTCCGGTTCGCCGAGGGCTTCGGCATCGGGGTGGGCACGCTGGTCCTGGTGGCCAACGCCTCGCTGCTCACGCTCTACACGCTCTCCTGTCACTCCTGCCGTCACGCCTGCGGCGGCAGCGTGGATCGCTTCTCGACCCACCCTGTTCGCTACCGGCTGTGGAAGAGGCTCAGCGTGCTCAACGCTCGCCATGCCCAGATCGCCTGGGTCAGCCTCTTCGGAGTGGCCCTGACCGACCTCTACGTCCGCCTCCTCGCCACGGGCGCGATCCGTGACCTGAGGCTCCTCTGATGGCCGAGTACGAGACGCACGAGCACGACGTCCTGGTCATCGGCGCCGGCGGAGCCGGACTGCGGGCCGCCATCGAGTCCTCCGCCCAGGGCGCCGACACCGCGCTGATCTGCAAGTCGCTCCTCGGCAAGGCCCACACGGTGATGGCCGAGGGAGGCATCGCCGCCGCGCTGGGCAACGTCTGGCCGGAGGACAGCTGGAAGGTCCACTTCCGGGACACGATGCGGGGCGGGAAGCTCCTCAACAACTGGCGGATGGCGCAGCTCCATGCCCAGGAGGCTCCAGCGCGGGTGCTGGAGCTTGAGGAGTGGGGTGCACTCTTCGACCGGACCAAGGACGGGCTGATCCTCCAGCGCGACTTCGGCGGGCACCGCTACGCGCGGCTGGCCCACGTCGGCGACCGGACCGGGCTGGAGATGATCCGCACCCTCCAGCAGCACGCGGTGCACAAGGGCATCGCGGTGTACATGGAGTGCACCCTGGTGAGCCTCCTCAAGGATGGCGACCGGGTGTGCGGCGCCTTCGGCTACTGGCGCGAGTCGGGGAAGTTCGTGGTCTTCAAGGCCAAGGCGGTGGTGCTGGCCACCGGTGGGATCGGCAAGGCCTGGGAGTTCACCTCCAACTCCTGGGAGTACACCGGCGACGGGGTGGCGATGGCCCTGGACGCCGGAGCGGACCTCATCGACATGGAGTGTTACCAGTTCCACCCCACCGGGATGGTCTGGCCGCACAGCGTGCGGGGGATCCTGGTCACCGAGGGCGTGCGCGGCGATGGCGGCGTGCTGCGGAACTCGCAGGGGCGCCGGTTCATGTTCGACTACATCCCCGAGTTCTTCAAGAAGGAGACCGCCGACTCCGAGGCGGAGGCCGACCGCTGGTACACCGACAAGAAGAACAACCGCCGCCCGCCCGAACTCTTGCCGCGCGACGAGGTGGCGCGGGCGATCAACGCCGAGGTGAAGGCCGGTCGCGGCAGTCCGCACGGTGGCGTCTTCCTCGACATCGCCACCCGGCGGGACGCCGAGACCATCAAGCGCCGCCTCCCGTCGATGTACCACCAGTTCAAGGAGCTGGCGGACGTGGACATCACCACCACCCCGATGGAGGTCGGGCCGACCGCCCACTACATGAACGGCGGAGTTCGGGTGGATGGAGATCGGGCGGCCACCGCGGTCCCCGGCCTGTTCGCAGCGGGCGAGGTCGCCGGCGGCCTCCACGGCGCCAACCGGCTGGGGGGCAACTCTCTCTCCGACCTCGTGGTCTTCGGGCGGCGCGCCGGAGCAGCCGCAGCCGAGTACTCCAAGTCCCAGGGCAAGACGCTCTCCGTGGACGCGAAGCGCCTGGAGGCGCTCGCCCGAGAGGCGCTGGCTCCCTTCGATCCGGGCGGCACCGAGAACCCCTATACCCTTCACCACGAGCTGCAGAAGACGATGCAGTCGGACGTGGGCATCATCCGCGTCCAGCACGAGCTCGAGCGCGCGTTGCAGAAGATCTCCGAGCTACGTGCCCGGTTGAAGCGCGTCCGGGTGGAGGGCCATCGCCAGTACAACCCCGGCTGGCACCTGGCGCTGGATCTCCGCTCGCTGCTGCTCTGCGCCGAGGCCGTGGCCCGGGCGGCGATCGAGCGGAAGGAGAGCCGCGGCGGTCACGCCCGCGACGACTACCCCAAGCCAGATCCGGCCTTCGCCAAGGTGAACATGGTGGTGCGCAAGCGGGGTGAGGGCCTGTCGGTATCTCCCGAGCCCATCCCCGCGATGCCCGAGGATCTGAAGGCTCTGCTCGAGGGGTGACGGATGGCGCAGGTGGCGAAGCTTCGAGTCTGGAGAGGGGACGCCTCGGGAGGGGGCCTGCGCGACTACGACGTCCCCTGGGAGGAGGGGATGGTTCTCCTCGACGTGCTCCACGTGCTCCAGGCGACCCAGGCCGGCGACCTCGCCGTCCGTTGGAATTGCAAGGCCGGGAAGTGCGGCTCGTGTAGTGCCGAGGTGAATGGGAAGCCGCGGTTGATGTGCATGACGCGAATGAGCGCGCTCGACACCTCCATGCCCATCACCGTGGCACCGATGAAGACTTTCCCGGTGCTACGCGACCTGGTCACCGACGTCTCGTTCAACTTCGAGATGGCCAAGCGGGTGCCGGCGTTCAATCCCGCGCCCCGGCCGCCCGATGGAAAGTACCGGATGATGCAGGAGGACATCGACCGGGCGCAGGAATTCCACAAATGCATCGAGTGCTTCCTCTGCCAGAACGTCTGCCACGTCATCCGTGACCACCCGGAGAACAAGGCGCACTTCGCCGGGCCCCGGATGTTCGTCCGCTACGCGGCGCTGGAGATGCATCCGCTGGACACCAACGACCGGCGGGCGCTGCTCAGGGAGAAGATGGGCCTGGGGATGTGCAACATCACCAAGTGCTGCACCGAGGTGTGCCCGGAGAGCATCCGGATCACCGACAACGCGATCATCCCGCTGAAAGAGCGGGTGGTCGACGAGTTCTTCGACCCCGTCCGCTGGGCATGGCGGAAGCTGACCGGCGGGGGCCGGGACTCGAAGTAGCCCGCGGGCCCGGCGGTTGACCGCGACCGTGAGCTCGTCGAGCCGTCGGCGAGGTCGCTCAGCGATGGTGGACCACGTGGTGATGTGGCCAGAAGGTCTCGTCGCTGTTCGGCACCAGCGAGAGGATGAAGATCAGCGTCGCGGCGAGCACCGTCACGTGAAAGTGGTCGATGTTGGGAAGCACCGCTCCCGACCAGAAGAGCCAGACTGCCACGGCGAGATTGAGGAACCGCAGCCGCGGAGCCCAGATGGCCATCACCGAGACCACCGCGACCAGCGCTCCCAGCAGCAGGTCGTGCCAGAAAACCGCCGACCCGGGGGGTAGCAGGAAGGCGCTGGCGAACACCGCAGCGCCAAGGAGAACGCTGAGGACTCGAGCGATCATGACGCACCTCCGGCTCGCCACCATCCGCCTGCCGCGCGCAGGGCACAAGGGGTGGTACACCCAGTGCGCGTACCGGGCGCACACCCAGGCTTGCTGGCCTTCACCCGGTAGGGCGCATCACGTGGGCGATCTGCCAGACGTTCCCCCGGGGGCCCGCAACGTCCCTGGCTGGTCTCCGTAGGGAGTGTGGGGCGGCTCCGCGGTCAGCCGGCGGAGATGAGCGCGACCGCAAGCCCCGCCAGCGCCAGTCCGGCTCCCTGCCTGCGGGCGATGGGCTCGGCGAGGAGCCACCGGGCGAGTGCCACCGTCACCGCCGGGTAGAGCGAGGTGAGGACGGCGACGACGCTGAGCAGCCCGAACGTCGTCGCCAGGTAGTAGCAGATGACCGCCACCGTCCCCACCAGGCCGATGGCGATCGGCCCGACCCAGGTGAACGTGGCAGGTGGGCGTGCCGCCTCGCCCGGGTTCCGGGGGCCGGTCCTGGTGATCAGCTGGGCGGCGACCATCACCAGCGCCGACATCAGCTGCGAGGCGGCCGACGGCCAGAGTCCCACCCCCCGCCCGGCGCGTTGCAGCCCGATGAAGAGCACCGCGAACCCCACCCCGGCGAGGACACCATCGATCACGCTCCCCAGCTTCGGTCCCGACCGGTTCTCGGACGGCCCGCTCGAGACCAGCCACACCGCCGGCATCGAGAGCACCAGCCCCGAGGCAGCAGCGACCGACGGACGTTCGCCGATCACCAGCCCGAACAGGGCCGGCAACCCTGCGGCGAGCACCCCGGAGAGGGGGGCCACCACGCTCATCCGACCCCGGGCGAGCCCGCGGTACAGAGCGAGCGTTCCCAGCCCGCCGCCCAGACCGGAGAAGGCTCCCCAGCCGAGCGCGGCCCCGTCCGCGGCGCCTCCGACGACCAGCGCGGCCAGCGAGGCACCCACGGCCGCCGTCAGCTGGGAGATCAGCCCCACCCAGCCGTAGTGCGCGCGCCGGGAGAGCCAGCCAGCCAGGAAGTCGGAGACGCCATAGGAGAAGGCCGCGCCCAGCGCGAGGAGGACGGCGAGCATCCCGGGGTCTCTAATCGGCGTCCGCCGACCCCTGCCAGCGGCCGGAAGTGATCGGCCTCGGCCGCATCGACCTGCACCCGCAGTCAGGCGTGCCCAGGGAGCTGGCCGAAGTACACCTCGAGCTCCTGGAGCCAGTAGCGGACGAACGCCTCCTCGCCGTCGACGAAGCGCTTTTCGATGGTGAGGGTGCGGATGCGCTCGCTGTTCGGCCAGCGCGCTCGAGGTACGCCGCGCGATCGATCCGCCCGTCAATAGGGACTGGTGACATGGAAGTCGGCGGCGACTCGCGGAAGGTGGGACGGGTCCGGACCTGCCAGCTGGAGCCCGATGCCTTCCGGGTCGCCGAGACCTGGTTCTCCGCGCGACGGAGCGCCTGGGAGCGCCACCTCGATGCCCTCGGCGAGTACCTCGCCGCGCAGGACCCACCACCACCCAGGAGGAAGTCATGAGTCAGCGATCCACCCAGCACGCCGCCTTCACCCTCGAGCGTTCCTACCCGGCTGCCCCCGATCGGGTCTTCGCCGCCTGGGCCAACGTCGACGCCAAGGCCCGGTGGTTCACGGGCCCGCCCGGGGAGTGGAAGGTGCTGAAGCGGGAGCTCGAGTTCCGGATCGGCGGGCGCGAGCATGTCAGCGGAGCGTGGGCCGGAGGAAAGGTCTCCCGCTTCGACG
This sequence comes from Myxococcaceae bacterium, assembly GCA_035519675.1. Taxonomy (GTDB): domain Bacteria; phylum Myxococcota; class Myxococcia; order Myxococcales; family Myxococcaceae; genus RPRB01. The sequence continues at coordinate 54,455 of DATIWB010000013.1, forward strand.
CGCGCTACTTCGACATCGTCCCCAACGCCCGGATCGTCTACGCCTACGAGATGCACATCGACGACACCCGGATCTCGGTCTCCCTGGCCACCGTCGAGTTCGAGCCGGCCGGCAGCGGGACCAGGCTGCGGGTCACCGAGCAGGGGGCGTTCCTGGACGGATACGACGACGCCGGCTCGCGGGAGCAAGGCACGCAGGCGCTGCTGGAGCGGCTCGGAGCCTCGCTGAGGGCCTGAGCCCTCACCGGACGCGCTTCTCGTATCGGCGGCAGGGGACGGAGATCGGCCCGGCGCTCGTCTCCGCGCCGTAGTCCAGGGCGCCGGCGTCGGACCAGCCCTGGCGAGCGTAGAACCCACGGCCCGGTACACTGCACTCCTCGCCGCGCCCTGTGCGATGTCAGACTTCGCCGGGTCAGTGGCAGCAGAGCGGCGACCTCGAGACTTGATGAAGGCCAGCGGGTCGGCGTTGATGGTTCTCCGCCGGAGGAGAGTCCAATGACCGATGAAACATCCTTCGATCGTCGTCGCTTTCTCGGCGCCGCGGCCATGACGCTCGCGTCCGCGGAGCTCGGGTTCGCCGGGACGGCCAGGAGCGCACCTCCGGCGCACCCGTCGCTCGGGCCCATCAGGCAGGTCGATGCCGGTGTCTTGAACGTCGGATACGTCGACGCGGGACCGGCTGCTGGTCCGGCGGTCATTCTCCTGCACGGCTGGCCTTACGACATTCACAGCTTCGTCGACGTCGCCCCTTCACTGGCGTCGTCCGGCTACAGGGTGATCGTCCCGTACTTGCGCGGCTACGGGACGACGCGCTTCCGCTCGAATGACACCGTCCGGAACGGTCAGCCATCGGCGCTCGCCGTCGACACCATCGATCTCATGGACGCTCTCAAGATCAAGAGCGCCATCCTCGCCGGCTTCGACTGGGGAGCGCGAACCGCAGACATCGTCGCCGCCTTGTGGCCGGAGCGCTGCAACGCGCTCGTCTCCGTGAGCGGCTATCTGATCGGCAGCCAGGCAGCAGGCAAGGCACCATTGCCGCCGAGCGCGGAGCTCCAGTGGTGGTACCAGTACTACTTTGCGACCGAGCGCGGCCGCGCGGGCTACGACAAGTATCGGCATGACTTCGCGAAGCTCATCTGGAAGCTCGCCTCGCCCAAGTGGGACTTCGACGACGCCACGTTCGATCGCACCGCGGCATCCTTCGACAATCCTGACCACGTCGCGATCGCCATCCACAACTACCGCTGGCGCCTGGGCCTCGCGGAAGGCGAGCAGAAGTACGACGATCTGGAGAAGCGACTCGCGGGATTTCCGGTCATCACCGTCCCGACGATCACCCTCGAAGGGGACGCCAATGGCGCGCCCCACTCCGACCCGAGCTCCTACGCCAGGAAATTCTCCGGCAAGTACGAGCACCGGCTGATCTCCGGCGGCGTCGGGCACAACTTGCCCCAGGAAGCACCGGCGGCGTTTGCGAAGGCCGTCGTCGACGTCCACCGAATGGCGTAGTCCCCCAAACTCCGTGCAGGGCACGGTGAGCCCTGGCGGAACGTCCACCGTCTCCGTGGCAGACGGCAGCCCTCACGGGACCTGCGTCAGGGTCCCGACCTTGATGGCGATGATGTCGATGTTGGAGACCTTGAACGTCGCGGTGTTGGCAACGAGGACCGCACACGAGACCACCAGGTCCTTGGTGGTCGCCAGCGTCACTGTCCCCTGGATCGCTGCCGGCCAGACCATGAACCTGTTCCAGACGGCTGACCCCATCCCCTGAATGTTCGGCGGCTCCATCGGAGCCGGGCCGCCCACGGCCTGGAATCCAACTGAGCCAGGAGCACCCGCGGTGATCTCGCAAAGCCCTTGAACGGTGTCGATTCCAGAACCGGTCTGCGCCTCGTCGACGTTCGCCTTGAGGGTCACGAAGACGGCGTAGTTGCCGGCGGGGACCGACATCGACAGCACCGAGGTCCAGGTGGGGAGCGCGGTCGCCACCGTGGTGAGGTTTCCATCGAACTTGTGGAACCCGTCCGACGGTCCGGGCGGGCCCTGGACCCCGGGCGGGCCCTGGATCCCGGGCGGGCCCTGGATCCCCGGTGGGCCCTGGAGCCCCGGAGGCCCCGCGACTCCCGGAGGGCCAGCATCTCCAGCGGGTCCCTGAGCCCCGGGCGGCCCTGCGTCTCCCGAGGGCCCGGCGGGTCCAGCGGGGCCCTGTGCTCCGGCGGGACCTGCAGGCCCCGTCGGACCGGGATCTCCCTTCGGCCCGGCGGGGCCCTCCGTTCCCTGGGAACCGGAGCACCCGGCCAGTGCCAGAATTGCCGTCACGACTGCAACCGCGGTGAAGCGTGGAAGCATCGCCACCTCCCCGACGAGGACGGACGCACGATGGCCGAACACGGCCCGCCGGCAAGTCCGAAGTGCGCGCAGCTCCCGCCAATGCTCCAGCCTGACGCGGGACGTCGTTGCCCGGCTTCCGGATGCGGCCCCTTACCTCGCCACCGCGAGCTCGCCCCCGGGCCCGAGCTCGACCACGGGCTCACTCCGATGCTCCTCGGCGATGACCCGTGATTCCTGTGCTAGGTCCCCATCCTCTTCGAGGAGGGGCGCGTGAGAGCGGAAGCGGTGATGCCGGCGAGCGCGGCGCCACTCGCGGGAGACGTCCTGGGGCACCCGCGCGGGCTCTGGTACCTCTGCTTCGCCGAGGCCTGGGAGCGCTTCTCCTACTACGGGATGAACGGGCTGCTGGTGCTCTACCTCACCCAGTCCCTGCTGCTCCCGGGACACGTGGAGCACGTCGCCGGCTTCGCCGCGTTCAAGGCGGCGCTCGAGCACGCATACGGGCCGCTGGCCACGCCGATCGCCATCGCCTCCGCCATCACCGGGGTGTACACCAGCGGTGTCTACCTCACTCCCATCGTCGGGGGATTCATCGCCGACCGGTGGCTCGGACGAACCGCCACGGTGACGCTCGGCGCGCTGCTGATGGTCCTGGGACACTTCCTGATGGCCTTCGACGTCTCCTTCGTCATCGCCATCGCCTGCCTCTTCGTGGGCGTGGGCTGCTTCAAGGGCAACATCGCCAGCCAGGTCGGCGAGCTCTACGGGCCGGGCGATCTTCGCCGAGCGGACGCCTATCAGGCGTTCATGCTGGGCATCCAGCTGGCGATCATCGTCTCTCCACTGGTGTGCGGCACCCTGGGGCAGAAGGTGGCCTGGCACTGGGGCTTCGGCGCCGCGGGGATCGGGATGCTGCTGGGGCTGGTGGTCTATCTCTCGGGCCGCCGGTACCTGCCGGCGGAGTCACCCCGCGGGGCGCGGGCGAGGGCCGGGCGCCCGAGGCTCGAGCGGCGAGACTGGGTGGCGGTCGCAGTCCTGGTCGCCATGCTGCCCGCGCTGGCGCTGTGCACCATCGCCAACCAGGAGATCTTCAACGCCTACGAGGTGTGGGGCCACGCCCACTACGACCGCAACCTGTTCGGCTTCGACCTCCCCGTCACCTGGCTGCTCTCGCTGGACGCCACGATCTCGACCTGCACCATGGCCGGCACGCTGCTGTTCTGGCGCTGGTACAGCCGTCGCCGGAGAGAGCCGGACGAGATCATCAAGATCATCATCGGCGCGGCGATTGGCGCCTGCGGCCCGCTGCTGCTGGCGGCGGGCGCCGCGGAGGAGGCGGCGACCGGGCAGAAGGTCTCCCTGCTCTGGGGCCTGGCCTTCCACCTCGTCAACAACACCAGCTTCGCGATGATCTACCCGGTGGGGCTGGCGCTCTTCTCCCGCGCCTCGCCGAAGGGCGTGGGGGGAATGATCATCGGCATCTATTACCTCCATCTGGCGATGGCCAACCTGGCCACCGGCTACCTTGGCGGGCTGCTGGAGAAGATGACCGGGTTCGCCTTCTGGGTGATGCATTCCGGGCTGGTGGCGACCGGAGCGGTGGCGATGGGGGTGTTCGCCCTGCTGTTCCGGAGGGTCCTCGCACCGACGGCGGAGCCGGCACCGGCGGCTGGCTGAAGCTCGGGGAGACCCTCCGCCGCTACTTCTGGAGCGCGGGCTTCACCGACATCGGGATCTTCAGCGCCGCCGAGATCGGGCAGCCGTTCTTCGCCCCCTCGGCCGCCTTCTCGAAGCCGGACGCATCGATGCCGGGAACCCAGCCCTTCACCTCGAGCGTGGACGATCGGACCTCGAACCCGCCCCCGGACTTCGGCCCGAACTCGACCACACAGCTCGTCTCCAGCCGCGTCGCCGGATGGCCTCCCTGCGCGAGGGCATGCGAGAGAGCCATCGAGAAGCAGCTCGCGTGGGCCGCGGCGAGCAGCTCCTCGGGCGTGGTCGAACGCGCCACGCCCTCCGTCCGGGCCTTCCAGCTCAGGCTCGCTCCCTGGAACGTCCCGCTCGCGGCGCTGACCTTCCCCTGGCCGCCCATCAGATCGCCCTGCCACTCCGCGGTTGCCTTGCTCTGCATGGCCACACCTCCGTTCCAGTGCGTTCTGCCGCGAGCCGGCCTCCGGCGCAACCTTCCCCGGACATCTCTGCTCCGGCGCTCGACGAAGCGGCGCCGAGCCGTTCAGAGCGCCGGGCCGGGCCGGGCGACGGCGGTGCGGTTCCGCTGCACGGCCCGGACACCGAGGGCGATGAACACCGCGAGCATCGCGACCTGTGCGACGCCGAAGGGGGGCTCGGACTGGGTGGGGGCGAGGGCGTGCAACGCGGGGACCTTGGCGAAGAGCTGGGCCACCAGCACGAACACGTTCAGCCACAGCGCGGCCACCGAGCCAATGATGAAGACCTGCGCCCAGCGGCCCTGCATGGCCCGCCCGTAGCGAGCCCAGAGGACCACGGCGAGAATCACCAGCGAGACGACGCCGACCACGTGCGAGGGCAGCAGCTGCGTGAAGGGGAAGAAGAAGCCCGTCACGCTGGTGAGCACGGTGGTGATCAGGAACAGCGCCGTCCAGCCCCGGCGGTCCTGCCCCCGGAGCATCCCCGCGAGCACCACCAGTCCGGAAGCAATTCCCACCAGGCTGATCGCCGTGTGGATCGCCGTCAACAGCGCCAGTCCGGTCATCTCCACCTCCGTTGCCCCGCGTGCCCCCGGTTGTCTATGCGGCCGCTGCCCGAGATGCGAGGGCGGCGATCAGCGGACGGTTCCGCCGCGAAGCGCGCTCCCGCCGAGCTTCTGGGACGTTTCACTGTCAGTGAATTGGGGGCGCTCACTTGCCAGGCGCGTTCATCGCCGCGGCGATCGACCGGACCACCGCCCGAGGGCCGAAGCGGACACCCAATCCGAGCACCTTGTTCCTCCACCCGTGAATCACGAACGGCGTTCCCCGGAGCATGGCCCGGTAGGCCTCCTTCGCCACCACCGCAGAGGGCATGACGCCGGAGCGGAAGAGCCGGGTTCCTCCACTCCCCGCCACGGAGGCGAACTCGGTCGCGGTGGCACCGGGGAGGCTCACCGTGGCGGTCACGCCCGTGCCCTTCAGCTCGTGGGAGAGCGCCTCGGTGAACGAGTTCACGAAGGCCTTGCTCGCGTAATACACGGCTCCGTACGGCCCGGGCTGGAGGCCAGCCGTCGAGCCGATGTTCAGGACCCGCCCGCGACGCCGGGACAGCATGCCCGGGAGGAACGCGTGGGTGAGCCGGACCAGCGCCCGGACGTTGACGTCCACCATCACCAGCTGGGTGGCCAGGTCGCTCCCGGCGAACGGACCGACGTTGCCCAGCCCGGCGTTGTTGACCAGGAACTCGATCTCCAGTGACTCGCTCTGCACCTCGCGGATCACCTGCTCGACCTGGTCGGGGACCGCCAGGTCGGCAGCGATGACCTGGACCGACCCCTTCCGGGCCGCGCGCAGCTCCGTGGCCAGCGCCTCCAGCCTCTCCCGGCGCCGAGCGACCAGCACCAGATCGACTCCGTCCGCGGCGAAGAGCCGCGCGAACTCCTCACCCAGTCCCGAGGACGCCCCGGTCACCACTGCCGTCGTGCCCATGCGGGACGAAGACCTAACCGACCCGCGACGCTGCCGCTCGCCCTGCGGTAAGACGCTCGCCCCGACCCTCACCCATGCCGGACACCGTCGACGTCCCCTGGAAATCCATCGCCCGCGTCTGGACCGATGCCTGGGCCGCGCCGCGCTTTCGTCGCGAGGTCGTGCTCACAGCGGTGGCGTTCATCGGGGTTCTCAACGCCATGGCCCGCTTCCTGAACTGGGTGGAGCTCCGGCCAGGGGTCGTCCTCCCGGACCCGGTGCTGGCGGCCATCTCCCCTCGGGACGTCACCTGGGTCACCTTCGCGCTCGTCTACGCCGGCATCCTCACCACGGTGGTGGTGCTGCTCCCCTCCCCGCGACGCCTGCTGCTGGGGCTGCAGTCCTACGCGGTGATGGTGCTCCTGCGCATGGTGGTGATGTCGGTGACGCCGCTCGAGGCTCCGCCGGCCATGATTCCGCTCCAGGACCCCCTGGTGCAGGTGCTCGGGACCGGTCAGACCCTCACCCGGGACCTCTTCTTCTCCGGGCACACCTCGACCCTGTTCCTGCTGACGCTCATGGTGCCGGGGCGGCGGCTGCGCGCCCTCTTCCTCGCCTGCACCATCGCGGTGGGCGGCTGCGTGCTGTGGCAGCACGTGCACTACACGGTGGACGTGCTGGTCGCGCCCTTCTTCGCCTTCGCCGCTCGCGCGCTCGCCGTCAGGCTCCACGGCCGTGCCCGCCCGGGCTAGAGCTCGCGGGTCATGAACCGGCTGAAGGGATCTTCGCGGTAGTCCCCGAAGGGACCGCAGGAGCGAAATCCGGCGCTCTGGTAGAGCCGGAGTGCCGGGAGGAATGCCGGCGCGGAGCCGGTCTCCAGCCAGACGCTCCGCAGGCCCCGGGCCCTCGCCTCGGCGAGCAGGTGCTCGAGGATGGCCCGCCCGACTCCCCGTCCGAGGAACGCGTCCGCCACCCGCATCGACTTCAGCTCCCCTCGCTCGGCGTCCAGGACCTTGAGGGCGCCACAGCCGGCGATCTCCTCCCCCACCCAGACGGACCAGAAGGTGACCCCGGGCTGCCGGAGCTTCTCGGTGTCGAAGGCGTGCACGCTCTCGGGCGGCGAGCTGGCATGCATGCCAGCGAGGTGCCGGGCGATCAGCGCCCGGGTCGGCGCACCGGACAGGTCATCGACGACGAAGCGCAGCGACGAGCTCAATCGCCGCCGCACGGTACCATCGGGGCTGGCTGGTCGGGGTGTGCCGGAGGCGGCGGGGCATTGCTGTGATGGAGTCGGCCGGGCGGCAACGGCAGAGCGGGGCCGGTGTCCTCAACGTCGGCCAGCCGACCCGCGGCTGGTCACCGAACCAGGAGCTCGAGACGTGCACCCTTCCCCGACCCTCTCCCGGGTCCTCGCCGGCCTGCTGTGGATGGCGGCGCTCTGCGCCTGTGGCCCGCAGCCGGTCCCGCCCGAGGGCGGCCTCTCCCCGCAGGACCTGACGCTCGCCGGAGTGGCGGCGGTCAAGCTGGAAGCCTGGGAGCAGCGGAAGTGGGTGGTCCTGGTCGAGACGCTCCAGGAGCAGCTGCTGGTGACCGAGCCCGCCCGCAAGCTGGTCTGGCTCGACGCCGACCTCCACGTGGTCAGGGAGCACCTGCCAGCGGAGGGGCGCTTCCTGGTCGACTTCACCGTCCATCCCTCCGGCGCGGCCACCCTGGTGGAGATCGAGCCGGCCCCCGGAGCCGATCTCCTCCGGAAGCCCATCAAGGGGTGGCTGACCCGAGTCCTCCCCGACGGCTCGGAGATCACGGCCCCGCTCGACTCGGGCATCCCCGACACCGGCCAGATGCCCCCCTTCCTCTTCTCGCTCGACCGGGCCCGCATCTGCGCGGTGGGCGAAGGAGTGCTGGTGGCCATGCGCTGGTCTGACAACTCCGTGCGGGCCCACCGCCTGGAGCTCCAGGACGGCGGGTTCCATCCGGCGTGGACCACCGTCGTCGAGCCTCCGGCGGCGCTGCTGGCGATCGGGATCATCGGTGGCGGGTTCGACAACTTCCACCAGGGGGACCGCTCGGCCTTCGTCTACCTCGACGTCGATCCGACCGGGGCGGCGTACGTCGTCGTCCCGAGCACGGCGGACGTGCTCCCGGCCCACGACGCCTTCTTCGGCGAGCACTTGCTGGCGGGCGCGGACCCAGCGCACTTCGACTACGGAGTGTCGATCGTCACCCGGCTCTCGCCCGACGGGCAGCGTACCTACGCCGCGCTCTCCGGTCTGGGCACCGGCAAGCGTCTGCTGAGCATCCGCGTCGCGCCAGGGACCCTGTGGTTGACGGGGAGGGCCCGGACAGGGAGCGACCCCGGGGGCTGGGACGCATGGGTCCAGTCCCTCGACGCCGCGACCGGCCAGGCCCTGGACGAGCGGCTGGTGGACGTTCTGGCCGGCGACATGTTCTGGGAGATGGCGGTGCTGGGCGACGGGTCGGTGCTGGGCGTCGGCTCCACCAATTACACGCAGAATCCGAGCGGGTTGAGCGTCAGCGACGCCCGGGACGACCTGGCGGTGATCGTCGGTCCGGACGGAGCGGTGCGGAAGCGCATCACCCTCCCCGCAGGCCCGCCCGGTCGGGGCAACGAGGTCACCTCGGTGCGAGTGATCGATGGCGCCTGGGGGATGTTCGCCGGAGTGAAGAATGCACCGGGCACCCACGCCCAGGTGTTCTCGGATGCCTTCCTGAGCCTGCGCCCACTGGAGTAGCCGGTGGCCCCCCCGACCGGCGCTATGGTTCGGGCAGTGGACGCGCCTGCGACCCTGCACATCCGTCTGCTCGGCGGGCTCAGCCTGGTGCACGGCAACCAGGCGGTGACCGCGATCCACTCGCCGCGTCTGCACTCGCTCCTCGCCTATCTCCTGCTGCACCGCGACGCGCCGCAGCTGCGTCAGCACCTGGCCTTCACCTTCTGGCCGGACTCGAGCGAGGCGCAGGCCCGCAACAACCTGCGGCAGATCCTCCACGAGCTGCGCCACGCGCTCCCCGAGGCGGACCGCTTCCTCGTCGCCGACAACCGCACCGCGGGCTGGAGGGCGGACTCGGCGTTCGAGCTGGACCTGGCTGCCTTCGAGGCGGCGCTGGCCGAGGCCGCTGCCTCCCGAGGCGACGGACGCGAGCGGGCAGCACTGGAGCGCGCCGCCGAGCTCTACCGCGGCGAGCTGCTGCCCGGCTGCTACGACGCATGGATCGAGGGCGAGCGGGAGCGGCTGCGCCAGCTCCACCGGCGCGGGCTGGCCCGTCTCGCCGAGGTGCTCGAGGCGGCGCGGGACTACCCCGGAGCCATTCGCCATCTCCAGCGCCTGGTGCACGACGAACCCACCGACGAGGACTCCTGCCGCGCCCTGATGCGGGTGCTGGCGCTCTCGGGAGATCGGGCCGGGGCGCTGCGGCTCTTCCGCGATCATGCGGCGACGCTCCGGCGCGAGCTGGGAGTCGAGCCGGGAGCAGAGCTTCGCCAGGCACACGCGGCGCTGTTGCGAGACCAGGAGCAGGCCGTGCCGGGGCGGGAGCCGCCCCTCGACGCCGCCCCACCGCTGGTGGGCCGCGACCGCCAGTGGCAGGTCCTCCTCGAAGCGTGGCGGGGCGCCAGCGGCGGAACCCCGAGCTTCGCGCTGATCACCGGCGAGCCGGGGATCGGCAAGTCGCGCCTCGCCGAGGAGCTCCTGGCCTGGGCCCGAAGGCAGGGAGTCACCGTGGCGGCCAGCCGCTCCTACGCCACCGAGGGCCAGCTCTCCCTGGCCCCGGTCAGCGAGTGGCTGCGGACCGAGCCGGTGCGGCGCGCGCTCCTGCGGCTCGACCCGACCTGGCTCACCGAGGTCTCGCGCCTCCTGCCCGAGCTGCGTGCCGAGCGCCCCGAGCTGCCGCCGCCGGAACCGATGACCGAGTACGGCCAGCGGCAGCGTTTCTTCGCCGCCCTGGCCCGCTCGGTGCTCGCTGCCCCGCAGCCCGTCGTCCTGCTGGTCGACGACCTGCAGTGGTGCGACCGCGAGACCATCGAGTGGCTGCACTACCTCCTCCGCTTCGAGCCGCAGGCGAGGCTGCTGGTCCTGGGAACGGCGCGGGACGAGGAGGTCCCGGCCATCCACCCCCTGCGGGGTCTGCTCCTGCATCTGCGAGCGGGCCGGATCCCGGTGACCGAGATCGCCCTCGACCCGCTGGACGCGGCGGAGACCGGGCTGCTGGCGGCACACATCGAGCGCCGGGAGCTGGACCAGAACCGGACCCTCCGGCTCTTCCACGAGACGGAGGGAAATCCACTGTTCGTGGTGGAGAGGGCCCGCGCCGGTCTCGGTGGGGCGGCGATCCTCCCCTCCAAGGTGCAGGCGGTCATCGAGTCGCGCCTGGCTCAGCTCTCGCCACCCACCCGGGAGCTGGCAAGCCTCGGCGCGGCGATCGGCCGTGGCTTCGGGCTGGACCTGCTCCTCGAGGCGGGCCAGCTCCCCGAGGACGGAGTGGTCCGGGCGCTGGACGAGCTGTGGCAGCGCCGCATCGTCCGCGAGCTCGGCGTCAACCAGTACGACTTCACCCACGACAAGCTGCGCGAGGTGGCCTACGCCGAGATCGCCCCGCCGCAGCGCCGGTTCCTCCATCGCCGGATCGCCCAGGCCCTGGAGAAGCTGCACGCCGGCGCGCTGGACCCCCTGAGCGGCAGCATCGCCGCCCACTACGAGCGGGCCGGACTGGAGGCACAGGCCATCGAGCACTACCAGCGGGCGGCGCTGGTGGCGCAGCGCACCTACGCCAACGAGGACGCCATCGACCTGCTGAAGCGGGGCCTGGCGCTGGTGGAGCGGCTGCCACGGGGCCTGGCGCGCGACTCGAGCGAGCTGCGCATCCAGCTGGGCCTGGCCAAGCTCTATCGGATGACCAAGGGCTGGACCTCGCCGGAGGTCGAGCGCTGCCTCGATCGGGCAGTGGGCCTCTGCGACACGGTGGGCGACGACGTGCAGCGGGCCCAGGCCTTCTACGGCCTGCAGTCGCTCTACGTGGTGCAGGCGCGGCTGGAGAAGGTCGAGCTGGTCTCGGACGAGCTGCACCAGCTGTACCAGCGGACCCACCAGTCGCCTCCGCCGCCGGAGAGCGAGATGATGCTCTTCGGCTCCCGACTGCACCTGGGTCGCGTCGCGCAGGCGAGCGAGGAGTTCGAGCGCGCCCTCAGGGCCAACGACCCGTCACAGGTCCAGCGCATCGTCGAGGAGCAGGGCTGGAACTTCGCCGTCCACGGGCGAGCCTGGTACGCGCACGCCCTCTGGCTGCAGGGCCGGGTGGACACCGCGCTGACCCATGGTCTCGAGGCGATGAGAATGGCGGACGAGCTGGGGCAGCCGTTCAACCAGTCGCTGGCCGCGACCTACCTGGCGCTGCTGCAGCAGCTGCGGGGGGACGCCGAGACGGCGAGAACCTACGCGGCGAAGGCGCTGGCGATCACCACCGAGTCCCGGGCGCCGTACTACCGGGCCTGGTCGGAGATCCTGGTGCGACACGCCGAGGCATCGAGCCGGGCGGAGGCGGACACGCTCGGCGCCCTGCGGGCATCGATCGAGGTGTTCCGGGCCACCGGGGCGCGGCTCCGGGTGCCCTACTACCTGGGGTTGCTCGCCGAGGTCTGTGGCCGGGCAGGACGTCCGGCCGAGGGCCTGGCGGCGGTGGACGAGGCGCTGGCCGAGGCCCGGAGCAACAACGAGCGCTGGTGGGATGCCGAGCTGCACCGGCTGCGCGGCGAGCTCCGACTCGCCGACGGCGCCGGTCCGGAAGAGGCCGCCGCCGCCTACCGGCGCTCGGCGGAGATCGCCCGGAGCCTGGGAGAGAGGTCTCTGGAGCTGCGCGCCGCCACCAGCCTGGCACGCCTCCAGCGTCGCCCCGGACTCCTGGCGGAGCTGATCCGTACCTTCGGTGAGGGGACTGATACCCCCGACCACCGGGCGGCCCGGGCTCTACTGGCCGAGCTAACGCCGGACTAACGCTGCTGGGAGTCTGCTGGTCGGGAACCGGGGGCAGCGCCAACGCTCCGCTCACGGCGGGTGGGCCAACCTCGGGGCAACACGCTGGACCCAAAGGAGCACACGATGAGCAAGCTGACGGAGAGCGCGGTGCAGGGCCTCAGGTCGCAGGTGCGCGGCGAGCTGATCCGCCCCGGAGACGGGGCCTACGACGAGGCCCGCAAGGTCTACAACGGGATGATCGACCGGCGCCCGGAGATGATCGCCCGCTGCGTCGACGTGGCCGACGTCATGGCCTGCGTCAACTTCGCCCGCGAGCAGAAGCTACCGCTCGCGGTGAGGGGTGGTGGACATAGCGGACCGGGCCTCGGGGTGTGCGAGGGCGGCCTGGTGATCGACCTTTCGAGGATGCACGCCGTTCGGGTCGACCCTTCGGCCCGCACGGTGCGCGTCGAGGGCGGCGCGAAGTGGGCAGACGTCGACCACGCCACCCACCCGTTCGGTCTCGCCACCCCGAGCGGCTTCATCTCCAGCACCGGGGTCGGAGGGCTGACCCTCGGCGGCGGCATTGGCTACCTCTCCCGCACCCACGGCCTCACCATCGACAACTTGCTCTCCGTGGACATGGTGCTCGCCGACGGCCGCTTCGTGGTCGCCAATGCCAAGGAGAACAAGGACCTGTTCTGGGCGGTGCGCGGCGGTGGCGGCAACTTCGGGGTGGTCACCTCGTTCGAATACCGGCTTCATCCCATCAGCCAGGTCTACGGCGGCCCGATGATCTGGCCGCTCGAGCGGAGCGGCGAGCTGCTCAAGTGGTGGCGCGATTTCATCCTCAAGGCGCCGGAGGACATCAACGGCTGGTTCGGCTTCATCACCGTCCCGCCCGCGGCCCCCTTCCCCGAGCAGTACCAGGGGAAGAAGGCCTGCGCGGTGGTCTGGTGCTACAGCGGGCCAATGGAGAAGGCCGAGGAGCGCTTCAAGCCCATCCGTGCGTTTGGCCCGCCGGCGATCGACTTCGTCGGTCCCATCCCCTGGCCGGTCCTGCAGGGGATGTTCGATGCGCTCTATCCCGCCGGGCATCAGTGGTACTGGAAGGCGGACTTCTTCAAGGAGCTGTCCGAGAAGGCGATCGACCTGCACGTGAAGTATGGGGCGCAGCTGCCGACTGGACAGTCCACCATGCACCTCTACCCGATCAACGGTGCGGCGCACCGAGCGGCCCCGGGCGACACCGCCTTCAGCTTCCGGGACGCCAACTTCGCCGAGGTCATCGTCGGCGTGGACCCGGATCCGGCGAACAACGCGAAGATGACGGAGTGGGCGCGGAACTACTGGCTGGCGCTGCACCCACACTCCGCAGGCGGTGCTTACGTGAACATGATCATGGACGAGGGCGAGGACACGGTGAAGTCGGCCTACCGGGACAACTACCCGCGCCTGGCGGAGATCAAGGCCAAGTACGACCCGACGAACCTCTTCCGGAGCAACCAGAACATCAAGCCCGCGAAGTGACCGTCGAGCGCGGGGACGACCAGGCCCGCGCGAACCGCGGTGTGGCGGGTCGAGGCCGGAGCGGGCGGCGTGGACCGGGCGAGCGCGGAGGCGGCGAACGGCTGGAGGGCGAGCAGGAGACGTGCTGCTGAGCCTCTTCTGCTCGGCGCCGGCCTTCAGGGCCCCTGGGACGAGCCCCGCTGCGCCCGGCGGGAGAAGCGGAGGATGGCCCGGAAGAGCTCGTCGATCGCCTCGGCGTCGAGCTGGAGCGATTCCGCCCAGGCACGGCGCTCGGCGAGGAGGCGGGACTCGCGCTCGGGGTCGACGATGGGGCGCCCGAGCTCCGCCTTGGCCTTTCCCGCACGCTGGGCCAGGGTGGCGCGACGGGCGAGCAGCGCCACCAGCTCGCGGTCCACGGCGTCGATCAGCTCGCGGGCCTCCTGGAGCTCGGGGGAACGGGCCCCGAGGTCGGGAATGGCGAACTGCGCTGACTCCGGGCCTGCCTCGCCCGGGGTGGCCTGCAGCGCCCGGTCGATCTCCGCGAGCGCCTGGAGGAGCTGCCCGCGCGCCTGGAGGGCAAAGGGGTTCTCGCGCTGGATGGCGGCAAAGAGGTGACCGGCATCGGAGCGCACGGTCTCGATGGTGCGGGAGATGGCCTGGAACGAGGGCGGGGCGAAGGGCACCTCCATGCCCGCGCCTGCGTCCAGCATGCCCTTGGCCACGAAGAAGGTGAGCGCGTGGGTGTGGGCCATCACCCGGTCGTGTCCCTCCGGAGTCTGCTCGATGACCTCGCAGCCGATCCGCCGGTAGAGCTCGCCGGCGCGCACCGCCGCCCCGGGGTGGCGCGGCGATGGACAGACCACCACCCGCAAGGGTCGCTCGGCGAGCGCGAGGCTCACCGGGCCGAACAGCGGATGGGTGGCCACCCAGGGGATGGCGTCGCCGAGCACCGATTCCAGATCCGCGTAGGGGTGAACCTTGACGCTGCCGACGTCGAGGACGACCTGGTCGGGCACGAGGTACGGCCTCAGCGACTCGAGCGCCTCACGGGTCCGTGGCACCGGGACTGCCAGCACCACCAGGCTCGCCCCCGACACCAGCTCGGGGAGCCCGGGCGCCCGCACCGCCCGGGGGACCTCGACGCCCGGGTCGAGGGCGCGGTACGGAATCTGCGCCTCACCGAGGAGCGACCCCAGCGCCTTGCCGAACCTGCCGAATCCCAGCAGCGCAACGACCATGCCGCGACTGTAGCGCTCCTACAGCTTGGCGTGCGGTCCGGCCTCCAGCCCCTTCAGCTCCTGCGCGACCTTCTCCTCGGTCTCCGCGCTGCGCTGGGAAGCGGGCAGCGTCCTGAGGAGCGCCAGCTGCTCGCGGAGGACCGGCGCCCGGTCCTTCCCCTGCGCCTGGAGGATGCGCGCCTTCAGGCCCAGGATGCCGACCTTGCGCGGTCCCTGGGGCATCAGCGCCAGCGCCCGGTTCACCGCCGCCTCGGCCTCCGACGCTCGCTTCTCTTCCAGGAGCACCCGGGCCAGCCGTGCCGGCGGGTTGTAGTCGTTGGGCATCTGCTTCTCGCGCGCGCTCAGGAGCGCCTCGGCCTTCGCCGGCTCGCCGAGGTAGAGGTAGGTCTCGGTCCGGTGGGCATCGAAGGTGGCGGAGGTCGTGGCATCTGGGGCAGCGGCCGCGGCAGCCTCGAGCAGAGCCTGGCGCTTGCGCATCGCCGCAACCGCCTCGCCGTGGCGCTCGAGCTCGTCGAGCTGATCAGCGAGGTAGGCGTAGAGGTCGCTCCGGTCGTCCACCGAGAGCGCGGCCTTCGGGTCTCCGGCCAGCGCCTCCATCCGCTTCAGGGCCGCGGTGAGGAGCTCCTTCGCCCCCGGCGCGTCTGTGGCCCTGGCCGCGCACTCCGCGGCGCGCTCGGTGAGGTCCCCACCCGGCGGCGTGGCCGGGCTTCCTGGAAGCTCGGCCCGGGCCAGCGCGACGCACTCCGTCAGCGCCTCGGGGGTGCGGACCCGGCCGAGCGCGGCCAGGAGCATGCTGATGCGCTCGCGGCGCAGCGGGTCGTTCCTGGCCGAGAGCGACACCGAGCGCCGGTATGCCGCGGCGGCGGCGGCGTGGTCCCCCTTCTGCTGCGCGGCGTGCCCCTCCTGCTCGGCCCGCGCCGCCTCCGAGAACTTCCCGCCCTTCCGGGTCGCCTGCCACGCGGCGCTGGTGTCGAGGACGAACTGGCGCATCTCGTTCACCGAGGAGGTCCCCAGCCAGCGCCCGATGACCTGCTCGGTGTCCGGGTCGATGAGGAGGAACGTCGGCAGGCCGTCGGCGGGGAACTTCTCCACCACCTCGCGGTTCTGCTCCGCCTCGGTCTCCACCGACAGCCAGACGACGGCGTCCTTCGCTGGCCGCAGCCCCGCGTCGGGGAAGACGAAGGAGCCCATCGAGAGGCAGGAGTGGCACCAGGTGGCCCAGCTGTCGAGGAAGAGGGGCTTCTTCTCCGCCCTCGCCTTCGCCAGCGCGCCCCGGTAGTCGTCCTCGAGGAAGACGATGCCGGACGCGGGCGGCTTCGCGGCGGCGTGAGGGCTCGGAGCGGCGACAACGGCGACGGTCAGGAGGGCGGAGAGCATGGTGACGACCCGGAAGCTAACTCTCCGGACAGGGCAGCGCTCCGCGGATTGCAGCCAACCGCCGCGCGCACCACGGCCGGTGCAGCCAGACCACCGACTTGCCACCCTCCCGCGGCGGGGCGTGGTAGATCCGCGCGCTCTGCCCCGGGGAGAACCATGCACAGCAAGCTCACCCTGCTTCGCTTCGCGCTTCTCGTCCTCCTGGTCGCACTGCCCGCCACGGCGAAACAGACCGTCAAGCTGGCGTTCATCGGTCCACTCACCGGCGGAAACTCCGCCATCGGCCTCGGCGGGCGGAACTCGGCCGACCTCGCGGTGAAGCTGCGAAACGCCGACCCCAAGTCGAAGTACCAGTACGACCTGGTGGTGCTCGACGACGAGTGCAAGCCCGACACCGGAGTACAGGTCGCCACCAAGGCCGGGGCCGACAAGGCGATCGTGGCCGGCATCACCCACTACTGCTCGGTGGTGGCGGTGGCCACGGTGGAGACCTTCCACCGGCTGGGGCTGCCGACCATCGTCTGGGGCGCGGTGCTCCCCGACATCACCTACGGGCACTCCTACAAGGAGATCCATCGGGTGAACGGGACGATGATCAACCAGAACGAGACCGCGGCGAAGCTGATGCTCAAGCAGGGCTTCCGACGCTGGGTCGTCATTCACGACACCACCGACTACGGGAAGGGACACGAGAAGTACTTCACCCAGTTCGCCACCGCGGGCGGTGGGAAGGTCCTCGGCAGCTTCGGCGTCACTGCCGACCAGCAGGACTTCACCGCCGAGCTCACCCAGGCCAAGGGACTCAACCCCGAGGTCATCTTCTTCGGCGGCCTCACCCCCATCGGGGTCCGCATCCGCGCCCAGATGGACAAGCTGGGCATCAACGCCCAGTTCCAGGGCACCTCGGGCATCGTCAACGACGACTTCATCAAGGCCCTGGGACCGCTCGCCGAGGGGGTGGTGGCGTTCCGCGAGGGCGCCCCGGCGGAGAAGCTCCCCGGCGGCAAGTTCTTCCTCGAGAAGTACGCCGAGCAGAAGTACCCCAACCCACCCGAGGCCTACGGCCCCTTCGCCTACGCCGCGGCCACCCTCCTGATGGACACCATCGACAAGGTCGGACCGGACCGGAAGCAGATCCTGACCGCGCTCGCCGGGGTGAAGAACGTGGACTCCATCGTCGGTCTCATCACCTTCGACGACCACGGCCAGAACACGGTGGCGGCCATCACCGCGTACGTGGTCCAGGACGGGAAGTGGGTCGTCTGGGAGGACAGCGAGTACGCCAGCGGCAAGCGCAAGCTGAAGGGGCGCTGAGCCCCTGGCCGGCCGGGCCGTGGACCTCCTCGCGCAGTACGTGATGAACGGCGTGATGCTGGGGCTCATGTACGCCCTGGTCGCGCTGGGCTTCACCCTGTTCTTCGGCGTCCTGGACGTGGTCCAGTTCGCCCACGGCGACGTGCTCACCGCTGGGGCCTTCGCCGGCCTCGCCGCCTACGCCGCGCTGGTCCAAGCGGGGGTGCAGTCCCCGGTGCTCCAGCTGCTCGGGGTGGTGCTGGCCGCCACCCTCTCCATGGCGCTGCTCGGCGCGCTCCTCGGCCGGTTGCTGGTGCTCCCGCTCCGGGGTGCCCCGGCGCTGAACGTGCTACTCGCCACACTGATGGGGGGCACCGCGCTCCGCGAGTGCATCCGCCTCTTCTACCCCGGGGGCTCACAGCCGCAGCGCTTTCCCGCACTCCTCCCCAGCGCCTCCTGGTCGATGGGGCGCTTCACCCTGCGGCTGGACAACGTGCTGATGATCGTCGCCGGGGTGGCGCTGGTGGTGGGCCTGTCGCTGGTGCTGCGGCGGACCCGACTGGGGCTGGCCATCCGGGCAGTCGCCCAGGACGAGGAGACCGCACGCACCATGGGCATCGACTTTCGCCAGGTGGTGCTCCTCACCTTCGCCATCGGCTCGGCGCTGGCGGCGTTCGCCGGGGTGATGAACGGGCTCTATTACAACGAGATCAACTTCGGCTCCGGGCTGCTCCTGGGGGTCATCGGCTTCAGCGCCGCGGTGCTCGGGGGGTTGGGCAGCTTCGAGGGCGCGGTGCTCGGCGGGTTCCTCTTCGCCGGGCTGCAGACGCTGGGCGCCGTGGCGCTGCCCTTCGCCTCCGCCTACAAGGACGTGTTCGCCTTCACCGTGGTCATCCTCCTCATGACCTGGAAGCCCACCGGTCTGATCGGGGAGCGACTGGGCGAACGGGTATGAGCCTGCCGGGGGCGCGAGCGCTGTCCGCAGCGGCGATCGCCGCGCTGACCGGGCTGCTCGTGTACGCCTTCCTCTCCGCCGAATCGGAGCGAACGGTGGGCCTGGTGGCCGTGGGTGCAGTGGTTGCCGTGGCCGGTGGGCTCAGGAGCAGGGTCCTCCCGAGGCTGGTCGAGGCCGCGGGACCGCCGGCGGTGCTCCTTGGGCTGGGAGCCGCCGCGGTGGTGCTGGTCCGCGTCTTCCACGACGACCCCTTCGTGCTGCTGCTGATGGCCCGTGCGCTGCTGGTGCTGGTGGCCTGTCTCGGGCTCCACGTCCAGCTCGCCGATGCCGGCGTGCCCAACTTCGCCGGCGCGGCCTTCTTCGGCGTGGGCGGCTACACCGCGGCGGTGCTCGGGCGCGGGGCCCTTCCCCATCCGCTGGTGCTGCTCGCCAGCGGGGCCGCGGCCGCCGCCGTCGGCTCGTTGCTGCTCCTCCCCCTGCTCCGGACCCGGGGCCACTACGCCGCGCTGATCACCATCGCCTTCGGGCTCCTGTTCCGGACCTTCCTGGAGGTGAACGAGACGCTCGGGGGACCGCAGGGGCTCAAGCTGGGAGGGCTGCAGATCCTCGGCTGGAGCTTCAACGACGACCGGCAGTTGCTCGGCGTCGACTTCTCCGGCTACGCGTTCTACTGCCTGGCCGCGGTCGCGCTGGCGTTCGGGGCGGTGTGGCTGGTGCGGCGGCTGGAGCGCTCGTGGATCGGCCTGGCGCTCGACGCGGTCCGGCTGGACGAGACCGCCGCGGCCTGCTTCGGGATCTCCATCGGACGGTGGAAGATCGCCGCCTTCACCATCGGGAACGCCTTGATCGGCGTCGCCGGTGCTCTGTCGGCGATGATGGTGGGCTTCATCGCTCCCAACAACTTCACCTTCCAGGAGTCGCTGGTCCTGGTCTCCATCCTGCTGCTCGGAGGGCTGGGGAACCTCGCCGGGCTGGCGGCGGCCGCGCTCATCGTCGTCTGGCTCCCCGAGAAGCTGCAGCCCATCCAGGAGTACCGCTACCTCCTGTTCTCGGTGCTGGTGGTTCTGGTCCTGGTCCTCCGCCCCGGCGGGCTGATCCGCCGCACCGTCCGCCGGCCGTTCGGGAGGGTGGCCGCGTGAGCGCCGCCGAGGCCCTCCTGATGACCCGCGGGCTCACCCGCCAGTTCGGCGGGCTGGTGGCGCTCGCCGGGCTCGACCTGGAAGTCCGACGGGGGGAGCTCCTGGGGCTGATCGGTCCCAACGGCTCGGGGAAGACCACCTTCTTCAACGTCCTCACCGGCCTGTTTCCGCCGACCCAGGGCGAGGTCCTGTTCGCCGGGGCGTCGCTCGGCCGGGCCACGCCCCAGGCCATCCACCGCGCGGGAATCACCCGCACCTTCCAGCGCTCGCGCCTGTGCCTGGAGCTGTCCATCTTCGACAACCTGGCCATCGGCGCGCACCAGCGGCTCGAGCACGGGCTGTGGTTCAACGTGGCCCGCCGCAGCGCCCTGGCCAGGCAGGCGGACGCGACCGCGGCGGCGGCGACCGAGCTGCTGGAGCTCTTCGATCCACCGCTGGCGCGGCGGCTCTTCGAGCCGATGACCGGCGTGGCGATGATCGACCGACGGCGGGTGGAGGTCTGCCGGGCCCTGATGAGCCGTCCCCGGCTCCTGCTCCTCGACGAGCCGTCGGCGGGCATGACCGCCGACGAGACCACCCGCCTGATGGACGACATCCTCGAGGTGCGCCGGCGGTTCGGCGACCTGACCATCGTGCTCATCGAGCACGAGATGTCGGTCATCGAGCGGGTCACCGACCGGTGCGTCGTGCTCAACTATGGCAAGAAGCTCTGCGAGGGCACCTTCGCCGAGGTGTCCGCGGACCCCGAGGTCCGCCGCGCGTACCTGGGGCTGACATGACGGGGCCGGACGAGGCGCTGGTCATCGAGCAGGTGTTCACCGGCTACGACCGGGCCGACGTGCTGCAGGACGTCTCGCTCCGGATCGAGCCGGGGTCCATCACCTGTCTTCTGGGCTCGAACGGCTCGGGGAAGACCACCCTCATCCGCTCCATCCTCGGGCTCACCTCACCCCGGAGCGGTCGGATCTCCTTCCGAGGAACGGATCTCACCCGCCTGCCCACCCATCGCATCGTCCGCCTGGGCATCGGCTGCATCCCGGAGGGGCGCCGGGTCTTCCCCCGGCTCACGGTTCTGGAGAATCTCCTGGTCGCCGCCCGCGACGCGCGGCGCCCCGAGGTGGTGGCCCGGCGGCTGGAGCGGGTGTTCGCCACCTTTCCAGACCTGGCCACCCGGCGGACGCAACTGGCTGGCACGATGTCCGGAGGCGAGCAGGCCATGGTGTCCATCGGGCGCGGCCTGATGTCGGAGCCCCGGCTGCTGCTGGTGGACGAACCGTCGCTCGGCCTGTCCCCGCGGCTGGTGCAGGAGACGTTCGCCGTGCTCCGGCAGATCCACCAGGGGGGAGTGACCATCTTCCTGGTGGAGCAGAACGTGCACCAGACCCTGGGCATCGCCAGCCGCGGGTACGTCCTGGCCAAGGGGCGAGTGGTGACCTCCGGCACCGCTGCCGAGCTGCGCGCCGACCCGCAGATGCACGCGGCCTACTTCGGAACCGGCGGAACGGAGGCGAGGCGATGAGCGTGGACCCGGTGTCTCTCACCCAGCAGCTGGTGCGGTTCGACACCATCAACCCCACCAGCCCGGAGCTGGACTGCGCGCGCTTCCTCGCCGAGCTGCTCGAGGATGGCGGGTTCCGGATACGACTGCACGAGTTCGCCCCTGGCCGGGCGAGCCTGGTGGCCTTCGCGCCGGGGGGGAGCAAACCTCCGTTGTGCTTCGCCGGCCACACCGACACGGTGCCGCTCGGAGCGGCGCCCTGGACGCGGAACCCATTCGCCGGAGAGACCGACGGTGGGCGTCTCTACGGTCGGGGCTCGAGCGACATGAAGAGCGGCATCGCCGCGCTGGCCTGCGCGGCGCTGGACCTGGTGCGATCCGGCACCTTGCGCGACGCCGGGCTCACGCTGGTGTTCGTCGCCGGAGAGGAGACTGGCTGCGAAGGCGCCGCTCACCTGGCGCGGACCGCCGGCGCGCTCGGCACCGCCGGGGCGATGGTGGTGGGGGAGCCGACCGGGGGCGCTCCGCTGGTCGGCCACAAGGGCGCGCTGTGGCTGGAGGCGCGGACGCGGGGAGTGACCGCCCACGGCTCGATGCCGGAGCGAGGAGTGAACGCCGTGTACCGCGCCGCACGCGCGGTATCGGCGCTGGAGGCGTTCCGCTTCGAGGTGGCGCCGGACCCGCTGCTCGGCCGTCCCACCCTCAACGTGGGCACCATCCGGGGCGGCCTGAACATCAACTCGGTCCCTGACGAGGCGGTCATCGGGATCGACATCCGCACCGTGCCCGCCCAGCGGCATGCACAGGTGCGGGACCAGGTGGCGCACGCACTCGGCCCCGATGTCGAGCTGAGCGCCCGGGTGGACGTGCCCGGCGTCCGAACCGACGAGCAAGACCCGTTCATCCACCTGGTCTACCAGCTCGCCGAGCGACGGCAGGGGAAGCGCCCCGAGCCGGCCAGCGCGCCGTATTTCACCGACGCGAGCATCCTGACTCCCGCGTTCGGCGGCATTCCCACCGTCATCCTCGGACCCGGTGAGCTGGTCCAGGCGCACCAGACCGACGAGTACGCGCTGGTCCGCTGCATCGAGGAGACCACCGACCTCTACCGCGAGCTGGGCCGGCGCTGGTGTGGCGCCTGAGGTTGGGCGGGGGACCGCACGGCGTCGGAGGAGGAGCGGCGGAAGACTCAGGCCAGCCTGGGGGTCGTCGGATCTGCGTACGCCCGGTGCCGGCCCATGATCGCCCGCCGGCACCGCGGGCAGTAGAACGTCGCGTCACTGCCCGCCACCCGCCCGTCGTACTCCTCGAAGCGGATGAAGTCGGCGAGCCCCAGTCGCGCGCGCAGCGAGCCCGCGTCGAAGGTGCAATCCACCGCAGACCAGAGACCCCACTCCGGTCCGTAAGGGCTGGGTCTGGGCTCGCCGAGCTGCACCCCGAGTTTCTCCAGCTCCGTCTCGAGCGGCTCGAGATGTGTGCAGGTCATGGGCATGGGGAGCTCCTCTGCCGATCATGCCACGGGTGGACATCAGCGACAGCGGCCGGGCCACGTCAGAAGCGGTGCCAGAACAGCGACGCATACGAGGGTACCGCGTCGCGCCAGAACCGGATCTTCTTGCCCTCGGCGAAGCCGCGGGCCACGTAGTTGACCGGCACCTCCATCGGCGAGTGCCCGTTCCTCGCCAGCTTGCAGGCCAGCTCGATGTCCAGCTCGAAGCCGTTGGACTCGAGGTCGAGCCCGTCGAGGCACTCGGCGCGGAACACCTTGAACATGGTGTTCACGTCGGTGACCCGCTGCTGGTAGAGCACGCTGTAGGTCCGGGCGAACACCAGCTGGGCGAAGTTGAGGAGCAGCCCTCGCACCGGCGTGGCGTCGTACTTGCGGACCTTCCAGTCGTCGATGCCCAGGCTGCGGGACCCGAGCACGAAGGTGGCCTGGTGCTGGAGCAGCGGTTCGAGCAGCGCGTCGTAGTCGTCGATGTCGTACTCGAAGTCGGCGTCCTGGATGAGGACGATGGTCCCGGTCACGTGGGCCAGGCCGGTCCGCACCGCGTGGCCCTTGCCCTTCGGCCGGTCCTCGAACACCAGGCGCACCCCGGGCCGGCCGGCGTAGCGCTGGACGATGGCCCGCGTCCCGTCGGTGGAATTGCTCTCCACGATGATCAGCTCGCGGTCGATCTTCAGCGGCTTGGCGAGCACCGCGTCGATGACCTCGGCCACGTAGCGGGCCTCGTTGTAGACGGGCAGCACGATCGACAGCTTCTCGCCCGTGCTGGCCTCGCCCGCCCGGCGGCCGAACACCGCCACCCGGCTGCCGACGCGCACCGGCATCTCCACGTTCCCCAGGGGCGTGGAACGGAGCACCGCGGAGAGCGCCGGCTGGCCCACGATGCGCGAGACGGCGTCCCCGACGTAGCGTGCGGTGCGCATCACCGGCATCGGATACTGGGTCTTGAGGATCAGCCCCGAGCGCGCGGCCAGCGCCGTGAGGTTGCCGGTGCTGAGGAAGGCGGCCTTGTGGTCGAAGAACTGCGACCAGTGCCGCCGCATCATGCGCGCCGGGATCGAGTCGGCGTTGGTGTAGGTGACCACGAACAGCGTCTGGGGCGGCAGCGCCTCGACGAGGTGCGAGAGCACGGCGTGGGGAGTGGCCAGGCTCTCCAGCAGCTCGGCCAGGATGACCACCTGTGGCTCCCGCGCCAGGGAGGGGGCAGCCCACTCCAGATCGGAGTCGAGCGCCACCCGGGCGAACCGCGCGTCGTCGAACTCCGCGACCTCGAGGCCGAGCCGCTCCGCCGAGGGCACGCCGGCGAACTCCGGCAGGTAGCGCCCGAGGAGCAGCGTGCGCTGCAGCGGCGCCCCGACGAGGTGCTGGTGATCGCGCTCCACGCGCTGGAGCAGGCGCTCGAAGTCCTCGGACATCAGCGCCCGGTCTCGGGGATGCGAGAACGTCAGGGTGCGCTCGATGTCGAGGTCGTTGAA
The DNA here is from genome assembly GCA_035519675.1 of Myxococcaceae bacterium. Classification (GTDB taxonomy): domain Bacteria; phylum Myxococcota; class Myxococcia; order Myxococcales; family Myxococcaceae; genus RPRB01. The sequence goes on from DATIWB010000013.1 coordinate 78,389, forward strand.
CGGTTTCTCGCGCGTGGGATTGACGTAGACCGCCCCGCACGCCGTGCAGCGCACGAACCTGACGCCGGCGCGATGGAAGAGGTAGCGCGCCCGGTCGGCCTGGCAGGCCGGGCAGTCCACGAAGCGATTGTGGGCACGAGCGGTCCGCACCGCCGAGGTGGGCGCGAACTGGAACGAGCGAACGGGGTTGTTCGTCCGGGTCATGGGCGGTCGTTGACGAAGGGGTGGGCCTCGAGAAAGGCGAGCGTCTCGACGATGCTCTCCTCGATGCCGCGGGTGGGGGCCCAGCCGAGCGCGCGCAGCCGCCCGGTGTCGAGGAGGATGCGGGGCGAGTCCCCGACCCAGCCCCGCTCTCCGCCGGCGTGCACGATCCGCGGGTTCACCCCCAGGGTGGCGGTGATGACCGCGATGCTCTGGTCGACCTCGATCCAGTCGTGGTGCCCGAGGTTGAAGAGGTTGATCGGCTCAGCCGCCCGCTCGATAGCCACCAGCATGCCGCTCACGCAGTCGCCCACGTGGAGGTAGCTCTTCTTCTGTCGGCCGTTTCCGAGCACGTCGAGGCGGGTCGGGTCGCGCCGTAGCCGGCGCCAGAAGTCGATGACGTGCCCATGGGTGTAGCGAGCGCCGAGCAGGGAGACGAAGCGGAAGATCCACACCCGGAAGCCGTAGCCCAGCGCGTACGAGGTGAGGAGCCCCTCCGCGGCCAGCTTCGAGGTGGCATAGATCGACGTCTGGATGGGGAACGGCGCGTCCTCGGGGGTGGGCACCACCGTGGCCTCGCCGTAGACCGAGCCCGTCGAGGCGAAGGCCACCTCGCGCACCCCCGCGGTGCGCATGGCCTCGAGCAGGTTCTGGGTGGCCACCACGTTCTGCTCGACGCACCTCCGCGGCTCGAGGAGGTTGTCCTTGATGTCGGCGTTGGCCGCGAGGTGGAACACGAAGTCGCTGCCCTCCAGGGCGGCCGCCGCGGCCGAAGGGTCGAGGAGGTCGCCCTCGACGAGGCGCGCGCCCGCCGGGACGAACTGGCGCCAGCCGGTGGAGAAGTCGTCGAGGATGGTGACCTCGGCCCCCTGCGCCAGCAGCCGGTCGGCAACGTGACTGCCGACGAATCCGGCGCCCCCGGTCACCAGCACCCGCCGGCCGGCGAAGCTCGCCATCGACGCCGGAGCAGCCATCAGCGAGGGCCGGAGCGCTTGCGCCAGGCCTCGTTGAACTCGGCGATGGTCTCGAGGGTGCGCGGGTTCCACACCATCTTGCGCAGGATGTCCGGGGGCGCGGTGACCACGTGGGCGCCCGCCTCGAGGGCCTCGTTCACGTCCATGAGATGCCGGATGGAGCCGACGATGATCCGGGCCGCCAGCCCCTCGCGGTCGAGGGTCCTGCGGGTGGCCTCGATCACCGGGCGCGCGTCGTAGCCCATGTCCCGGATGCGCCCCGAGAACAGGCTCACGTAGGTGGCCCCCGAGAGAGCCGCCAGGTAGGCCTGGTTGAAGGCCATCAGGCAGGTGACGTTGGTCTTCACCTCGCGGCGCCTGAGCCGGTGGAGGACCCGCAGCCCCACCTCCGAGAACGGCACCTTGACGGTGATCCGCTGCGGATCCCAGGCGTGATAGCCGACCGCCTCGGCCATCATCTCCTCCTCGGACTCGGTGGTGAGCTCGACCGAGACGTCGCCCGTCGACGCCGAGAGCACCTCGCGGATCACCTCCGCGAGATCGGCCCCCGGTGACTCGCGGGAGATGATGAGGGGATTGGTGGTCACCCCGGAGAACGAGCCCCAGGAGAAGAGCGCCTTGATTTCCTTCGGATCGGAGCTGTCGACGAACAGGGCCACGGTCTCCTACTACTACATCTGCCCGGCGATGGCGGTGGCGATCTCCAGCAGCGTCGGCCCGAGCACGTCGGCGCCCGGGTCGGGGCGCCCGCGCAGAGGGCAGAGCTCGCAGCGCGACGTCGGCACGAGCAGCGCCGTGCGCAGCCCTGCGGCCCGCCCCGCCTCGACGTCGGCGGGCGAATCGCCAATGGCCCAGGAGCGGGCGGCGTCGCCCCCGAGGCGCGCGAGCAGGGACCGGAGCATCCCCGGCCGCGGCTTCCGGCAATCGCAGGTGCGCACCAGAGCTGGATCACCCCCGGGGCCGCCCTGGGGGTGGTGCTCGCACACCTCCACGGCGGCGATGGACACGCCCTGCGCGTCGAGCAGCGCGAGGAGGGCGGCGTTGGTGCGGGCCACCGCGAGGCGCGAGATCTGCCCCTTGGCCGGACCCGGCTGGTTGGTGGCCATGGCCAGCACGAAGCCCGCGCCGGCGAGCGCCCGAAGTCCCTCCACCGCGCCAGGCAGCAGGCGCAGCTGGGCGGGGTGGAACGCGGTCACGATCGCGCCCGTCTCCTCGTCGCGCACCAGGTCGATGAGCGTGCCGTCGCGGTCGAGGATGGCCAGCGGCGCCAGCCCGCTCACCGGAGGCTCTCCCACTTGGTCGGCGTCCGCTGCAGCTCGGGGTGACTCACCAGCAGGTGCCACACCACCGCGCACATCCCCTCGGTGTGCGGGGTGACGCGCTCGGCGGCCACGGTGGGGATGAGCACGCAGGCCTCCGCCATCGCGCGGGTGCTGCCTCCGTCGCGCCCGACGATGCCGAAGATGCGGGCGCCCACCTCCCGCGCGTGCTCCAGGGCGCGAACCAGGGCCACGCTCACGTTCCGCTCGCGGCTCCCACCGCCGACCGAGAACACCAGCACCCCGTCGCCCTGGCGCAGGCGCGAACCGCGCAGCCACTCGACGAAGCAGGAGTCCCAGCCGTCGTCGTTGATGCGCGCGGTGAGCTCGCTCACGTTGTCGGTCGGGGCGTAGGCCTCGAAGCCGCAGAGCTTGCGGAAATCGTTGACCGCGTGGCTGGCGTGGCCGGCGCTCCCCCCCACGCCGAGCACGAAGAGGCGCCCGCCGTCTGCACGGACCCGGGACAGTCCGGTGGCCACTGCCTCGATGGCGGCAGGGTCGAGCCTGGCGAGGATCTCGGCGCTCTCGGCGAGGTAGCTGGCAGTGAAGCTCACAGGAGGTCCCTAGGAACGGTGGAAGTTGGCCATGATGCGGGCGCCGTCGAAGTCGAAGCGGAAGCGCATCGGGCGCAGCCCGCGGGCGGTGAGCGCCTCGTGGACCCGGCGGCGCTCCGCAGGGCGGACGTAGAACATGAAGAAGCCGCCGCCCCCGGCGCCCATCAGCTTGCCGCCAATGGCGCCCGCCTTGCGGGCGGCTTCATAGTGCTCGTCGATCACCCCGTCGGTCATGGCGGCGGCCAGGCGCCGTTTCTGCGTCCAGTGCTCGTGCAGCATCTCGCCGTAGGAATCGAGCTCGCCGGCGAGGAGGATGTGCCGGGTCTGGTGGCCCAGCGCCTTGATCCGATGCATGCGCTCCATGGCGGCGTCGCGGTTCTCGACGATGGCGCTGGCCTGCTGCGCCAGCACCGACGAGGCGGGCCGCTCCACTCCGGAGTAGAAGATGACCAGCCTGGTCTCCAGCTCGTCGATCACCTCGTCGCGCAGATCGAGCCGCTCCACCTCGACGCGGCCGTCGGGGTGGAAGGTCATCGCGCTAATGCCGCCGTAGGCGGCGATGTACTGGTCCTGCTTGCCGATGGGCTCCCCGAGGACGTCGATCTCGAGATGGCAGGCCTCCTGCGCCAGCTGCTCGGCCGGCACCGACTCGCGCCGGAAGGCATGGAGGCCGTTGAGGAGCGCCACGGTGAAGCTCGAGGAGCTGCCCAGTCCGGTGTTGGCCGGTACGTCGGCCAGGCTGTGCAGCTCGAGGCCGCCGGTGAAGCCCATCCCCTCGAGCGCGGCGCGGAAGATCCGGTGGCGGATCTGGTCCACCGAGTCCACGGTCTCGGTCTCCGAGTAGGCCAGGCGGATGGTGTCGTAGAAGCGCCGGGCCACACAGACGAACACGAACTTGTCCACGGCGGCGGAGACGACGAAGCCGCCGTGCTCGCGGGAATAGGAGGGAAGGTCGCTGCCTCCGCCCCCCAGCGAGAAGCGGACCGGCGCGCGGGAGACGATCATCGGGAGCTTCGCAAGTGGTGGTCGAGGTCGGCCCAGCCGGCCGGGGAGCCGATCTGGAAAAACCTCTCACGGACCAGGAGGGCGCGCAAGCGCCCCCGGGCCGCCAGATCTTCTTGTAGCTGGTCGAGGCCCAGCGGCAGGCCCGGGGGCAGCGCCTCGACCACCTCGCGCCGCAGGGCGGTGGCGCCATAGTCGATGTGGTCGAACTCCGGGCCAGCGGGGTGCTTCTGGTAGCGGAGTACCCACGCCCCGTCGGTCACCACGTTGGAAGGCTCGAAGCGCCCGGCGTTCCGGTAGACCGCCATCACCCCCTCGCAATCGGCATGGCGCTCCAGGAGCCGGAGCGGCTCTCCGTAGTCGAAGGGCAGATAGCTGTCGCCGTAGGTCACCACGAACCGCGGGGCGAGCAGCGCGACCGCCGCCCGGAGCGCCCCCGCGGTGCCGAGCAGCTGTCCGGGCGGTTCCATCGCGTACCGCACCGACACCCCGAGCCTCGCGCCATCTCCGACGTGCTCCTGGATCAGCCCGCCGAGGTGGGCGATGCACAGCACCACCTCCCGGATGCCGGAGCGGGCCAGCAGCTCCAGCTGCCAGTCGATGAACGGCCGGCCGGCGACCTCCAGCATCGACTTCGGCACCCGCTGGGTCCGGGGGTGCATCCGGGTCCCCAGCCCTCCGGCCAGCACCACTGCCTGGGGCGGCACCTCGGTCACTGCACTCTCCGGAAGGTCCAGGGGTGCTTCCACGGGTTCGAGCCGTGCGGCTCGAACGCCTCGTAGACGGCCTGCCCCGGGAAGCGCGCGGCGACCTCCGCGGCCGGCACCTTCGGCGGCACCGAGAGCAGCAGCGGGGAGCGGTCGAAGAACATCCCGTTCCGGGCGTAGCGGGTGGGCCACTCGGCCCGGAGGATGACCACCCCCGAGCGGATCCCCTCCCGCGCGAGCTCCTCCCCGAGCCCGGTCTGGACCGCCACCTCCGGGACACGCTTCTCGAGGTAGGAGGCGATGAGGAAGCAGGGGGCGATCCACATCGCCGCCCCGACGAGCCAGGGCACCCGCCGCCCGAGCTGCGCCCGGAGGAACGCCGCCGCCGTGCTCCAGCCGGCGGCGGCCAGGAAGGATACCGGGAGCAGCACCAGCGTCAGGTACCGGGGCCGGGGGCTGTCGTCCGGCTCGTTGAAGGTGAGGAGCAGGCCGGCGAGGAAGAGCAGCATCATCAGCGCGAAGAAGCGCTGGAGCGCGGCGGTCCGCCCGTCTCCGGCGCCCTGCTCCCGCCGGAGCACCACCCACCCGATGCAGGCGAGCAGCGCCGCCCCGGGCACCGTCCACTGGAAGAAGAAGGTCTCCAGCTCCGCCAGGTGGTGGAAGATCTCCAGCGGGGACACCACGTGCCAGAGGCTGAGGTTCGCCTTCGCGCCGCTGTCGCCGTAGATGGCCACGAAGACCGGCTTCCCCGCCGCGTAGCCGTCGACGAAGGGCGAGCCGAACTGGACCTTGTTGTACCAGAGCGTGGCCGCCAGCGCGGGCAGCGCGCTCACACCGCCGATCAGCAGCGGCCGGAGCCGCCGGAAGGCGAGCAGCGACAGACCGAGGAGCACCCCGTCCACCGGCCGGATGAGGAACACGCAGCCCACCGCCAGGCCGAACAGCACCAGCCACCCGTCGCGCCCGGTGCTCGCCCAGCGCGAGACGCCGAGCAGGGCCAGCCCACCGAAGAGCAGGGTCGGCGTGTGCGAGAGGAAGGTGGCGGACTGATAGAAGAAGAGCGGCGCCGCGGCGAGGAAGGCCACCGCGAGCAAGGTGCGCCGTTCATCGAGCACGCCCCGGAGGGCGAGCCAGAACGCGGCCAGCGCCAGCATCCCCTCGATGGGCGTCACCAGCCAGGGGACGCCCGCGCGCACGCCGGACGCCAGCAGCACCGAGGTGCCGGGCGGGTACTTGCTCCGGATGTACCGGTCCATCACCACGTGGTCGACCAGGGCCCAGTCGGCGTACGGAGGCGCCGGCGCCTTCATCACGCCGCGCGCGAAGCCCTCGGCCTGGAGGAGCATCGAGTACTCGTCGCCGGAGTACGGACAGCCCTGGAGCGCGATGCGGGCGAGCAGCGCGGAGACGAGCCCGGCGAGCACGATGACCCCGGCGATGTGCCAGCCGTACCGCGGGCGCGCCGCCGGCTGCACTGCTGCCAGGGTGAGGCCCGAGGGGGAAGGCTCCGAGCCGGAGGGATGTTGCACGACGGGAACGCCACTCTGACCTCGCGCGGCATCCACCGTCAACGACGTCGGGTCCAGCTTGCGCTCGCGTTCGACCTGCGAGTAGGCCGGGACGACCCGAACGATGCGCGCACCCCCTGCCGACCGCCCCGGCGCCGGGCAACCTCTCCCTGCCCGGCCGGCGCCCGGGGTCGTCCGACCGTGGATCGGCTGGTGCCTGGTCACCTTCGGTCTCTGGAACAGCTGCGCGTCGCACGCCGGTGCGCGATGGAGCGAGGGGCTGCTGGCCAGCGGGAAGTACCCGCGCACCCCGGCGTTCGCGATCGCCGCCCTGCGGGGCGCCGGGACCGACGACGGAGATCCGAGCCGGTATCTCGCCTACGCCAGCGCGGTGCTGGGCCGGCCGTACCAGGGGTTCTACGTGCGCCCGGTGGAGGGCTGGACCGGGCCCCAGCCGGAGCGCCCGGCCGATCCCGATGACCCGCAGGAGACACCGCCGGTCCGTCCCGGACGGCCGCTGGTCCCCTACCGTGACTTCTCGGTCGAGTATCCGCCCGGCTTCTTCCTGCTCGCGCTCCCGCCGGCGCTGCCCGGCCTGGGGCTCGACGGATACCGCACGCTCTTCTCGCTCCTGATGGGGCTGCTGCTCACCGGCGCGCTGCTCGCGGCCGTCCGCATGGGGCGGGTGCTGCGACCGCTCGGGCCTCCCTCCCCGGTCGCCCTGGCGACCGTGCTGGTGCTGGCGCTCGGGACCATCACCGTCCGCCGGTTCGACGCCATCGTCGCGCTCGCGCTCTGCGTGTTCGTCGACGGGTGTCTGACCCGGCGGCCGGTCCGGGCCGGGGTCGCGCTCGGGGTGGGTCTCCTCACCAAGCTCGTCCCGGTGCTGCTGGTCCCCCTCGGGGTGGTCCACTGGGCGGCCGGACGCCGCTGGCGCGAGCTGGGAACGGCCGCCGGGGTCTCCGGGCTCGTCGTGCTGGCGGTGGGCGTGCCGTTCCTGCTCCTGGCCGGGGACCACCTGTTCGACCCGCTCCGCTACCACGCCTGGCGGCCGCTGGAGGTCGAGAGCACGGGCGCGGCGCTGCTGACGCTGGGGCGCTGGATCGACCCCGCCTCCGCGCACCGGGTCGAGGGGTTCGGCTTCGACAACGTGGTGGGACCGGCGGACCGGTTCCTGCTCCCGCTCGCGACGGTGGGCCCGCTGCTGGCGGCCGGCGGCATCCTCCTCTGGTCAGTGGTGCAGACCCGCCGGGCCCGAGCGTCGCCGGACGGAGAGCGGCTCTCCGGTGAGATCCTCCTCCGGGGATGCTGCGCCACCCTCGCTGCCAGCATGGCGCTGGGGAAGGTGTTCAGCGCGCAGTACCTGACCTGGCTCCTGCCGGCCGGTGCGCTGGTCTGTCTCCTGGACACCGGGCGGCGACGCCGCGTCGGGGTGGCCCTCCTCGCCGGAGCCATGCTCCTCACCCAGCTCGATCAGCACGTCTTCTACGGGATCTGGGGCAAGGGTCCCGAGCCGATCATGGGTCTGCTCTTCCTCCTGAGGAACGCGCTGGTGATGGTCTGGGCGGCGTGGATCCTGCGCTCACCCGTTCGCCGCTCCGGGGCGAGCGCTGCCCCCCAGTCGAGGACGCACAGATCTTGCGTGCGTGAGCGATGAGTTTCGCAGGGCCGGGCCGTCCACCGGTTCGACACCTGCCTCCGGAGGTTCGATGTCCCGCCTGCGCGTCCAGAGCTTCGGCATCTCCCTCGACGGCTTCGGCGCCGGTCCGCGCCAGAGCCTGCAGCACCCGCTCGGCGTGGGAGGAGAGGGGCTCTTCGGCTGGGTGTTTCCCACCCGGACCTTCCAGCGGATGCACGGAACCGGCGAGGGCACCACCGGGGTGGACGACCGCTGGGCCGCGCGCGGGTTCCAGAACCTGGGCGCCTGGATCCTCGGGCGGAACATGTTCGGACCGGTGCGCGGCCCGTGGCCGGACGAGTCGTGGAAGGGCTGGTGGGGCGAGGAGCCGCCGTACCACGTCCCGGTCTTCGTGCTGACCCATCACCCGCGGCGCCCGCTCGAGATGAAGGGCGGGACCACCTTCCACTTCGTCACCGGCGGCATCCACGAGGCGCTGGAACGCGCGCGCGAGGCGGCCGGGAGCAAGGACGTGCGCCTCGGCGGCGGGGTCGCCACCATCCGGCAGTACCTCCGCGCCGGGCTGGTCGACGAGCTGCACCTCGCGTTCTCCCCGGTGCTGCTCGGAACGGGGGAAGCGCTGCTCGCAGGCATCGACCTGACCGCGCTGGGGTTCCGGGCCACCGAGCACGTCGCCTCGGAGAAGGCGCTCCACGTGGTGCTGACCCGCTCGGGCTCCTAGCTCTCGCCCTTCCGGAGCCGCTCGACCGCGAGGTCGCAGGCGCGGGCGGTCACCGCCATCTCGGTCAGCGTCGGGTTCTGCCAGCCGGAGGTCGGCCAGCAGGCGCCGTCCGTCACCAGGAGGTTCGGCACCTCCCAGGTGCGGCAGGACGGGTCCACCACCGAGTCGCGCGGATCGGTTCCCATCCGGGCGCCGCCCACCTCGTGGACGAACATCCCCGGGGTCGAGAGGGTCCACTCCTTCTGCATCTTCCGGATGTGCCCGGTGACCAGCGGGGTGTGGAAGAGCTCGGTCACCTCGGCGCAGACGCCGCCACCCGCCTCGACGATCTCCCGCGCCGCCGCCCGGGCCGCCCGCGCCAGGAGGAGATCCTCCTCCTTCCACTCGCAGACGATGTGCGCCGCCGGGATGCCCCAGGCGTCGCGGAGGTCCGGGTCGATCTCGATCCGGTTGTCCCGGTGGGGCAGCGTCTCCGAGCGGGCGCAGAGGAACCCGAAGGCGACCTCCTTGTGCTTGCGGAGGAAGTTCGGCACCGGGAGCCGCTGGATTCCACCCCACAGCCCGAAGCCGCGCAGGTACGGCTCCCGCCGCTCCCCGAGGTTCTGGTACCGGGGGATCATGATGCTGTCGCTTCCGAGCAGCTCGAACGGGCCGCCGGTGTCCGGCACGTCCGGGAGGTAGAAGTAAACGTTCCCGGCGCTGTGGTCCATCACGTGCCGGCCGAGGACGCCCGAGGACGCCCCGATGCCCGCCGGGTGCGCGGCGCTCCGGGAGTTCATCAGCAGGCGCACGCTCTCCAGCGTCGAGGCGCAGAGGAACACCCGCCTCCCGCGGGCCTCCTCGGTCCGGCCGGTCTCCACGTCCACCAGCTCGACGCCGGTCGCCCGGGTGCCGTCGGGCCCGAGGAGCACCCGGGCCACCACCGCCCCGCTCCGGAGCGTCAGCCGACCGGTCTCCTGTGCTGCCCGGAGCGTGGTCGCCGGGCTGGAGATACGGGACAGCGCCTCGCCCTTCTCCGGGGGACGCCGGGCGAACAGCCCGCGGGAGATGATGACCCGCCGCTCGGGGAAGACCCGCTCCACCCGCTCCTTGAAGAGGCGCTCGGCGGGCGTCATCGGCCGCGGCTCGAGGAACTCGCCGTCCGGCAGCTGAGGGAGCCCCTCGCGCGAACCATGCACCCCGAGGAGCCGCTCCAGCTCCGCGTAGTGCGGCGCCAGGTCGGCGTGGCCGATCGGCCAGTCCGGCCCGAACCCGTCCCGGCTCGCCGCCTTGAAGTCGAAGTCCGAGAACCGCGGCGTCACCGCGTCCCAGACCAGCGTGCGGCCGCCCACCCGGCGCGAGCGGATCCACCGGAACGGCCGGTCCGGCGGCGTGGAGTACGGATTGTCGACGTCGTCCACGAAGAAGTCGGGGTTGGTGGCCCACCAGGTGGGGTGGCTCTTCTGGACGTCCTGCCGGTGGGAGACCAGGTGCCGCCAGAGCTGCCTCCCGGCGTTGCTCGCCCAGGTCCCGTGGTCGCGCCGGTGGGCCACCGGCGTGCCTGCCTCGAGCACCAGCACCCGGAGCCCCGCACCGGTGAGCTTCCAGGCAGCGGCGCCGCCAGTCGCGCCGGACCCGACCACGATGGCATCCCACTCTTCCATGGCTCCCTTCTATCCCTCGAGCGCCTGGACCTCGGGCGCGGTCAGACGCAGCTCGGCGGCGGCGAGGTTCTCCCGCATCTTCGCCGCGGTGCTCGCCGCCACCACCGCCGAGACGGGGAAGGGTTGGGAGAAGAGGTACGCCAGCGCGACCTGGGCCACGCTCCATCCCCGGGCGTGGGCCATGGCGCGCGCCCGCTCACGCCGGGCCACGTTGGCCGCGCTTGCGTAGTAGCCGCCCGCCTCCTCCGAGGTGAGGAACCCGGAGCCGAGCGGAGACCAGGCCAGGACGGGAAGCTGGGTCCGGGTGTGGAAGGCGCGCCCCGGCCGGCCCGCTGGCCCGGCGATGCTCACCGACCCCGTCCAGGGCGGGCGGACCCAGTCCACCAGCGAGAAGTGAGGGCTGCTGGCGGCGATCGGGGGGAGGCCCTCTTGCTGCGCCGCGGCCTGGATGCCCTCGATGCGGTCCACGCTCCAGTTCGACACGCCCCAGGCCCGGATCTTCCCCTCCCGGTAGGCGGCCCCGAGCATCCGGACGATGGGCTCGAGCGGCGCACCCGGAGCATCGCGGTGGAGCAGGTAGAGATCGACCTGCTCGATGCCCAGCCGGCGGAGGCTGGCATGGAGGTCCGCGGAGAGCGCCCCGGGCGTCAGCCGGTTGGGACGCAGGCCCAGGTAGGGATGCCCGCCCTTGCCGATGAGGAGCAGCCGGTTCCGGACGCCGCGGGACGCCATCCACCGGCCAAAGAGCCGCTCGGTCCCGCCGAGCTGGTAGGAGGCCGCGAGGTCGAAGGCGGTGCAGCCAGCCTCCACCAGGGAATCCAGGGTCCGCATCTCCCGATCCTGCCAAGAGCGCCGGGCGAGGGGGTCGGGGAGCACGAAGCCGAGGCGCGCCGCTCCGACGACGACCCGGGGAATCACCGGCATCCCGCCGACGTCACCGCGCGGCCTCCGCGCGAGCGGACGACGCTCCCTGCTTCCCGGAGAGCGCCACTGCCAGCCCGGCACCCAGCAGCCCCAGGAGGATCTGCGCCGCGTGGATGAGCAGGGCGAGCGTCGCGGCGGTCGCCGCGGTCACCCCCAGCGCGCCAGCACCCAGCACCAGCGTCGCCTCCGTCGCCCCGAGCTGTCCGGGGATGAGGTCGCCCACGGCGCTGCCGAGGATGAGCGCGCCGCGGGCGACCAGCACTCGCCCGAGCCCCGTCTGCTGGCCGATGGCGGCCAGGGCGACGCCGCACTGGACGACCTGCGCCACCCGCCCTGCGGACTCCCAGGCCAGCGAGCGCGCCAGGCCTCCGGGGGAGGCGCCCGCGGCCGCATCGAAGGCCAGCCCGAAGCTCTCGAGCCGCTTGATGGAGCCCCCCAGCAGGCGGCCCAGCCTCGCCCGCTCGCGAACCACGAGGACGAGGGTCCCGAGCACTCCGGCGACCAGCCCGTTGGCGAGCACCAGGCCCGCCGTCGCACCCGGGCCGAGCAGCGCGACGCTCGCCACCAGCACCGGCACGGTGATGACCGCGGTGGAGAGCAGAACCACACCCTGCATCTGAACCGCCGCCACCGCGGCCCTCGCCCCGCCGGCGCTCCGGCTGAGCAGCACGGCGCGCGCGGCCTCTCCCATGCCCCGCCCCATCGGCAGCACCAGGCCCAGGGCGTAGCCCAGGGCGCCGGCCCGGATCCACAGGCGCACGCAGACGCGCGGACCGGCGCCCCCGTACAGCGCCCGGAGGGCGAGGGTGCTGCAGCCGACCATCACCGCCTCGAGTAGCGCCAGCAGCGGCAGCGCGTGAACGCTGGCCCCCAGCGAGGCGAGCACTGCCCGGGCACCCGCGGCCCACACCGAGACCACCAGCACGCCGGTGCCGATGACCGCGCAGGCGAGACGGACCAGCGGTCGCCCGAGCAGCCCCGGTCCTTCCTCGCTCACCGGCCGAGCACCTCGGGGAGCCGCGTCCACACCCTGGCAAAGGCCTCGGCGTAGGCCTCCACCAGCGGACGCGGCTGGGGGGCGATCGGGTAGGTCTGCGAGAACAGGCAGAGCGACCGGTCGAGGATGTCCCGCGTCACAGGGTAGCGGCCCTCCACCCCCATCCGTTGAAAGAGCGTCTGCCCGGGCACCGGCCGGCTCTGCCACAGCACCACCTCGCAGCCCTCGGCGCGGAGGGCACGCAGCATGGCGTCCCGCACCGCCACCGGTGGAGCGTCGACTCCGAGCTCGGTGGCGTCCAGCTGCACCCGGTACTTGTGGAACGCGGGAACCCGGTCCGGGGGGACCTCGGGCGGCGTGACCCCGGGGAGCTCGCGCAGCCGCCGCGTCAGCAGCTCGGCGCTGGCCAGCGCGCTGGCGTTCCAGTGCTCCAGCCGCCGGAGCTGGACACGGGCCACCGCGGCGGACAGCTCGGTGGTCCGGTAGTTCCAGCCGACCGCTGCGGAGTCGTAGGCCCGGTTGCCGTCGAGCGCGTGGGCGAGATCATAGCTGGTCTCGTCCTCGGGACGGCTGTCCTCGCCGAACATGCGAGCGGCGTGGGCCCGCCGGTACAGCGCCTCGTCGTCGGTGACCAGGAGCCCACCCTCGCCACAGGCCATGCTCTTCGAGGACTGGAGGCTGTAGATGCCCGCGAGGCCCAGCGTCCCGGCCATCCGGCCGCGGTAGCGCGCGCCGATCGCCTGCGCCGAGTCCTCGACCAGGAGCAGTCCCCGGCGGGACGCGATCTGCGCGATGGGCTCCAGCTCGCACGGCACCCCGTGGAGGTGGACCGGGACGATCGCCCGGGTGCGGGGAGTGATCGCGGCCTCCACCCGGGCCGGGTCCAGGCCATAGGTCCGCGGCTCGACGTCGACGAACACCGGCACCGCCCGCTGGTGCAGCACCGCCATGGCAGTGGCCACGAAGGTGAAGGCGGGGACGATGACCTCGTCGCCGGCCTGGACCCCGGCGCCGATCAGCGCCAGGTGGAGCGCCGCGGTGCCGCTGTTGGTCGCCAGGCAGCACCGCGCGCCGACGAAGGCGGCGAACTCGCGCTCCAGGCCGCGCACCTCGGGGGCCAGCTGACCAGAGAGGACGCCGCGGTCCAGCACCCCGAGCACCGCCCGGCGCTCGTCCTCGCCCAGGACCGGCCAGCGGACGTGCGCCCCCGCCGGGACGGCCGGGGTGCCCCCGTGGATGGCCAGGGGGTGCACGCTAGACCGCGGCGCGAACGCGGCGGGCGACCTTCTCCACCCACTCCTGGAGCAGGGCGTTCTGCTTGAACAGGTCGTTCACCGCGCGCTCGCCGTCGCGGTGGTAGGGCGCCTTGAAGAAGAGCGAGAACTGACGCTGGATGCCCCGCTCTCCGCAGCGCTGGGCCACGTCCATCAGGCGGACCAGATCCACCACCAGTGGCGCGGCGAGGATCGAGTCCTTGCAGAGGAAGTTGATCTTGATCTGCATCCGCTCGCCGAGGAACCCCAGGACGTCGATGTTGTCCCAGGCCTCCTTCTCGTCCCCGCGGGGGCGGTAGTAGTTGATGTGCACCTGGTGGTCGGCCACCTCGTAGCCGAGGATCTCGTCCAGCACCGAGAGCTTGCTCGCGACCTTGGTCTTGTTGCTCTCCGGATCGTCGAGCACCCGGCCGTCGTTGTTCCCCAGGATGTTGGTGGAGAACCAGCCCTGAACATGGAGCTGCCGCACCGCGAACGCCGGGGCAAGCGCGGTCTTGAGCAGCGTCTGACCGGTCTTCCCGTCCTCACCGGCGATGGGGATGCCCGCGGTCTCGGCCAGCGACTCCAGCGCCGGCACCTTGGTCAGGCTGGGGGTGAAGTTGACGTGCCCCGCTCCGAGCTTGCAGGCCAGGTACAGGTACTTCATCGCCGGGCTGATCCGCTCGTCGTTGCGCGACAGGCCCGCCTCGAAGGCGGCCACCGTGCGATGCACGTCCGAGACCTCGGCGTGCCGCTCGGTCGAGCCGAGGTTGACGATGATCAGCCGGTCGAGCTTGTTGAGCGCCTTGAAGTCCTTCACGTTGCGGGTGAGGAGCTCCAGCTCCTCGCGGTGGCTCTTGGCGGTGACGACGTGGTCCGCGTCCGCGGTGCCGAGGAACTTCGGGGAGACCACCCCGGGCCACGGCTTGATGGCCCGGAGCTCCGGCTCGACCTTGCGGAGCAGGTGCTCGGGGACGATGCACTCCCGGAGGGCCGCCTCGAAGATGTTGGCGTCCCGGATGTCCCAGCCGCCGAACACCAGGCTGTCCAGGGGGGCGCAGCCCAGGGTCTGCGGCAAGCCTCCGGTCTCGGTGACCATCCCGATGCGCGGAGCCAGCCCTCGCTTCATCAGGGCGACGCCCGCGATCACCGTGCTGGCCACGGCACCACCCGCGCCGACGAAGCAGACTCCCAACCGGCTCATGCACGCTCCCAGGGCAACTCGATCAATGTCGCATATTTTGCGAGGATGTCCCGCTTAGAATTTTCCACGACCCTCGGGAACTTCTGCTGCGGGCTCCTGCGGCCAATGTCTTCCATGAACCGCCGGGCGCCGCCGGGCGGCAGGGCGAACAGGGCGGGAGGCAGGATGGCCACGTCCGCGGTGCGGTGCTCGCGGTAGACGCGGTTCTGGGCGCAGAGGCTCTCGTCGAAGGCGCGCGCGAAGTGGCGCGGGTCGGCCGGCGGCTGGTCGAACTCGACGAAGATCTGGTAGCGGCCCTTCCCCGTCCCCCCCACCCCGACCTCGGCCCCGGCCGAGAACTCGACCACCGAGCACGAGGCGGCACGGACCGCGGCCTCCATCGCGCGCTCGATCTCCACGAAGGAGGTCAGCTCCTGGGTGAGGGAGAGGACGCCGGAGGTCCGTCCCACGAATTCCATCCGGTGCGGGAAGACGCTCTGGAACTGCACCAGGTCGCCGATCAGGTAGCCGAAGAGACCCGAGGAGGTGCTCACCGCGATCGAGTAGTCGGCGCCGGGCTCCACCTCCCACAGCGGAATCCGGCGGGCGTCCGGCCGCCCGTGCTCGGCCGCAGGGACGAACTCGAAGAACACCCCCCGGTCCGGGATCATCAGCATCCCCGGCTCGCCGACGCGGTCCGTCACGGCGAAGATGCCGCCCTCGGTGGCGTTGTAGTTGTCCATCAGGACCATCGGCCGCCCGACCCGCTTCTCGATGACAGGCCGGTAGGGCTCGGCGTTGATCCCGCCGCCGAAGAGCACCTGGAGGTTGGGCCACAGCTCGGACACCGTGCTCACCGGCCGCCCCCGCGCGGCGGCTGCGCGGAGCACCTTGTCGAAGAACACCGAGAACCAGCAGGTGGTGCCGGACAGGGCGCGGACGTCATGGTCGAGGTAGGCCGCAGCCATTTTGTCCAGCTTTTCATCGTAGTCTGGAATATCGCGGAGTTCTGGTGTCGGGAGAACCCCCTCCCGGAGCGGCCAAGGGACGTTGCGTTGCATCAACCCGGGATTGTTGGTGTTGCTCACCGGCCCGTCCGGCCTGAGCGTCGAGGGCGGGAAGAGCCCCAGGGTATAACCGCCGAGGAACCTCGCGTGCCCGACGTGGGCCACGTACCGGGCGACCACGTCGAAGGCCGCCTTCTGCTGCCACCGGATCTGCTGCTCGGAGATGGGCAGGAACTTGTGCTGGGAGAGCGTCTGCGAGCTCCCGGAGGATTGACCGTAGTAGCGGATCAGCCCCGGCCAGAGCACGTCGCGGGCGCCCTGGCGCATCCGCTGGAGGAACGGCTCGAAGTCGGCGTAGGTCCGCAGCGGTACCCTCTCCCGGAGGTCGGCATGCGTCGACACCGCGGACAGGCCGTGCGCGCGGCCGAATTCCGTCCGGGCGGCCGCCCGACAGTTCTGCCTCAGTGCTCCGAGCTGGACCTCTCGTAGACGGTTGCGGTCACCGGCAAGCCGGTCCCAGGCCATGACCCGCGCGGTCGCCGCCGTCCAGGCCAGCGGGCCGATGACCCCTCCGCCGCGACGAACTTTCATGAATCGACGGGGCGCTCCGTAACACCCCGAGACTGCTCTGGCAACGGGCAAGCGGGCCGGCCCCGGTACTCCCAAGGGCCAAGGATGAGCGTGTTAAGAGATTCACGCCACCCCTTTCGGTGGCCCCCTCGATGGCGTCGACCGAACCACCCCTGACAGAGGCGGCTCCCCCCACGCCCCCCGAGCCGCTCGCCACCAAGGTGGCGCGGGCACGCGACGCCCAGGAGGCCTGGGGCCACACGCCGTTCGAGGAGCGGGTGGCCTGTCTGCTCCGCGCGGCGAAGGACATGCTCGTCCGGCGCCAGGAGGCGATGGCGCTGGTCGAGCAGGAGATCGGCAAGGTCCACGCCGAGGCGCTCTTCACCGAGGCGCTCGGTCCGCTGGACGCGGTGAAGGGCTGGGCGAGCGTGCTGGGGCCGGCGCTGAACCGGCGCAAGGTGCCGCTCAACCCCCTGGGGTTCCCGGGCAAGCGCGCCTTCGTCGACGCCGTGCCCCGGGGAGTGATCGCCATCATCGCCCCCTGGAACTTCCCGGTGGCGGGGCTCTACCGCTCGGTCTTCCCGGCGCTGATGGCGGGCAACGCCATCGTGCTCAAGCCGAGCGAGTATTCGCCGCGCTCCAGCGGCTGGTTCGCCGAGCGGCTCGCCGCGCACCTCCCGGCCGGGGTGGTGCAGGTGGCGTCCGGGGACGGCACCGTGGGCGCCGCGCTGCTCGACGCCCGCCCCGACGCCTGTGTCTTCACCGGGTCGACCACCACCGGGCGGTGGGTGGCAATCCGGTGCGCCGAGCTGGGCATCCCCTGCAGCGCCGAGATGGGGGGCAAGGACCCGGCCATCGTCCTGGCCGACTGCGACCTCGGGCGCACCGTGGCAGGCATCACCCACTGGGCGCTGTGCAACGCCGGTCAGGCGTGCGGGGCGATCGAGATCGTCTACGCCGAGCGCGGCATCGCCGACGCGCTGGTGGAGCGGCTGCGCGAGGTGTGGACGGAGCTGAACGTCGGGCCGTTGGCCAACGCCCGGCAGTTCGAGGTGGTGAGGCAGCACGTCGAGGACGCGAAGGCGCGCGGAGCGACCGTGGTGTGCGGCGGCGCTCCGCTCGGCGAGGGACTGTGGTTCCTGCCCACGGTGCTCGACCACTGCACCGAGGCGATGTCGGTGGTGCGCGACGAGACATTCGGCCCGGTGCTGGCGGTCGTCCGGGTGGACGGTCCGGCCGAGGCCATCCGCGCGGCGAACCAGCTGCGCTACGGGCTCGGCGCGTCCATCTGGACCGGGGACCTGGCCCGCGGCCAGCGCCTGGCCGAGCGCCTCGACTACGGCGTGGTCAGCGTCAACAACCACTCCTTCACCGGAGCGGTGCCGAGCCTCCCCTGGTCCGGGAGGCGGGCCACCGGGTTCGGCGTGGCCAACAGCGCCCTGGCGCTGGCCACCTTCGTCCGGCCGCGCACCCTGGTGGTCGACCGCCGACGGGATCCGGAACTCTACTGGATGCCCTACGACGAGACCCTGGTCGAGCTCGGGGACGTCCTGGCGGATCTCCAGACCGGCCGGCTCGACCGCGCCTGGAAGCTGCCGGGCCTCATGCGGCGCCGGATGCGGAGGCTGCGAGACTTCTTCCGCAGGCGCCGCTCACCCGACCTGGGGTGAGATCTGCTCGGCGGCACGCGCGGCGATGGCCATGATGGTGAGCTGGGGGTTCACCCCCAGCGGCCCACGCACCGTGCTCCCGTCCACGATGAACAGGCCAGGCAGGTCGTGCGCCTGGTGGTCGAGCCCAACCACGCTGGTCCGCCGGTCGGTCCCCATCTGGCAGGTGCCCAGCGGGTGGTAGCTGGCGAGCGCCAGATCCGAGGCGGAGATGTCCATCCTCCGGAACTCGTCCAGCCGGCCCGGCTCGAGCCCCCCGAGCCCGCGCACCCCCGGGTACAGACGCCGGGCGCCCGCGGCGACCAGCATCTGCATCGACAGCTCGAGCCCCCGCTTCAGCCGCGCCACGTCCGCCGGGGTGACCGAGTAGCGGACGACCGGCAGCCCACGGAGCTCTGCCCAGACCCGGCCGTTGCGGGTGGTGTCGGCGGCCAGCGGCCCCACCCCGGCCACGTGCCGCAGCTGGGCCAGGGGCTCCATCAGCCGCCGCCCGATGGCGGGGAACATGCTGGGCAGGGCGTTGTGGCTGGCCTGCGCCGCCACCAGCAGGAGCCCCTCCTCGAGGAACTCCTCCGAGCCGTAGCCCTGGGGGATGTGGTCGAACGCGCGGATCTCCTCGTCGAAGAGGGCCATCGCCACCACGCTCGGGTGCAGGGTGAGGTTCCGCCCCACCTGTCCGCTCGAGTTGGCGAGCCCCTGCCGGAGCAGGAACAGCGGCGTGGAGATGGTCCCGCCGGCGAGGACCACCGCCCGGGCCCGGACGCGGATCCGCACCCCGTTCGGTGCGGTGCCCTCGATGCCGGTGGCGCGCCCATTCTCCACCACCACCCGCTCGGCCTTCAGCCCGGTGAAGAGCATCGCCCCCCGTTCCAGGGCGGGCGGCAGGTAGGAGAGGTTGGTGCTCTTCCTGGCGTCGCTCCGGCAGCCGAGGTGGCAGAAGCCCGAGGCCTCGCATCCGGGCGCGTTCCGGAGCAGCTGCCCGTGCTTCCAGCCCAGCGCGTCGCAGCCGCGCTGCATGACCTCGGCGATCGGCCCCACGTAGCGCCGCGAGGAGGGCCCCACTCCGAGGTGGGCCTCCACCCGCGCGAACCACGGCGCCATCCGCGAGGGCTGGAGCGCATCGCTGCCCATCTCCTCGCACCAGCGGTTGAGCACCCACGGCGGGGTGCGGAACGCCGTCCCGCCGTTCACCGCCGTCGAGCCGCCGACCATCCTCCCCACGAACACCGGGAAGGTCACGGTCCCCAGCGCGAACACCGGCCGGTAGAAGCGCTCGTAGGCCCGCACCGTGCTGCCGTCGAAGCTGTGGCGGTGGTAGAGCTGGCCCTCCTCGACGAACACCACCGCGTGGCCGCGCGCGGCAAGCTCGTGACCGACCACCGCCCCACCCGCCCCGGTGCCGATGACCACCACGTCGCACTCGACGTCGCCGCCGGTCCACGACTCGGCGGCCTGGGCCTGCTTTGCCCAGCGCGGCTCGGTCACCGGCAGCGGCGGCTTCGGCCGCGCGCCCAACGCGCGCTGCACGTGCGGCGCATCGAAGTGCACGATCTTGTAGACGCTGGAGATGACCGAGAGCGGCGTCTTGAACAGCGGGTCGCGCTCCCACTGGAGGAGCAGCGCTTGCTGCCGGGCGGCGGGGAGCGCGTGGAACGCTCGGCCGGTGCGCAGCCGGGCGCCGGCGTCGAGTGCGCGGTGCGCGGCGCTCCAGGCGCTGGCCAGCCGCGGCGAGAGGCGGGCCACGAGCGCGGTGACCTCGCGCACCGTGGTGTCGTCGGCCGCGGGAATGGTGCTGGTGCCGGGGATGATGGCCTCGGCCAGAGCGAGCATGGCGCGGTCAACGCCCTCGGCGGACGGCCAGGGCGTGGTGCTGGCGAGGGAAGAGGCTTCCACGCCGGCGGTTTTGACACGCGCACACGGAGTGCCGTCAAGTGCACCCAACGACCATGACCGTCTCGTCGTCTCTCTTGCTCGTGGCGCTCGCCGCGAGCGACGGGGGAACCGTGCCTGCGCCGGAGCCCGCGCACCGTGCCGCCATGCCCCCGAGCGCCTTCACCGTGTTCAAGGAGGACTCGGGGCCCGTGAACTACTACTCGGTCGGCTCGGAGGAGGACGCGCCCATCCTCCGTGCCGTCTACCGCCCGGGCCTCGGGAACGTGGTGCTCAACGCCCGGGTGCCGGAGGCGGCCCGGCAGGCAGTGCGGTCGGTGAGTTGGCGGTGGCGGGCCCACGTGCTCCCCAAGGAGGCCAATGATTGCGGACCCGGCGCCTCCGACGCCGCGGCCTCGGTGTTCCTCGCCTTCAAGGCCGGGCTGAAGCTGATGGTCATCAAGTACGTCTGGAGCACCGTGGGCACCGTGGGGGCGTCCTGTCAGTCGGCGCGGGGCTGGTTCTTCGACCGCGACACCACCTTGCTTCAGGTCGGCGGACCGCTGGACGTCTGGACCGGGTACACGGTGGACCCCAGAAGGGAATTCGTGAAGCACTACGGCGGAAAGCTCGAGGACGTGCCCGACTTCGTGGCCATCGGGGTGATGACCGATGGGGACAACTCGCAGACGCCGGCCGAGGCCGACTACGCGGACTTCGTGGTCGAGTGGTAGGCGCGGGCATGACCGAGGCGACGGTGGGCGTCCGCGCGCCGGAGGGCGTGCGGCGCTGGGGCATTCGCACCGCGGTGCTGATCGCCGCGGTGACGCTGGTGCGACTGCTGTTCGTCTCCACCACCGACATCGCCAACGGCGAGGCCTACTATTACCTCTGGTCCCGCTTCCCCTCGCTCAGCTACTACGACCATCCGCCGCTGGTGGCGTGGATGACCTGGCTCACCACCCGGGCGTCGCACGGCTCGCTGGCCATCCGCTCCGGCCCGCTGGTCTGCGCCGCGCTCTTCGGCGCGCTCCTCTACACGCTGGGCCGCCGCCTGTTCTCGGCCCGGGCCGGCTTCATCGCCGTGGCGGTGGTCACCCTCATCCCGGTCTTCTTCGCCTCGAGCTACGCGCTGAACCCCGAGGCCCCGCTCGCGCCGCTGTGGGTCCTCGGCCTGCTGATGCTCGAGCGGATGCGCGAGCACGACGAGCCGTGGCGGCCGCTCGCCGCGGGCGCGGTGGCCGGGCTGGCTTTCCTCGCCAAGTACTCGGGGGTACTGCTGCTCGGGGTGGGCCTGCTCTACCTGCTCCTCTCGCCCCAGGGGCGGCGCTGGCTCCGGCGGCCATCGCTGTACCTGGGGAGCCTGGTCGCGCTGGCGGTGGCCACCCCGGTGCTGGTGTGGAATCAGCAGCGGGGGTGGCCATCGGTGGCGCTCCACCTGGTCGAGCGCCGGGCGCCCGCCGACGCCGCCACCCTGGCCCTGAACGCCTGGCAGGCGCTGGTGGGCCAGCTCGCACCCTTCCACCCGCTGATGTTCCCGGGGCTGCTGGTGGTCCTGGCGATCTGCATCCGGCGGTCGGCCGCGGATGACCGCTACCGCTTCCTCGCCCTCGCCAGCTGGCCGGTCCTGCTCTTCTTCCTGGTGATGATGATGCGGGTCCGCGACCCCGAGTCCCACTGGACGATGGTGGGCTACATCCCGCTGGCGGTGGCGGCGGGCGGGCTCCTGGACGAGCGCGCTGGACGACCGTCGCCCGCGCTCCGGTGGTACATCCGCGCCTGCCTCGCCATCACCGTCGTCGGCACCGCCGTCTTCTATGCCTACTCCCGAGCCCCTGCCCTGCGCCGGTTCCTCCCCGCGGGGGCCTACGACCCCGACCGCGACTTCTTCAACGAGATGGTCGGCTGGAGCGAACTCCGGGAGGCGGTGGGCAAGCAGGCCTCCGCGCTCGGCCCGACGACCGTGGTCGCCAGCTGCCAGTACGCGCTCTGCGCGCACATTCTCACGGCGCTGGACGACCGGCCGGCCGTCTACTGTCCCGGCCTGCGGAGGACCGAGTTCGACTTCCTCGGCCGCCGCGATCCACCGGCGAGCGTCCCGGTGCTGTACATCCAGGACGACCACTACCATGAGCCCCCTGCGACCCTGCTCCCGGACCGTGACTGCCGACCGCTTCCGACCCTGTCCATCGAGCGCGGCGGAGTGGTGATGCAGAACTACCACCTGTGGGCGTGCTCGCCGGGCGGACGAGGGTGAGCGTGGACCTCGGCGCTTCCCCCTCCTCGCTCCGGCGCGGCCTGGACCGGTTGATGGACTGGCAGCTTCACCGTCCGGTGCGAGTGCTGTCGGTCGTGGCGGTGGTCACCGCGCTCGCCCTCGCGCTCGCCACCCGCCTCCGGGTCGAGACCGGCTTCGAGAGCCTGCTGCCCCAGACGCGGCCCAGCGTGGTCGAGCTCCACCGCGTCTCCGAACGCACCGCGAGCCAGTCCACCATCTTCGTGGTCCTGGAGGGGCAGGACCCGGCCGGTGTCCGCCGGGCCTCCGACGCACTGGTCCCCGCGCTGAGGGCGCTCGGTCCACCATGGGTGGGAAGCGTGGAGAACGGCGTCCAGGACGCGCTGGCCTTCCTCCGGCCGCGCACCGGCCTCTACACCGATCTCGAGAGCCTGAAGCAGCTCCGCGACGACGTCGAGGCCCGCTACGCCTACGAGGTGGGCAAGCAGACCGGGCTCCAGCTCGGCCTGGACGAGGCGCCCCCGCCGCCCATCGCTCCGGACACGGTGAAATCGCGCCTGGGGGTGAAGGCCGAGGACGAGCGGCGCTTCCCGGGCGACGGTCGCTACCAGAGCGCCGACGGCAAGAAGGCGGTGGTCGTCATCCGCAGCGGGGTCGTCGGCGCCGACTTCCAGAAGGCCGAGGAGGCGGTGGCCCGCGTCTCCGAGGTGATCCGGAAGGTGAACCTCGGGTCGTTCGACCCCGCGGCGCGCTGGGACCTCAGCGGCGACCTCCTCATCGGGCTGGCCGAGTTCCGGCTCATCAACCGGGACCTCACCGAGGTCGGCCTGGCCGGGACGCTGCTCATCCTCGGCGTCGTCTTCCTCTACTACCTGCGCATCCGGACCGTCATCTCGATGGGTCTGGCGATCGGGATCGGCGTGGCCTGGACCTTCGCTCTCACCGAGCTGTTCATCGGCCGGCTCAACCTCGCCACCGGGTTTCTCTTCACCATCATCGCCGGCAACGGCATCAACTTCTCCATCCTCCTGATGGCCCGCTACCTCGAGGAGCGCCGCCGGGGGATGGCCACCGAGCCAGCCATCGTGGAGGCAATGGGCCGCACCTGGCGGCCCACGCTCACCGCCGCCGCGACCGCCTCGGCGGCGTACGGCGCGCTGGTGGTCACCGAGTTCAAGGGCTTCCGGGAGTTCGGCTGGATCGGCGGATTCGGGATGCTGGTCTGCTGGGCGGCGGCCTATCTCTCGCTCCCGTCGATCCTCCTGCTGATGGAGCGGATGGTCCCCCTGGAGCGCGAGTCCCGGTGGCGCCGGGCGCTGGGGGTCAAGGGCGAGGGTGTTCCATTCGGGCTGCCGTTCGCTCGCATCGTGGCCCGCGCGCCGCGGGCGATCACCGTGGTCGGGGCGGTGCTGGCCCTCGCCGGCGCGGTGCTCACCATCCTCTACGTCCGCTCCGATCCGATGGAGTACGACACCAACAAGATCCAGAGCGATCGCTCCGCGGTGGCCGAGGTGCACCGGCTCTTCCACCTGGCGACGAGTCTGACCGGCTTCGTGGGCGTGGACGGGATGGCGGTGATGACCGACCGCCTCGACCAGGTCGCCCCGCTGAAGGCCGCGCTCGAGGCTCGCCGGGACGCCGCGCCCGCGGAGGCGAAGCCCTTCAAGGCGGTGCACACGCTCGACGACTTCGTCCCCAAAGACCAGGAGGCGAAGGTTCCGGTCCTGATGCAGCTGCGGCGGCGCATCCTCAAGGCGCACCAGCGCGGCCTGGTGCCGGACTGGGCGAAGGTGGAGCCGTACCTCCCGCCGGAAGATCTCAAACCGTTCGGAATCGCCGAGCTGCCGGACGCCATTGCCCGTCCGTTCACCGAGAAGGACGGCACCCGCGGGCGCGTCGTCTACATCAGCCCGACCGACGGAAACGACACGGCCGACGCGCACTACCTCCTCCGCTGGGCGGATGGTTACCGGAGCACCGTGCTCCCGGACGGGAGCGAGATCCGTGGCTCGGGGCGCGCGGTCATCTACGCCGACATGTGGAGCGCCATCCTCAAGGACGTGCCCCGCGCGGTGGCGGTGTCCATCCTCGCCACCCTCTCCATCGTCGCCCTGAGCTTCCGCAATCGCCGGGCGATGAGCCGGGTCATCCTCCCGCTGCTGGTGGGGGTGTTCTGGACCGTGGGCATCCTGGCCCTGCTGAGGTTCAAGCTGAACTTCCTCAACTTCATCGCCCTGCCGGTCACCTTCGGGATCGGCGTGGACTACGCGGTGAACATCGTCCAGCGAGACACGGAGCTGCGCGACCCGCTCGAGGTGCTGCGGCGGACCGGGGGAGCGGTCGTCCTCTGCAGCCTCACCACCCTGCTCGGGTACCTGGCGCTGGCGCGCTCGCTCAACTACGGGGTGCGGAGCCTGGGCCTCACCGCGGTCATCGGGGAGGCGGCATGCCTCCTGGCCGCGGTGCTGATGCTCCCCGCCGCGCTGGTCTGGATGCGCCAGCGCCGGGCTCCGGAGGCGGTCCCCGGGGCCGGGGAAGCCGCGGCGGGCTGAGACTCACCCGGCCCGCTCGCCAGGTCGAACCACAGCTCCAGCGTGGGCCGCTCGCCGCTCACCGGAAGGTCACCAGCACCCGGGCCTCGATGCTCTGGCGCGGCGGGGCATCGGGGGGCATCGCCGGGTGGTCGAAGGCGGCGTGCGGGACGAAGCGGGCCACCTCCCGGTCCGAGTCGTACTGCTTGAAGACCAGCACCTCGTCGCGGCGCATCTCCGGCACGTAGGACCAGAGGTGGTCCGGGCGGTGACGGAGCAGGTAGAACTCCCCGGTCCGCCCCGGATAGCGGAGCTCGCTCCGCACCAGCTCGCCGGGCCAGACGCTGCGGGCGTCGCAGAGCGCCAGCGGCGTGTCGAGCACTGGCGCGCTCCCGATGGACCGCCACACGTTGACGATGGCGAAGCGCCCGTGCGGCTCCTGCCCCTCGAGGACCGTTCCGAACCGCCTGGCCCCCGAGCCCTCGGTGTAGTCGACGTGCACCCGGCCCGCCGGTCCGGCGAACGGCCCGCTGCGGGCCCCCAGCGTCATCGGGGGGCGTCCCGGCTCGCGGCGGCGAACCAGGTGGTCGAAGACGTGCGCCGTCTCGCCGCCGGTCGCCGCCAGCACCAGCGCCGCGACCTCGGGGTAGTAGTGGCGGCGCACCTGGTCCTCGTCGAGGAATTCGCCGACCGCCGAGGGCGCGTGCCACAGCTCGAAACCGTTCCGGTCGAGCGAGAGGAACCGCACCGTCTCCCGTGCGTCGTGGATGATGACCCGGCGAGGCAGGTACTCGCAGTTGTCGGCCGGCGTCCCTGGAGGGGGCGTCCCCACGTGGCTGACCGGGACTTCGGGACAGCGCCCGAGATAGAGGAGCGGGGCGATGACCGTCGCCGGCCGCCCCCCTCCCTGGGTGATTTGGGCGATGCTCGGGTTCATGGGTCCTCTCTCTAGGGAGCCGGCGCCGGCGGCTCCAATGCCGTCTCGGGCCGGTTCGCATGCGGAGCGGGAATGCCACTCCGGCTGCTGAACCTCCCCCCGCTGGAGCTGTTTCGCGGCTTCGTCGCCGTCGGGCGCTCGCTGAGCATCACCACCGCCGCCCGCGAGCTGGCCATCACCCAGCCCGCGCTGAGCCGGCAGATCCACGCGCTGGAGGACGCGCTGGGGTGCGCGCTCTTCGTCCGCCGTCACCGGAGCCTCGAGCTCACCTCCGAGGGCACCCGGCTCCTCCGCACCGCGGACGCGTGGCTGGACCAGCTCGGCGAGGCCATCGAGGCGCTCCGGCCGGTGGACCCGAGCTCGGTGGCCATCACCAGCTCCACCGGCTTCGCCGCGCTGTGGCTCCTCCCCCGTCTGGGGGAATTCCAGGCCACCCATCCCGACGTGGACCTGCGGGTGGTGGCCAGCAACCGCGTGCTCGACCTGGAGCGAGAGGCCATCGATCTCGCGGTGCGGTACTGCCCCGCCGAGGACGCGCCATCCGGAGCCGTCCGCCTCTTCGGCGAGGAGCTGGTGCCGGTGGCGAGCGCGGCGCTGGATCTGGACGACCCGGTGCAGCTCGGGAAGGCCGTCCTGCTGGACTACGACGACCCGGCCCACCCGCTGCTCCACTGGGCGCACTGGCTGCGTGCGACCGGCGCGGCCCGGACCAGGCCGGGGCGGGTACTCCGCTTCACCCAGTACGAGCAGGCCATCCAGTCGGCGCTGGCCGGCCACGGCGTGGCGCTCGGACGCCTGGCGCTGGTGCGTCCGCTCATCGCCTCGGGGCAGCTCCGGTCCACCACCCGCCGGGGACCCCTGCCACTCGGCTACGGCTACTGGCTGGTGTCACGGAGCAGGCCGCTGGGGCGCAACGCCGCTCGGGTGCGGTCGTGGGTCCTGTCGCGGGCCTCGGGAGAGGTCAGCGGCTGAGCGCGGCACGGGCTCCCTCGGAGCGAGCGGCCCCGTTCGGAGGCAAGGGAACGTCGAAGGTTCGGCCGTGGCCCAGCCGTCGTCTCCCGGTCGCTCCCGTCGCCGGTGGTTCAACCGGGTGGGGCTGCTCCCCCGAGCTCCTGGCGGAGCGCGGCGCGGACGTCCTCGATCCGCACCCGGTGGTCGGCGGCCTTGAACACCACCCGGTCACCGCGCCGGATGACCAGCCCGTGGCTCTCGAAGCCCAGCGCCCGGACCTGCTCCGGCACCCCGGGGGCGAGGTGCTCCACCGTGCTCACCCGCACCGCTGGACCGAACTCGCTCGGAAGCCCGCTCACGGCGGACCGCACCTGCGCGCAGACGGGTCAGTCGCGCAGGTACCAGTACGTCACCTCCAGCGGAGGCTCCGGCCGGGCACACCCCAGCGCGAGCAGGAGCGCGAGGCCGGCCAGCCGCCGTGCGCCGCGGCTCAGTTCTGGGTGGCGTAGACGTAGTTCAGGCACATCTCGTCCGTGGTCTTCTCGCCCCAGGTCACCGCCGCACCCGTCGGGTTGTCCCAGGTGCAGCTCAGCGACAGCTGCGTGCCGACGGTGATGGGCAGCGGCGTGGAGAAGAAGTACGCCTGTTGCCAGTGGAAGTCCCACGAAGGGATGTCCACCAGGCAGCTGCTCCCGGCGTTCACCGTCACCTTCCGTCCCTTGGTGTGCATGTGGGGGATGACGCCCCAGAGCACGCCACTGGCCGGCGAGCCGATCTGGAACGTGGAGGTGTAGCCGCTGGCACCGGCGGGGATGCTGAAGCCGAGGTTCGCCAGGGGGAGGATCGCCGCCGGCCTGGCCACCGGTCCGCGGGCGAACTGCATCTGGACGCGGGTGGTGTCCGGCGCGCTCGGGCCCGCGGCCAGGTTGTAGTGGACCTGCATCACCACCACCTCGCCGGCCTGGAGCGGGATGCCGGTGGTCTCGGGGAAGCGGGTGGCCTGCGTGCCCGGCACCCAGCCCCCGAGCATGCGGGGAGTCCCCGACGTCCCCGGACCTCCGAAGCAGGTCCATCCCGGATCGGGATCCGTGGCGTCGGCGCTGAGCGCCTCGAGCGCGGTGGTGGCGAAGAGCAGCACGTGGTGCACCAGCTGGCGCTGGCCGGGCGCAACATCCACGCCGACCAGGGACTGGTTGCCGCTCAGGTGGGGGTCGAGCAGGAAGCAGTGGTAGTCGTCGCTCAGCGACGGGTCCGGCGCGTAAGGCTCGCTGGGGGTGAGCGTGAGGTCCACCCACTGCAGGCCTGCGTCCGGGGGCGAGAAGCTGACCGCCTTGCTCGGGTCTCCCTGGGGCGTCCCCCCTGTCGCCCAGGCCACCAGCGTGGCCACGTCCGCATCGCTCAGCCGGCGGGAGGCCTGGAGCGGCTGGCATCCCTCGGCCGGCTTCCACGGCGGCATCCGGCGGTTGCGGACGGCGTCGGCGACCGCCGCGGCGTGGGTCTGCGCATCGGCATAGGTCTCGAGCGGAAAGGGCGCGAAGCCGCCGGTGACGTGGCAGCTCTGGCAGTGCTGCTGGAACAGCGCCTGGACCTGGCCGTAGTAGGGAAGGACCTCCGCCCCCGAGTCCGGGGCGCCCACCGACGCGCCGCCACTGCACCCCCCAGCGAGCAGCAGCCCGAGGACCGAGAACGTGGGGGGCAAGGCACGCGTCATCCGGTGCCCGAGCCTAGCCCAGGGCGCGCCCGGGGCCGGGGGGACGGCGTCGGTCGCCGACGCGCCGCGGCGCTCCGGGCTTCACCCGGGGGCCGCCGCTGATGATAGTGACGCATTCCAGAACCCATGGAATCGCCTGTGCTCTCGGTGTCCGACGCCCTCGCCGGCAAGCGCATCCTCCTGACGGGGAGCACCGGGTTCCTGGGCAAGGTCACCCTCTCGATGCTCCTCCATCGCTACGGGGGCGTGCTGGGGCGGGTCTGGGCGCTGGTGCGGCGCGGCTCGTCCAGCAGCGCCGAGGCCCGCTTCGTGGAGAAGGTGGTCCGGAGCGAGCCGTTCCAGCCGCTCCGGGACCACCATGGCGACGAGGAGGCCGAGGCCTTCGTCCGCGCCCGCTGCGCCGTGCTCGACGGCGACATCACCGATGCGCTGTTCGGCCTGTCCGACGACGAGCTCCGGATGCTGGCCGGCCAGGTGGACGTGGTCGTCAACTGCGCGGGCCTGGTCTCCTTCAACCCTCCGCTCGAGGTGGGGCTGAAGATCAACACCTACGGCGTCAAGAACGCCGTCGAGCTGTGCCAGCGGCTGGGGGTGCCGCTGGTCCACGTCTCCACCGCCTTCGTGGTCGGCAACCGGAGCGGGCTGGTCTTCGAGGACGAGGAGATCGCCGGCTACTTCCCCCGGAAGGGCGAGCTGGACGGCCGCGACTTCTCGCTCCAGAACGAGCTCGATGACGCCGCCCGGCTGGTGAAGCGGCTCCGGGAGCAGGCCGAGGACCACGCGCTGACCTCCGAGTTCCGCGCCCGGGCGCTGGAACGGCTCGAGGAGGATGGCCGCGACGGCCGCGACGACAAGACGCTGCGGCTGGCGGTGGGCCGGGAGCGAAAGCTGTGGCTCACCCAGAAGCTGACCGACGCCGGGATGGAGCGCGCCCGCAGCTGGGGCTGGCCCAACACCTACACCTACACCAAGTCGCTCGGTGAGCAGGTCATCGCCGGGACGCCCGGCCTCAGCTACGCCATCGTCCGTCCGAGCATCGTGGAGAGCGCGCTCCGCTACCCGTTCCCGGGCTGGAACGAGGGCTTCACCACCTCGGCGCCGCTGGCCTTTGCCGGCCTCAAGGGACATCGGCTCATCCCGGCGGCCGAGCGCGCCATTCTGGACATCATCCCGGTGGACCTGGTGGCGGGCTCCCTGGTCGCCATCACCGCCCGGGCGATGACCCGGCCCGAGCGGCGGGTGTACCAGCAGGCCTCGGGCGACTCGAATCCCTTCTACGCCCCGCGCTCGGTGGAGCTGGTGGGCCTCTACCGCCGCAAGCACTTCCGCGAGCGCGAGACCGGGAGCGCGCTCCTCAACGACGTGAAGAGCCGGCTCGAGCCGCAGCCGGTGTCCAAGCGCAGCTTCCTCGCCCGCTCCGCGCCGCTCTTCGCCACCGGGGCACGGCTGCTGCGCCAGGGCATCGAGGACCATGGGCCCCGCTGGGGGGCGCCGCGGGTCTCGGCCATGCTGGAGCGCGCCAGGGAGCAGCTGGAGCGGGTGGAGGAGCAGGCCTCGTCGCTCGCGTCGCTGATCGAGCTGTTCCTCCCCTTCCTCTGGGAGAACCGCTACGTCTTCCGCTGCGACAACACCCGGGCGCTCTACGCGGCGATGGATCCGGAGGACGCGGCGAAGATTCCCTGGGACCCGCACGGCATCGACTGGCGGCGGTACTTCCTCGAGGTCCACCTCCCCGGTCTCGAGAAGTGGGTGTTCCCGGGCCTGGAGGAGGAGCGCGAGCGCCGCAAGGCCATTCACGCCCACCGGGATCTCCTCGAGCTGTTCGACTCCGCGGTGCACACCTACCGGCACCGGGTGGCCTTCCGCCGGGTGGAGGACGATCGCGAGGAACGCTTCACCTACGGCGAGGTGCACCGCTGGGCCGCCCGCGTGGGAAGCTTCCTCCTCCGGAGCGGGGTCAAGCAGGGCGACCGGGTGCTGCTGGTCTCCGAGAACCGCCCCGAGTGGCCCATCGCCTACTTCGGAATCCTCCGCGCCGGCGCCACCGTCGTCCCGGTGGACCCGGCCTCGAGCGAGTCCGAGGTGGTCAACATCGTCCGCCGCAGCCAGGCACGGGTGGTGCTCCTCTCCGAGGACGCGGCGCAGGACCTCGCCGGCCTCTGGCGCACGCTCTCCGAGCACTCGCTGGAGGTGAGCCTGGCCACGCTGGCCCAGGCGATGGAGGGCGACGTCGGGCAGCCGGGGCGCATCGGTCCGGTGCGGAAGAGCGCTGCCCCGGACGACGTGGCCTCGCTCATCTTCACCTCCGGGACCACCGGGACGCCCAAGGGGGTGATGCTCACCCACCGGAACTTTGCCTCGCTGGTGCCGAAGCTTGCCGCCTCCTTCGACTTCGGCGTGGGCGACGGGCTGCTCTCCGTCCTCCCGCTGCACCACACCTTCGAGTTCTCCGCGGGGCTCCTCACCCCGTTCAGCCGTGGCGCCGAGGTGACCTACCTCGACGAGCTCACCACCGACCGGCTGGGCGAGGTGCTCGAGTCGGGGCACGTCACGGCGATGATCGGCGTGCCCGCGCTGTGGACGCTGTTCTACCGGAAGATCACCCAGGAGCTGACGGCGAAGCCGGCCATCCTCGAGCAGGCGATGCGGGCGCTGATGTCCGCCCACGGCTCGCTGCGGAACCGCAGGAACGTGAACCTCGGCAAGCTGCTGTTCTGGCCGGTCCACAGAAAGTTCGGGGGCCGCATCAAGTTCCTGATCTCCGGCGGGTCGGCGCTGCCGGACGAGGTGCACAAGGCCTTCCATGACCTCGGCTTCGACCTGGCCGAGGGCTACGGCCTGACCGAGGCCTCGCCGGTGCTCAGCGTGCAGGCTCCGGGGAACAAGCGGGCGCCGGGGAGCGTGGGCAAGGCGCTGCCCGGCATCGAGCTGCGCATCGACCACCCGGACAACGAGGGCATCGGCGAGGTCTGCGCGCGCGGCCCGAACGTGATGGCCGGCTACTTCGCCGATCGCGAGGCCACCGATGCCACGCTCGTCGAGGGCTGGCTCCACACCGGCGACCTGGGACGGCTCGAGGCCGACGGGCAGCTGTACCTGGTGGGGCGCAAGAAGGACGTCATCATCGACGCCAATGGGAAGAACGCCTACCCCGACGAGCTGGAGGAGGCCTACGGCGACCACCCGTCGATCAAGGAGCTCTCGGTGGTGGGGCTTCCGGACGATGCGGGCGGGGAGACGGTGGCCTGCCTCTGCGTGCCGGAGTACGGGGAGCGGAATCGCGAGGAGG
The DNA here is from genome assembly GCA_035519675.1 of Myxococcaceae bacterium. Taxonomy (GTDB): domain Bacteria; phylum Myxococcota; class Myxococcia; order Myxococcales; family Myxococcaceae; genus RPRB01. The sequence goes on from DATIWB010000013.1 coordinate 109,785, forward strand.
TGCGGGCGGAGCTGGAGGAGCACTTCCGCCGGGTCTCGTCCGAGCTGCCCTTCCACCGGCGCATCAAGGTGCTGCGCTTCTGGGACGGCGAGTTGCCGAAGACCAGCACCCGGAAGGTGAAGCGCAAGCTGGTGGTGGAGGAGCTGCGGAGGCTGGAGAAGCTCGCCGCCTCCGGAGAGAAGGCCCGGCCCGCCGCGCACGGCGGCTCCACCGACTGGCTCCAGCGGCTCGTCGCCGAGGTCATCGGCAAGCCGGCCAGCGAGGTCCGGCCCGAGTCACGGCTCTCCGCCGACCTGGGATTCGACTCGCTGATGCTGACCGAGCTGTCGGTGGCGCTCGAGGCCGCGGGCATCGCCCTCCCGGAGGCGGGGGACCTCTCGGGGGTGGAGACAGTGAAGGACCTGGCGCGCCTGCTGGGGAGCGCCGCTCGGCGCCTGGCCGAGCCCGCCGAGGGCGTGGAGCCGGCGCCGATCGAGGCCGAGCCCGGCAGCCGGGAGATCCCCGTGCCCGCGCCAGTGGCCACGCTCGGCCGCACCATGCTGGATCTCTGGCAGAAGGCGATGTTCGGCGGGGTCTTCGACGTGAAGGTGACCGGACAGGCCTACGTGCCGCAGAGCGGGAACTTCCTGGTCATCGCCAACCACAGCTCGCACCTGGACATGGGGCTGGTGAAGTACGCCCTGGGCGAGCAGGGCGGGCGGATGGCCTCCCTGGCCGCCCGCGACTACTTCTTCGACACGCCGCTCAAGCGGGCCTGGTTCGAGAACTTCACCAACCTCATCCCCATGGACCGCCACGGGAGCCTGCGCGAGTCGCTGCGGCTGGCGGGCGAGGCGCTCCAGAACGGCTACCACCTCCTCATCTTCCCCGAGGGAACGCGCTCGCCGGACGGGCAGATGCGCGACTTCTACCCGACGCTGGGTTACCTCGCGCTCACCTACGGGGTGGACATCGTCCCCGTCCACATCCACGGCGCGTACGAGGCGCTGCCCAAGGGGAGCATGCTCCCGAAGCAGAAGGAGATCTCGGTCCGCATCGGGCCCCCCCTCGGGATCGGCGAGCTGCGTCGGCGCGCCCGGGGGCTCGCCCGGAGCGAGAGCTACCGGCTGGTGACCCGCATCGCCGAGGAGGCGGTGAAGCGGCTGCGGGAAGGCGGCGTGTTCTGGCTCGAGCCCGACGTGGAGCTGGCGCCGGCTCCGGTGCGTCCGCGGCGGAGCTCGGGCGGGGGACCGAGGTGAGCGGGGGCCGGAGCATCCTGGTCACCGGTGCCACCGGCTTCCTCGGCAGGGCCCTCGTCCCGCGGCTGTCGGCGGCCGGGCACCGCATCCGGATGCTGGGGCGGAGCGCCCCCGGCGCGGAGCTGCTCGCCCACGGGGAGTTCGTGCAGGGGGACCTCGGCGACCGGGCGGCGGTGAAGCGGGCACTCAGCGGCGTCGAGGTGCTGTACCACCTGGCGGGGAGGGTCTCCTTCGATCCTGCCGACGGGCCGGCGATGTACCGGCTGCACGTCGCCGGGACGCGCGGGCTGCTGGAGGAGGTTCGGGCGCGCGGAGGCCTGGAGCGGATGGTGCTCGCCTCGACCAGCGGGACCACCGCGGTGTCCCGCACCGAGCGGGTGGCGACCGAGGAGGACCTTCCGCCGGTGGAGATCGTCGGCCGCTGGCCGTACTACCTCTCCAAGATCTACGAGGAGAAGCTGGTCCTGGAGTACGGCAGCAAGCACCGGCTCCCGGTGGTGGTTCTCAACCCCAGCCTGCTCCTCGGACCCGGCGACGAGCGGCTGTCGTCCACCTGGACGGTGATGAAGTTCCTCCAGCGGGACCTCCCGTCGATGCCCAACGGCGGCATCAGCTTCGTCGACGTGCGCGATGCGGCGGAGGCCTTCGTGGCCGCGCTCGACCGGGGCGAGCCGGGAGGCAAGCACCTGCTGGGGATCAACATGTCGATGTCCGAGTTCTTCGGCCGGCTGGAGCGCCTCTCCGGCGTCAGCGCGCCGCGACTCCGGCTCCCCTCGAAGGTCAACGTGGCCGGGGCGAAGCTGCTGCAGAAGCTGGCCGAGGCCCGCGGGCGCCAGCCGGCGCTGGACGCGGCAAGCGTGGACATCGCCGAGCACTGGTTCTGGGTGGATGCGCGGAAGGCGGAGCGAGCGCTGGGTTTCGTCGCCCGTGATCCTCAAGAAACGCTGCGGGACACGGTGCTGGATCTGCTCTCACGGATGCCCCAGAAGCAGTGGCCGGGGACCAAGGGCCGGCTGGCGAGCCTCCGGCGGAGCTGACGCATCTCGAACCGCTGCTACCCGCGGTGCAGCTCCTCTGCCCTCATTCGGTCTGCGCGACCTGAGCGACCACCCCCGGCGCGCCGGCGCTGGTGACGCGGTAGGCGCTGTAGAGCGCACCGTGCCCACCCAGCCAGACGCCGATCAGCAGCCCACCCACGGCGAGGATGCCCAGCCCGCGGGCGCGGGCGATCTCCTCGAAAGACTTCAGCGAGCTCTGCGGATGGTGTGAGGTCTTCATGACGGTCTCCGGTCGAAGGCTTGGCCGGTGTCTTTCCCGGCCACGGCAGGAACGGATTGCACCCCCGGGGCCAGCTCGAAAACGATCCATCTATTTGATTTTACAGGGCTCTCACCTCTCCCGAGTTGCGCCCGGGGCGACGCGGCCGGGATCGCCGTTGCGCAGCCGGCCACGGCGTCGCCTTGGTGGTGGGGTCCAGGTAGGTTCACGCATGCGGATGCCGAGTCGCGACAGAGACCGGGACATTTCTGAAGAGGTGGGCGGCGGTGAGCCGGCGCCGCCCCCCGAAAGGGACGCGCACGCCACCGCCACCTTCGGGGTCAGCCGCCCGAGCCTGGTGCCGGACGTGCGGCGGTTCCGGCTGCGGGTGGTGGACGGGCCGGGAGCGGGCCAGAGCTTCGAGTCCACCGGAGAGCGGACCTCCATCGGGAGCCACCCGCTCAACGACGTGCTCCTCGACGAGCGCACCGTGTCCCGCTTCCACTGCGAGCTGGTCGTGGACGACAAGGGCGTCTGGGTCAAGGACCTCGGGAGCCGCAACGGCACCGTGCTCGACGGCGTGCTGGTGAAGGAAGCGGCGGTCCGCAACGGAAGCCTCCTTCAGCTCGGCCGGGTCGGCCTACGGTTCGAGCTCTCCGGCGAGAAGACCCGCCTCCAGCTCTCGGAGCATCCGCGCTTCGGCTCGCTGGTGGGCGGCTCGGTGGCGGCCCGGATGAGCTTTGCCCTGATGGAGCGCGCGTCGGCCTCTGACGTCACCGTGCTCCTCGAGGGAGAGACCGGCACCGGCAAGAGCCAGGCGGCAGAGTCCATCCACCGGGAGTCGAGCCGGCGCGACCATTCCTTCCTGGTCGTGGACTGCGGCGCGCTTCCACCCAATCTCCTCGAATCGGAGCTCTTCGGCCACGAGAAGGGCGCCTTCACCGGAGCGATGACTCGCCGGGTCGGCGTGTTCGAGGAGGCCCGGGGCGGCACCGTCTTCCTCGACGAGATTGGCGAGCTGCCGCTCGAGCTTCAGCCCAAGCTGCTCCGCGTCCTCGAGGCCCGGGAGATCCGCCGGCTGGGAACCAACACCTATACCCCGGTGGATGTCCGCATCATCACCGCCACCAACCGCGACCTCCGCGCCGAGGTGAACGCCGGCCGCTTCCGCTCGGACCTCTACTTTCGCCTGGCGGTGGTGAAGATCCCGCTCCCGCCCCTCCGCCAGCGCTCCGAGGACGTGCCGCAGATCGTGGAGAAGCTGATCAGCGGCCTCGGCGCGGACGCGCGGGTGAAGGCCACCCTGCTCGACCCGGCCTTCGTCGCCCAGCTCCAGCGGGCCGCCTGGCCCGGCAACATCCGAGAGCTCCGGAACCACCTCGAGCGGTGCGTGGTCCTCCAGGAGACGCTGCTCCCGGGAGAGGGTGAGGAGAGCTCCCGGCCGCCCGGCGACGCGCCGACCACCATCGACCCGCGGGTGCCCTACCCCGAGGCGCGACGCCGGGCGCTCGACGCCTTCGAGCGGCAGTACGTCGAGGCGCTCCTTCAGCTGCACGGTGGGAAGGTGTCCCAGGCCGCGGCCTCGGCGGACATCGATCGGGTGCACCTCTACCGGCTCATCAAGCGCCACCGCGTTCGGGACTGAGCATCCCGTTGCACGGGGCCGTTCCATTTCCGGCGCGGGCGTCGCCGCGGCTGCAACGGGTCCAGGTGTGCGCCGATCATGGAACCCCCTGCAACCACGTGCTCACCGGGGCCGGCACGCCCGCTGCACTGGGACCCGGGCAGGCAATGCCGCCCGCAGGAGAGACGACGATGACCGCCCAGACCCAGTCCGCTTCCCACATCTTCCAGACCTCACGCCGGCGCTCGTACGGGCTCCTGCTCGGAGTCCTCCTGGTGCTCGGCTACTTCGGCAGCGCCGCGATCCTCATCCGCGACTACTCCGCGACACCCTCGGACTTCGAGCAGGTCGCCTGAGAGCGACCCCACTGCTGGCGGCACCCCCGCGGCCCGGGACGAATCCACCGTCCCGGGCCGCCGTGTCTTCGGCGACGCGACACCGGAACCAGGCCCTCGTTGCATCGGGCGCCACACCCGAGACCGGCGGTGTCACTTCCGGAGCAATCGGGGGAGCTCCCAGAGGCCCTCAAGCACCCGCAACTCCGCGGATGAGCGACCGGTTCGAGGCTGGCATCGCCGCTGCAACACCCCTGGCTCGTCGAGAGACACCGGAGGACCCCATGAAGCCCGAGAACACCAGCTCCAACCCCCAGCTGTTCCGCTCCTCTCGTCGCTGGAGCCCCATCCCCTTCCTCCTGAGCGGCGTGCTCCTCGTCGCCGGGTACGTGGGTGCCAGCGCCGTGCTGATCGACAACTACACCAACCACACCGCCCAGGTGGGCGGGCCGAGGGCCTGAACGGAGAGCGGGAACCTCGGGGGGGACCCGGAGGCAGCGGAACGAGGCGCAGACCCTGTCCCCTCCTGCGCTCGGACTCGTGGGGAGAACCGCCGCACTCCGGGACCCCATTTTTCTCTGCCACCCGAGGCCTGGGGACGACCGCGACCGTCCCCGGGCCTCGGCGTTCGAGGGGGGTTAGCGTCAGGCCGTCGCTGCGGCCACGAACTGGCTCGCCCAGCGGGCGACGCCGAAGATGGTCTCTTGGGGATTGACCCCCAGCGAGGTGGGAAACACCGAGCCGTCGACCACGAAGAGGTTGTCCATCCCGTGGTAGCGCAAGGTGCTGTCCACCACCGAGGTGCGCGGGTCTCCGCCCATGGCGCAGCCACCCATCTGGTGCGCGGTGGCCACCCGCACCCGGCCCGCTTCCCAGGGCGCCGCGTCCAGCGCCGCCTCGATGTCCGCCGCCTTCCGGATCCGCACCGGCTGGCTGTGGAGTGAGCGCACCTCGCGCGCGCCGGCGGCGAACTGGATCCGCGCCATCTCCTTGCACGCGGCACGGAAGGCCTCGAAGTGGAAGGGCCGCAGCGGGTAGTCGATCGACACCCGGCGCTCGGCGGGGTCGCGGAGCTTCACCGTTCCACCCACGTCGTCGGGAAGCAGCCCATCGTGGCAGATGGCGATGGTGCTCTGGATGTAGGGGAGCTGCTCCATCAGCGCCTGGTGCTGCTCGCCGATGCCGGGGAACACGGTGGCGGCGATGAGCGGCATGATGGGAGGCACCTCGAGGAGGAACCCCACCTTCCCCGGGCCCCGCTCGATGAAGTGCCGCGAGTAGGCGGCCTGCGGCGCGCCGGTCCACGGCACCACCGGGTCGGGCATCAGCGCGCTCATGATGACCACCGGATGGAGGAAGAAGCGCCTTCCGACGTTGCCGTTGCCGTCGAGACCCGAGCGGAGGAGCAGCGCGGGGGAGTTGATGGCCCCGCCGCACACCGCCACCGTCTTCGCCATCACCGTCAGGGTGACCCCGGTGGGCTTGTCCGATTCTGGATCCAGCAGCTGCGCCTCGACCCCGCCCACCCTCCGGTTGCCGACCAGGAGGCGGCGCACCGAGGCGTTGGCCTGCACCGTGAGGCCCTTCTCCACCGCGTCGGGGATGAGCGTCACCAGCATCGACATCTTGGCGTCGAGCGGGCAGCCCAGGCCGCAGTAGCCGAGGTTGGCGCAGTTGTTCACGTTGCGCCGGACCAGCCCCCGTGCGTACCCGAGCTTCCCGCACCCGTCCCAGAGGACGCGGTTGTTGTCGTTCATCCGCTCCAGCGGCCACTCGGCGATGTGCAGCCGCTTCTCGATCGCCTCCCAGTGGGGGACCAGGGCCTCCTCGGTCAGCCCCTTGACCCCGTGCTGGTCCCTCCAGCGCTCGAGCACGTCGCGGGGAGTGCGGAACGAGGTGCACCAGTTCACCGTGGTCCCGCCGCCCACGCTCCGGCCCTGGAGGATGAGGACCGACTGATCGTCGGTCGCCCGGTTGCCCATCTCCTGGTACAGCCGCGGATAGGAGTGGTCCTCGCGCCCGTCGAAGCTGCGCTTGGTCCAGTGCCCACCCTCCTCGAGGAGCACCACCTCCAGGCCGCGGGCGGTGAGCCGCTCGGCGAGCACCGAGCCCCCGGCGCCCGAGCCCACCACTGCCACGTCGCAGTGCAAGGTGGTGTTCACCGCGTGGTCGCGGCCGGTGAGGATCCGCCCCGGGCCCCTCATGGCAGCGGCTCTCCGTGCCAGACCCCGTTGTCGTCGGGCCGGGGCTGGTCGCCGCCCCGCCACTGGGGCTGCGAAGGTCCGTCCTGGAAGATGCCCGGCGGGCCCGAGTAGCCCACCGCCGGCCAGATGCTCGGAGTCTGGTAGTAGCCGGCGAGCACCAGGGTCCGCAGCGCGGCGTGGCCGGTGCGCCGCACCGCGAGCCGGCTGTCCCGCCACTCGGCGAGCACCGCGTCCTGCTCGGCGCCCTCCAGCCGGGTGAACGGCCGGGTGCGACCGCCGAAGAGGAAGCCGGCCAGGCCGTTCTCGAAGAGCCCCAGCAGCTGCTTCAGCTCCTTCTGCGCGCTCGGCTCCACCCGCGCCGCGATGCGGTCGGCCGCCCGGGCCACCCCGACCTCGTCCACGGTGGGCCAGCCCGGGCGGGGGCGCACCATGCGCCGGGCCACCGCGTCGAGCACCGCGAACTGGGCGGGGCTGAAGACCAGGAGCCCATCCGGGGGCAAGGTCACCGGCAGCCCGCCCCGGAGCGCGAGGAAGCCGGCCCCCCCCGCGGCGAGCAGCGCGCCTCCCACCAGGCCCCTCTTGATGAGGGAGCGGCGGCTCAGGCTCACCGGAGCCGGTTCGGGATGGGGGACGTCCATGCCGACCGGGGACTCTAGGCAGAGCCGTTGCCGGACTGCCATGGACCGGAGCGGGCCCCCGTCACGCCCGCCCCCTTCTCGACAGCGTGTGCTGCCATGTCTAAATGGACGTCAGCCATGGGCAAGACGCTGGCGATGATCCTGGCCGGGGGCGCCGGAACGCGGCTCGAGCCGCTCACCCGCGAGCGGGCCAAGCCCGCCGTTCCCTTCGGCGGGCGCTACCGGATCATCGACTTCTGTCTGTCGAACTTCGCCAACTCGGGCGTGCTGAAGATGAAGGTGCTCACCCAGTACAAGTCCGACTCGCTCAACAACCACCTCTCACGGGCCTGGCGGCTGAGCAGCTTCCTCGGCCAGTTCGTGGACGTGGTGCCGGCGCAGATGCGGACCGGGCTCGACTGGTACAAGGGCAGCGCCGACGCCATCTACCAGAACCTCAACCTCATCACCGACGAGGAGCCGGATCAGATCTTCGTCTTCGGCGCGGACCACGTCTACCGAATGGACGTGTCCAAGATGCTCGAGCACCACCAGAGCCAGAAGGCCGACTGCACCGTGGCGGCGATCCCGGTGCCCATCGAGGAGGCCCGGGACTTCGGCATCATCGACGTGGACCCGGACGGGCGGATGCGCGGGTTCCTGGAAAAGCCGAAGAACCCTCCCCCGATGCCGGGAAACCCCAGGATGTGCCTGGCGTCGATGGGCAACTACCTCTTCGAGACCGAGACCCTGGTCCAGGAGGTGGTCCGCGACGCGGCCAACGACCAGAGCGCGCACGACTTCGGCAAGAGCATCATCAGCGAGCTGTACAAGCACGCCCGGGTCTCGGTGTACGACTTCGCCGAGAACTCCTACCCGGGACAGGAGCCGAAGGAGCGCGGCTACTGGCGCGACGTGGGGAACATCGACGTCTATTACCAGGCCAACATGGACCTGGTGGACGTGGACCCGGTGTTCAACCTCTACAACGACCGCTGGCCCATCTACACCCAGAACCGGTCGTACCCGCCGGCCAAGTTCGTCTTCGCCGACGTGGAGAACGAGCGCGTCGGCTACGCCACCGACAGCCTGGTGTGCGACGGCTGCATCATCTCCGGCGGCCACGTGAACCGGAGCGTCCTCAGCCCGAGGGTTCGGGTCAATTCGTTCACCAAGGTGAGCGAGAGCATCCTCTTCGAGAACGTCAACGTCGGCCGGCGCTGCCGGATCCGCCGCGCCATCGTGGACAAGAACGTGGAGATCCCCGCGGGGATGACCATCGGGTACGACGAGGTCGAGGACCGCCGCCGCTTCCACGTCACCCCCGGGGGCGTGGTGGTGATTCCGAAGGGGATGAAGGTCGCCTAGGGCTAGCGCTGACGGAAGATCCAGGCGAGCACCGACAGCGCCAGCGAGACCACGATCATCGAGACCACGGGCACGTACACCCGGGCTCGCTCGCCCTGCCAGCGGATGTCGCCGGGAAGGCGGCCGAACCAGGACAGCCCGCCGGTCCACACCAGCAGGCCGGCCACCACCAGCCCCACTCCGAGGATGATCAGCGTCAGTCCGGGACCGCGGTCACTCACGACCGTTCTGGTCTAGCGTGACCACAGTGGCTCCGCCAGCGCCGGCCGCCCCGCCCGAGCCCCACCGCCGGCCGTCCCCGCGGCGGAGAGGCTCCCCGATCCTGCTCGCCTGCCTCCTGACGGCGTGCAGCGCTCCGCTCGTGCCGGTGTTCACCGCCTCCGGCGACGCGCCGAGCCGCACCGGACTCACCCCGCTGGGCGACGGGGCGGTCTTCGGGAACGACGCCGGCCGGGTGATTCGCCTGGACGGGGCCGGGCGCGTGCTGTGGACGGTGGAGACCGGCGGGGAGATCGAGCTTCCACTGGTGGTCAGCGAGGACGGCGTGGTGGGAGCGGTGGCCGGCGGAGACACGCTGGTCGCGCTGGACGCCAGCACCGGTCACGAGCGCTGGCGGGCGGGTGGACAGCCTCCAGCGGCGGCGCTCGCCGCGGTGGGCACCCACCTGCTCCTGCTGGGAAAGGAAGGCGAGCTGCGCTCGTTCCCCGCACAAGCCGGGGGGATGCCGCTGCGGCGAGGGTGGAACGCCTCGCTCGGGCTGCGTACCCGCACGCCCCCGCGGGCCCTGCTTCCGCTGGAAGGCGGCGTGCTGGCCATCGGCCCCGCCGCGGTGCTCCTGCTCTCCGCCGACGACCTGACGCTCCGCTGGAAGGCGCCCGTCCGGGACGGGACGGGGGCGGTGCTGGAGGGCGACCAGCTCTGGACCGCCGAGCAGTCCGGACGGTTGCTGGTGCTCGACCGGCGCTCGGGGGCCCAGCGGCGCATGGTTCCGCTCGGACAGCACGTCATCTCTCCCCCCAGCGCGGCGCTGGGCCGCATCTGGGTGGGGCTGGAGGACCATTCGCTGGTGGGGGTGGACGCCCGCGGAGAGCAGCCGCCCTGGCGCGCGTCCCTGCCCGCGGCGCTGCTCGGCGGGGTGGCCGAGTGGCAGGACCGGCTGCTCGTGCCCACCGCAGGCCGCGAGGGCCGGCTCCTGGCCATCGACCTGGCCCGGCCCGGCTCCCCAGCGACCGCCCGGGTGGACAGCGCGCTCCGCACCCGGCCCCTGGTCCGGGGCAGCGTGGCCTGGGTGCTCGCCGCCGATGGGCGGGTGCTGGGGTTCCGCTTCCGCTGACGCTGCAGTCCCGGCCTGCGCCGGGGGCCGGCACTTCGGGTGGCTTCGCCGGCGTGATGCGGCCGGCTGGAAATCAGGCAGGCGCTCTGGCGTCCTCTCCCCCAATGAACCTGGTGATCGAGAACCTCTCCAAGAGGTACCCCAACGGCGTCCAGGCGCTCCGGGACGTCACCCTCACCGTCGGCCCAGGGATGTTCGGGCTGCTCGGGCCCAACGGGGCGGGGAAGTCGACCCTGATGCGCACCCTGGCCACCCTCCAGGATCCGGACACCGGCTCGGTGCGCCTCGGGGACATCGACCTGCTCCGCGACAAGCCGGCGGTGCGGAAGCTGCTCGGGTACCTGCCCCAGGAGTTCGGGGTCTACCCGAAGGTGAAGGCCATCGACCTGCTGGATCACCTCGGCCGGCTGAAGGGCCTCGCCGATCGTGCGCTCCGCAAGCAGACCGTGGACGCGCTGCTGCAGCGGACCAACCTCTGGGAGGCGCGGAACCGTGCGCTGGGGACGTACTCCGGGGGGATGAAGCAGCGCTTCGGCATCGCCCAGGCGCTCATCGGCGAACCCCGGCTGCTCATCGTCGACGAGCCCACCGCCGGCCTGGACCCCGAGGAGCGGGTGCGCTTCCACGACCTGCTCTCGGAGATCAGCGAGAGCGTCATCGTGCTGCTCTCGACCCACATCGTGAGCGACGTCTCGGACCTCTGCAGCCGGATGGCGATCATGCATCAGGGCGAGCTGCGGCTGGTCCAGCAGCCGGCCGAGGCGGTCGCCGGGCTGCGCGGACGGCTCTGGGAACGCACGGTGGAGAAGGCCGAGGTGGCACGCCTCGGCGAGTCGCTGGCGGTGATCTCCACCCGGCTGGTGGGCGGACGGACGCGGATCCGGGTGCTGGCCGAGACCAGCCCGGGGCCGGGCTTCGCGCCGGCGGAGCCGGAGCTGGAGGACGTGTACTTCGCGGTCCGCCGCGGGGCCGACCTGCGGTCCAGGGCGGCCTGACGATGCTCCTGGCCATCGCCGGCTTCGAGGTGAGGCAGCGGCTGCAGCGCGTCTCGACCTACGTCTACTTCGCGGTGTTCCTCGCTCTGGCGGCGTTCTTCATCCTCGCCGCAGGGGGCGCCATCCCCAACGCCACGGTGGACTTCGGCACCGGGGGGAAGGTGGACATCAACTCGCCGTACTCGCTGGCGATGCTGATGACGCTGATCGCCAGCTTCACCGTGGTGATCACCGCGGCGATCGCCGGACGCGCCACCCACCAGGACATCGACGCCAACACCACGCCGCTGCTCTTCACCCGCCCCATCAGCCGGGCGCAGTACCTGGGCGGGCGCTTCCTCGGCGCGCTCTCGGTCATCCTGGTGCTCTCGCTGGCCATCGGGCTCGGGACCTGGCTCGCCACCTGGCTGCCCTGGATGCCCGCCTCGCGCCTGGGTCCACAGCGGTTGGTGGCCTACGTCGTCCCCTACCTCCTGGTGGTGATCCCCGACATGCTGCTGATGGCCTCGGTGTTCTTCGCCCTGGCCGTGCTCACCCGGCGCATGCTCCCGGTGTACGTGGGCGCCATCGTGGCCCTGCTCGGCTACTTCATCGGGGTCAACCTGGCCGGTGACGTCGAGCGGCGCACCCTGGCCGCGCTGGTGGACCCGTTCGGCCTCCTGGCAGTGGACAGCGTGACCCACTACTGGTCCATCGCCGAGAAGAACACCCGGCTGCTCGCGCTCCAGGGGGATTTCCTCTGGAACCGGCTGCTGTGGATTGCGGTCGCCGTCTCGCTCTTCGCCTTCACCTACCGGCGCTTCTCGTTTTCCGTCCCCTCGGCCCCGGCCGCCAGGGGCGCGGGGGAGGTCCCGGAGGAGCACCGCAGGCGCGCGACGGTGCCCGGCGCGCGGCTGGCTTTCTCGGCGCGCGCCTCCCGCGGGGTGTTCGCCGCTCTGGTGGGCCTCCAGCTCCGGGAGACGGTGAAGAGCGTCTTCTTCGGGGTCATCGTGCTGGCCGGAGTGCTGTTCATTGCCTCCACCGCGCCGGCCATCGGGAAGCTCTACGGCACTCCGACCTACCCGGTGACCCGACAGGTCCTCACCGTGGTCGGCGGCTCGTTCGCCACCTTCATCCTGGTGGTGCTGACCCTCTACGCCGGCGAGCTGGTGTGGCGCGAGCGCGACGCGGGGATGGCGCAGATCTACGACGCGCTTCCCACGCCCCGCTGGGCGGTGGTGGCGGCGAAGCTCACCGCGCTGGTGGCCATCGTCGCCCTGCTGCTCCTGGTGGTGGTGGTCGCGGGGGTCACCATCCAGGCGGCGAAGGGATTCTTCCACTTCGAGCTCGGGCTCTACCTCCGGTCGCTCTACGGCATCTCCTTCGTGCTCTTCGCCTGCCTCTGCTCGCTGGCGGTGCTGGTGCACGTGCTGATCGATCAGAAGTACGTGGGCCACTTCGCGATGGTGGTCTTCCTGGTCGTCACGCTCCTCCTTCCGGTCCTGGGCGTCGAGCACCACCTCCTGCGCTACGCCACCGTGCCGGCCCACCCGTACTCGGACATGAACGGGTACGGGCACTTCGTCGCCCCGATGGCCTGGTTCGAGCTGTACTGGGTCGCGGTGGCGCTCGCGCTGGCGGTGGTGGCCTACCTCTTCTGGGTGCGGGGCACCCCCCAGACCCTCCGCGAGCGGTGGCGAGAAGCCCGCGCCCGGCTGGATCGCAGGGCGGGCGCGGTGCTCGGCGTGGCGCTGGCGGTCGCCGCTGGCGCAGGGACGTACATCTTCTGGAACACCAACCTCCGGAACACGTACCGCACCCGCTTCTCACGGGAGGAGGCCCAGGCGCAGTACGAGAAGCGGTACAAGCAGCGGCTCGGTGCGCTCCCGCTGCCCAAGGTGACCGCGGTCAAGACCCGGGTCGACATCTTCCCTGCCGAGCGGCGGGTGGAGATCGACGGTGTCGACACCCTGACCAACCGCACCGACCAGCCCATCGACCAGATCGTCGTCCGGCTCCACCCGCGGGCCACCGTTCGCGCCATCGACTTCCCGGGGGGACAGGAGACCCTGGTCTCGGATGGGGAAACCGGCGTCCATGCCTACCGGCTTCGGCAACCACTCGCCCCGGGCGCGACGACCGAGCTCGCCTTCCGCCTCACCTACGCCAACCCCGGATTCGAGAACGAGGGGAGCGACACCCGCATCGTGGAGAACGGGACCTTCATCGACGGCGAGTACCTCCCGGGCCTGGGCTACTTCGCCCAGAAGGAGCTGACCGACAACGAGACCCGGCGCAAGCACGGACTCGGCCCTCGCGAGCGGGCGCTCGATCTGGACGACCCCTCGGCCCCGGCCAACAACTACATCACCCACGACGCGGACCGGATCCAGTTCGAGGCCACGGTCAGCACCAGCGCCGATCAGCGGGTGGTCGCCCCGGGCACCCTGGAGCGGGAGTGGACCGAGGGCGGGCGCCGGTACTTCCACTTCGTGGAGCCGCGACCGATCTTCCACTACCTCGCGTTCCTCTCGGCGCGGTACGTGGTGGAGCACGACCGGTGGAACGACGTGGCGCTGGAGATCGCCCACCACCCGGACCACACCTACGACGTGCCGAGCATGCGCCGGGGGATGAAGGACTCGCTCGAGTACTTCACCCGGGTGTTCGGGCCGTACCAGCATCCGGTGCTCCGGATCGTCGAGTTCCCCGGGTACGCCACCTTCGCCGAATCGTTCTCCAGCACCGTCCCCTTCTCGGAGGCCATCGGCTTCGTCGCCGAGGTGGAGAAGGGCCGGCCGGACGCGATCGACTACCCGCTCTACGTCACCGCCCACGAGGTCGCGCACCACTGGTGGGGACATCAAGTCTTGAGCGCCGATTCGCAGGGCATGACCGCGCTGGTGGAGACCCTCGCCCAGTACTCGGCGCTGATGGTCATGAAGCATGCCTACGGACCACCGGTCATGCGGCGCTTCCTTCGCTACGAGCTGGACCGGTACCTCTCGGGGCGGAGCGCGGAGCGGATGAAGGAGCTCCCCCTGCTCCGGGTGGAGGACCAGGGCTACATCCACTACTCGAAGGGGAGCCTGGTCATGTACGCCCTCCAGGACCTCATCGGTGAGGACGCGGTGAACCTGGCGCTCCGGGAGCTGGTGCAGCAGTACGGGGACCGCGGAGCGCCGTACCCGACCTCCCGCGCCCTGCTCGCCGCGCTCCGGCGCCACACCCCGGAGCGATTTCAGTACTACCTGACCGACCAGTTCGAGCAGATCACCCTGTACGAGAACCGCGCCGTCTCGGCGAAGGCGAGCAAGCGGGGCGACGGCAAGTACGAGGTCACCCTGGAGCTGGAGACGAGGAAGGTGCAGGCGGACGCACTCGGCGCCGAGCGCGAGGTTCCGGTCCACGACTGGATCCCGGTGGGGGTACTGGACGCCAAGGGAGAGGCACTGGCGCTCGAGACGCGGCAGCTCGACGGAGCGCACAGCACCGTCACCCTGGTCACCGACCGGTTGCCGGCGCGGGCGGGCGTTGACCCCCTCAACGAGCTCATCGACCGCATCCCGGAAGACAACCTGATGCGGGTCACCGTCGCCCCGTGAGCCGGCCTTCGCCGGGTGCGGCCGCCCTGACCTAGCGGCGGACGAGGGCGAGCCGCACCCCGAGCGCCACCAGGACGCTCCCGGTGATGCGCTCGCGCCAGGCGCCCGCCGCCACCCTCCGCCCCGTCCGGGCGGCGACCACCGCCACCAGCGAGTCGCCGATCACCCCCAGCGTGGCCAGGACCAGGCCGAGCACCAGGAACTGGACGAAGACGCCGCCGCGCTCCGGCCGCACGAACTGCGGCAGGAAGGCGAGGAAGAAGACCGCCACCTTTGGATTCAGCAGCCCGGTGAGGGCGCCGTGAGCCAGCAGCCGCGCGCTCTGGACGCGTGGGGTCTCGGCAGTGGCCCGGTCCGGCGCGGCCACCGGGCGTGCGCCGAGGGTCCCGGCCACCATCCGCGTCCCCAGCAGGACCAGGTAGACCGCACCGACCAGCTTCACCACGGTGAAGGCGGTCGCCGAGGCGAGCAGCAGCGCCGAGAGCCCGAGCGCGGCGGCGACGGTGTGTGCGAGCGTGCCGAGATTCAGCCCGACGCTGGTCAGCAGCCCGGCGCGCACGCCGCCCTGGAGGGTCCGGACCATCACCAGCGCCTGACCCGGGCCGGGGGCGGCCACCAGCGCCGCGGCGGTGGCCAGGTAGGTGCCAAAGGTCGCGGCGTCGAACAGCTCCCAGGGGGCCCAGTGCATGGCCGGCCGCTCTAATCGGACGCTCGCGGTGGCGCATCCTCTCGTCCGCCGCCGACCGTGGTGATGCGCGGGAACAGTGCGGCGCCGTGAGCGCGGACTCAATCGAACCAGCCCCGTCCCTCACGCGGAACCCATGCCGGAAGGCGGTCGACCTCGCGGACCAGCGCGGTGACGAGCGCGCGCCCGAATTCGGAGCGCAAGGTCTCGTCCACCGCGTGCCAGATCGGCTCGAGCAGCTCGAGGTGCATCGTTCCTGCAGGCTCCAAGACCCACGCGGAGAACCGCCATCGCTGCGGCCGGCTCACCACTCCTCGCCCCTCGAGTCGCGCCAGCGACCGGCCCGTCGGACCCGGGTCGAGCCGCAGACGACGCGCCAGCGCGAATGTCCCTGCCGGCCCCTCCTCCCACAGCGTCAGCATGAGCTGGAACTCCGTGAGCGTGATTCCATGACCCGCCAGCACCCGATCCAGTCGGCGGCTGGCGTACCGGCTCAGCATCCGGAGCGTCGTGCAGACGCAGGCATCCGGAATCTCGGACCAGCTCGGGTCAACCGCCCCCGGAATGCGGAGCTTGCGACGCACCCGACCTGGCGGGTGCGACTCCCGTGCCCGCGGCGCTGCAGCCCGCCCCGCCTCCAGCGTCCGGCCGCGAGCCGGGGGCGCCACGGCGCCACCTCCCGCTCCTCCCGCGCTCCGAGAATCTCGCTCCGAGTGCGGTTTTTGCTCCTTCAACCCCGCGGAATTGCGTTCGGCCTGTTCACCCCGAGGCCAGGTTGGAGCTATAGCCACAACCAGGACGCAGAGTGTGGCGCGACGCGCGTCAAGTCACTGAATTTCCGTCCGCGCATTTCACTGATGTTCCATCTTCGCGGAGCGTGCCCGGGTGCTCCTCGCCGGTCTCCCCGGCCGACCTCGGCACTCGGTGTTTGCGGCGTCGGGCACCCGGTTCGCGGCGCCCGTCGCTTCCGGGACCCCGCAGCGGCCGGCGTCGCCTCGTGGCGGGCCCGCGTGTCTGCCGTGAGAGACCCCGCCAGGGCGGCTGCGGAGGCCAGCGACGTCCAGGCGTGGAGTCGCACCCCCCCGGTCCCCGGCTTCCGCAGAGGCCTGACCCACGCCGCTGACCGAGCGCCGTGCGGACGGGTCAGGCCGGCTGCAGGAACCGGGCGATGACCCGCTTCAGTCCCACCGTCCGGAACCGCACCGTGAGCTTGGCGTTCGGGCCCGAGCCGTCGCAGGCCATCACCTCACCCTCGCCGAACTGGGCGTGGCGCACCCGCAGGCCGATGACCGAGCCGTCCTCCATGTACGCCGCGTCCTGGGCATAGCTCCGGTCGACGCGCGGGCCGGTGTCGTCGGGCCGGGGCCGTCGCTCGGGCCGCCCGTACGAGGGCTCGGGAGGTGGGGCACGCAGCTCCGGCTGGAAGTCGAACAGCTCCTTCGGCACCTCGCGGAGGAAGCGCGACGGCGGATTGAAGCGCAGCTCGCCGAAGAGCGACCGGGCCTGGGCGAGCGAGAGCAGCAGCCGCTTCCGGGCGCGGGTGAAGCCGACGTAGCAGAGGCGCCGCTCCTCCCCCATCTCCTCGTCGTCGCCGAACTCGTCGAGCGCCCGCTGGTGGGGGAAGACCCCGTCCTCCATCCCCGGGAGGAACACCGCGTCGAACTCCAGCCCCTTCGCCGCGTGCAGGGTCATGAGCGAGACGCGACCCTCGCCGGCCTCGGCATCGGCCTCGGCCACCAGGCTGATCTGCTCGAGGAATGCCTGCAGCGGCGGAGCCTCGGCCTCGAGCGCCTCCGGGCCAGGCGGTGGGCGGGCCGCGCGCTGCAGATCGAACTCCTGCGCGGCACCCACGAACTCGCGGAGGTTCTCGGCGCGCCCGAGCGACTCGTCGTCTCCGACCTCCATCAGCGACTCGACCATCCGGGTCTCCTGGAGCATCCGCTCCAGGGCCGCCGCCGCCGAGGGCGCGTCGACCGCGAACTGGACCAGAGGCTCCATCAGGGAACGGAACCCGCGCAGCCGCTTCTGGGCCGCCGCCTGAAGGGTGGGGATGGATTCCACCTGGTCGAGCGCCTCCCAGAGCGAGATGCCCTGATCCGCGGCCCAGGCACTCAGCCGCTCCTGCGTCGTGTCGCCGATGGCCCGGGCGGGCACGTTCACGATTCGCAGCAGGTCCGCGTCGGAACGGGGGTTGGCCATGAGGCGGAGGTAGGACGCGGCATCCTTGATCTCCGCCCGCTCGTAGAAGCTCCGGCCACTCACCAGGGTGTAGGGCACCCGGGACAGCCGGAGCGCCTCCTCCAGCACCCGG
Organism: Myxococcaceae bacterium; assembly: GCA_035519675.1. Lineage (GTDB taxonomy): Bacteria > Myxococcota > Myxococcia > Myxococcales > Myxococcaceae > RPRB01. Next base: position 127,336 of record DATIWB010000013.1, read on the forward strand.
CTCTGCGCGTTCACCCGGAAGAAGACGGCGATCTGATCGTAGGAGACGAAGTCCTCCTGGTGCAGGGCGTGGATTCGCCGGGCGACCTCGTGGGCCTCCTCCCGCTCGTCGCGGGAGATGAGGAGATGGAGCGGCTCGCCCTTCGCTCGGTCCGTCCACAGCCGCTTGGGCATCCGGCGTGGGTTCTGGGCGATGACCGCGTTGGCCGCGTCGAGGATGTTCCCGTCGCTCCGGTAGTTCTGCTCGAGCTTGACCACCCGGGCGCCGCGGTAGAGGTCGGGGAACTCGAGGATGTTGCTCACCTCGGCCCCGCGCCAGCGGTAGATGGACTGGTCGTCGTCGCCCACCACCACCAGGTTCGAGCCGGGTGGCGGGGCAAGCTGCTGCAGGAGCTCGTACTGGACGGGGTTGGTGTCCTGGAACTCGTCCACCAGCACGTGCTGGAACCGGGCCCGGTACTTCTCCAGCGTCTCGGCGTCCTTGCGGAGCAGCTCGACCAGGAGCAGGAGCAGGTCGCCGAAGTCGACCGCGTTCGCCGCGCGGAGCAGCTTCTGGTAGGCACGGTAGGCCCGCTGGACGGCCAGGCCGCGGTAGTCGTCCGGCGAGACCCGCTCCACGTCCGGTCCTCGGCCGGCGTTCTTCTCCACGTCGATGCGCCGGAGCACGTCCCGTGGGTTGAGCACCGGGTCCACCCGCTCCTCGCGCATCGCCCGCTTCACCAGCTGGAGTTGATCCGCATCGTCGTAGATGACGAAGGAGCGGGTGAGCCCGACCTTTTCCGCCTCGCGCCGGAGGATGGTCGCCGCCGCGGAGTGGAAGGTGGCCACGTTCAGGTCGGAGGCCCACGGTCCGAGGAGCGCCTCGAGCCGCTCGCGCATCTCGCGCGCCGCCTTGTTGGTGAAGGTGACGGCCAGGATCCGCCACGGGGCGACCCGCCGGGCGAGGACCAGGTGGGCAACCCGCCGGGTGATGACCCGGGTCTTCCCCGAGCCGGCGCCGGCGAGGACCAGGAGCGGCCCGTCGCCGTGGAGCACGGCCTCCCGCTGGGGGGGGTTGAGGTCCTCGAGGAGCTGATCGGCGGACTGGAGCGGAGACGGCCCGGACATCGGAGCCGGGCACCCTCTCATTCCTGCGTCCTGGATTCCAGGCGGCGCGCGTACGGGGACGGCGGGGGGGACAGGCGCCGTCAGAGCCCGCTGAGGTTGCTGGTCCAGATCGGGTTGTGCGACCGCCGCTGATCCCGCGCGATGACGAACCGGGACTTCACCAGGCCGAGGGCGACCTTGCCGATGACGTCCTTGGCGACCGTTCCCCGGTAGTGGGAGACGGTCCGGGCGAGCCGCAGCTCGTGCTCGAAGACCACCACCGGCTCCCAGCTCCAGGTCACGCTCTCGGGCGTCCCGTCGGCGGACTCGGTGAGGGTGACCCACCCGACGATGGGGAGGAACGAGACCAGACCCTGGCTGCCGTCCGCGCTCTCGCAGAGAAGCGTCTTCAGCCCGAGATCTCCGGGGGTGACCGCGCTGCACGCGGTCCGGGGGCGTGCCGGCTCGGTCATTGCGCGCTCCTCCAGCGGAAGGCCAGCCGCGGCCCCTGCGGCAGGGACTCGCGCTCGAACCGGACGAGGACCGGCGCACGGCCGACATCGTCGGCGACGCGCACCTGGATCACGCCATTCCGGGTTCCCTCGGGGCACCCCGGCCAGGCGCAGACGAGCAGCGCTTCGCCGTGGAGCGGGTGGCGCTGCCGGAGGTGATTGCAGCGCGCGACACCGCGGCCCCAGAGGGACACCGGCACTTCAGAAACGGACATGTGAGCTCCGGACCTCGGGTTGCCCGGCAAACCGGGTCGGGAAGTCTCGGCCCCGGGTCTAACACCTATCGTTTGCACCGGCATTGTTCGCCCGTCGGTGCTCCCGCGTTCCGGCGCAGAGGAATCCAGCGGGGACCGATCCCCACCCGGCGTCGCCACGCCCACGTCGTAGAGTCGTGGGCGCTCGGAGCACATGACTCCGGCGGGAGCAGAGAATGGATGAGGTGCAGAGCAAACAGGGGGGAGCACGGGTCGCGGTTCCCCCCCCGCTCGTGTTTCTCGGAGCGCTGCTCGCCGGCGTGGCCCTGGATCGGCTCGTCGCGCGGTGGACGTTGCCGGGCGATGCGGTCGCCCGCGTGGCAGTGGCCGGGCTCACCATCGGCGGAGGCCTCGCGCTCGGGTGGTCCGCGATCCGGCTCTTCCACCGGACCGGTCAGGACCCCAAGCCGTGGCAGCCGACCCCCGAGCTGGTCTTCGAAGGGCCCTATCGCTTCACGCGGAACCCGATGTACGTCGGCATGACGCTCCTCACCATCGGCCTCGGCGCGGCGGCCGGCACGCTCTGGACGCTGCCACTCGCCCTCGCCGCGCTCGGAGCAGTGCACGTGCTCGCGGTGCTTCCCGAGGAGCGCTACCTCATTGCGAAGTTCGGCGAGCCGTACCGCAAGTACCAGGCCCGGGTCCGCCGCTACCTGTGAGGCTGGCTCGGGTCACCTGACCCGGGGCCGCCGGGGGGCGGCGGGCGGTGCTCCGCTGTCCCACCCGCGGGTTGGCCGAGACACCGGCGCTCGGATGATTCCGGTGATGGACCTGGCTGCGTCGCCTCAATAGGGAACAGCGCGCTCGATGGTGGGCACGCGTGTCGAGTGGCCGGACGGGGGACGGTCCGGAGGTCGTCTCGCGATGAAGCTGTTCTCGTTCGTCATCTGGCTTCTGTGGGCGGCGATCGTCGCCCGCATCCTGCTCGCTCCTTACTGGGGTCTGACCGTGGGTCAGGGGATGGTCCTGCTCCTCGTCGCCGCACCGGCAGTGGGCGTGCTCGCCTGGATCGGCTCGCTCTTCCGTCACGCGGGGCGGAACGAGCCCGGAGCAGCAGGAGCCAGCTCGAGATTCTGAACCAGCGGCTGGACCGGCGAGCACCGATCGTCCGGCCCGGAGCGGAACCGTGGTGCCGGCCAGGGTTCCCCGTCACCGGGGTGCGGCGTCGTTCCGCTCGAGAACCACCCATCCTCCGCCGCTGGAGATCACCTCCCAGCCCGGACGAGGCGACGCGTCACTCGAGGAGACGAGCGCCCACCGGTCGCTGGAATCCGCTTCCCCCAGCGTCGCAAAGGGCGCCGGCGCCAGCCTCCGCTCGGCGGCGAGCGCAGAAACCGCCTCCCACTTCGGGGTCGGACTCACGACCGCGATCGTGGTCCCCGCAGGCAGGCGATCGAGAACGGTCCGGAGTGGACCCGCCGCGACACAGCGTGGCCTCCACAGGTGCCCCAGCCCGAAGAGGCTGGCGACGAAAAGGCACAGCGTGAGCGCGGCACATCCGCGCTCGGTCCAGCGGAGGGCACCTGTGGCGTCCTGCGAGAAGAGACGGCGAAGCGCCAGTGCCCCGAAGACGGAGAGCAATGGAAATACGACGTAGACATGGTGCGCGACCTTTCGCAGCGGCAGCGTCAGGAACAGCAGGATGAGTGCGCAGCTGAGCGCGACGAGCGTCAGGTTGCCGTCGCGAGGACGACGTCGCCACGCGTCCCGGGCGATGATCCCCACGCCCAGCAGGCACAGGGGAAGCCCGGGCCAGAAGCGTCCCATGGTCACCGCGAGCGGGAAGGACCAGGGCCTCAACCCATCGGTCCGGGTGCCGAGCGCCGAGGAGACGATCTGCGCCTCGAGATACCCTCGCCACCAGGTCCCCTCCCCGAGGAGACGATCGCCGAGGAGGAACAGAGCCGCGGGGGCCGTGGCCAGCAGTGCCCCGGCGACACCGAGGACCAGTGGGCGCAGCCGTCGGTCCAGACCCGCCCGGGCGAGGCTCGCCGCGCACCAGGGCAGAAGACCAAAGGGCCCCTTCACGACCACTGCGAGCGCCGCACAGGCCACCCCCGCCCAGGCGGCGCGTCTTCCCAGGCCCGGGACGAGCAGCGGTACGGCGGAGAGCGTCGCGAAGAGCATGAGCGGGGGATCGAGCCGGGCCGAACCTCCGAGGACGAAGAAGGACTCGGTGGTCGCCAGAATGCCCATGGCCCCCGCCCCGCCGAGACCACCGCCCAGGGATTGTGCCATCCAGCCGACCAGGGCCAGCGTGCCTAGCGAGTAGAGGCTCCCCACCAGGACGAGGCCCCCTTCGCCGACGGCCCGGATCGCGAGCGCGTCCGGCCAGAAGACGAAGGGCAGATGCTCGCGGAACATCGGGTGGACGCGCGGCAAGTAGCGAAGCGAAAGCCAGGCATGGTCTTCGGCGAGGTTTCGAGCGACGACCCGGTAGAGCTGCGCGTCGGAGTCATCCCGATGCCCTCCCGAAGGCAAGAGCAGCAGGACCGTGCCCAGGGCCAGGCACGCCAACCACCCGAACCTCGAAAGTCGTTCGCGACTGGATCCGACCCCGCCGGTCATGGCCACATCCGGCCCCTGCGGTCGCTCCAGGCCAAGCCCAGAACGAGGACCAGGCCCATGGAGAAGCAGGCCTGGAAGAGCGGATCGTGGAGCCCTGACAGCAGAATGAAGAACAGCAGGGCACTCATCCCGAGCGGCTGCGGGTGTTCGGCGCTCCAGAAGTGCCGTCCGAGCATCGCGAGCCACAACACGAAGAGCGCGAGCCCCGGGAGCCCTTCCTCGGCGGCCAGCGAAAGAAACTGGTTGTGCGACTTTCCGGCGTTGCTCCGCACGGCCGGCGGAGTCCCTTCAGTGGAGAAGAGCCCTGGCCTGAACCTCCCAGCGCCCACGCCAAGGAGCGGATGCGCCTGCACTGCTCGTAGCCCCGTCTCCCAAAGCGCCGTGCGCGCGCCGCTGCCCTCGTCGCCGAGGGTCGAGCCAAAGCGTGCCCGGAGCGAAGGGGTCGCGACGAGCGCGGCCAGGACCAGCGCGAACATCCCCAGCGAGAGGGCCAGAGCACGCCGCCGGGGCAGGGCGATGAGCAGCGCCGCGGCGAGCGAGACGGCGAGGGCCACCAGAGCCGTCCGAGCAAAGGAAAAGGCGCCGATGGAGAAGACACCGACCGCTGCGACTGCGAACGCGGCGGCTCGGATCCGGCCGTGGGCAGAAAGCGCCACCAGCGTCGCAGCGAGGACGGCAAGGCCACCCACATGAGCGAACTTCAGCCGATGAAACAGCAGACCCCCTCCCATGAAACGGCCTGGCGCTGACGCGGGCTCATAGACCCGAGAGAACGGGACGTGCAGCCAGGAGACGTGCTCGAAGAGCGCCGGCGTGGGCCACAGCCCGAACGATTGCAATCCCGCACAGACGCATGAGACCACGAACACTGCCGCCCAGGTGAGCCCTAACCGGACTCGGGAGGGATCGGGCAGCCGACCCCAGAGGTAGGCCGCGCATGGAAGTGCGAGCCAGTCGGCCACTCGCGCCACCCCCGTTCCGCTCGGCGTGCGTCCGGCGAGAAGCGGGCTGGCGATGGCCCAGGCGGTCCATGCGAGCAGCGGCCACCACCGCGTCACCCCATGCCAGAGGAGCTCGACGCTCTGGCTCGAGCAGACCAGGTCGAAGCCGACCAGAAGCGCGCACCCCGCCAGACCCAGGGAGGCCACCGCCTCGTTGGCGAGCGCTCCGACGCCCCAGAGCCCCAGCATCCACACCGAGGCGATCTGCCAGGCGTGGCGCTGCGCGGCGGCTGCCTCGAGGCCGCCCTGCGTGACGGTCGCCCCGCTTGCGTTGCCGGCCGGGGGAAGAACGGGAGACGGCGAGCGCAGGCGCCCCCAAGCGCTCGAGTGGAGCCTTTTTGACATGTGGGTACCCCCCCGGGCGCGCGACGCCGCACACGCCCGTCCCAACTGTACCGTACCTCCAGATTCCGGGCGGAGGGCGCGAGCCGGCTCGCGGACGGGCGGTCAGTCCACCAGAGTCACACCGCGTGCGGAAAAGGGCAGCGGGGCCTCGCTCGAGCGGTGGGCGCCGGCGCTGCCTTCCGCTGCCTGACCTGGAGCCGGAGCGAGTTGTCCCTAGGGAGCAAGGTCACCCCAAGGAAGGGCTCCGGGTTCACACCGGGAGGAACCCTGAGCTCGAAGCGGCGGGCAATCGACCCGAGGACGATCGACGACTCCAGCTGCGAGAAGGCGCTCCCGATGCAGGTGCGTGGGCCGCCGCCAAACGGGAAGTAGGCGAATCGGGGCAGCTGGTCGATGAATGCCGGGGTCCACCGCTCCGGATGGAAGGCGTCCGGATCGGCGAAGTACCGCGGCGAGCGCTGCACTGCCCACTGGGGGATCATGATCTCCACCCCTGGCATCACCCGGTGTCCTCCGATCTCACAGCCCGCGACCGTGGTCCGGCTGATGCGGTAGGCCGGTGGGTACAGGCGCAGGCCCTCGCGGACGATTCGCTCCAGGAGCTCCGCCCCCCCGCCCCGTTCGTGCTCGTCGGCCAGCTCCCGTGCCACCGCGGGGTGCCGGGCGAGGAGGTAGAGGGTCCAGGTCAGCGAGCTGGCGGCCGTCTCGTGCCCGGCGAGAAACATGGTCACGATCTCATCGCGGATCTGCCGGTCGCCCAGCGGGGCTCCCGCGGCGTCGGTGGCGGCGAGGAGGAGCGAGAGGAAGTCCTCGCCCGGGCTCTCCCGTCGCCGGCGGGCGATCAGCGCAGCGATGAACGCGTCCAGGGCGCGGACCGCCGCCCGGAACCGTCGGGCGTACGAGGTGGGGAGCAGGGTCGGATCCACCACGAAGTCCGGTCGCCCCAGCGAGGTGGCCACCGCCCGGACCGCGGCGAAGGCGATCCCTCCGGCGGCGCCGACCCACTGGCTGAAACCGTGGTGAAAGGAGTGGAGCGCCTCCGCGGTGGCCGCGACCAGCTCCCTGGCCTGGGGCAGATCCTCGCCGAAGAGCGATCGGCCCAGGACCTCGAAGCACAGGTCGGTCATGTCCCGATGGATGTTCCGGACCTCGCCGTCGCGGAAGCCGTCCAGTCGCCGGGTGCAGGCCTCCTCCATCAGCCGCGCGTAACGCTCCAGCTGGCGGGCGTGGAATGCAACCTGGACGGTGCGGCGCTGGTGGAGCCAGAGCTCGCGGTCCGAGGTGAGGAGGCCCTCACCGAAAGCGAATCGGGTCGAGCGGAGACCGGCCGACTTGATGAAGCAGCGCTGCTTGCGGATCAGGACCTCCTCGATCAGCTCGGGGGCGGTGATCACGCAGATGGGAAGTCCCCAGATGTGCGACCGGACCAGCCCCCCCTCCGCCTCGCAGCGCCGGTAGTACCCCAGGATGTCCTGGCGTGCCTCGAGCGCGGCGCCGTGCAACCAGCTCATGGAGAACGCTCCATCGCCACGGCTCCCCCGAGCAGCCGGTCCCGCACCGCCGCCGGCGGCACCCGGAGGTCCCAGATCAGGCCCGTGGCGGCGAGCGCCCTCAGCACCCAGTAGGTCGGGTCCACCTCCCACCGGAAGAAGCCCAGGGTCGCGGACGAGGGGTAGTGGTGGTGGTTGTTGTGCCATCCCTCGCCAAGCGTGAGCAGGGCCAGCCAGGGGTTGTTCCTCGAGTCGTCCCCGGTGGCGTAGCGACGCGACCCGAAGACGTGCGCCAGTGAGTTGATGGTGAAGGTGCAGTGCCAGAGGACGACGGTGGAGACGAACGAGCCCCAGATGACCGCCGGGGCTCCGCCGAGCAGCAGCAGCGTGCCGAGCAGCGCCCAGGAGGGGAGGAAGTGATGGCGGTCGAGCCAGCGCAGCTCGGGGAAGCGGGCGAAGTCGGGGATGCGGTCGAGCCGGGTCTCCTCGAATCGCTTGGAGAGCACCCATCCCAGGTGGCTCCAGGCCAGGCCGTGCTCGCGAGGCGAGTGAGGATCGGTGGGCCCGTCGGAGTGGCGGTGATGATGCCGGTGGGTCGCCGCCCACCAGAGCGCCCCGCGCTGGGCGCAGGTGCCGCCGAGGAAGGCGAGGACGAGCTGGAAGGCGCGGCTGGTCCGGTAGCTGCGGTGGGCGAAGTAGCGGTGGTAGCCCCCCGAGAGCGCCACCATCCGCAGGAGGTACAGCGCGAGCGCCAGCCCGACGTACCTCCACGAGAACGGAACCAGGAATGGTCCCACGATCGCGATCGCGTGACAGAGGTACATCGGTACGGAACGGGCGTGGGGCAAGCCTTCCGGTCGGGGCCAGCCACGGCGATGGGTCAACGTGCGTACTCCCTTCCCTGGAACCGGACGGAGGAACCTCGGGCGCGCGCGGCGTTGCACCCACCGGAACAGATCCCTCGCCGGCAGAGCGGTACGGATGCACCGCAGGGGCGCTCCCGGTGTCCGAGCCGTGGGGTGAGGCCCAGGATGATCCGATTCGACGCGATCATCGTCGGTGGTGGACCGGCCGGCAGCGCCTGCGCAGGCGTGCTCGCGCACCGCGGGCTGCGCGTGGCGATCATCGACCGCCGGCGGTTCCCCCGGGTCAAGCCCTGCGGCGGGTGGATCAGCTCGCCGGTCTGGGACGTACTCCAGCTCGCACGGCGCGAGTACCCGGGCGGGGTGTGGCCCTGGCGGCGCTGCCACGTCCAGTACCGCGGCCGGACCCACAGCATCCCGGCACGCGGCGATTTCATCCGGCGTCTGGAGTTCGACGACTTCCTTCTCCGGCGCAGCGGGGCAAGGGTGATCGAGGAGCACCCGGTGACGTCGCTCGAGCGCGAGGAGGGGTCGTGGATCGTCGACCGCGCCTACGCCGCCCGGTGGCTGGTGGGCGCCGGAGGGACCCACTGCCCGGTGGCGCGGAGGCTGTTCCCCCAGAAGCCCGGGCATCCGGTGGCGGCGCAGGAACGCGAGTTCGAGGTGGACGCCTCGGAGGTTGCCGCCGCACGCGTCGGGGCCGACGGTGAGCCGGAGCTCCTTCTCCACGACGACCTCGGCGGCTACTCGTGGAACGTACCCAAGGGCGCGTGGCTCAACGTCGGAACCGGCACCGCCGCCCCCGAGCGAGTCCGGTCGGCATGGGCCGCGGCGCGGGACTTCTTCCTCGACAGTGGGCACGTCCCGCCGAGCGCACGCGAACCGCTGCACCACGTCCAGGGCCACGCGTACTACCTCTTCGACCCCGCGCACCTCGACGCCTGCCAGCGCGATGGCGCATTCCTGATCGGCGACGCGCTGGGGCTCGCCCATCCTCTGACCGCCGAGGGAATCCTCCCCGCGGTCGTGTCGGGACGGACCTGTGCCGAGGCCATCCTCGACGATGCGCCCCGGGCCTACGGCGCACGGCTCGCGGCCCACCCGACGATGCGCGACTACGCGCTGACCCGCCATCTCCTCCGCGCAGGCCTCGCCCTGCGCCGCGGTGGCCGTACGCCGGCGCGCGCCCCGGGCCGGCTCGCGTCCTCGGCGACGGCGCGTGGCTTTGCCTGGATGTTCAGCGGCCGTCCCCTCCCGGGCGGACCGGTCCTGCGCGCGGTCCTGCGCCTGGGTGGAGGGGGGCGGTGGTGACGGCGGGCAGCGGCGTCCTTCCCCGCCTGCTGGTCGGTCGGGCTGAGCGCACGGTGCGCAACCTCCTCGAGTCCGCCGACGTCCGGGTGGGAGGAAGCCGTCCACACGACATCCAGGTGCACGATCGCCGCTTCTACCTCCGCGTGCTCCGTGACGGCCGCCTCGGCCTCGGGGAGTCGTATATGGACGGGCAATGGGACGCTGGCGCGCTCGACGAGCTCACCGCGATGCTCATCCGGGCGGGGGTGAAGAGGCCACTTCCCAGCTGGCGCGGCGCGGTCCACCTCGCCGCGGCGGGAGTGTGGAATCTCCAGAACGCGGTCCGCTCCCTCCGGGCGGTCGAGCACCACTACGACCTGGGGAACGATCTCTACCGGGCGATGCTGGGCGAGACGCTGGTGTACACCTGCGCCTACTGGAAGAACGCCCGCACCCTCGACGAGGCGCAGCGGGCGAAGCTGGATCTGGTGTGCCGCAAGCTCGAACTGCGGCCGGGGATGAAGGTCCTCGAGCTCGGCTGCGGCTGGGGCACATTCGCGCGCCACGCCGCGGAGCGGTACGGGGTCGAGGTCACCGGCTACACGGTGTCGCGGGAGCAGCTCGCCCTCGGAACCGAGCTGTGCCGCGGGCTACCGATCACCCTCCACCTGGCGGACTACCGCACCGCGCGCGGGAGGTACGACGCCGTGGTCTCGATCGGGCTGATGGAGCACGTCGGCCCCCGGAACCATCGGGTGTACATGGAGACGGTCGATCGCTGTCTCCGGCCCGGTGGCGTCGCCTTCATCCACACCATCGGGAGCAACCGGAGCCAGGTGCTCATCGACCCCTGGTTCCACCGGTACGTCTTCCCCAACGCCGCCATTCCCTCGCTGGCGCAGGTCACGGCCGCCATGGAGGGGATGTTCGTCCCGGAGGACGTCCACAACATCGGCCCGCACTACGACCGCACCCTGATGGCCTGGGCCGGGAACTTCGACGAGGCGTGGCCAGGCCTGCGCGCGCGTCTCGGCGAGCGTTTCCGGCGCATGTGGCGGTACTACCTGCTCTCGTCCGCGGGGGCGTTTCGCGCCCGCTTCCTGCAGCTCTACCAGATGGTCATGACCCGGCCGGGCACCGCTCAACCGAGGTGCAGGATGAGCTGAGGACGCCGGGCGAGCGGCTCACGGGCTCGCCGCTACTCCACCGGACCCCGAGGAGGGGCGAGCGCATTTCCACAGGTGGTGGTGCTGAGCGCCGGACAGTACGTGGCCTCGATGCTCCCGTTCAGGGTGTCCGATCCGAACTTCAGCCCGGTCAGGTTGGCCTTGAGGTGGGTGCCGGCCGTGTTGCCGGTCTGGGTCACGGTGACCGTGCCGGCGGTGGCCAGGGACACCGTGGCCTGCGTGCAGCTGGCGGTGACCGTCTCGAATCCTCCGTACCAGTACCGGCCGGCAGTGCCGGGGAGGCTCATTCCACCGAGGTCGAAATAGGCGTAGTCGCCGGTGACGTGGGGGTTGACCGAGGCCGGGGGAACGAAGTTGGCCATGGAGAGGAAGAGCGCGGTGGTCGTTCCGGGGAGGGTGGTTCCACCCAGGAGAGCACAGATGTTCTCCCGGTCGGCGACGACGACCGTGACCGCGTTGCTGTCGAGACTGAACACCGCGTCCTTGACGCTCAGCGGCAGCCCGCCGACGGTTCCGCTGATCGACCCCGGCCCCGACGACGACCCGGAGCTGCTTCCGCACGCACAGGCGAGCACGCCCAGCACCATCCATCGCCTCATCACTCGACCCTCCTTCGTTTTGCCGTCAAGTCCCGCCACCGCCCTCCACTCTATGCCATTCGAGCGGGGGGTCGACCCCGGCACGGGGGCCTGTCCCTTCGTGGGGCTGGAGGAATTCCGGTCCCGGTGACGATCGTCCGGCCGGTCGATACGCTCCGCGCAGATGGCTGGCCCGCGGACCGTTCGCACCATGTGCCCCATGAACTGCCATCCCACGCTGTGCGGGATGCTGGTGGACCTCGACGTCCGCGGACAGGTGACGGCGGTGCGGGGCGACCCCGGCAATCCAGACAGTCGGGGCTTCCTCTGCCAGCGGGGACAGGCGAGCCGGGAGATCATCGGCAACCCGGACCGGCTGCTCCACCCGCTGCGGCGCATTCCTCGCAGTGGAGCATGGCGGCGCATCTGCTGGGACGAGGCGCTGGACATCATCGCCACCACCTCCCGGCAGGCGCGGCCCGAGGCGGTGGGCGCCTGGTCGGGACACGGTCTGTTCGCCAACAACTACGGCACGCGGCTCCACTCCGAGCTCCTCCGCCGCTTTGCCAATCTCGCCGGCTGGCAGTGGTGGCATCCGGCGATGGTTTGCTGGGGCCTCGGCGGATTCGGGCTGGGGCTGACCGGCGTCCTTCGGGTCCACACCCCGGAGGACATGGCAGCAAATGCCTCGCTCATCCTCCTCTGGGGAGCCAACCTCGCCAGCCAGCCCACCACCGGGCGCCACCTCCAGCAGGCACGCCGGCGCGGGGCGATGCTGGTCACCATCGACGTACGGCGCACCGAGGCCTCGGCGATCTCCGACCAGACGCTGCTCCTCCGGCCGGGAACCGACGCCGCGCTGGCGCTCGGGCTGATGAGCATCATCGTCTCCGAGAAGCTGCACGACCGCGCCTTCGTCGAAGCGCACACCGTGGGGTTCGACGCCCTCGCCACACACCTGACCCGGCACGACGCCACGTGGGCGGCGACGGTCACCGGCGTGCCCGTCGATCGGATGCTGTCACTCGCCCGGCGCTACGCGACGAGCCGACCGGGGATGATCCTCCTGGGCGGCAGCTCGATGCACAAGGGCGCTCACGGCTGGGAGTCGGCGCGAGCCGTGGCCTGCCTCCCCGCGCTCACCGGAAATCTCGGGGTCCCGGGTGGCGGCATGGGGCCCCGCCACGGCGCCCGGGCGCACGGCCAGATGCTGGCGGACATCGCCGGCGAACGCCGGTCCTCGACCCCGGCCATCCCCAGCCAGATGCCCCGGATGATCGAGGCGCTGGAGGACGGCCGGGTTCGCGCGCTCCTCCTCTTCGGCACGGACATCCTCTCCTCCTACGCGGACGCCGGAAGGGTGCGGGCTGCGCTGGGGAACCTCGACCTGCTCGCCTCCCACGACCTCTTCTGGAACGGGACGGCGAGGGAGCACGCGGACCTCGTCCTCCCCTCCACCTCGTGGCTGGAGGACCTGGGGTGCAAGAGCACCAACACCCACCTCTACCTGATGCCGAAGGTGCTCGAGCCACCGGGTGAGGCCCGCTCGGCCACGTGGATCCTGCGGGAGCTGGCCCGCCGCCTCGACCTACCCGAATTCTTCCCCTGGGAGGACGAGGCCGGGCCGCTCGATGCGCTGCTGGATCACGCCTCCACCGGCCGGGCGACGGTGGCGGCGCTCTCGGCAGAGGGCGGGATGCGGGCGCTGGCGATCTCGCCCGTCGCCTACCCGGACCTCGCGTTCGACACTCCGTCGGGAAAGGTGGAGTTCCTCTCGGAGCGAGCGACACGCCTGGGCTTGCCGGCGTTGCCCGTCTTCACCCCGCCTGGGCCGCGCAGCCATCCGCTTTCCCTCCGGAACGGGCGGACGCTGACCCACTTCCATGGCTTCTACGACCAGGGGCGCGCGCTGCCCTCGCTGGCGCGGGCCGACCCGGAGCCGCGGCTCTGGATCTCCCCTGCGGACGCAGCGACCCGGGGCATCGCCAACGATGATCCGGTCCGCCTCTTCAACGACCGGGGCGAGATGTCGGCCCGAGCGCAGGTGACCGACCGCATCCCGGCGGGGACGGTGTGGATGCACGACGGCTGGGCCGGGCTGAACCGGCTCACCTCGGGCGCCCCGGTCCTGCCGGATGAGGCCGTCGAGCTGTTCGGCTTCTCTGCAGGGCAGGCGGAGTACGAGTCGTTCGTCGAGGTCAGCGCGCTCCCACCGCGGTCGCCCCAGGCGGATCCGTCGAGGGCGTCGAGCCGGCACGCCAACCGAACCAGATGACCGCAACGGTCATCAGGGAAAGAACGGCCACGAAGCTGATCCGCGACAGCTCGGTCAGGAGGGTGAGCGTGCCGCTGGACAGCCCGGTGAAGGCCAGGCCCACCACTGGCAGGACCGGCACCCCGCAGCCGGCCAGCGTGCACGGGCCGGTGCCGAGGCCGAACACGCTGGTCAGCGCGCCGACCGCCCCGGCAGGACGTGCCGCCTTGAAACCGGCCTCACAGGCCGCCCCCTGGCGCCGCCGGTGGGACCAGAGCGCGAAGAAGGCGCCGAACACCAGGGAGCTGAGCAGGATGCGGAACAGCGTGGGGACGTCGAGGATGAAGCCCCACTCGACACCCTCTCCCCCGTTGTCGGCGCTCGCCCAGCCGATGGCCATGTTGGAGAGGAACGAGAGCTTGTCCCCCAGGGGCTGTTCCGAGGCGAGGTACTCGGGCAACCGCCGGAGCCAGGGATTGAAGGTGATGAAGTCCACCGGCTTGCGGGCGATGGAGAGGATGAGGACGGGCGCGACCAGGTTGAACGTCGCCACCACCGCCGCTGCTCCCCAGACGATGCTCGCCCGCGACCGAAGCGCGGCGGCGATGCCGCGGAGCGTCTGCACGATCGCGGTCAGGGCCCTCTGAACCATCCCGCTCCGTCCTCTTCCGGGTCACTCAACCTACGTGAGATAGGCGGCGATGGACAGCGGTTCCCGTTGACTTCCGGATGCCCCGGGTGTTTAGCGCCCACCCTAGCGACAGCGGACAGGAGGCTCGTATGCCGACGCGTCGGGAGTTCCTCGCTCAGCTCGGGGTCACCACGGCAGCGGTGGGAGGGGCGGCAGCCGGGATCGGTGTCAGCGGGATTGCCCAGGCCCAGGAGAAACCCAAGGGCACCATTCCGGACAAGCCATTCCGGATCGGCCACATGACCTTCTTCACCGGTGCCGGCGCGGTCCTCGGCGAGCCGATGTACAAGGGCAATCTCCTGGCGGCCGAGGAGATCAACGCCCAGGGAGGCCTGCTGGGAAAGAGGAAGATCGAGATCCTCAAGGCCGACGAGGCCGCCGGCACCGACGCCAACACCAAGGAGATGCGGCGGCTCCGGCTGTCGGAAAAGGTCGACATGTTCATGGGGATCACCTCCAGCGGAAACACTCCCGCGCTGGGCCCCATCGCCGAGGAGCTGAAGCTCCTCACCATCTTCATCGACGGCTGCACCGACTTCCTCTTCGACAAGGCCGTTCCCAACCCGCGCTACATCTTCCGGATCACCAACATCCAGTCCGCGGACGGATCGACCTGTGCGCTGGGCGTGGCGATGACCTGGCCGGAGATCAAGACCTACGCCCACATCCATCCCGACTACGCCTACGGGCGGAACTGCTACGACCACTTCACCGTGGTCACCAAGAAGATGTTGCCCAAGGCCAAGAGCGTCTCCGAGGCCTGGCCAAAGCTCTTCTCCACCGACTTCACCCCGCACATCACCAAGACGCTCGCCGCCAAGCCGGATCTGCTGGTGACCTCGCTCTGGGGTGGCGACTACGTGGCCTTCTACAAGCAGGCCCTGCAGCACGGACTGTTCGGCAAGATGAAGGTGGCCACCACGCTGGGGCTGGGCTCGGTGCCTCAGGCCATCGGGAAGGATCATCCCGAGGGCGTCCTCTCCGGCGTCCACGCCAACTACCACTTCACCTATCCGGCCGGGAACCGCTGGCCGCTCAACAAGAACTTCGTCGAGAAGTACAAGGCCAAGTTCGACGAGTACCCGAACTTCCAGGCCGAGGGTGCCTACACCGCGACCCACGTGCTCAAGACGGCGGTGGAGAAGGCCAACCGGCTCACTGGCGGCTGGCCGGACGACGACGCGATCATCGGCCAGCTCGAGGGGATGATGTACGCCGGGCCGGGAGGCTACGTGTACATCCGCCCGGACAACCATCAGGGCTACAAGGACGCGATCACCGGCTTCAGCAAGAACGTGCCCGAGTATCCGTTCCCCATCCTCGATCCGAACCGGATCATCACCATCCCCATCCGGAACGTCACCGCTCCCCCCGGCTGGCCGAAGGGTGAGCCGACCTCGACCTATACCTGGATCGATCAGACCTGGCCGCAGATGAAGGCGTAACCCACCCGGTGGACATCCTCGTCGTCCACCTCTTCAACGCCCTCCTCTACGCCTCGGTCCTGTTCCTCATCGCCGGGGGGCTGAGCCTCATCTACGGGGTGATGAGGATCGTCAACCTCGCCCACGGGAACCTCTTCGCCCTCGGCGCGTTCGCCACCGCCTGGGCGATCGGACAGTTGTTCGCCGGCTCGGACTCGGCCTGGCTCTTTCTGCTCCTGCCCACCGGCGCAATCCTCGCCGCCCTGCTCGGTGCGGTGCTGGAGCCGACGTTGCTCAGGCCGTTCTACCGACGACCGGAGGAGTATCAGCTCCTGGTCACCTTCGGCCTGCTGATGATCCTCGAGGACCTGATCCGGTTCGTCTTTGGTGCGTACCCGCGCTCGGCCAGCGTTCTCTTCGAGAAGGCCGGGAGTCTTCACGTGGGGGAGTACGTCTACCCTCGGTACAACCTGATGGTGATCGCCATCGGGGGCCTGGCGGCGCTCTTCCTCTGGGCCTTCATCTACCGCACCAAGTTCGGGGTGGTGCTCCGGGCCACGTCCCAGGACATGCGCCGGGCGTCGGCCCTGGGGGTCAACGTGAACCTGGTCTACGTCCAGGCCTTCACCATCGGCTGCTTCATGGCCGGGCTGGCCGGTTCGATCATCGTTCCGGGCCAGTCCGCGGTGCTGGGGATGGGGGTGGATGCGCTGGTCCTCTCCTTCATCGTGGTGGTGATCGGCGGCCTGGGAAGCCTCGAGGGGGCGCTGGTCGGGGCGCTGATCGTGGGGATCATCCGTGAGATCGGCATCAGCGTCTTCCCGGAGATCGAGCTGGCGGTGCTCTACCTGATCGCCGCAGGCGTGCTCTTCGTGCGCCCCGCGGGGCTGTTCGGCCGGGCGGCATGACCACCGTTCCCCTCACCACCTTTCAGAAGCGGTCGCCGCTCAGGGTGGTGGTCTGGGCGGTGCCGCTGGCCCTTCTCCTGGTGGTCCTGCCCTGGGCCGTGGACCCGTACCAGACCATCCTCGTCGCCTACGGCCTGGTGATGGCCATCGCGGTGCTCGGCTTCAATCTGCTGCTCGGGTACACCGGGCTCCTCTCCTTCGGGCACTCCGCGTACTTCGGTGTCGGCGCCTACGCGGTGGCCTTCATGGTGAAGTACTTCCACGTCGAGTCGATGGAGCTGTTCCTGGTGGGAGCCGTCGTTGCCTCCACCCTGGTGACGGTGCTCTTCGGCTACGCCTGCGTCAGGTACACGCGGATCTTCTTCAGCATCCTGACCCTGGCGCTCTCCCAGGTGCTGTGGAGCCTGGCCTACAAGTTCTACGGGGTGACCGGTGGGTCCGACGGGCTCCGGGTGCCGACCCCGAAGCTGCTGGGAATCGTGAACCCCGTCGGTGAGGACAAGATCCGCTTTCTCACCCACGGCTACTACTACTACGTCCTGGTGGTGTTCACGCTCTGCGTGGCGGTGATGTGGCTCGTGGTCCACTCACCCTTCGGGATGGCCCTCCAGTCCATCCGCGACAACGAGACCCGGGCCCAGTTCATCGGGCTCCGGATCCGGGCCTACCGGCTGGTGGCCTTCCTCGTCTCCGGAGTCTTCACCGGCATCGCCGGGGCTCTCTGGGTCCCCCTCAACGGGCTGACCACCCCGGACATCCTCTACTGGCCCTTCTCCGGCGAGATCGTCTTCATGGCCGTGCTGGGCGGCTTCCGCAACTTCACCGGACCCATCGTGGGGGCGGTGGTCTTCAACTGGCTGAAGACCTACGCAGTCGGCGCCACGGTCTACTGGCAGGCGCTGCTGGGGTTCGTCCTGGTCGTCCTGGTGATGGTCCTGCCGACCGGGATCGTGGGGAGCATCAAGTTGCTCTGGGCACGTGCCAGAGGGCGGGCTTTCCGGTGAACCTGCTGGAGACCAGAAAGCTGACCAAGTACTTCGGCGACACCCACGCCGTGGACAGGGTCGATTTCACCATCGGCGAGGGCGAGGTCGTTGCTCTGATTGGCTCCAATGGCGCAGGGAAGACCAGCCTGGTGAATCTGATCAGCGGTCTTCTCCGGCCCGACAGCGGACAGATTCTCTTCCGGGGCGCCGATGTCACCGACGAGTCGGTCTACGGCCGGATCCGGGCCGGGATCGCCCGCAGCTTCCAGATCGTCAATCTCTTCGACGAGCTGACGGTCCTGGACAACGTCGCGCTCTCCATCTTCTCCCGCGAACTGTTGACCCGCTTCTTCTGGACGCTGGCCGATCACCATCACCCCGTCTGGCAGGAGGCTCATGACATCCTCGGGCAGTTCGGGCTGGAGCCAAAGTCCTCGATGCTGGCCGGGGGGATCTCCCAGGGCGAGCGAAAGCTGCTCGACGTCGCGGTGGCCTACGCCCTGAAACCGCGGCTCCTCTTCCTCGACGAGCCCACCAGCGGGGTCAGCACCCGGGAGAAGGCACCGATCATGGACGTGATCAGCTCCATCGTGCGATCGCAGCAGATCACCGCGGTGGTCATCGAGCACGACATGGACATCATCTTCAAGTATTCGGACCGCATCGTGGTCATGCACCAGGGCGTGGTCCTGGCCAGCGGCCGCCCGGAGGAGATCCGCGGGAACGAGGCGGTCAAGGACGCGGTCTTCGGGCCCAGCCATGCTTGAGATCGAGGCGATCAACACCTACCGCGGCCGGGCCCAGGTCCTCCGGGAGGTGTCGCTCTCCGTCGGGGCAGATGAATCGGTCTGTCTGGTGGGCCGCAACGGAGCCGGGAAGACGACCACCATCGACAGCATCATCGGGCTCCTCCCTCTCCGGTCCGGAAAGATCACCTTCCAGGGTCGGGACATCAGCTCGCTGCCCCCCCACAAGCGAGCGCGGCTCGGCATCGGCTACGCCCCCGAGGACAGCGGAGTGTTCCCCGACCTGACGGTGGCGGAGAACTTCGAGATCTGCCGCTGGCTGGCCCAGTCCTCGGGGCGCGCGGCACAGGTGGTGGACAGCGAGGAGCGGGTCTTCGCCGTGTTCCCGGAAGTGCGCGAGCTGTCGCAGCGGCGGGGCCTCCACCTGAGCGGTGGGCAGAAGAAGATGGTGACCATTGCCCGGGCGATGATGCTCGCCCCGGCCATCCTCCTGCTGGACGAACCGTTCGAGGGCCTGGCCCCGGTGGTGGTCACCAGGCTGATCGAGGCGGTGCGGAGGATCAAGGAGATGAAGATCTCGGTCCTCATCGCCGAATCGAACCTGGCCAATGCCCGGCGGGTCGCCGACCGGCTCTACGCCATCGACCGAGGCGAGATCATCTATCATGGAGATCCGCGGCTGGTGGTCGAGAACAAGGCAGTCATGGAGACCATCCGCGGATAGGCGGTGCCTCATCACCCGGCGCTCACTGCTCTGGCTGGCCTCGCTGGCGGCGCTGATCGGGGCCTACACCCTGGCGGCGAGCGTCCTGTCGCGGCCTGACATCCTTCCGCCCACGCGGGAGATCGCCGCGGCGTTCGGCGCGCTGGTGGGGCGCGGTCTCCAGATGCCGGCCGGCGGGGAGCACCAGCACCATCACCATCCGTCCAGCGCGCAGATGGAGACGCTGCTTCAGGAAGGAGTGACGCTTCAAGGAGCGCTCGCCGTCACCACCGGCAGGGTCCTCTTCGGCCTGGCGGTGGGCCTCCCGCTGGGGATCCTGCTCGGGCTTCTGATGGGCTGGAGCCGACCGGCGGACGACTACCTGCATCCGATCTACATCCTGCTGCGCTCGGTCCCGCCGCTGGCCCTCATCACCTACATCATGCTCTGGCTCGGCCACAGCGAGGCGCACCGGCTGATCCCCATCGTCTATGCGGTCGCCGTCACCATGGTGATTCCCACGTACCATGGCGTGCGTGACGTGGCCGGCAAGTACCTGGTGGCCGCTCGAGCGCTGGG
The DNA here is from genome assembly GCA_035519675.1 of Myxococcaceae bacterium. Lineage (GTDB taxonomy): Bacteria > Myxococcota > Myxococcia > Myxococcales > Myxococcaceae > RPRB01. The sequence continues at coordinate 146,800 of DATIWB010000013.1, forward strand.
GGCGAAGGGGCGCCTGTTGCTGCTCAGGGTCATTCTCCCGGCCGCGGGACCAGCCATCCTCGGCGGGCTCCGCTACTCGCTGGCCATCGCCTGGATGACCGCGGTGGGGGCGGAGATGCTGATGGCGGAGAACGGCATGGGCAATCTCCTCATCGGCGGCGGGATGTGGTCGTCCCGGCTCCAGACGCGGTCCGATCCCGCGGTGATCATCGTGGGGATCCTGGCTCTGGCCGTCGCCGGCTGGGCGATGGACGCGGCGGCGAGGATCCTCGGCTCGCGGCTCACCCACTGGGCCCGGTGATGAGGTGGGTCAGAGTCAGGCGGGCGGTCGTCGCCCTCGTGGCAGTCGCCGGGCTCTACGGGCTCGCGGCGCAGATCGGCCATGGACGGCTGCCTGATCGGATCTGGCTGGGGACCCACTACGTCGAGAACGTCCAGCTGCTGCCCACCTGGCGTTCGCTGGCCGAGGAGGGAACCTTCCTCCTGGAGTCGGACATCCTGGTGAGCAGCGTCGCGGTGAGCACCAGAAGGGTCGCCATCGGGCTGATCCTCGGCTCCATCGCCGGAATCCTGCTGGGCCTCCTGACTGGCCTGGCGACGCGCCTGGAATCCCTGGCCGACCCCTGGGTGACATTCTTCCGCTTCACTCCGGCGCTGGCCCTGCTGCCGCTCTACGTCGTCTGGTTCGGCTACGGGGAGAGCTCGAAGGTCCTCCTCATCGCGACCAACGTGGCGGTGATCACCCTCCTCGGAGCGCACCAGGGAGTGCGGGGCGTGCCCAGGGTGTACCTCGACGCCGCCGCCTCGCTCGGGGCAGGTCCCTGGCTACGGTTCCGGAGGGTGGTCCTGCCCGTGGCCTTTCCCTCGATCTTTGCCAGCATCCGCGTCGCCGCCGGCCTGGCCTGGGTGACGATCGTGGTGGCGGAATTGATCGACGCGAGGATGCCCAGCCTGGGGTACCTCCTCACCTTGGCCGGCGCGTACCCGCGGGTCCCGACCATGCTCCTTGCCCTGGCCACCGTCGGCGCGCTGGTGCTGCTCTTCGACCTGCTGGCACTGTTGCTTCACTCCTGGGGCACGCGGTGGATGGAGCGGGCCGGATGACGGACAGTGCCCCGGCACCGGTGCTGGAAGCGGTCGGGGTCAGCTACAGCTACCCCGGCCCGACGCCCACCCAGGCCCTGGATCAGCTGAGCCTGGAGGTGAAGGACAACGAGTTTCTCGCCCTCCTCGGTCCGGTGGGATGCGGGAAGACGACCCTGCTCCGCATCTTCGCCGGCTTCCTTCGGCCCACGAAGGGAGCGGTCCGTTGCGGCGGGGCGACCATCGCCGGGCCAGGCTGGCAGAGAGGGTATGTCCTCCAGGAACAGGCCATCTTTCCCTGGATGAGAGTGCGGGAGAACGTCGAGTTCGGCCTTCTGGCCAAGGGCGTCGAGCCCTCCGCGAGGCGGGCGGTGAGCGACGAGCTGCTCGGGCTGATCGGCCTCTCGAGCTTCGAGGCGGCATTTCCGAGGGAACTGTCCGCGGGCATGTCGAAGATGGTGGAGGTGGCGCGGGTGCTGGCCACGGATCCATCCATCCTCTTGCTCGACGAGCCATTCGGCGCCCTCGATGCCCAGACCCGGGCCCACATGCAGGACGCGCTGGCCCGGCTGTGGGAGCGGCGGCGAAAGACCGTGCTCTTCGTGACCCACGACGCGGAGGAAGCTCTCTACCTGGCCGACCGGATCGTCGTCCTCTCGCAGCGTCCGGGGCGGATCAAGGCTCAGTTCTCGGTGGACCTTCCCCGACCGCGCTCCTTCGAGACCCGCTTCTCCAGCGGATTCCTGGCGCTCAAACGCCAGGTCTGGGAAGCGACCGGGACGGAGCCCGTCCGCCGCGACCACCAGGCGTAGGCGGGCAACCCGCTGGCGATCAGCAGCAGCCCGAGCAGCGACCGGAGCGGCGCCTGGACCAGGGTGACCGCCACCAGCCCCAGGCACACCCCGATGAACGCCCCCGTCACCCAGGGATGACCCCAAGCCCGGTAGGGGCGGGGATCCTCGGGCCGCTTCTTCCGGAGCACGAAGACCGCCCCGGCGCTGGCAGCGTGGAAGAGCGCACCGGCGAAGACCACCGCGGTGTAGAGCTCGCGGTAGGTGCCGGAGAGGGCGAGCGCCACGCCCCAGGCGCCCTGCGCCAGGAGGCTCGCCGACGGCGTGCGATGGCGGGGATCGACCCGGGCCAGCGAGCGGAAGAACACGCCGTCCTGCGCCATGGGAAGGTAGATCCGCGCGCAGCAGAGCACGTTGGCCGCGAGGCAGCCGAACATCGAGAGGAGGATCACCACCGACACGGCGCGGGCCGCGCCGGGACCCAGGAGCGCGGCGGCCGCGGCCTCGCCGATCCGCTCCGACCGGCCCAGCTCGGCGGGCCCCAGAGCCCGGACGTAGACCCAGTTGATGGCCAGGTAGAGCGCGGCGACCACTGCCACTCCGCCGATCAGCCCCCGGGGGAGGCTTCGTTCCGGTCGCCGCATCTCCCCCGCGGAGAAGGTCAGGACGTACCAGCCGTCGTACGTCCAGAGCACGGCCACCATCCCCAGCCCCAGCCCGGCGATCAGCCCCTGCCGAGGAAGGGCTGCCGACCAGGCCGGAGCGGCCGTCGGCGGGACGGCGAGGCCGATCACCACCAGGACGACCAGGGCCGCGACCTTGAGCGCGGTGGCCGCGTTCTGGACGAGCGCTCCCTCACGCACCCCGAGCCAGTTCACCGCAGTGAGGAGAACGATGGCCAGGGCGCCGGCGAGCTGTGGCCCCCTCACCGTCCAGTGAAGGCTCCCCAGGCTCAGCAAGAGGAGCTCGGAGCCCGAAGAGAAGGCGGGAACGAACGCTCCGAGGTACTCGCCGAAGCCGACGGCGATGGCGGAGATACCCGCGGTCATGATGACCAGGAACGAGGTCCATCCGAAGAGGAAGCCCCACACCCGGCCGTACGCCTCCTTGAGGAAGTGATACTGGCCACCGGCGCGGGGAAACATCGCCCCGAGCTCCGAGTAGGTCAGCGCGCCGGCCATCGCGTAGAGCCCACCCGCCACCCAGAGCAGCAGGATCAACGCCGGGTGCGGCAGACCTCGGGCGATGTCCCCGGTGGTGAGGAAGATGCCGCTTCCCACCGTCCCCCCGATGGTGATCAGCGCCCCATCCCACGCGCCCAGCGAGCGAACCAGCGTGGGCTGTGGTCCGGCGGCCTCCTCGTCCAAGGCGGGGCGGCCAGGGGCGGTCACGGCGCCGCATCCTGCCACATGCCTCCGGCGACGGGCCGTTGAGGGCGGAGCTCCGCCCGGGCTAAGCCTTCACCGTGGACCCATCCCTGCGGGAGCTCCTCGCCGCCTTCGAGCCCGGCGTTCCCCTGGAGCGAGCGAGCTCGATCCCCTCCACCTGGTACCGGGACCCTCGCCTCGAAGCGCTGGAGCGGGAGCGCGTGTTCGGCGACACCTGGCAGCTGGTGGCCAGGGCCGATCAGCTCGACGGGCCGGGAGCCTTCGTCACCGCGGAGGTCGCGGGCGAGCCACTGCTGATGCTCCGTGACGACGCGGGAGAGCTCCGGGCCTTCTTCAACGTCTGCCGGCACCGGGCGGCGTGCGTGATGACCGAGCCGCAGGGTCACGCCCGCCGTCTCCGCTGCCGCTACCACGGCTGGACCTACGACCTGCAGGGCGAGCTGAAGGGTGTGCCGGAGTTCGACGGGGTGGAGGACTTTCGCCGTGAGGAGCAGGGCCTGGTTCCAGTGGCGGTCGACCGGTGGGGACCGCTGGTCTTCGTGCACCTCGGGGCCACGCCCCCTCCTCTGCTCGGCTGGCTGGACCCGCTGCCCGGCCGCGTCGGTGCGCTCGACCAGCTCCGCTTCTTCCAGCGGAAGGAGTACACGCTCGCCTGCAACTGGAAGGTGTTCGTCGACAACTACCTCGACGGCGGCTACCACGTGAACTCGGTGCACCCGGCGCTGGGGAGCGTGCTCCAGTACTCGGAGTACCGGACGGAGGTCTTCGCCACGGCGAGCCTGCAGTCGAGCCCTCTGCGTTCCGCGGACTCGGGCCCGCTCGACGCGTCGGCCTCGGCCACCCGGAAGGGCGACGTCGCGCGCTACGGCTGGGCATTCCCCAACCTGATGGTCAACTGTTACGCCGGGGTGATGGACACCAACGTGGTGTTCCCGCTCGGTCCGGACCGATGCCGGGTGGTCATCGACTTCTACTTCGCGGCGCTGGACGGCGAGGAGGCGCGGGCGTTCGCCGAGCAGAGCGTGGAGCTGGGGCACCGGATCCAGCTCGAGGACGTGGGGATCTGCGAGGACGTGCAGCGCGGGCTGGCCAGCCGCTCGTACTCGACGGGGCGGTTCAGCGTCCGGCGGGAGATCGCCATTCACCACTTCCACCGGCTCCTCGCCGCGCGGCTCCGGGCTTCGACCCGGGGCGGGTGAGCCTCGTCCGGGCATCGAGGTCCTCGCCGCCACGCCAGCGGGGGACGCACCTCCGGCGAATCGTTGCGTGACGAATGAGGGAACGTCGCTCGGCCCGGCGACGAAGCATGCAACGCAGTGCATGAATCACTGGCCATTTCTGCCGGCGAGTAGCTGCGCTGCTCCAGAGCCAGGTGCGCTGCGGCCGCGAGAGAACGGGCCCGGCGCGGTCGCGCAGCGCAACCCGCGCTCGTCGATTCCGGTGCTTCCGATTGCCTGCACATCGCTGGAGCTCCGGGTCACCCACATGATCGCACGCGAACAGCAGATCAGATCACCGCGTGTCCCGCCTCCGCGAATGCGCGCTGCCCGCAACGGCAGATCGAGCGCCGTGTCTCCCGCCCGAAGACACGGACGCAATCCAGCGCCGTTCACAGTGAAGGCAGTCAGCACATGTTCAGAGCAGTCGCGGGAGTGAAGGTACGTCGGACTCTGGTCTCCCTCGCGGTGGCGATGGCCCTCGCCGCGGTCGGATGCGGAGGCGCGGCCGGTGGCGGCACGGACAACGGCGGCAACCCGCCGCCACCGCCGCCACCGCCCACCACCACCAATGTCTCGCTCCAGTCGAAGGCGAGCCTTGGCAGCTATCTGGCCTCGGCCGACGGTCGGAGCCTCTATTACTTCGCCCTGGACGTTCCCGCGGGCGCCGGACAGGCGGCGGTCTCCAACTGCAACGCAAGTTGCCTCGCGTTCTGGCCGATCTTCCACGTCGACGCGCCGGTGGTGGGCACGGGCCTGGACGCGGCCGACTTCGCGGAGCTGGTCCGCCCCGATGGAGCGAAGCAGACCACCTACAAGGGCTGGCCTCTGTACTTCTTCGTCGGTGATCAGAAGGCTGGCGACACCACCGGTGACAACGTCGGCGAACCCCGTCCCACCGACCTCTGGTTCGTGGTCAAGGCGCCGTTCTACTCCGCCCTGGTCATGACCAAGGACGGCGGGCCGGCGAAGTACCTGGCCGATCCGGCGGGTCGGGCGCTGTACGTCTTCGCCAACGACACCGTGGGCGCGTCCGGAACCGACCCGGTCTCGGCGTGCACCAGCGATGCTTGCAAGCAGAACTGGCCGGTCTTCGTCGCCGGCGATGGGACCCTCCCCACCGGGGTCGACTCCGCCAAGCTGACGACCTTCACCCGTCCCGACGGGAGGAAGCAGTCGGCGCTCGACGGCCACCCGCTCTACTACTTCCTCGGCGACACCGCTCCCGGGGACACCAAGGGGCACGGCGTCAACCCGGCCTTCGACAACTTCGACCCGAGCACCCTCTAACTCCCATGCCCACCCTGCTACGAGCGGTCCTGATCGCTGGTGGACTCATCCACGCAGCGCTCACCAGTCCCTCCGGAGCGGCAGTGCTCTTCTCGTTGCAGGGGACGGCTGGGCTCCACATCGAGGGCACCACCCACGAGCTCGCGATCTCCGAACACGATGGCGAGCTCGTGTTCCAGGTGCCGCTGGCCGGGATGGACACCGGCATCGGTCTGAGGAACCGGCACATGCGCGGATACCTCGACACCGCGCACTTCCCCGCCGCGGAGCTCCACGTCGCGCGAAAGGCGGTGGCCCTCCCGGCCCAGGGAAAGAGCATCGAGTCCGATGCGCCGGGAACACTCGTCATCCACGGGGTCACCAAGGCCTGCTCCATCCACTACCGGGTGGAGCAGGCGGGCTCGGGCGAGCTCCGCGTCCGTGGCACGACCCGCATCGACATGCGCGACTTCGGGATCGACGTCCCCTCCTACCTCGGAGTGCACGTCGACCCCGGGGTGGCGATCCAGGTCGATTTCTCCCTCCGTGATCCATGAGGCCCGCGCTCTGGCTGCTGGTGCTGGCCGTCTGCGGAGCTTCGGGCACCGCCCACGCCTACCCCTTCATGATCCGGCACGGGTACACGCAGTGCTCGACCTGCCACACCGACCCCTCGGGCGGGACGATGCTCAACGAGTACGGCCGAGCCCAGAGCGAGCTGCTGCTCAGCTCGATCGACGGAGGCGGAGATGAGCTCTCCGACTCCGAAGGTACGGAGCCGACCGCCGGCCGATTCCTCGGATTTGCTGCCCTTCCCTCGTGGCTCCGGCTGGGCGGCTGGGTGCGAGAGGGGTACATCTGGAACGCGATCGACGGTCGGATCGTCGATCGCAGGCTCCTCCAGATGCGCGCCGACGTGGGGGCCGATCTCCGGATCGGCGCCTTCCGGGCTGCCGCCGAGCTCGGTTACTCCAGCGCCGACGCCACGCCCTACACCCAGCTGGCCCAGATCACCCGGAGCACCACCGGGCCCAACCTCATCGGGCGAGCTCTGGGCGGGGCTGGAGACCTTCGGGGGTGAGGGGCTCCTCCGCGCCGGACGGATCAACATGCCCTTCGGTCTTCGCAACCCCGAGCACACCGCCTACGTGAGGACCGCGACCCAGACCGACACCAACGACGACCAGACCTACGGAGTGGCCTTCGCCATCTCCAAGCCGACCTGGCGAGCGGAGGTGATGGCCTTGCTCGGAAATCTCTCGGTTCATCCCGACGCGTACCGGGAGCGTGGCGGCGCCGGCTATCTCGAATTCTCGCTCGCACCCACCGCCACGCTGGGCGTCAGCGCGCTGGCGGCGAGGTCGGACGCCTCGCTGGCCACCCGCCATCCCACGCTCCGCCAGGCCTACGGAGGCTTCACCCGCCTCTCGCCCTGGCGGCCGCTGGTGGTGCAGGTGGAGACCGACCTGCTCCTCAACAAGCAGCTGGGCGGCGGTTCACAGGAGGTGGGCCACGCCGAGTGGCTCCAGACCGACGTGGAGGTGCTTCGCGGGCTGCACCTGGTCGGTGCGCTCGAGGGGAAGAAGACCGGGACCACCCCAGGCTTGGAGAAGGGAGTCTGGGGCGGCCTGTGGTGGTTCGTCCTTCCGCACGTCGACGTCCGCGCAGATGTGATCCAGCACTGGAGCGAAGGGCCCTCGACACTCACCTTCCTGGTTCAAGTGAACGGATACCTGTGATGCGCCTCCCGCTCCTCCTCCTCGCGGTCACCGTCGTCGCCCCGCTCGCCGCCCAGGCCACGCCGAACTTCCCAGCGGCCATCGCCCGGGACTTGAAGCTGTCGGCTCCGCCGGCCTGCACCATCTGCCACGCCACCAACGAGGGTGGGTCCGGCACGGTGGTGAAGCCCTTCGGGAAGTACCTCGTCTCCCGCGGGCTGGCGCCCTTCGACGAGTCGTCCCTCGCCGGCTCGCTCGCCGCGGCCCAGGGCGAGCATCACGACACCGACGGCGACGGCATCTCGGACATCGAGGCGCTCCAGCAGGGCCTGGACCCCAACGGGGCACCCTCGAGCGGGCCGCAGCTCGAGGACCCCACCTTCGGCTGCAGCGCGACCCGGGGTGGTGCGGGGAACACCTTCCTCCTCGCCCTGGTGGTGGGGCTCCGGCTGGCGGCCTCGCACCTCTGCCGCCTGCGCGGCGCCCGGGCCCCTCACCTCGACGTGGGCACGAGCCCGCCCGCGGACGGATAGGCCCGGCATCTCTGGCAGCCGGCGCTCAACCCGCTGCGGCCACCTTCGCTCCCTCCGCGGCGCCGACCGGAGTGAGCCAGTGCTCGAATCCTGGTCGCTGCCCCCGGACCGCGGCGAGGTACGCGGTCTGGAGCCCGCGGGTCACCGGCCCCATGTGGCCCGTTCCGATGGTCCGGAAATCGATCTCCCGCAAGGCGACGACCTCCGCGGCGGTCCCGCACACGAAGACCTCGTCGGCCCCGTAGAGCTGATCGCGGGAGATGGGCTGCTTCACCACCTCGTGCCCCAGCTCGCGCCCCAGCTGGATGATCGAATCCCGGGTGAGGCCCTCCAGCACCGCGGCGTCGGGCGGAGTGAGCAGCACGCCGTCCTTGACCAGGAAGATGTTCTCCCCGGTGCACTCGGCCACCAGACCCTGGGCGTCGAGCATGATTGCCTCCTCGAACCCGAGCCGCAGCGACTCGGTCTTGGCCAGCACCGAGTTGGGGTAGTTCCCGGTGATCTTCGCCTTGGTCATCATCACGTTCGGGTGGTGGCGGGTGAACGAGGAGATGTTCGCCCGGACGCCGTTCTCGATCGCCTCCGGCCCGAGATAGGCCTTCCACTCCCAGACGGCGATCCCGAAGTACGGACGCCCCGCGTCCATGGTCAGGTTCCAGCCGCCCTCGGCCAGCCAGATCAGCGGACGCACGTAGCACTCGTCGTACCCGCTGGCGCGGATCGTCTCCAGGCAGGCCTCCATCAGCTCCGGGACTCCGTAGGGCAGCTCGCGCCAGCCGAGCACCCGCGCCGAGGTGAGCAGCCGCCCCATGTGCTCCCGGAGCCGGAACACCGCCGGCCCCCGAGGTGTGCGGTAGCAGCGAATTCCCTCGAAGACGCCGACGCCGTAGTGCAGCGCCGGGGTGAGGAAATCCAGCTTGGCGTCCGCCGCCGCCACCAGCTTGCCGTTCAGCCACATCGGCGGCCTCTGCACCTTCTTCGTCTCCACGTGCTCTCCTCGTTCGGCTCTCCCGGGTCCCCCCCGCGGCCCGGGAGAAGATTCAGTGTGATCCCGCCTCGCTCGAGTCCTTCCGGGCGTCGCGAATCCAGCTCATCGTCTCGCGGAGCCTCCGGCCCACGTCCTCGATGGGGTGGGCCTTCCCCTCCTCGCGCAGCCGCTCGAAGTGGGGCCGGCCGGCCTGGTTCTCGAGGATCCACTCCCGGGCGAAGGCGCCGGTCTGGATCTCCCGGAGGATGCGCTTCATCTCGCTCCTCGTTTGCTCGGTGACGATCCGCGGCCCCCGGCTGTAGTCGCCGTACTCGGCGGTGTCGCTGATCGAGTGACGCATCCAGCCGAGGCCGCCCTCGTACATCATGTCCACGATGAGCTTCAGCTCGTGGAGGCACTCGAAGTAGGCGCTCTCCGGCTGGTAGCCGGCCTGGACCAGGGTGTCGTAGCCGGCCTGCACCAGGGCGGTCAGCCCTCCGCAGAGGACCGCCTGCTCCCCGAAGAGGTCGGTCTCGGTCTCCTCCTTGAAGGTGGTCTCCAGCACACCGCAGCGGGCGCTCCCCAGCGCCCGGGCATAGGAGAGGCCCAGGGTCTTCGCCTGGCCGGAGGCGTCGCGGTGCACGGCGATCAGCGAGGGCGTGCCCTGGCCTTGCTGGTACAGCCGGCGCACCATGTGCCCCGGCGCCTTGGGGGCGATGAGGATCACGTCCACCTCCGGCGGCGGCCGGATCTGCCCGTAGTGGATGTTGAAGCCGTGGGCGAAGAACAGCGCCTTGCCTCGCGAGAGGGCCGGGGCGATCTCCTCCTCGTAGATCTTCCGCTGCTTCTCGTCCGGGGTGAGGATCATCACCACGTCGGCCTCGCGCGCGGCGTCGGCCACGCTCAGCACGCGCAGGCCGGCGTCCTGCGCCTTCCGGGCCGACTTGCTCCCGGCGTGCAGGCCGACGCGCACGTCCACGCCCGAGTCCTTGAGGTTCAGCGCGTGCGCGTGTCCCTGGCTGCCGTAGCCGATCACCGCGACCTTGCGCTTCTGGATGGGCTCGAGCGGGGCGTCCTTCTCGTAATACAGCGTGGCCATTTCACTGCTCCTTTGCGTTCGAGGTGGTTGGAGGGAGGGTGATCGCGCCCTCGGCCGCCGAGGTGACGAGTGCTGCGTACTTGGCGAACACCCCCGAGGCGTAGCGAGGGGCGGGCGGCCTCCAGGCGCGGAGGCGGGCGTCGATCTCCTCGGCGGGCAGCTCGAGCCGCAGCGCCCGCGCGTTCACGTCGATGACCACCAGGTCTGCGTCGCGCACCGCGGCGATCGGTCCGCCGGCTGCCGCCTCGGGAGCCACGTGGCCCACCATCAGCCCGCGGGTCGCGCCGCTGAACCGGCCGTCGGTGATCAGCGCCACCTGCTCACCCAGGCCCTGGCCGACCAGCGCCGCGGTGACTCCGAGCATCTCCCGCATCCCGGGGCCGCCGCGCGGGCCCTCATAGCGGATGACCACCACGTCATCCTTGCGGATTTGCCCGGCGCGGACGGCGGCGAAGGCGTCCTCCTCGCGCTCGAACACCCGCGCCGGCCCGCGGTGGTACGCCCGCTCGTGGCCGGACATCTTCAGCACGCAGCCCTCGGGGGCGAGGTTTCCCCGGAGGATGACCAGGCCTCCGGTCGGGCTCACCGGCTCGGCCAGCGACCGCAGGACTCGTTGCCCCGGCGCCTCCCGGGCCGCGGCGGCGTGCTCGGACCAGCGCCTGCCGTCGACGGCCAGCGCCTCGCCGTCGAACCGGCCCGCCTCGAGCAGACGCGACACCAGCAGCGGCACTCCGCCGGCCCGGTCCATGTCCACCGCCACGTACCGTCCGCCGGGCTTGAGGTCGGCCAGGAGCGGCGTGCGCCGGCTGACCCGGTCGAAGTCGTCGATGGTCAGGGCGATGCCGGCCTCGCGCGCCAGAGCCAGCAGATGCAGCACCGCGTTGGTGGAACCTCCGGTCGCGGCGACCGCGGCGATCGCGTTCTCGAACGAGGCCCGGGTCAGGTGCTGCCGCGGCCGCATTCCCGCCTGGAGCAGCCGGACCGCCAGCGCGCCCGCGGCCCGGGTCGCCTCCTCCTTGCGTGGATCCTCGGCGGGGATGGTGGCGTAGCCCACCGGAGAGAGTCCCAGCACCTCGATCGCCAGGGCCATGGTGTTCGCGGTGTACTGACCGCCGCAGGCACCGCTGCCGGGGCAGGCCGAGTCCTCGAGCTCACGCAGCTGCGCCGCGGACATCCGGCCGGCGGCATGCGCCCCCACGCCCTCGAAGACGTCCTGGATGGTGACGTCGCGCCCCTCGAACCGGCCGGGGCGAATCGAGCCGCCGTAGAGCACCAGCGAGGGCAGGTCCAGCCGGAGCAGCGCCATCGCCGCGCCGGGGAGGGTCTTGTCACAGCCGACCAGGGCGACCATGCCGTCGAACAGGTGCCCCCGGCCGACCAGCTCGATGGAGTCGGCAATCACCTCCCGGCTCACCAGCGAGGCCTTCATCCCCTCGGTGCCCATGGTGACGCCGTCGCTGATGGCGATGGTGTCGAACTCCATCGGCGTACAGCCCGCGGCGCGGATGCCCTGCTTCACCTGCTCCGCGAGCCGCCGGAGGTGGAAATTGCAGGGCATGGTCTCGGTCCAGGTGCTGGCCACCCCGATCAGCGGCCTGGCCAGGTCCTCCGAGCTGAAGCCGATGGCCTTGAGCATCGCTCGGGCAGGGGCCCGGTCTGGACCCTCGGTGAGCGCGCGGCTCCGGTGGCGCAGATCCCCGGCCATCAGCGCTCCTCCAGCAGCATCGCCAGCCGGGGCCTCGCCTCCGCGGCGCGGCGGAGCGCGCGGAGCACCGCGCTGCCCGCCTCGTGCGTCGTGGCGGGGTGCCGGCCGGGCGGAGTGACGTCCTCGGGCAGCACGCCCTCCTCGACCGCAGCATCCACCGCAGCCTCCAGGGCCCGGGCCGCTCCGGGCAGCCGGAGCGAGTGGCGGAGCAGCATCGCCGCGCTGAGGATCGCCCCGTAGGGATTGGCCACCCCCCGGCCGGCGAGCGCCGGCGCCGAGCCGTGAATCGGCTCGTAGAGCCCGCGCGGCCCCTCCCCCAGTGACGCCGAGGGCAGCATCCCGATCGAGCCTCCGAGGACCGCGGCCTCGTCGGTGAGCACGTCGCCGAACAGGTTCTCGGTGACGATCACGTCGAAGGACTTCGGCGCCCGCACCAGCTGCATCGCGCAGGAGTCGACCAGCTGGTGCTCGAGCTGGACGTCGGGGAACTCGTTCTCCACCACCCGGGTGGCCACCTCCCGCCAGAGCCGGGAGGTCTCGAGCACGTTGGCCTTGTCCACCGAGGTGAGCTTCCGGCGGCGGGCCTGCGCGTACCCGGCCGCGGCGCGCACCACCCGCTCGACCTCCGGGACGGTGTAGGAGCACACGTCCTCGGCCCGGTCCCCCTCGCGCCGCTTGGCGCCGAAGTAGATACCGCCGGTGAGCTCGCGAACCACCAGGAGGTCGACTCCCCGGAGCAGCTCGGGCCGGAGCGGCGAGCTGGGGATGATCTGCGGATGAATGGTGACCGGGCGCAGGTTGGCGAAGAGCCCCAGCTCTCGACGCAGCGCCAGCAGGCCCTGCTCGGGCCGGACCCGCGCCTCCGGCGGCCACCGGGGTCCGCCCACCGCGCCGAGGAGGACGGCGCTCGCCGAGCGGCACAGGGTCAGCGTCTCCTCGGGGAGCGGTGAGCCGGTCTGGTCGATCGCGCACCCGCCGATGAGCGCCTGCCGGAGCTCGACCTTCTCTCCGTGCAGCGCAGCGGCCTCGACCAGCGCGCGCGCGGCGAGCTCGGTCACCTCCGGGCCAATTCCGTCGCCCCCCAGCACCGCGACCAGATGGCTCATGGGCCCTCCTCGCGGCGGCGGGTCTGCTCATGGGCGGCGATCGCCCCTGCCTGGCCGAGGAGGAAGCCCAGCTCGTCCGTCCCGTCGAGCAAGCAGCGGCGGGCGAAGGGGTCGATGGAGAAGCGGGCCCGGACGCCCGGCGCGGTGATCTCCTGCGCCTCGAGGTCCACCGTCACCTCGGCGAAGGGTTCGGCGAGCAGCGCCCGGTGTGCCTCCTCGTCCACCACCGCCGGGACCAGCCCGTTCTTGACGGCGTTGTTCCGGAAGATGTCGGCGATCGAGGCGCTGATCACCGCCCGGAAGCCATGGTCCACCAGCGCCCAGGGGGCGTGCTCCCGTGACGAGCCGCAGCCGAAGTTGGCTCCGGCGACCAGCACCCGCGCCCCGGCTGCCCGGGGGTCGTTCAGCGGAAAGCCGGCCACCGGCGTGCCCTGGGCGTCGTACCGCCAGCCGGCAAAGAGCCACCGCCCCAGCCCTTCCCGGGTGGTGCCCTTGAGGAAGCGAGCGGGGATGATCTGGTCGGTGTCGATGTCCCGCCGGGGGAGCACCACGGCACGTGAGGTCAGCGTGCGGAAGGGCTGCATCAGCGTCTCCCCTCCCCGCGGCCGTCGAGGAAGCCCCGCGGATCGGCCAGCGCGCCGGCGATCGCCGCGGCAGCGGCGGTGAGCGGGCTGGCGAGGAAGGTGCGCGCTCCCGGCCCCTGCCGCCCCTCGAAGTTGCGGTTGGAGGTGCTCACCGCGGACTGGCCCGGGCCCACCTGGTCGCCGTTCATCGCGATGCACATCGAGCAGCCCGGCTCCCGCCACTCTGCTCCGGCCTCGAGGAAGACCCGGTGCAGCCCCTCGGCCTCCGCCGCCCGCTTCACCTCCCGCGAGCCGGGCACCACCAGGGCGCGCACCCGCGGAGCCACCCGTCGCCCGCGCAGCACCGATGCGGCGGCGCGCAGGTCGGAGAGCCGGCCGTTGGTGCACGAGCCGATGAACACCACGTCGATCGGGTGCCCCTGGATCGGCTGCCCCGGCCGGAGGCCCATGTAGTTCAGCGCCGCCTCGAGCGCGCGGCGGGCCGACGGCTCGCGCTCGCGCTCCGGCTCCGGCACCCGTCCCGACACCGGTGCGGACATCCCAGGGTTGGTGCCGAAGGTGACGGTGGGTTCGAGCGCCGAGGCGTCGATCTCCACCACCGCGTCGAACCGCGCGCCGGGATCGCTCCTGAGCGTCCGCCACCGGGCCAGCGCCGCGTCCCACGCCTTCCCCTTCGGAGCACGGGGCCTGCCGTGCAGGTACTCGAACGTCGTTTCGTCCGGGGCGACCAGGCCCGCGCGTGCGCCGGCCTCGATCGACATGTTGCAGAGGGTCATCCGCGCTTCCATCGGCAGCGTGCGGATCGCCTCGCCCGAGTACTCCAGGACGTGACCGGTCCCCCCGGAGACACCGAGCCGGGAGATGACCTCGAGGATGAGGTCCTTGGCGGTGACGCAGGGCCCGAGCCGGCCGTGCACCCGGACCTCCATGGTCCTCGGCCGTCGCTGGAGCAGGCACTGGGTGGCGAGGACGTGCCCCACCTCGCTGCTCCCGATGCCGAAGGCGAACGCGCCGAACGCCCCGTGGGTGCTGGTGTGGCTGTCGCCGCAGACCACCGTGCGTCCCGGCTGGGTCAGACCGAGCTCGGGCCCGATGACGTGGACGATGCCCTGGTGGTCCGCGCCCAGAGGATGCAGCTCGATGCCGAACTCGCGGCAGTTCCGCTCCAGCGCCTCGAGCTGGCTCCGGCATTCCAGATCGGTGATCTCCACCTCGCCGGCCGGGCCCGCCGGGGTGGTGGGGATCGAGTGATCCATCGTCGCCAGCGTCAGGTCCGGACGGCGCACCCGCAGCCCGCGCTCACGGAGCATGGTGAAGGCCTGGGGCGAGGTGACCTCGTGGACCAGGTGCAGGTCCACGTAGAGCACCGCCGGCGCCTCGGCCGTCTCGGGACGGACCAGGTGGCCTTCCCAGATCCGGTCGAAGAGGGTCCGCGGGGAGGGCTCAGACCGCTCCACAGGTCATCTCCGGCAGGGCGGGGCTCCGCCGGGGCAGCCGTCCGGCGGCGATGCGGTTCACCACCTCGAGGTAGGCCAGGGCGCTGGCGACGACGATGTCGGTGTCCACCGCCCGGCCGCGAAAGCGTCGCCCGTCGGACTCCACGTCCACCGTGGCCTCGCCCTGCGCATCCTCCCCGGCGCTGACGCTGGTGATCCGGAAGTCGCGCAGCGTGGCGCTCACCCCGGTGATGCGGTCGATGCACTTGAACACTGCATCCACCGGACCGTCGCCGGTGGCGGCCTCCTCCTGCGCTCGCCCTCCGTTCCGCTGCAGACGCACCGCGGCGCTCGGTGGGGTGCCGGTGCCCGAGGCGGCGGTGAGGCTCACCAGCTTCCAGCCGCCGGCGGAGCTCTGGTGGAAGAGGCCCACCAGCAGCGCCTCGAGGTCCCCGTCGTAGATCTCCTTCTTCTTGTCGGCGAGCTTCTTCAGCTCCTCGAACACCTGGTCGATCTGCGCCGGCTCCAGCTCGTAGCCCAGGTCGCGCAGGCGGCTGGCCAGCGCGTGCCGGCCGCTGTGCTTTCCGAGGACCAGGCTGGTGCTCTTGAAGCCCACGTCCTCCGGCCGCATCACCTCGTAGGTGAGCGGGAACTCGATCATCCCGTGCTGATGGATGCCCGACTCGTGGGCGAAGGCGTTCTGCCCCACCACCGCCTTGTTCCGGGCGACGTGGAACCCGGTGGCCGCGGCGACCACCCGGCTGGCATTGCAGAGCTGCTGGGTGCGGATGCCGGTCTCGAGGTGCAGGTAGTCGGCGCGGGTACGAAGGGCCATCACCACCTCCTCCAGCGAGCAGTTCCCGGCGCGCTCCCCGACGCCGTTCACCGTGCACTCCACCTGCCGCGCCCCGGCCTGCAGCGCAGCGAGGCTGTTGGCCACCGCCAGACCCAGGTCGTCGTGGCAGTGGACGCTGAGCACCACCTCGTCGATCCGCCGCACCGTGCGCCGGAGGAAGGAGATCAGCTCGGCGAACTGCGCCGGCACGGCGTAGCCCACGGTGTCGGGGATGTTGATGGTGGTGGCGCCGGCCTCGATGACCCGTTCCACCACCTCGGCCAGGAACTCCGGCTCGGTGCGGGCGGCGTCCTCGGCCGAGAACTCGACGTCCTCGCAGCGCGCGCGGGCGTACTCGACGCTGCTGGTGGCGAGCGTCAGCACCTCCTCGCCGGACATCTTCAGCTTGTGCTGCCGGTGGATGGGGCTGGTGGCCAGGAAGACGTGGACCCGCCTCCGTCTCGCCGGGGCCAGCGCCTCGATCGCCCGGTCGATGTCCCCGCGGCTGGCGCGGGCCAGCGCGGCGACCGTGGGGCCATCCACGGTGCGAGCCACCGCCTGCACCGCCTCGAAGTCGCCCGGGGAGGCGACCGGGAAGCCGGCCTCGATCACGTCCACCCCCAGGTGGCCGAGCACCCGCGCCACTTGGAGCTTCTGGGCCAGGTTCATGCTCGCCCCGGGCGCCTGCTCGCCGTCGCGCAGGGTGGTGTCGAAGACAATGACCCGCTGGTGCTCGCTGCCGTTCTTCATCTCTGGTCTCTCCTCGAAAGGTGCTCTGGCGCGATGGCGCCGGTGTTCAGTCGTCGCTCCGGGTCAGGCTGCGAGATCGCCCTCGGACGGTCCGGCCGCGCCCTGCATCGCGGCGCCCCGGGCCATGGCCACCGCCCCGGTGCGGACCATCTCCAGGATTCCGAAGGGGCGGAGCAGCTCGATCAGCCCGTCGAGCTTCTCCGGCGTCCCGGTGACCTCGGCGGTCAGCGCCTCGGGCGCCACGTCCACCACCCGGGCGCGGAAGGTCTCGCAGAGCTGGAGGATCTCTCCCCGGCGCTCGGCGCCGGCGCGCACCTTGACGAAGGCCATCTCCCGGGAGACGGCCGGGGCGTGGGTCACGTCGTGGACCTCGAGGACGTTGACCAGCTTGTAGAGATTGGCCTCCAGCCGCTGGGCGGTGTCCTCGTCCGACTGCACCACCAGGGTGATGCGCGAGACCCCTTCCCGCTCGGTGCGGCCGACGGTGAGCGAGTCGATGTTGAAGCCGCGCCGCCGGAACAGCGAGACCACCCGGTTCAGGGTCCCCGGACGGTCCTCCACGTAGACGATGAAGGTACGGGCGATGCGCCGGCCGCTGGGGGCGGCGAAGGCCGAGTCATGACTCATGGATGCTCTCCTCGATCCGCGAGGGGCGCCGGATCATCGCGTGGAGGTCGGCATTGGCCGGGACCATCGGGTAGACCGCCTCCTCGCCCTCGACGCAGAACTCGATCACCACCGTGCCCGGGGCGTTCCGCGCCGCCTCCACCGCCGAGGGGATCTCCTCGCGGCTGGTGACCCGGAGCGCGGTCAGCCCGTGCGCCTCGGCCAGCTTCACGAAGTCCGGGCTCTTCAGCGGGGTGGCGACGTACCGGCCGCCGTAGAAGAACTCCTGCCACTGCCGCACCATCCCCAGGTAGCCGTTGTTGATCAGCGCGACGTTGAGCTTGATTCCTTCCTGGGCGCAGGTGATGAGCTCGCAGGCGGTCATCTGGAAGCCGCCGTCGCCGACCACCACCCAGATCTCGTCCTCGGGCCGGGCGAAGCGGGCGCCGATCGCCGCGGGGAGCGCGAAGCCCATCGTCCCCAGGCCGCCGGAGGTGAGGAGCGAGCGCGGACGCTCGTGGCGGTAGTACTGCGCCTCCCACATCTGGTGCTGGCCGACGTCGGTGACCACCAGCGCCTCGCCCTGGGTCAGGCGCCACAGGTCGTGCAGCACGTGCGGGGCGCGCAGCTTCCCGCCGTGGGGGATGCCCTGGACGTCGCGCGCAGCCGAGTCCTCGCGGAGCGCGCGGATCTTCGCTCGCCACTCCCCGTGCTCGCGCCCCCGGACCGCGGGGATCAGCCGATCGAGCGACCGTCGCAGATCGCCCACCAGCGCCACGTCGGCCCTGACGTTCTTGTTGACCTCCGCCGGGTCGATCTCCAGATGGATCTTCTTGGCCGCCGGGGCGTAGTTCTTGAGGTTCCCGGTGACGCGGTCGTCGAAGCGCATGCCGACCGCGATGAGCAGATCGGCCTCCTGGACCGCGTGGTTCACCCAGGCCTCGCCGTGCATGCCCATCATCCCCAGGCTGAGCTCGTGCGAGGCGGGGAACGCCCCCAGCCCGAGGAGGGTGCTGGCCACGGGCACACCGGTCTTCTCCACGAAACGCAGGAGCTGCTCGCTCGCGCCCGCCTTGATCACCCCGTGCCCGCAGAAGAGGACTGGGCGTTTTGCCTGGTCGATGAGGCTCGCCGCCCGCTCGATCTGCTCCTGGGTCATGCGGCGCGCCGGGCGAACCCCGGGCAGGCGCACCGGCTCCTCGCTCCAGCGGAACGGCACCGTCGCCTGCTGCGCGTCCTTGGTGATGTCCACCAGCACCGGCCCGGGCCGGCCCGAGCGCGCGACCTCGAAGGCCTCTCGCAGAGAGTGGGCCAGGTCCTCGGCCCGGGTGACCAGGTAGTTGTGCTTGGTGATCGGCAGGGTGATGCCGGTGATGTCGATCTCCTGGAATGCATCGCTCCCCAGGAGCGCGGAGGAGACCTGCCCGGTGATGCAGACCATCGGCGACGAGTCGAGCATCGCGGTGGCGATGCCGGTGACCAGATTGGTCGCCCCCGGCCCCGAGGTGGCGACGCAGACGCCCACCTTGCCCGAGGCGCGCGCGTAGCCGTCGGCCATGTGGGACGCACCCTGCTCGTGACGGACGAGCACGTGGTGGATGCGGCTCGCAGGCAGGGCGTCGTAGGCCGGCATGATCGCCCCGCCGGGGTAGCCGAAGACGACCTCCACGCCCTCCCGGGCCAGCACCTCCCAGAGGATCTGCGCTCCGGTCATCCGCGCCGGCGTGGTGTCGGGGAGCGCGGTACGTCGTCCGTTCTTCGTCTCCACCATCTGCTCCATCGACTGCCTCCGGTGCTGCCCTGCTCCAAAAACGAAAAACCCCCGCACCGGGTGGGTGCGGGGGCCAGTTCCTTCCGAAAACGTTTCTTCGGTCAGGTCGGCGGCCCGCACCCCAGGGAAATCAGGGGCAGCAGGACCAGGCCCAGCAGCAGACCGACGACGACCAGCGAGAGGACGGACGACCCGGCGACGGACGGCAGCCGCCGCGCGAGGGCGATCGCGCTGGTGCTGGCTGCAGTGGGCTGCGAGGTCATGAGGCGCGGAGCATCCTCTCGCTGATGCAGGGTGTCAACATTCTTCTCAACAGCTTGAGATGATTGAACAATGCCTGCAGAAACGACTCCAAGGTCTACCGAACGGACGGTTGGCGTCGTCATCGAGCTCGCGTGTCAGTCGTCGTCGCGGTCTTCGCCGGGGCCGCTGGCGGAGAGAATTTCCCAGGTGTTGTTGTCCCCGTGCTGCTGGGTCCAGAACACGCGCCAGCCGTCGCGGAACGGGTGGGGATTGCTCGCTCCGAGCAGGCCACCGGCGCCGGGATCGCCGTTGGAGACGTGCAAGCCGGTGATCTCGTTGTCCCCCTCGTTCTGGAACCCGCGGCCAGCGGCGCTGTACGCCGAATCGAGGGTGGCGGAGGTGTCTCGCCCCTCGGCGAGGATGCGCAGCGGCTGGTTCCTCGGATCGGCGTAGTCCTTCCGCACGTCGAGGATGAAGGCCGAGTCGAGCGCGTTGCGCTGGCCGTGGAGCAAGTCGCCCGCGTCCTCGACGAAGACGACGTGGTTGCGATCCCAGAAGGCCACGTTGTCGAAGCCCGAGTGGAAGGCATCGCAGCGGAAGAACAGCTCCAGCGAGCCCTCGTTCGCCCCGGGCCGCTCCTGGACCAGCTTGAACACCGCCAACGAGGGACGATGTCGACGATGGGCGAGGCGGTGGACACGACGACCGAAGCGCTCCGGCCGGCCGGATCGCGCGGGCTCAGCGCGCCTGGTTCACTTCACCCACCAGCGGGTACTCCGCCCTCTTCCAGCGCGACACAGGTGACGTTCACCATCACCTCCGGTGCTCCCCGTGGATCTCCTCCACGGGGGCACCGTCGTAGGCCATCGGACCTTGGGCCTACGGGGACTCGCCCAGCATCAGGTCCGGCGGCGGCGGACGAGGAGGCCGAGGGCGGCGAGGGCCAGACCGGCAGCCGGAGCGCCCAGGGGCAGCGCGGTGCAGCCACCGCTGGCCGAGGCTCCGGGCTGGACCTTCACCGTCAGCGCCGCAGTGGACTGCTGCACGCCCGGGTACCGCGCATCCGGGGTCACCATCTTTGCCGTCAGCTGCAGCGTGTAGTCACCCTCCGAGTCGGGCCGGAAGATGGGCTTGCCGACGTTGTCCGGGTACGCGTAGCTCCAGTGGCGGCTGACGCTGGCGATGCCGACGGGATTCTGGACTGCGGCGCTCGAGCCG
Source organism: Myxococcaceae bacterium (assembly GCA_035519675.1). Lineage (GTDB taxonomy): Bacteria > Myxococcota > Myxococcia > Myxococcales > Myxococcaceae > RPRB01. Next base: position 167,119 of record DATIWB010000013.1, read on the forward strand.
GAGGGCCGGGTGGTGACGGTCCAGCTGTAGCTGATGCCCACGTTGTTGCGGTTGGCGAACAGCGGCAGCCGCAGGGCCTCACCCCGCTTGAGGGTGATGCTGCCACCGGCGCTCACCGCGAAGGCGGCGTTGGGGTCGAGGCAGGCGTTGGGGTTGGACGGGTCCACCACCACGCAGTACTTGGGGTCGCAGACGTCGCCCACGCCGTCGCCGTCGTCGTCGCGCTGGTCAGGGTTGGCGTCCTTGACGCAGTTGTCCTGGGCGTTCAGCACCCCGTCGTTGTCGATGTCCTTGTCGCAGGCGTCCCCGATGCCGTCCTGGTCGGTGTCCTTCTGGTCACCGTTGGCGACGGTGGGGCAGTTGTCCCGGGCGTCGTCGACGCCGTCACCGTCGGTGTCCACCACGCACTGCACGCCGGGGATGGTGAGGGGGTTGCTGGCATCGGCGTT
>DATIWB010000014.1:0-2123 GCA_035519675.1 Myxococcaceae bacterium
CCATCCAGGGAGGTGAGTCCGAGCTGGAGGTCAGCCGCGCCCCGGAGCAAGTCCAGACTCCCAGCCGCGCACGATCCGCGCGAGTACGTCCAGTTGGCGGAGCCTTCCAGCGGCAAATAGACGCTCATGAGATCGAGATGCCCCTGCACCCCAACTTCCGCCAGGCCCGGCGACCCCACTCCGGCGGAGACTGCTGAGCGACAATTACATCTCCCCATCGGCGACGATTACATCGCCCCATCCTGAGCGGCGACGGTGATCGGTGGGAGGCTGCCTGCCCGGAGATCGGGCAGGAGGCTTCTTGAGACCGGTCAGCGACGCGCAAGTGAGGCGAGTGATGGAAGAGATGAGCAAAGACGGACAGATAGGGCAGGCCGCGATGAAGGCGGACATGGACCGGAAGACGGCGCGGCGATACGTGGCCGCCGGCAAGCTGCCGTCGGAGATGAAGGAGCCGCGCTGGTGGCGCACGAGGCCGGATCCGTTCGCGGAGGACTGGGCGGCGGTGACGGAGATGCTGGCGGAGACGCCGGGGCTGGAGGCGCAGACGGTGCTGGAGCTGCTGGAGCTGAAGCAGCCTGGCCGGTACAACGAAACGCACCTGCGGACGCTGCAGCGGCGCATCCGCCGGTGGCGGGCCGAGCATGGCCCCGCTCGCGAGGTCTGGTTCACGCAGGCCCACCGTCCGGGCGAGGCCGCGCAAACGGACTTCACCTCGACGGCGGAGCTGGGGGTGACGCTGGCGGGGCAGGTGTTCCTGCACTTGCTGTGTGTGACGGTGCTGCCGTACTCGAATTGGCAGTGGGCGACGGTGTGCCTGTCGGAGTCGCTGGCGGCGCTACGGCGGGGTGTGCAGGCGGCGCTGTTCCAGCTCGGGCGGGTGCCGCGCTACCACCAGACCGACCACTCGACGGGGGCGACGCACCAGATCGCCCGCGACGCCGCGGACCGCACGTTCAACGCCGAGTACGCGGCGATGATGCGGCACTTCGGGATGGAGCCGCGCACGACGGCGGTGGGGGCCAAGGAGCAAAACGGCGACGTCGAGGCGGGACACCGCGCGCTCAAACGTCGGCTCGAGCAGGCGCTGCTGGTGCGCGGCAGCCGGGACTTCGGCGGCCAGGACGAGTACGAGCGCTTCGTCGCCGGCGTGGTCCGCAAGGCCAACGCCGCCCGCGGTCCCCGCGTGGCCGAGGACATCGAGGCGATGAGGCCGCTCGTCGTCGAGCGCCTGCCCGAGTACACGGAGCTCGTGGTGCCGGTCGCCTCGACGAGCACCATCCGGGTCAAGTCGTGCGCGTACTCGGTGCCGTCGCGGCTGATCGGCGAGCGGGTGCGGGTCCGCCTCTTCGAGCACCGCCTCGAGGTGTACTACGCGGACAAGCTCGAGCTCGGCTGCGATCGGCTGCGGGGCAAGGCAGCCCGCATCGACTACCGGCACGTCATCTGGTCGCTGGTGCGCAAGCCCGGCGCGTTCGCCCGCTGCGTCTACCGGGACGAGCTGTTTCCGACGGTGACGTTCCGGCGGGCGTACGACGCGATCCAGGGGACGCAGCCCGGGATCAAGGGCGACGTCGAGTACCTGCGCATCTTGCATCTGGCCGCGGGGACCATCGAGGCCGACGTGGAGCAGGCGCTCGCGGAGCTGCTCGCCGACGGGGCGGCGGTCACCGCAGATGCGACTAAAGGAAGATGCACGCAGATGGCGGCCATCTCCGCCGCCCCGGCTGTGCCCGCGCTCGAGACGGGGCCGGTGGACCTCGCCGCGTACGACACGCTCCTCGAGGAGGTGGCGTCATGACGACGATGGCCATCGCCGACGGCAAGCCCAGCGCCCTCGACGCGCTCCTCGTGCTCATGCGCGCGCTCAAGCTGCCGGCCTTCGCCCGGTACGCCGAGGAGGTGGCGGCCAAGGCAACGCGCGAAGGGTGGACCTTCGGCCGCTACCTCCAGCACCTGGCCGAGCTCGAGGTCGAGGAGCGCCGGGTGCGGCGCATCGACCGCGCCCTGCGGGACTCCGACCTCCCCGGGGAGAAGACCCTCGCGACGCTGGACCGGGCCCGCCTGCCGCACAAGGTGACCAAGCAGCTGGCGTCCCTGTGCGACGGCGGTTTCGTCGAGCG
>DATIWB010000015.1:0-125046 GCA_035519675.1 Myxococcaceae bacterium
CGACATCCTGACCCAGGTCAAGAGCTACCATCCCGACCCGGATCTGGACGTCATCAAGAAGGCCTACGTCTACTCGGCCAAGGTCCACCAGGGGCAGCTCCGGCACTCGGGCGAGCCCTACCTCGTCCACCCGCTGGAGGTCGCCGGCATCCTGGCCGACCTCAAGCTGGACGAGGCGAGCATCGTCACCGGGCTCCTCCACGACACCATCGAGGACACCCTGGCCACGCCCGACGAGCTCACCGAGCTCTTCGGCCCGGAGGTCACCCAGCTGGTGGACGGGGTGACCAAGCTCTCCAAGTTCCAGGCCAGCGCCACGCTCAGCCAAGAGGAGAAGCAGGCCGAGAACTTCCGGAAGATGATCATCGCGATGGCGCAGGACATCCGCGTCATCCTGGTGAAGCTCGCCGACCGGACCCACAACATGCGGACCCTGGAGTACATGCGCGAGGACAAGCGCCAGCGCATCGCCCAGGAGACGCTGGACATCTACGCGCCGCTGGCGAACCGGCTGGGCATCAGCTGGATCAAGACCGAGCTGGAGGACCTGAGCTTCCGCTGGCTCAAGCCCGCCGAGTACGCCGACCTCGCCGAGCGGGTGGGGAAGCGCAAGAAGGAGCGCGAGCAGTACATCGACGACGTGGTCCATCTCATCGAGCGCAAGCTCGCCGAGCGCGACCTCCAGGCGAAGGTCTCGGGCCGCTTCAAGCACTTGTACAGCATCTGGAAGAAGATGCGGGCCAACGGCATCGACTTCGAGCAGGTGCACGACATGATCGCCTTCCGGCTGATCATGCCCACCATCCCCAGCTGCTACGAGGCCCTCGGGCTCATCCACCAGCTGTGGAAGCCGGTGCCGGGGCGGTTCAAGGACTTCATCGCCATCCCCAAGCCGAACATGTACCAGTCGCTCCACACCACGGTGATCGGGCCGCTGGGCGAGCGGGTGGAGGTGCAGATCCGTACCGAGGAGATGCACCGCATCGCCGAGGAGGGCATCGCCGCCCACTGGGCCTACAAGGAAGGCAAGGCGCTGGTCAGCCGGGACGACGAGAAGTTCGCCTGGCTGCGGCAGCTGATGGAGTGGCAGCAGGACCTCAAGGACCCCAAGGAGTTCCTGGAGACAGTGAAGGTGGACCTCTTCACCGACGAGGTCTTCGTCTTCACCCCCAAAGGCGACGTGAAGAGCCTCCCCCGCGGCGCGACGCCGGTGGACTTCGCCTACGCCATTCACTCGGACGTGGGCGGCCGATGCGTGGGCGCCAAGGTGAACGGGAAGATCGTCCCGCTGCGCTACAAGCTGAAGAACGGCGACACGGTGGAGGTGCTCACCAGCCCTGGCGCCCACCCCAGCAAGGACTGGCTGACCTTCGTCAAGACCAGCCGGGCCCAGCAGCGCATCCGTGGCTTCATCAAGCAGCAGCAGCGCGAGAAGAGCCAGCAGCTCGGCCGCGAGCTCCTGGACAAGGAGTTCCGCCGGGTCGGGCTGAACCTCAACAAGCTGCTCCGCTCGGGCGAGCTGAAGCCCGTCGCCGCCGAGCTCGGCTACCGCATCGAGGACGACCTGATGGTGGCGGTGGGGTACGGCAAGGTGGTCCCCAACCAGCTCCTGGCCCGCCTGCTCCCTCCCGAGAAGCTGGCCGAGACCGAGAAGGCGGCGAAGACCGACGGGGCCAACGGCACGCCGGCGGTCGAGAGTCAATCCGCGACGCCGGTGGCGAACAGCATCGGGCGGATGACCGAGCTGGCGAGGAAGCTGGTCGGACGGCGGAGCCGGACCGGGGTGCTCATCGGCGGCGTGGACGACGTGCTGGTCCGGTTCGGCCGCTGCTGCAACCCGGTGCCCGGCGACCCGATCGTGGGCTTCATCACCCGGAACCAGGGCGTGACGGTGCACACCGTGGGCTGCGAGCGGGCGCTGGCCACCGACCCCGACCGCCGGGTGGACGTCGCCTGGGACGTGCGCGGCGACTACAAGCGCCCGGTCACCCTCCGGGTGCTCACCGCCGACCGCCCCGGGCTGCTGGCCGACATGTCCAACATCTTCAGCAAGAAGGGCGTCAACATCAGCCAGGCCAACTGCCGGGCGACCGGTGACGACCGCGCGGTGAACACCTTCGAGGTCACCATCTCGGACCTGAAGCAGCTCACCGATCTGATGAGGACCATCGAGCGGCTGAAGGGCGTGTACTCGGTGGAGCGCGTCTAAGTCAGGGCGGCCGCAGACAGCTTCGTCAGGGCGGCCGCAGTCCGCTTCGTCGGGGCGGCCGCAGACAGGTCCAGGTCAGGCGGCCGCCTCGGCGCTCTCGGCCCCCGGCGCCAGCGACAGCTCGGCGTGCCGGGCCACCAGCTCGGCCCGCACGTCGGCGGGAAGGGCGACGAAGGCCATCCGCGCCGCGGCGATGCGCTGCCGGTCCTGGCCGTGGGGCTTCCGGGAGATCTCCAGCTCGCGCTCCAGGTAGATGCGGATCATCGACGGCCGGCCGGTGAGGATGAGCACCTCGGCCAGGCCCAGATGCGGGTCGCCCGCCGCCGCGCCGCTCCAGTGCTCGGGGACGGCGCGGCGCACGTCCTCGGGCCGGACTGCGCCGAGGGCGAAGGCCCGGCCCAGGGCCTCGCCCAGCAGGCGGCGCTCCGCAGGGATGAGGCGACCCACGGCGTTCAGCAGGGTGCCGGCGAGCGGGCCGAAGGTGAACATCAGCTCGAAGAACCGGGACCGGGTCAGCTCGTGGGTGTGCTCCTCCAGCCAGCGGACGATCTCCCGCGCGTCGTGGGTGCGCAGCGCGTCCTTGAGGACCTGACGGGCCTGGGAGATGTCGAGCATGCAGGCCCCATGCGCCTGCAACGCCCCGGCCTACCGGCGCGGCGGGTCGGGGGCGAGTCGAGACGCAGGCTTGAGGGCCGGCAGGTGTGGCGCCGCCGGGGGTCAGCGGCCGGCCGCGGGGTCGCGCTCACCCGGCGGACCCCACCCAGTTGCACCCTCCTGGTGGGGGGGAGTAGCAGGCGGGCCATGCATCGGTCCGTCATCGAGTCGCTCCAGGCGCCCAAGGCCATCGGTCCCTACTCGCAGGCGATCGCCGTGCCTGCCTCGCGGATGGTCTTCCTCTCGGGGCAGATCCCGCTCGACCCGGGGACAGGTGAGCTGGTGACCGGGGACGTGAGCGCCCAGACCGCGCAGGTGATGAAGAACCTCGGGGCGGTGCTCACCGCCGCCGGGGTGTCGTTCGATCACGTCGTCCGCTGCACCATCTACCTGGTCGACCTCGCCGACTTCGCGGCGGTGAACAAGGTCTACGCTCAGGCGTTCCGGACCGCCCCCCCGGCACGGGCCACGGTACAGGTGGCGGCCCTGCCCAAGGGCGCCCGGGTGGAGATCGACGCGATCGCCGTCGGCTGAGTCGAGCGTTTCGGAGGCGATCCGCTCGCCTGCCTCAGTTCCGGGCGCCGGAGGGTCCGGCGGCGTCCGCCACCAGCCGTCCATAGAGGTCGGCCGGCTTCACCCCGGAAGACAGCAGCTTCTCCGCCCGGGCGATCTCCTTGTCGATCTCCCCCTTGAGCTGCTCGAAGGGCATGCCGCCCACGTGCTCGCGGCCGTTCACGAAGAAGGTGGGGGTCGCGGAGACCCCGACCGCGCTGGCCGCCTGCTTGTCCGCCGTCACCCGCGCCTCGGTCGCCGGGTCGTCCAGCGCGGCCTTGAACTTCGGCAGGTTCATCCCGAACGAGGCCGCGGCCTTCTCCAGCGAGGCCCGGTCCAGCTCGTGCTGGTGGGCGTACATCCAGTCGTGCATCTGCCAGAACTTGCCCTGGGCCTGGGCGGCCACGCCGGCCCGCGCGGCCAGCGGGGCGTCGGGGTGCATCGGCAGGGGCAGGTGGCGGAAGACGAACCGCACGTCCTTCGGGTAAGCCTGGCGGATCTGCTCGACGATCGGCGCGGCGCGCGAGCAGTACGGGCACTGGAAGTCGCTCCACTCGACGATGGTGACCTTCGCCATCGCCGGCCCGAACGAGGGCGAGTCCGCCGGGGCGTCCACCTTCTTCACCACCGGGGGCGGGATGGCGGAGGCCACGGCCTTCTCTTGCATGCGCGAATACACCTGGTTGGCAGGAACGCCCTGGCGCACCAGCGCCTCGGCCTTGGCCAGCTCCTCGTCGACGAGGCTGCTGAACGCGTCCAGCGGGGCGGCGCCACCGGGCAGCCGCCGCCCGTTCACGAAGAACGCCGGGGTGCCGCTGACGTTGACGTTGGTGGCCAGGCCCATGTCCCGCTGGATGATGGCCTCGACCTTGGGGTCGCTCTGGTCCCGCTTCCAGCGCTCCACGTCCAGGCCGATCTCCTGCGCGTACTTCTCCAGCGTCTCCGGGTCGAGCTGGGGGCCGGCGAAGAGCCGATCGTGCATCTCCCAGTACCGGCCCTGCATGCCTGCGGCGATGGCCGCCAGCGCCGCCGGCCGGGCCTGCGGGTGGAAGGACAGGGGGTACTGCTTCATCACCAGCCGGATCTTCCCCGCGTACTTCTTCTCCACCTGGGTCACCGTGGCGTGCACCTGGCGGCAGAAGGGGCACTGGTAGTCGCTGAACTCCACCAGCGTCACCAGGGCGTCGGCCGGACCGCGCACCGGCGAGTCCTCGACGGGAAGACGGAAGGCGGTCGTCTCCGGAGTCGGCCGCTGGCGGGCGGGCGGGGTGGCCGGGCGCTGGGCGACGGTGGTGGGGACGGAGCTGGAGGTGGCGCGGCCGATGGCGATGCCCACGGCGAGCCCGACGAGCAGGGTGAGAATTGCGCTGACTTTCATGGGTGGGTCGCTCCGCCCATCGAGGGGCCTGGGGCGGGCGTGGTAGGGATACTCCGGCATGGCCCGGGTCGTCCAGCTTCGGGTCGGGGCGCTGCCCTGTCCTCTCCCCATCGTTCGGCTCGCCGAGTGCGCCCGCGCGCTGGACGCCGGCGACCTGGTGGACCTCACCGGCTCCGACCCGGCGATCGGCCCGGACGTGGACGCGTGGTGCACGCGATTCGGCCACCGGGTGCTGTCCGCGGACCGGGGGCCAAGTGGGTGGAGCATCCGGGTCCAGCTCACCTCCCGTGGGCGGGATTGGGTGCCCGGCACCCCGGGGGGGCAGGAGTCCAACACCGCGGGATGACGGCCGGGCGGCGCTGGCACCGGGCTTGAAGTGACCCCCGTCCCATGAGACTTCGCCCCGCAGCCGTCCCCAGCGTGGATCCGGTCCCGGCCCCTGCCGACGGCGGGCTCCTGGATCGCGAGCAGGCCGCCCTCGAGGCCGAGCGGGCCGTGGCGGTCGAGGCCGACGCGCTCGCGCGGGCCGTCGCCCAGATGGGCACCGAGCTGCAGGCGCTCGGCGAGCGTGCCACCCAGCTCCAGCAGGCGGGAGATCCGAAGGCGGAGTGGCTCCTCGCCCGCCTCCACAGCCACCAGCTGGAGTCTCCAGATCTCTCCGGACCGTCGTCGCAGGCGCTGGCTGCGCGGAACCAGGCGCTCGCCGCCCGGGCGCGGGCGGTGGACATGGCCCGCGTCCTGCTGAATTCCACCGCCTCGGCGCTCGAGGAGCACCGGGCCGGGCTGGCCCGCGACGCCGCCGAGCTCGAGCGCCTGGAGGCCGCTGCCGAGGAGGCGAGGGCGGAGGAGATTCGACGCGCGGAGGCCGCGAGGCGAGAGGCGGAGCAGGTCCGCGCCCGCCGCGAGTCGCAGGCCGCCGCCGAGCGCGCCCGGAATGCTGCGGCCGCCCGGGCGCCCCCCATCCCGGTGCTCGCCGAGCAGGGTGCGTCCGCGCCGGCGAGCCCCGCTCCGGCGGCCCCGGCGAGGCCCAGGGCCCCGGCCCAGCCGCTGGGGAAGATCTCCGCCCCGGCCGCCGTCAACTCCGGTCGGAACGGCATGCGCATCCCCATCCAGACCCAGGTGGACCTCTCGAGCGACTCGAACGTCTTCACCGGGTTCAGCACCAACCTCAGCGAGGGCGGGGTGTTCGTCGCCACCGTCAATCTCCTCCCGGTGGGGACGCCGGTGGACCTGACCTTGACCCTGCCGGGGAAGACCCGCATCACGGTGAAGGGCGAGGTCCGCTGGACCCGGGAGATCGACGACCGGGTTCCGGAGGTGTTCCCCGGGGTGGGCGTGCGCTTCCTCGACCTCGCTCCCGAGGCGAGCGAGGCCTTGCACCGCTTCGTCGCCGAGCGCGAGCCGCTCTTCTACCCGGACTGACCGGCCGGGTGGCCGCCGTGAAGCGGCGCCGCGGTCACGTCGAGCACCCGCTGCTCCAGGGAGCTGCCCTGGGCGAGCGAGGTGATGCGCACCCCACGGGCAAGCAGCGCCTCCAGCACCCTGGCGATGACGTCCTCGGCCGGAGGCGCGTCGGGCGACAGTCGCACCGAGAGCCGTCCGGACGGTGAGAGGTCCAGCTGGGCCACTCCGGGCAACAGCCGGAGCTCCGGCAAGGGCACGTCTCCCCGGCTGACCTGGACCGAGAACTCGGCGCCCCGGCGGGTGACCTCGGCCAGCGTGCCGTCCTGGACCACCCTGCCGTGGTCGAGCACCGTCACCGCGTCGCACAGCTGCTCCAGCTCGGAGAGGTTGTGGCTACTGATGACCACCGTGCGCTGGCCACGCAAGGCCGCCAGGAGTGCTCGGACCTCCGCCGCGGCCCGGGGATCCAGGCCAGCGGTGGGCTCGTCGAGCAGCAGGAGCGCAGGCTCGCCGAGGAACGCCTGGGCCAGCGCCACCCGCTTCGCGACCCCGTGGGAGAGCGCGCGTGGCGAGGCGTCCCAGGCCTCCCCCAGTGCCACCCGCTCCAGCGCGATGCGGGCGGCGGCCTCCGGGCGGGCCTCGCCAGACAGGCGTGCCCAGGCAGTCAGGAGCGTGCCCACGTCGAGGTACGACGGCAGATCCGCGTCCTGGGGGAGCACCCCGAGGCGGGGGCGGTGAGGGCCCCGGTCGTGTGGGTCCCTGCCCAGCACGCGCACCGTGCCGGTGCCGGGCCGGAGGAACCCCGCGGCGAGGCCGAAGGTGGTCGTCTTGCCTGCCCCGTTCGGGCCCACCAGGCCGTGACAGCTGCCGGTGCGAACCTGGAAGCTCACCCGGTCGAGGGCCATCGTCGGGCCGTACCGCTTCGTCACCCCGTCGAGGCTGAGCGCGGCGTCCACGGCGGTCACAGGTCCCTGACCCGGAACGCGGCCCAGGCCCCGGCAAGGAAGACGGTCCCGAAGACCGCATAGGCCGCCGCGGAGGTGAGCAGCGCGCTGGACGAGCCGAGCACCCCGGAGGCGTACGCCGACGGCGAGAGCCAGCGGAGGGCCTCCGTCCACGAGGCCGGGCCGCCCATGCGGTGCACCAGTGCCGCGCGGCCGCCGATGGCGTCGAGGAGCCAGAACACGAACAGCGCCCCCACGTTGAGGAGCAGGCTGCTGCCCGGGCCGGTGGTGACCGCCGAGGACAGCGCGGTCAGCGCCAGGTACCCGAAGGCGAAGGTGGTGCCCCCCACCCAGAAGCGGGCGGCCGCCTCGGCGTAGGGAAGGGGCTCGAGTCCGGGGCGGAGACTCGCGCCGGCGACGAAGAGGCCCACCAGCACCAGCGCCAGGAGCACGCCCAGGACCACCGCCTGGGCGAGGAACTTGCCGGCGAGGATGCTCCCCCGCCGCGCCCGCACCCCGAGGTAGCGGATGCTGCCGGTGGACAGCTCGGCGCTGAGCTGATCGTAGCCGAGCAGGGCGATGAAGAGCGGCAGGAAGAAGAGCGCCGCCCGGAACACCAGCGGCACCAGCAGCGGCAGCTCGGAGAGGCGCTGGAATGCAGCTCCGTCCTCTCCGGCCAGGAAGCCCAGGATGCCGGCGCTGGCCGCGGCGGCGGCCTCGGGCCCCTGGGCGTCCAGGCCGCGGGTCAAAAGCCCCACCACCAGGCCAATGAGCGCGGTGGAGGTGGCGAAGAGCAGCAGGAGCACCAGCACCCGGGCGTTCCGGAGGTTCCGGAGCAGCTCGGTCCGGCTCACCACCATCGTCTCGAGGAGGGGGCTCAACGTGGGCCCAGGGCCTACCAGAGGACACCGGCCGAAGTCTTCACCCGGTGCCGGAGGGCATCGTACGATGGTGGGACATGCGCGCTGCGCTCCCCCTCACGTTCCTCGCCGTGCTGCTCACCGGCTTCACCGCCGAGGACGAGGCGCTCGATCCCGCCACCCTCCCCGGAGCCCTGGGGCTCCCCGCTCCTTCCGAGGCCGTCGAGGACCCACCCCTTCCGCCCGCCGCGCCCCCCCCGGTGCCGAGCCGGGCGAAGACTCCGCCACTGGCCTCGGTGCACCCGCTCGCCCCGGCCGACGATCTGCTCTCCCGCGCTCGCCGCGACGGGTCCCGCTACGTGGTGAGCGAACCGGAGGGAGAGGCGGCGCTTACCCTCGTTCCCTTCATCCAGGAGAGCCTCACCCGGACGCTCAACGACTACCAGACGCCCTGGGCGGCAGTGGTGGTGCTCGAGCCGTCCACCGGGCGGGTGCTGGCGATGGTGGAGCACAGCCAGGCCGCGCCCGGATTGCGCGGGCTGCCGGTGAAGGCGGTGTTCCCCGCGGCGAGCGTCTTCAAGCTGGTGACCGCCAGCGCGCTGCTGGACGAGGGCGTCAGCCCGGACGACGAGTCCTGCTACCACGGCGGCAAGCGGCGGGTGAGCGAGTCGCTGCTCGCCGACTCCAGTCGCGACCGCGAGTGCGTCAGCCTCTCCGAGGCGCTGGGCCGGAGCGCCAACGTGGTCTTTGCCAAGCTCACCCACCGCTACCTCGACGCGGACAAGCTCCGCGCCGCGGCCGAGCTGTTCCGCTTCAACCGCCCCATTCCCTTCGCCATCCCCACCGATCCGTCGCTGGCCGCGGTGCCCGACGAACCGCTGGAGCTGGCGCGGACCGGCGCGGGCTTCGGGGACGTCTACCTCTCGCCGCTGCACGGGGCGCTCATCGCCTCGGTGGCAGCCAACCACGGCCTCTGGCGCAGCCCCATCCTCTTCGAGCGAGATCTGGTGGTCGCGCCGGAGCCGGAGCGGGTCCTCAGCGAGGAGCGGGCGCAGGCGTTGACCGCGATGATGGAGGAGACGGTGACCCACGGCACCGCCCGGCGTTTCTTCCGGCTGCGCGAGCTCCGCGGTGCGGTGGGAAAGACCGGCTCGCTGGCCGACCGGAACCCCTTCCGCGACTACTCGTGGTTCGTCGGCTTCGCTCCCAAGGAGGCGCCGAGGGTGGTGGTGGCCGCGGTGGTGGTGAACGAGCCGCGCTGGCGCATCCGTGCCCCGTGGCTGGCGCGCGAGGCGATGCGGCTCGGGCTGGACGCGGTGGGGCGGAGCGGCGCGGGGCGGCTGGCCTCGGTCAGTGAAGCTCGATCAGTCCCTGCTCGACGAAGCCCTTGAAGCAGCGAAGCGCGTCCAGCTCGTGGATGGGCGAGACCTGAACGATGGCCTCCACCGTCCGCTGACCGTCGATGCGCGACAGGAGGTAGCGCTCGGGGGCGCTGAGCGGCATCTGTCGCACCAGCCCGGTGGTCACCTTGAGCCGCGGCACCTTCCCCCCGTGCACCAGCTCGGCCTTCAGCTGGTCTCCGAGCGCCGCCTCGGCCTGGCGGAGGAAGTTGGCAGTCTGCGCCGAGGGCGAAACCTCGTATGCGCGCCGGGCCAGCGCGGCGGCGTCGGCGACGTTGCCGGAGGCGTAGAAGGCCTCGGCGGCGCGGAGGATCTCCTCGGGCCCCTGCTCGGTGCCGAGCACCTCCGGGACCTCGGTGGGCACGGTCGGCGATTCGGTGGGGACGACCGAGATCGCGCCCAGCCGGTGCAGCGCGAACAGCCGCTGGTAGAGGAAGAAGTCCGTCGAGTGGAGCGCCAGCACCAGGTCGTCGATGGTGGCCCCCTCCTCGACCAGGGTGTACAGCCGGTCGTCCAGGCTCCCGGGCTCAGGTGGGCCGGCGAGCTGGTCGCGGTCGAGCCGCAGTCGCACCCGACCGGTGGGGAACACCTCACGGATCGCCCGCCAGGCGGTCAGCCGGAGGTCGGCCTCGCGGTGCACGTCGAGCAGGCTCACGCTGACGTCGAGCCCCTGGACAGGGGTGGGCGCCTCCCCCGGGGTGAAGGTGAAGCGCCCGTCGGTCCAGTCGAAGCACCCCAGCAGCGCCTCGCGGAACTTGAGCGAGAGCGCGTTGCGGATGGCGTCCTCGGGGACCTTTCCCGAGTCGACGAGGATCTTCCCCAGGGCGACCTTGGTGGCCAGCTGCTGCTGGAAGGCCTGGGTGTACTCGTCCTCGGTGATCATCCCCATGTTCATCAGGAACTGGGCGAGGTACTCGCGGGGGGCGTTGCTGCCGGCCTGGATGACCGCACCCTCGCGGATGATGACGTGATGCCGCTCGTCGGGCCGCTCGACGACGAGGGTGCCCGTCGCCTTCCGGTTTCCCAGGTAGGCCACGAGATCCCGGAGGGGCATCGTCGCCAGGTCGCCCAGGAGGCCGCGCATGGGCGCTAGTGTCACAGGCGTGACGGTCCGGATCTACACGAAACCCCGCTGCTCGCTGTGTGGGAAGGCGCGCCGGGTGCTCGAGGAGCTGCAGACCCGGGTCGGGTTCGTCCTGGAGGTCGTGGACATCCGGGAGCACGCCGACACCTGGGAGCGGTACCGACACGCGGTCCCGGTCGTCACCCTCGACGGGGAGGAGATCGCCCGGCTCCGGGTCGACGCGGCGGCGCTCGAGGCACGGCTCCGTGGCACGAGCGTTGCCTAGAGTCCCCTGTCGCCCCCGTCCGGGCGAGCCGAGGCCTGAACTTCTGACGGGCGCCGGGCGAGGGCGTCCCTGGAAAAACGACCGTGCCCCTGCACGACCCACACACGCCCAGGGTGATGGTGGTCGACGAGTCCGAGGCGGCGCGCACCCAGGTGGCTGAGGCGCTCCGGGCCGCCGGGTTGCACGCCATCGGCCTGGGCAATGCCGAGGCGGCCCTTCCGCTGTGGACCCTGTTCCGGCCCCAGGTGGTGCTCATGGCCGCGCACGCCCCGGCGTTCTCCTCGGTCGCCGTCGCCCGGCGGCTCCAGACACAGTCGAAAGGAGCGGTTCCGTTCGTCTACCTGCTCGACGCGCCCGACCGCGAGCTCCGTCTGCACGTGCTCGAGCGGGGGCATGGGGTGGACGCGCTCTGCAAGCCCCTCGAGCCGCGCGAGCTCGTGGCAAGGGTCCGCGGGTTGCTGCGGTTCCGGGAGGCCGTTCGCCGCACCACCCGCCCCTCGGACGACGAGACCGCCGGGCTGCGCGACCGCCTCACCGGCACCTGGACCCGTCGGGCAATGACCGCCTTCGTGCATCAGGAATTGCTCCGCTGCGAGCGCCACGGGGGTGGGTTCGGGGTCCTCGGCATCGAGCTGCAGGGGTTCCGCCAGCTCCGGCGGACGTTTGGCCGCACCATGGCGGACCGGTTGATGCTCTACGCCAGCACGGTGCTGCTCCAGTCCAGCCGCGAGGCGGACGTGGTGGCCCGGATGGCCGAGGACCGATTCGCGGTCCTGCTCCCCTCCACGCCTCAGGAGGGGCTGGCCTGGGTGCGCTCGCGTCTGGGCGAGCGGTTCGAGCGTGCGCGCTTCGGGGTGGACGGGCGCATCGTGCGGACCGCCGTCTCGCTCGGGTGCGCCGCGTTCCCCGACGTGCAGGGGAACGCCCGTCGGCTCCTCGCGGCGGCATTCCGCGGGGCCCTGCGGCCGGAGGGGGTGCAGACCTCGGTTCTCAGCTGACCCGTCGGCGCGCCGCTCGTCGGCGAGCGGGCGCCTTCCCGGTGGCCTTTCGCCTGGGTGCGCGGCGCTCGCGTGAGAGCGCCAGCACCCGGGCGTAGTGCGCCGGGGTGACCGGCGCGACGCTCAGCCGGCCCCGGGTCAAGAGCGGAAAGTCCTCGAGCCTCGGATCGGCGCGGATCCGCTCCAGCGTCACCGGCGCCGCCAGCGGCTCGAGCGGCTCGACCTCGACCGAGGCCCAGTCCTCGCCGGGGGCGGTGGGATCGGCCCGGGCAGAGCGCGAGACCCGCGCGACTCCCACCACCGCCTTCTCCTCGGTCGAGTGGTAGTAGAGGCACAGGTCCCCCACCGCCATCGCCCGGAGGTTGTTCCGGGCCTCGAAGTTGCGGACGCCGGTCCACTCGGTCCGGCCCTCGGCCTGGAGCCGGGCGAAGGGGTAGGCGGAAGGTTCGCTCTTGATCAGCCAGTGGGCGGGCACGGGTCGGCCGCCAGACTAGCGCCACCCCGGGACGAAGAAAGCCCCCGATGGCACGGCAGCGGGCCGCGCCGGCAGCCCGCCACGGACTGGGGTCAGGCGCTGACCTTGGTCGTCTCCGGCGCAGGCGCGACCTCGGCCTGACGCGCGCCGCCGAGGAGCGGGTGACCGAGGAGCTGGCTCGAGGCCATGAGTCCGATGCCCGCCAGCCCGAGCGCTGCGGGCTCCGCGTACCCTCCGAGCAGCGTTGCGAGGACCGTCATCGCCGCCCCTCCCATCGTGAACGAGACCACCGCCGCCGCCGCCGCCTTCCACATAGGACTCCCGCCGCCTCCCTCGCCCGACCCTGACTCTGCGCCGAAGCTAGGGACCCGTTCGACGGTCGGCAGCGCCACGCCTCCCCGCGGGCAGCGCGACTGTCGTCCGGGGTGACAGAACCGAGCGTTGCCAGGGCGGAACTTCTTACGGCCTCGGGCAATGCGGGGGTGCAACTGCCGGGACATCACGCGGGGTTGGCGCGCTCAGCGCCTGGCACAGGCGCTGCTACCCCGGCCGGCGTGCAGACGACATGGACTGGAAGGTGGATGGGGGGCCTCCTCGCCGGGGCGTTGCTGCTCGGCGGCTGCGCGCACGAGCAGCCGGCACCGCCGGCCGCGGCGGTCGACGAGCCGTACCGCATCGGGAAGGAGGACGTGCTCGACGTCTCGGTCTGGCGCGATCCGGACCTGTCGCGCACGCTTCCGGTCCGGCCCGATGGCTTCATCACCCTGCCGATGGTGGGGGAGGTGCAGGCCGAGGGTCGGACGACCGTGGAGCTGGAGCAGGACATCGCCCGCCGCCTCCAGAAGTACATCCAGAGCCCGCGGGTGACGGTGATGGTCCGCGAGGTGAACAGCGCCCGGGTCTTCGTCACCGGCGAGGTGCAGAAGCCCGGTGCCTATCCCCTGCGGGGCAACGTCACCGTGCTCCAGGCGCTGGCGATGGCTGGAGGCCTGACCGAGTTCGCGGACCGGGACGGGATGATGGTCATCCGGGCCAACAACGGGCCACGGATCCCGGTGCGGTACTCGGCGCTGGTGGATCGCCGGGCGCAGGGGGCGGACTTCCCGCTGCAGCCCGGCGACACGGTCATCGTGCCGTGAGAGCCGGCCCGTGGCCCCGGTGAACAGAGCAGCGGTGGCCATGGTGGGGCTGCTGGTGCTGGCTCCTCTGCCGGCCCGTGCCGAGCTCCGGACCGAGCAGCGTTTCGAGCGCGCCGAGCCGGTGGAACCCATCCTCCGGCTGGCCCTCGAGCAGCGCTACGACGACGACGTGCTGCTCACCGGAGGGCAGGACGCTCCCGGTGCGTTCCTGACGAAGATCATGCCAGAGCTGGGCCTGCGGCTGAACCAGCGCACGCTCAAGTTCGAGGGCTTCTACGAACCGCAGCTCCTCTACCGGAACAGCGGTGGACAGCTGGTACTCGACCACCGCGCCGCGCTCGAGCTGCACACCGATCCTTCGCGCACCGCGCACGTCGACGCCCTGGGGCAGTTCTGGAATAGCTCGGACCCGCTCGCGCTCCCCCGGCAGGGCCTGGCGCGGAGCCTGGCCCGGACCCTCTACGGCCGCGCGGAGCTCGGGTGGGGGCAGCGGTTCGCCCCGCGGTGGAGCTTGCTGCTCGGCTACCGCTTCGAGGGGGCCAAGGTCGACGAGCCGGACCATCCGGCCGGATTCCTCAATTCGCCGGCGATCGAGCTCGACTACCGGTTGACCCGCAGGGCGGACCTCGGCGCCGAGTACCGCTTTCAGCTCTTCAAGTTCGGGAGCAACAACGCCGTGGCCCACAGCCCGGGCCTGGTCTGGAAGTACCGGCTGAGCCGCTCGGCGAGCATCAAGCTGTCCGGCGGCGCGGCGTTCTACTCCGAGCACCAGAACCCGGAGAAGAACGGCATCGTTCCTCGGTTCGAGATCGATGTCGCCCAGCGGATCTCGAAGCGCCTCGACTGGTTGTTCACCGTGGGACACGACCTGGTGGGCGCCAGCGGCTTCAGCACTGCGGTGTGGGCGGATTACGCCAGCCTCACGCTGAGCTGCCAACTGCTCGAGAAGCTGCGGCTGTTCACGTACGGCAGCTTCTTTCGCAACGGTCCCATGCCCAACGTGGGCGTGTTTCCGTTGAAGGTGGACCAGGAGAAGGGCGTGGCGGCCGGATACGGGCTCGGAGCAGGTGCGGAGTGGCGCTTCAACCGGCACGTGGCGCTCCAGGCCAGCTACGACCGGCTCGACCAGGTGGGGAGCGTCGACCCGGCCCAGACCAGCCTCACCCGCAACATCGTCGCCGCACGGCTGACGGTGGATGCGTTCTGAGGGAGAGACGATGGATCGAGGATTGACCGCGGACGACGTGGCGAGGGCGCTCTGGCGGCGGCCGTGGGTGGTGGGCGCCGTCACCGGGCTGGTGCTGGTGCTGGGGACCGCTTACGTCATGACCCGACCTCGGGTGTGGAAGGCCACCTCCGTCGTCCGGGTCGAGCCGCAGCAGACCGACGCCCAGCTGGTGCAGCGCACGGTGGGGGACGTGGAGCCGCGGCTGCTGAGCCTCCGTCAGGCGATGCTCGGGGGCCCGGTGCTGGACCGGGTGGTGGATCGGCTCGAGCTGTACCCGGACCTGGTCGCCCACCGCGGCAAGGAGGCCGCCATCGAGCAGCTCCGGGAGGCCATCGACGTCAAGCCGACCTGGAACGCCTTCGAGGTCACGGTGAGCGCCGGCAACCCCAAGATGGCGGCGGACATCGCCAACCTCGTCCCCACCGTCTTCGCCCAGCTCACCAACGAGACCCGCGCCTCGCAGGCCGCGGATGCGACGAAGGTCTTCGATGCCCAGGTGAAGGACCTCCAGGACCAGGTGAACGGCTGGCAGCAGAAGGTCATCGCCTTCAAGGTGGCGCACGTCGGCGAGCTCCCGGAGCAGATGGAGGCCAACATGCGCCAGCTGGATCGCCTGGCGGGGGAGCTCCGCGCCCGCACCGAGCAGCTCCGGGCGGCCGACACCCGCCGCAGCGACCTGGTCCTGTTGCGCAACGGCGGCGACACCGAGGTCGGTCGCACCCAGACCGTGGTCGATCAGCTCGAGCAGCAGCTGGCGGGGGCGAGGACCCAGTACACCGACGACCACCCGGAGGTGGTGCGCCTGAGCCGCGAGCTGAAGGCGGCGCGGGGCCGGGCCCACGAGGCCGACGCCCGTCTGGGCGTTCAGCGCGAGGAGCGGGCCCGCGCCACCCGCGAGGTCGCGGGCATCCAGCGGGACATCGACGGGCTGCAGAAGCAGATGCAGACCTACCAGGAGCGGCTGGACCACACCCCGCGCTGGGCCGCGGAGCTGGCGGGCCTGGAGCGCGAATACGACATCGCCAAGGCCAAGTACCAGTCGGTGCTCGGCCGGAAGGTGGAAGCGGAGATCGCCCAGGACATCGAGGCCCGCAATGCGCCCCGGCTCTTCAGCCTGATCGGCCCGGCGGCGCCCCCGGTGGTGCCGGCCAAGCCAGACCGCCTCGGCGGGCTGATGGTGGTGCTGGTCGCGGCACTGGGGGCCGGCGTGCTCGCCGGGGTGATGCTCGAGCTGCGCGACGAGAGCTTCCACGACGAGCGGCAGCTGCGGGGCGAGCTCCCGCTGCCGGTCCTGGCCATCGTCCCGGCGATGAACGGGCGCACGGAGCGCCGGGTCCTCCTTCTGGCCTCGCCGCTCCGGAACCGGCCCCAGCAGACGTCCGACAGCTTGAACTGAGGATGAGACCGACGTGATGCGAGAGAACGAGATGAACGACTCCCGTACGGACAACTTCCTCCACCGCACGGATGGAGGCTCGGTGAGCCAGGCCCCGGTGAACGATCGGGTGGTCTCGCTCACCGCGCCGGGCTCCGTCGCTGCCGAACAGTACCGCTCCCTGTACTACCGGCTGGAGCGCCTCCGAGACTCGCGCCCGATGCGGCTGGTGGCCTTCACCTCCGCGCTGTCGAGTGAGGGGAAGACGGTCACCGCGGTCAACGTCGCGCTCACCTCGGCGCGGGCCAATCCGGACCGGCGCATCCTCCTGATCGACGCCGACCTTCGCCGCGGGCAGGTGGCGGAGCTGCTCGCGTTCCGGGCGCGGCCCGGGCTCTCCGAGCTGCTGGTGGGCGACGCCGAGCTGCGGGAGGTGGTGCGCCGGTTCAAGGCCAACCGGCTGGCGGTCATCCCCTCGGGGCAGGCTCCGGAGGAGCCGACGCAGCTGCTGGCGAGCCCGCGGATGAGGGAGCTGCTCCGCGCGGTGCGGGAGGGCTTCGACGAGGTGTACCTGGACCTGCCGCCGGCGCTCCCGTTCGCCGACGCCTCCATCCTCGGAACGCTCTCCGACGCCTTGGTGCTGGTGGTGCGGGCGAATGCCACCGCGGGCAAGCACGTGCACCAGGCGCTAGAGCACTTGGCGGGAGCGAGGGTGGTGGGCTGCGTTCTCAACGGCGCCGCGCCGGCGAGCACGCCGTACCTCAGGTCGTACCTGCGGTGAGAGGCAGTGGGTGAGGCCCCTGGCGTCCGGAGGTTGGACGCCCAGGACCGGGCGAGGGTGGCGAGGCGGGCGGGAAGGTGCGGGAAGGGCGGGCAGGGGAGATGTATCGGGTCTTCAACCACTGGGTCTCTGGACGCAAGACTCTGCTCTTCGTGTCGGAGAGCGCGGCCATCGCCGCCGCCTGCGCCACCGGGTCGGTGATGCTGGCGCGGGCCCTGGCGACGGAGGGCACGGCGAGCCGCGCGCAACACCAGGTCCTCACCGGGGGGCTCCTGGTGCTCCTCTCGGTGGGCTTCGTCGCCGCCTACCAGGCGGCGCTCTACCTCCTCGACCTCTACGACCTCCGGGTGGCGGCGGAGGACCGGGGGCGGGGCACACGGCTGGTCCGGGCGCTGGGCATCGCCGCGCTGGCCATGGCGATGGTGCTGACCCTGCTCCACATCCGTCCGCCCGAGGGCGTGGTGCTCGGCGGAGCCTTCGGCGCCATCCTGGGGGTGATCATCGCTCGCGGGGTGCTGGGCGCCGCGCTCGCCCGCCCGAGCCGGGTCCTGGTGCTCGGCCACGGCCCGCGAGCCCAGCGGCTGCTGGAGCTGCTCGACGGCGCCGAGGAGGCCACCCAGGTTGCGGCGGTGGTGGACGCCGGATGGCTGGGGGAGGGGAAGGAGAGCCTGCTCGAGGTGGCGCGGCGGGCTCGCGCCGAGGCGGTGGTCCTCGCCACCGAGCCGGGACAGGAGCGGGCCACGCCGGAGGACCTGGCGCGGTGTCGGTACTCCGGCGTGCGGGTCTATGGCGCGGCCCAGTACTGCGAGCGCATCCTCCGCCGCATTCCGGTGCACGTCCTCGACGGAGTGCAGTTCGCCACCGCCGACGAGCTCACCCAGGGGGTGCTGAGGCGCGCTTCGAAGAGGGCGTTCGACCTGCTGGTGGCCAGCGGGCTGCTCCTGCTCGCCACGCCGCTGATGGCGGCCCTGGTGGTGCTCATCCGGCTCGACTCCAGGGGCCCGGCCTTCTACCGGCAGGAGCGGGTGGGCCGGAACGGCAAGACCTACGACCTGTGGAAGTTCCGCAGCATGCGGCTGGACGCGGAGAAGAACGGCGCGGTCTGGGCGCAGGCCAATGACGAGCGGGTGACGCGGGTCGGCCGGTTCATCCGCAAGACGCGCATCGACGAGATCCCACAGGTCCTCAACGTGCTTTGCGGGGACATGAGCTTCGTCGGCCCGAGGCCCGAGCGACCGGTGTTCATCGAGATCATCTCCCGCGACGTGCCGTACTACTCGCTGCGCGAGGGGGTGAAGCCGGGCATCACCGGGTGGGCGCAGATCCGTTACCCGTACGGGGCCTCGGTGGAGGACGGCCGGAACAAGCTGGAGTTCGACCTGTACTACGTGAAGAACGGCACGCTGTTCCTCGACATGGCGATCATCTTCCACACCGTGCGGCACGTGCTGCTCGGTCGAGGGGCCCGATGACCCTGCCTGAACCGGTGTCAGCGGAGGTCGTCCCGGTCGCGCGCTTCTTGCCCCACCCGCGGGCGAGGCCGGCGCGACCGCTCCGGGTGGTGGCCCTCGGCGGAGGGACGGGACTTCCAGTCTTGCTGCGGGGCCTGGCCCGCCAGGTGCGGCCGCGGCAGGGGCGCGCCGGTGTCGAACTCACCGCCGTGGTGGCGATGAGCGACGACGGGGGCAGCTCGGGGCGCCTCCGCCGGACGCGCGGCCTGCTGCCTCCAGGCGACGTCCGGAACTGCCTGGTCGCCCTCGCCGCATCGCGGGGCGCGCTGACCGACGTGCTGCAGCACCGCTTCGGAGGACGCGGCTCGCTCGCCGGTCACGCGCTGGGGAACCTGGTCCTCGCCGCGCTCACCGAGATGCACGGCGACTTCCTCCGGGCCATCCGCTCGGCCTCCCGGCTGCTCGAGACCCGGGGGACGGTGCTTCCCTCCACCCTGGACCCGGTGCAGTTGGTGGCCGAGCTGGAGGACGGCCGGCGGCTGGTGGGGGAGCGCCACCTCGCCCGGTCCGGAACGCGCGTGCGGCGGGTCTTCCTCCATCCGGCGCGTCCGGCGCCTGCCGACGGGGTGCTGGAGGCCATCGCCTCGGCCGATCTGGTCACCCTCGGTCCTGGCTCGCTGTACTCCAGCGTCCTTCCGAATCTCCTGGTGGACGGGGTGGCCGAGGCGCTGCGAGTGACCCGCGCCCGGCGCGTCCTGGTGGCGAACCTCATGACCGAGCCCGGAGAGACGGTGGGGATGGGTGCGGTCGACCATGTCCGGGCGGTCCTGGAGCACGCCGGTCCCGTGGTGGACGTGGTGCTCCTCAACTCGGCCCCGCTCGGCGCCTCCCGCCTCGAGCGGTATGCGCATGCCGGTGCCGAGCCGGTGCGGAGCGATCTCGAGCGACTCCGGGCCCTGGGGGTGGTTCCACTGGAGGCGGATCTGCTCGGGGTGGGCCCCCGGCTCCGGCACGACGCCCGGAAGCTCGGGAAGGCCCTGCTCTCCGTGACCTCGGGGCAAGGCTGAGCGGCACCGGTACCAGCTTCCCCCGCTTCGGCTGCCCGCCGCCGCCCCCACCGTTTGCGGCCTCGGGCTCCGGATGTTGCTGCGCGGCGAGTTCCGGCTCCCGAGCCAGGGTGGGGCGCTCCCGCGGGCGGAAGGGTCGCGCTCAGGCGCCCATCCGGGTCGGTTCGCCGTCCCTGGCCTGAACCCCTCGCTTCGAACGGGCCGTTCCTCGGCGCTTCGTGGCCTCGATCAGGAAGATCCGCGGGACGCCCGGGATCCAGCGTGGCACGACGATCCACGGCCAGCGCCCGGCCTCCGCGGCGACGGTTCCGAGGTCGTGTGCGAGGACGCTCCACCCGAGGGGCTCGAGGAGTGCCTCGGGCTCGTCCGTCCCGAAGCGCCAGGGAGCGCCGAGATCCTCCACGAACTCGAGCAGCGGGAGGAGCTGCGGCATCTGCAGCAAGGTGCGGCCGAACACGTCGCCGAGCAGCTCGCTCCCCGGTGCCGACAGTCCGTCGAGCCGTGCGAGGAGCCGGTGGACGACCCCCTGGTCGAGATAGGCGAGGAGCCCCTCGACGAGCCAGACGGTCCGCCGCCGGGGACGGAAGCCATGTGCTACCAGCGCCGCCGGCCAGTCGCGTGTGAGATCGGTCGCCACCTCGACCCGACTGCAGGTCGGCGCCGCGGCCCCCAGGCGCTCGCGCTTGATCTCGAGGACCTCGGGCAGGTCGATCTCGAAAAGGTGTGTTCCGGCCGGCCAGGGGAGCCGGAATGCCCGGGCGTCCATGCCGGCCGCGAGGAGCACCACCTGTGAGCTGCCAGCGATCCGCTGGTCGAAGAACCGGGTCCTGACAGGGACGGTCGGCGCCTCGATGGGCGCGACTGCCCAGGCCGCCTCGAGGACCTCGAAGCCCTCAGGCCCGGCGAGGGTGCGGGCGAACGGGTCGTGGAACAGCGCGTCGGGGCGCTCGCTCTCCACCGCCCGCAGTGCGGCCGCCCACAAGGAGGTCAGTGCGACGCCGTGCACGCCGTCAGCTCCCCGGCCGGACGAGTCGTCGTCCCGGAGCCAGCCTTCCACCATGGACGACTTTCCTGCTTCAGGTCCACGCCGAGGATACGCGCGAGCGCATCACCGGCGCCGGGAGCCCCGGAGCACGCTCCCCTCGCGGGCCGCGGGGGCCTCAGACGGTACGCCCGAGCACCGGGCCCCGGGGAGATGCGGCGCTGCGAGCCATCAGGTACAGAGGCAGCCCGCACTCGAGCGTGGGAGGGAACATGGCCGAAGGAGGAGCCCAGGACGTCTTCGCCGTCGCCCCCGCCTACGAGGCGTACATTGGACGCTGGAGTCGCCCGGTGGCCCGCGAGTTCGTGCGCTGGCTCGGCGTTCCGCCTGGCCGCCGCTGGCTCGACGTGGGCTGCGGCACCGGGGCGCTCACCGAGGTGCTGGTCGAGGTCGGCGCGGCCCGCGCAGTGGTGGGGGTCGACCGGTCCGGCGGCTTCGTCCAGCACGCCCGCCACGGACGCTTCGACGCCGAGGTCACCTTCGTCGAGGGGGACGCTCAGGCGCTGCCCGTGCCGTCGGCGGAGTTCGACGCGGTGGTCTCGGGTCTGGTGCTCAACTTCGTCCCTGAACCTCGGCGCATGGTGGCAGAGATGGTCCGTGCGGCCCGGCCCGGGAGCACCGTCGCGCTCTACGTCTGGGACCATGCCGGGCGGATGGAGCTGATCGCCCGGTTCTGGGACGTGGCGCGGGAGATCGATCCGACCGCCGCCACGCTCGACGAGTCGGACCGATTCCGGGAGGCGTGCGCTCCCGAGCGTCTGGAGACGACGTTCCGGGGAGCCGGCCTGGTGGACGTCCTGACGCGGGCCATCGACGTTCCGACGGTGTTCCAGAACTTCGAGGACTACTGGCGTCCGTTCCTCGGCGGCCAGGGCCCGGCACCGGCGTACCTCGCCTCGGTTCCGGAGGACCGGCGGGCGCAGATCCGCGAGGGGCTCCGAGCGCGCCTTCCCGTCGGCGCGGACGGCGCGATCCGGCTCTCCGCGCGGGCCTGGGCAGTGCGCGGGACGCGGGCAGGGTCCGCGAGCACGCGCTGAGCTTTGCGGCGTGGAGAAGGTCCCGAGGTCGTGCGCGCTGACGTCCCACCCCAGCGGCGCGAGCACCTGCTCCGCCCCTCAGACGCCATCGACGCCGAGGAGGCGAGCCAGCTCCTCGCCGGAGCCGGCGGCCTCCGCACCGGAGGCGAGCACTTCCTTCGGCCGGAAGCCCCACAGCACGCCGAGCGGGCGCATCGAGGCCGCCCGGGCGGTGAGCATGTCCACGCCGGTGTCGCCGACGAAGGCCACCGAGTCCGGTGGGGCGGCGAGCGCATCCGCCAGCAGGAGCGCCGAGGTCGGGTCCGGCTTGCGAGGCACGCCGGGACGCTCGCCGCGGACCGCCCGGAACTCCCACCGGTCGCACAGCGCGTCCACCAGACGGCGGGTCGGAACGTCGGGCTTGTTGCTCAGCACTGCCACCGGGACCTGCGCGGCTGCAAGAGCGTCGAGCACCTCGGCGATGCCGGGGAAGAGCCGTGTCTCGTCGAGCAGGTGCTCGGCGTAGTCGGCCTGGTAGGCGGCGACCAACGCCTCGTGCACGGCCTCGACGCCGGGCGGCAGAGCCCGTTCCACCAGCTTCCGCACGCCCTCTCCGACGAAGGTCCGGTACGCCGACACCGGGTGCAGGGGGAACCCGTGCGCCTGCAGCGTCCGGTTCATCGCCGCGGCGATGTCGGCCAGTGAGTCGGCGAGGGTCCCGTCGAGGTCGAAGATCACACCGCCCGGGCGGTGTGCGCGGCTGCCGGACGGGTCCATCGGCTCGCTCTACGGGGCCCCGGTGACTTGCTGGCGGAGCTGGGCAACGCCAGCGCGCAGCTGGGGCGGGACGTTCTGGGGCGGGGTGACGGCCAGGTAAGCTTCGAAGTCCTTCAGGGCCTCGCGGGGTTCCTGCGCCTGCATGTGGATCATCCCCCGGAAGATGAGCGCCGAGTTCCCCTCGGGGTAGAGGTCGGCGAGCCTTGCCAGCTCGGCCAAGCCGGCCTCCCTCTGGCCCTGGACCACCTTCAGGAAGGCCCGGTGGACCCGGAGCTCGGTCCGGAAGGGGTCGGCCCCCAGGGCCCGCTCGTTGAGCTCCAGCGCCTGCTGAAAGTCGCTCCGGCCGATCAGCTCGCGGATGACCTCGCCAGTGAGCCCGAGGTCGGCGCCGGGGTTGTCCCTCGCCCGCGCCAGCGCGGTCTGAAAGTCCCGGTCCTCCCCCTCGCCGCCGGGCGCCCCCGATCCGCCACGGGGAACGGTCCCGGTCGCGGTGTCCCCTTCGCCGCGGGGCTTCTGCTCCTGCGAGAGCCACAGCCCGAGCGCTCCGAAGAAGACGACCACCGCTGCGCCCCACGCCGCGCCCACCAGCTGCGGGTGGCGGCCGAAGAAGCCGCTCGGCGCCGCGGGCGCGGGGACCGTTGCGCCCTTCTTCCCGGAGGGTGGCCGGTCCGGGGCGTTCACCACCCCGTCGCGGGCGCGCATCGCGTCTGCCGCCGCCCGCTCCAGCCGGTCGTGCTCCTGCTGCCAGGCGGCAGGGTCCAGCTGGTGCTTCTCGGCCTGGTGCTCGCGCAGCTGCGCCAGCAGGGAGTCGACCCTCCGCTGGGCATCCGTGCCCTGGTCTGCAGGGGAGGCCAGAGCCGACTTCCGGCCGAAGAGCAGGTACAGCGCCCCGGCGATGAGCCCGAGCGAGAGGACGACGAGGCCAGGGATCCAGTGGCTCTCGGTCACCGGCGCAGCTCCGCCCGCACCGCCTCGAGGTACGGATCATCGGCCGGGGCGTGCTCCTTCCCGGGTGGGGGCGCCGATGCGTCTGGCGCGGCCACCGGCCGGCGCATGGTCCGGGCGATGGCCAGCCCGCCGCCGACCAGCAGCGCCAGCGGCAAGAGCCAGACCAGGAGGTTCATCCCGCTCGCCGGCGGCTCGAGCAGCGCCCACTCACCGTAGCGAGAGGTGAAGTAGTCGCGGATCTCCTGGTCGGTCCTCCCGGCGGCGACCAGCTCCCGGACCTTGTCCATCTGGGCCCGGGCCGCGGAGGAGTTCGAGTCGGCGATGGACAGGCCCTGGCACATCGGGCAGCGCAGCTGCTTCCCCAGCGCCTGGACGCGCGCCTCGCGGGCTGGATCGAGGAGAGCGCTCCCCGCCTGCTGCGGAGCGTAGGTGGAGAGGACGAGTCCCAGGACCAGCGCGATCATCGCACCACCTCCGAGACTGGACCGGCCGGCTGCTTCAGCGCGGCGAGCTTGGCCATCAGCGTCTGAGGGTCCACCGGCGCCGCGACCTTGTCCCGGATGATGCCGCTGGCGTCGATGAAGTACGTCTCCGGGACGCCGGTCACTCCGTAGTCCACCGCCATGCGCGAGCGCTCGTCGAGGAGCTGAGGAAAGGTCGGATCCGGGATCCCGGCGAAGGCCCGGGCGTTCTCCTCCGTGTCCTCGAACACCACGCCGTAGAACTGCACCTCCTGCCCGAAGCGCTTGGCGCCCCAGGCGATGACCGGGTGCTCCACCTTGCACGGCCCGCACCAGCTCGCCCAGAAGTTGAGGACCAACGGCTTGCCCTTGAGCTCGGAGAGTCTCACCGGGGCGCCGTTGTCCATCCGGGTGAGGGTGAATTCGGGCGCCGGCTTGCCCCGGAGCTGGAAGGGGACCTCGTGTGGATCTCTCCCGAAGCCCTTGGCGAGCACGAAGAGCAGCACCGCGGTGACCGCGGCCAGCGACAGGCCGATCCACAGCCCCCGTCTGTTCACGCTGCCGCTCCGGGGCTGCGCGCCTTGCCGGGCACGCTCAGGGGTTCGGCCGCGTCGGCCCGGGCCCGGCGCCGCTCGGGCCAGGCGGCGATGAGCGCGCCGAGCACGAAGAGCGGCAGGCTCCACCAGATCCACGACACCATCGGGAAGATCCAGGCGTTGAAGCTGGCCGAGGGCCCGTTCTGGTCGAAGGCCAGCAGCGTGAGGTACAGGTCCTCGAACGCCGCCGAGCGGATGGCGGGGCTCCCGATGGGGTCGGTGCTCCGCTCGTAGAAGTTCATCCGGGGTCCGAGCAGGTGGTGCCGGCCCTGGCCGTCGGTGACGTCGACCTCGGCCGCGGTCCAGCGCCGATGGGGATCCACCCCGTTGCGAAGGCCCGCGAGCTGGACGGTGTAGGGCCCGAGCTGGAAGCGCTCTCCCGCCCTCAGCGTCGCGGTGGTGTGCACCACGTAGGACTGGGATGCAGCGATGGCCACGAACACCATCACCACCCCGAGGTGCACCACGTAGCCGCCGAACCGCCGGCGCGCGCGGGTGGCGCTCCGCCACACCGCCCGGGCCAGCGGCTCACCCTGCTCGCGCATCCGGACCCGCACCGGGAGCGCCATCTCGCGCAGGGTGACCGTGGCCACGAACCCGGCGAGGCCGAAGGTCAGCAGCGCCAGCCCACCGCGGAGGCCCGCTGCCAGGCAGACGAGGAGCACCGCCACCCCGACCGCGGCCGGGATGAGAAACTGCCGGCGCAGCGTCTCGGGCGAGGCGCGACCCCAGGGCAGCGACGGCCCCACGCCCATGAGGAAGAGGATGGCCACGCCCAGCGGGAGGGCCATGCGGTTGAAATAGGGAGCGCCGACGCTGATCCGCACCCCGGAGAAGGCCTCGCGGACCAGGGGGAACACCGTGCCCAGGAGCACGGTGAAGGTGAGCGCGGCGAAGAGGAGGTTGTTGAGCAGGATGGCCGTCTCGCGGGAGGCGACGCCGCCCAGGTTGCCCTCGGGCACGAGCAGCGGCCCTCGCACCGCGATGAGGACGATGGAGACCACCAGCACCACGCCCAGGAACACCAGGAAGGTGGGGCCGATCTCCGACTGGGTGAAGGAGTGCACCGAGTTGAAGACCCCGCTCCGGGTCATGAAGGTGCCGAGGATGGTGAGCAGGAAGCTGCCCAGCGACAGGCTCAGGGTCCACAGCTTCAGGGTGTGCCGGCGCTCCTGCACCATCGCCGAGTGGAGGAACGCGGTTGCGGTGAGCCAGGGGAGGAAGGAGGCGTTCTCCACCGGGTCCCAGGCCCAGTAGCCGCCCCAGCCGAGCACCGCGTAGGCCCACCACGACCCGAGGACGATTCCCACCGAGAGGAACGTCCAGGGGATGAGCGTCCACCGGCGGAGAGTCGCCATCCACGCGTCGCCGAGCTGCCCGCGGAGCAGCGCCGCCACCGCGATGCCGAAGGGGACGACCATCCCCACGTAGCCCAGGTAGAGCATCGGCGGGTGCACGACCATCAGCACGTGGTTCTGCAGCAGCGGATTGGGCCCGGGGCCGTCGGGCGGCACGGGGCTGACGCGGCCGAACGGGTTCGCCGGGCCGGCGATGAGGAAGGAGAAGAAGACGCCCACCGCGAGCATGGTGCCCAGTGCCAACAGGGGGTTGGTGGGCGGATCGTTCCGGTGCGACCGGGCGAAGGCGAAGACGTAGACCGCGAGGATGGCGCCCCAGAAGAGGATCGACCCCTCGAGCGCGCTCCACAGCGAGACCACGGTGTAGACCAGCGGCGTCGCCCGGCTGCCCACCTGGCTCACGTAGTGGACGCTGAAGTCGTGGGTCACCAGCGCGTAGACCATCGTGAGGTTCGCGCCCAGCATGCACAGGAGGAAGGCGGTCACCGCGCCGAGGACGATCTTCAGCGCACCCGTCCGGTGACGCAGGCCTCCCTCGATGCCCACCACCGCCCCGAACGCAGCGGCCAGCAGGCCCCCGAGGACCAGCATCGTGCCGAGGGTGGAGCTCATCGGGCCTCCGCGGTGGGCGCCGACACCGTGGTCTTCCACCTGTCCGGCCCATCCCCCGGCTTGGGCGGGCGGTACTCGTTGGAGTGGTTCACCATGAGGCGCGAGGAGGTGAACGTCTGGGACTTGTCGAACGTTCCCTCGACCACCACCCCGATCCGCTCACGGAACATCTGCGGTGGGGTCTCGCGCGAGTCGACGAGGACCGAGGCCGCGCCCGGCTTGTCGCTGTCCGCCACCCGGAAGGTGAGGTGGGTGTGGTTGGCGTCCCACCTCAGGCTCCCCGGCTGGACGACGCCCCCGAGGCGGATGGTGGGTCCGTAGGCCTTGCTCCCCTGGGCGAGCATCTCGCCCGGGGTCCAGTAGAAGACCAGGTTCTGACCGATGTTCCCGAAGGCGACGTAGGCCAGGCCCGCGCCGGCGACGAGCAGCGCGGTGAGGGCGATGAGGCGATTCCTGTGGGTGGGGTTCACTTCCGCTCCTCCCGCGGCCAGCGGACCCAGAGGGACAGGGCGTACAGCGCGATCCCCGTCCAGGCGATGCCGTACGCGGTCCAGACGTACTCCCAGCCACCGCGGATTCTTCCCTCGCCGACGGCGGCGAGGACGAGGCTCAGAGTGTTCACGAGGCCACCACCTCTCGGGCCCCTGGTGAGGCATCCGGGACCGTGGTCTCCCGCATCCGGGCGGCGAGCGCGATCCGGTAACGGGCGACGAGGAAGACGATCAACACCGCGAGGAAGGCGAAGGCATTCCAGCGGAGCGCGATGACCATCTGCGGGTCCACCGTCTTGGGGGTGGACTGCACCTGGTGGAGGCTCTTCCACCACTTCACGCTGAAGTACACGACCGGGACGTCCACCGCGACGATGATGCCCACCACCGCGGACCAGACCGCCCGGCGGTCGGGATCGTCCACGAAGCGCCGCAGCGCGAGGTAGCCGGCGTAGGCCACCAGGAGGATGGCCATGGTGGTCAGCCGCGGGTCCCAGGCCCAGTACACGCCCCAGGTCGGCCGCCCCCAGATGGCCCCCAGGAGGATGGCGATGGTTCCGAAGCAGAGCCCCACCTCGGCGGTGGCCTCGGCGAAGGCGTCCTTCTTCCAGGAGGCCTTCCAGAGGTAACTGACGCAGGTGCCGAAGTTCAGCGTCGCCGCCAGGAGCGCCATCCACGCGGCGGGCACGTGCATGTACATGATGCGCTGCACGTGACCCATCTCGCGGTCGGGCGGCGCCCAGGCCAGCCCGATCCACGCCCCGGACACCAGGAGCGCGACGGCGAACAGCACGAACCCGATGCGGACCGACTTGCTCATAGGAAGGAACCCATTCGTGCTTACTCCTCGACAACCCGGGGGAACAACAGGACCCCCAGTCCCCAGTAAATGAGATCGAAGCTCGTCAGCAGCGCAACCCATGAGGGGAACTGACCCATCGGGTCGCCCTCGAAGACCAGCGCCGTCCCCTTCGCCGCGGCGACCAGCGCGGGGATGAGGATGGGGAAGAGCAGGAGCGGCAGGAGCACGTCGCGGGCGCGGGCGTGGCTGGCGATGGCACCGTACAGGGTCCCGGGCGCAGCGATGGCCAGACAGCCCAGCCCGATGAGGCCGAGCAGCTGGCCCCAGGGGAGGACGATCCGCACGTCGAGCAGCGCGACCAGCACCGGGACCAGGAGGACTCCCAGCCCGGCGAGGAGCACCGCGTTGGCCACTGCCTTGGCGAGGAAGATGGCCCGGGCGTTCACCGGGACCAGCCGCAAGCCCTCCAGGGTGGAGTTCTCGCGCTCCACCCGGAACGACTCGCCGAGCGCCAGCACGCTGGCGAGCAGCAGCGCGAGCCACAGGTACCCGCCCGCGTTCCGGCGAAGGAGCGCGGTGTCCGGCCCGAGCGCGAAGGAGAAGAGGAGCAGGGTGGCCAGGGAGAAGAAGACCAGGGCGTTCACCCGGGCGCGCGAGCGCCACTCGAGCAGCAGGTCCTTTTGGAAGAGGACCCACGTCGAGGCCAGGAGGCCAGGGCGCCTCATGCGGCGATCGATCGTCCCTGTTCCAGATGCAATCGGTCCGTGCAGAGCTGAAGCCCCTGTTCGATGTGGTGAGTGGCCAGGATGAGGGTGGTTCCGGCGGCGCGGAGCTCCCGGATGCGGGCCTCGAGCTCCGAGACACCGGTCGGGTCCAGCTCGACGAAGGGCTCGTCGAGGAGGGCCACCGGCGGCTGCTTGAGGAAGAGTCGCGCCAGGGCGAGCCGCCGCCGCATGCCGGCGGAGTAGGTCCGCACCGGGCGGTCGTCCTTCAGGGACAGCCCGAGCCGCTCCAGCGCCTCGCTCGCCCGGGAGGCGGATTCGCCGAGGAGCCGGGCGAGGACCAGGAGGTTCTCCAGGCCCGAGAGGTCCTCGTAGACGTAGTTGGCGTGACTCAGCAGGCCGACCTGCGCCCGTACCTGCTCCGGCTCGAGGGCGGCATCGAGGCCCAGGATCTCCACCCGTCCCGACGACGGGCGGACGGCGGTGGCCAGGACCCGGAGCAAGGTGGTCTTGCCCGAGCCGTTGTGGCCGGTCAGGAGCAATGCGGCACCGCGCCTCACCCTCAGGGAAACGCGGACGAGCGCCCACCGCGCACCGTAGCGCTTGCTGACCTCGTGCAGCTGAAGGGCTGGGGCGAGTTCCACGTCGTCGGAGGGGGGTGAACTGTCCGAAAATCGCCGCAAAGGCAAGCAGGCCACGTGCCATGGGGGTCGGGCTGCTCGTTTGCGCGGCAGTTCTTACAGCAGATCCCCGCCGGCCAGCGAATCTCCTCGGGATTCGAGGCTGCTCGGGTGGCACCTGGCCTGCAATCGGTGCGTCGCGGGCGCGGGAGCAGGCACGGAACGGCGCCGCATTTGCGCCGGCGGTGGATGGGGGTCGACGGACCCGGCTCCCGGTCGTCCCCCTGGCGGGTGGGAGCGCTCAGCTGCTCACTGCCGCTTGCAGGCCGTCTGGCCGCCCGCGTCGGGCGGAGTCTCGTCGCAGACGAAGTAGCCGAGGCGCTGGTCCCCGGTGCCACCGACGAGGCCGATGACCCAGACAGCGGTGATCGCCCCGGGGCGCAGGTCGATGGGCGCGGTGTAGAGATCTGGCGTGTCCTGGGGCCGCGTCGCCCGGATGGTGAGCGGCAGAGCCGGAGCGGGGTCGATGTCCTGGTAGCCGTCGACGATGCCGGTCCCCGAGGCGAACATGCGGAACCCCATCTCGGCCTCGGTGAGCTGGGTGCCCCACACCCCGCCGTCCAGCACCACCCCGTCCCAGAGCGGCGGGGAGTTGGGGCTGACGTTGAGGACGCGGAGCCGGGCCTTGCCCGCCGCCGGCGGCTCCTGGTGCTCGATGTACTGCTGTAGCCGGTACGGCCCGGCGGAGGTGGTGCCCGGGGTGAGCAGGCCCACCGCGGTGATGGTGTACGTCCCGTGCGGGTTCAGCTGCTGCGCGGTCAGGTCCTGACCCACGGGCGTGGAGCAATCCGCGGCGCCGGCGGCGACGGCGCGAAAGTCCAGCCAGCCCGCGTCGATGTAGGTCTCCCGGCTCATCGCCGGGAAGGTCAGGCCGCCCTGCTGGCCACTGGAGGCGAGCATGGGCGTCCCCCACTGTCCGGCGTTCATCGGGCTCACGCAGATGTCGATGACCGGCGCGTCTGGCGAGAGGTTGCCGAACCGCACCCAAGCCTTGTCCGACGGAGGACCACCCGTCCCGGCGTCGCGACTGCCGCCGGAGCCGCCGCTGTCGCCACAGGCCAGCCCCACCCCCATACCGACTCCCACCAGCACCAACACCACTGCGCTGCATACCCTCATCGCCCGCTACCTCCCTCGGTCTGGACCCGAGCGAGCCATGGATGGACACGCCGTGGTGGGGGCGGAAGCCGGGGCCGTTCGCAGGGCCCGCCCCTCCGTCGAGCGCTGAACGCCAGCAGGACGTCACAGGGGTTGTGCCCGTCTGCTCCCGTGCAGAGGTTCCAGCCGGTCGCATGGCGATGAACGGCGGAAGGTGGCGTCCCCTCCGGAGATTGCTGGCGCTCGCTCTCGCCCCGCTGCCCGTCCCGGCTCGAGGCGAGGGCACGGGGGAGGATCGTCTGTGGTTGCGCTGGCGCTGGGGATGGGTCCGGGGATGGGCGGCGCGGCCCGGCTGGCGCGCGCGGGAACTGCTCGGTGGGCCGCGCATCCGGGTGGGCCGCCGCTTCGCGCTGTTCGGGCGACTGGAAGCGCGGGGGCCGGGCGCGGTGGTCATCGGCGATGACGTCATCGTCGACGCGGTGACCACCCCCTTCACCCACGCCAGGGACGCCCGGATCGAGATCGGCAGCCACAGCTACGTCAACGGGACGCGCTTCGGCTGCGCCTCCCTGATCCGCATCGGCGAGGGAGCCATCCTCGGCGACGCCCGGCTGCTCGACACCGACTTCCATCCGGTCCACCGCGACCAGCGGCACGATCCGCACGCGGAGCCAGCCATCGCACCCATCCTGGTCGAGGAGAACGTGTGGGTCGGGGCGGGCTCGGCGGTGCTGAAGGGCGTGCACATCGGGAGGGACGCGGTGGTGGCCTTCGGGTCGGTGGTGGTCCGCGACGTGGAGGCCGGCTCGGTGGTGGCGGGGAACCCGGCCCGGCCGGTGGCCCGGGTGCCGGGGGCCTGATGCGGCTGGAAGCGGAGGTCCATCCCCACCCGAGCTTGACCCACCTCGGGTACCTGCTCACCGGCCTCGAGGCCCTCGCGCGGAGCGGACGGCTCGAGCTGACCGCCGTACGCGGAGACCCTGCCTCCCACCCACTGGTCCTCCGCTGCCGGGTGGACGACGGCCGCGGCCCCGAGCGTCGGGTGGTGTTCGACATGCTCGACCGGACCAGCGAATGGGACCTGCCCGCGCTCGACGGCGCGCACCTCTACTTCAAGCGGAGCTTTCATCGGCCGGACGTGGAGCGGCTGGGCCCGGAGCGGGCCGGCCGGGTGGAGCCCTTCGGGATGAACTTCCTCTGTCGCTCGGGGACGAGCACCCGCTGGGTCCTTCGCCACGCGGTGCTGCCCGAGCTGCTCGGCCTCACCCGCGGCGCGTGTCCCCGACTCGCGCATCGGTGGGTGGAGTACCGCAGCTTCTTCGGCTCGCCCGGGCTCGAGGCCTTCGAGGTCCCGCCGGAGGCACCGGCCGCGCCACGCATTGCCTTCCAGACGCGGGTCTGGACGCGCGGCGAGCTGGGCCCGGAGTCCGAGAGCCTCAACGAGGAGCGGGTGGCCACGGTGCGCGCGCTCCGGCGAGCGTTTGGCCAGCGCTTCTGCGGGGGGCTCGTCCCCACCCCGCTGGCCCGCGCCCGCTGGCCCGGGGAGATCTCCGACGCGCCCACCGCCCGACGGGAGCACATCCGGTGGGTGCATGGCGCGCTGGTGGCCGTCTACACCCGCGGCCTTCATCACTCGACCGCGTTCAAGCTTCCCGAGTACCTGGCCGCGTCCCGTTGCGTCGTCGGCGAGCCGGTGCGCAACGCGCTGCCGCGGCCGCTCGTCCCGGGAGAGCACCTGCTCGAGTTCCAGACCCCCGAGGAGTGCGTGGCCCGCTGCGCGGCGGCGCTCGAGAGCCGCGACACCCAGGAGCGTCTCCGCCGGGCCGCCTGGGAGTACTGGCGAAGCGAGGGCCGTCCGGAAGTGCGGGTGGAGCGCTGCCTGGCTCGGGCGCTCGGTGGTTCGGAGACGTGCCCGCCCCACGCCGCCCTCTGCCGAGCTCGGCCCGGCGGGCGCCTCAGGCGAGCGGGGCCTCGGTGACGTCGCCGGGGTCTGGCTGCGCCGGGAGCGGGGCCGGCCGCCGCGAGCGCCGGAGCGAGCCGAGGACCTCCAGCACCCGGACGCCCACCAGCTGGAGTGCCCCCACGTAGGCCAGCCCGAAGACGGCCGATGCGGTGGCGACCGGAACCAGACGCCAGAAGAAGCGATGGGGCAGGGCGCCCCAGTGGCCGGCGATGAGGCGGTCCCAGACGAGCATGATCGCCACCGCCGCCACCGACGCGGCGCCGGCGCGCACGCCTTCATGCACAGGAACGAGGTCGAGGAGATCGCGGAGGCGCCGGGTCTCCAGGGCGCGGGGGAGCCTCACCACCAGCAGCACCTTTCCCACCGCCTCGGCGAGCAGCCAGGAGAGCACGCCGCCCATCAGCCCGAAGGCGTGCACGAAGGCCAGGACCACCGGGACCGTCACCAGCGCCTTGACCACGTAGGAGCGGAAGATGGCCGCCGTGTCCCCCCGTGCCCGGAGGAGACCGTCGAGCGGGAAGCAGCCGAAGAGCACCGCCAGGGTGCTCACCCGGAAGAGTGGGACCGAGGGGAGGAACTTCACCCCGAACACCGCCTCGATGAACTCGGGCGCGGCGGCGAGGAGGAAGGCGCAGGTGGGAACGAACACGTAGGCGAGACGGGCTGCCGCCTGACGGAAGGCCCGGGTGACCTCGCCGAGCCTTCCGGCACGCTCCAGCTCGCCCACGTGCACCATCAGCACCTCGCTGGTGGGCGTGTACAGGAGGTCCACGATCGGCAGCTGGAAGCACCCCACGGTGTAGATGGCGAAGAGGGCCGGGTCGAACCGGGCGCTCACCACCCACTGGTGAAAGGAGTGCTGGGGCACCGACACCGCCAGCGCCGCGCCGAAGGGCAGGGCGTACCCCAGCTGCGCCCGGAGCGCCGCCCGGTCCCACCAGCCGCCCAGCGTCCCCCGCACCGCGATGAGCCAGGTCGCCCCGGACCGGACGATCATCAAGAAGGCCACGCTCCACATCGTGGCGTGGAGCCCGAGCCCGAGGAGAATGGGGGCGGTCATCGCCGCGGCCCGGAGGCTGTCCCAGAGCAGGTAGTTCATCGCCGCGGCGCCGGTGCGGCCCTGGCTGGTGAGGAGGGGCTCGAGCGCGCACGCCGCCAGGTAGAAGCCGGTGTACGTGGCGAGCGCGCCCCGGAAGTCCACCAGGTCCGGGGCCGAGAACAGCCGGCTCACCCATGGCGTCGCGGCGAGCACCCCCAAGGCCGCGGCCCCCCCGGCCGCCATGAGGACCACCAGGGTGTTCACCACGAAAGGCCGGGGCCGGTCGGTCCGCGGCATGAAGTAGTACAGGCTCTGGGGGAGGCCGAAGGTGCAGATGGCCGTGAGGGTCGTCCCCACCAGGAAGAGCTGCTTGTAGGTCCCGTACTCGGCGATGGGCATCGCGCGGGCCAGGACCAGCGGGACGACGGTGGTGACGACGGCGCTCGCGAAGCGCGCCAGGACGAGCGGCCCGGCGCGCCGCAAGAAGGAGGGAGAGCTCATCGTGCCTGCGCCGCAAGTTGGGCGCGGTTCCCCGCGGAGCCAACGGCCTGGCGCGGGCGAGACCGGAGTTGGGCTCGGCTGCCCGGCTGGGTCTCGGACTGGCATTGATGTGCGAGGAAAGTTCACAAAGAAACATCGCTGGCACGCGTCGTACGGTCGCCGCCTTCTCCCACCACCCCCCAGGAGGCGCCGTTGCAGAAGCTCGGTCGGATCTTCGGACTGGTCATCGCAGTTGCGAGCGCCACGTCCCTTGCCGCTGGCACGGATGGCAGCTGGTCCCGTTGTTCGATGCCTGCTCGCTTGAGTCCCGACCCAGCGGGTAGCACCTCGTACGTCGCGACCTGGGGGACGAACCCGGGGAACTGCCCGGGGTGGTCCGGCTACACCTTCCGGACCATCGACGCGGCAGTGCGCTGCGCGAAGGGCAAGGACACCATCTACGTCCGGGGCGGGAGCTACGGCCCGTTCGGCATCGCCAATCTCTGGCCCTCGGACCGGATCCTCATCACCAACTACCCGGGCGAGAACCCGACCATCGACGGCTGGAACAGCGTCGGCGACTACCAGGCCATCATCTTTCTCTGGAACGTCTCCAACCTCGCCTTCCAGGGCCTGACCATCCAGAACACCGGCGTGCCCGACGACGAGCACGGCGGCTACGGGGTCAAGGTCGATTACTCCACCTTCGTGAAGTTCTATTACAACACCATCCGCAACACCGCCCGGCACGGCATGGTGATGGACGGGCACCAGCACGAGGTCGTTGGCAACGAGATCGCCTGGACGGTGATGCGCAACCAGTGGAAGTCGTCGAGGTGGTGGGACGGCGGCTTCGCCAGCGCCTCGTACCGCCAGCAGTGGGGGCTCAAGTTCATCGGGAACTCGGTCCACGACTCGTGGGGCGAGTGCGTGGACATCCTCCAGCTGTCCGGGGTCACCGTCGAGGGGAATCAGGTCTACAACTGCTACAGCGGCAACCTCTACGTCTCGAACTCGCGCGACGTGAAGATCAACCGGAACTGGGTGTTCGCCAGCACCGATGCCTACAACAAGCCCGGGACCTGGTACCGCTCGCCTGGCATCGCCGTGGCCAACGAGGGGAAAGACGGCGGGTTCAGCATCGCGAACATCGTGGTGACCAACAACATCGTCGAGCGGGTGAGTCAGGCGTTCCGCTACTGGCGCAGCCACAGCGGCGGAAGCATCTGGGACATGTACGCCAACGTCTACCTGGGCTTCAACACCTTCGCCCATACCCAGACCTGGCCCATTCGCATCGATGGTCCAGACGGGAACCCGCAGGGCTGGAACCGCCTGCGCCAGAACATCGTGCTGAACGACAGCGGCTGGGCCTGGTACTCGAACGACAACGCCAGCAACTGGGAGGTGGCCAAGAACTGGGAGTACAGCGCGGGGACGAGCTGGAACTCCCCGGGGCTGGTGGACACCAACGGCGGCTGGGTGGGCGCCTACGAGCTCCAGAGCTACTCGACCTTGCGGTGGATCGTCCCCCCCAGCTCGGAGTGGGACATGCCCTGGGACGACTTCAACTGCAACTGGCGGAACCCGAACGACTGGGGCGCGGCCGGCGCCTCGCAGTGACCCCTCCGGGGGTGGCGCCGGTCCTGCGGCTCGAGACGTTCACGCTCGAGGCCCTCCGGCCGACCTGAGCGCGTCGAGCAGCGCGCGCGCCACCTCGCCCGGTGTCGCCGATCGCAGGATGGCACCTTGTACCGCGACGGCCCGGCAGGGCCGCAGTGACTTCACCCGCTCCGGGGTGATTCCGCCGAGCGCCACACAGGGCGTCGGGGACGCGAGGCGCACCAGCTCCCCGAATCCCTCGGGACCGAGCGTCGGCCGGGAATCGCCAGGCTTGGAGCCGGGGGGGAACACCGGTGAGACGAGGAAGGCGTCGGCCCCGGCCGCCGCTCTGACCTCCCGGTGGTCGTGCACCGCAGCGCTGAGCCATCGGTCCTTCGGCAAGAAGCGCCGAACCTCCTCTGGCCGTGGACCGTCCACCGGAAGATGGAGGTGCGCTTGCACCAGAAGCGCGACGTCGAGGCGGCCGTTGATCGCCAGCTGGGCCCCGGTGCCCCGGGTGAGTGCCGACAGGCGGCGGGCGCGCTCGAGGAAGTCGCGCACCGGGGCGCCGGGATGGCGGTGCTGGATGCAGACCTCCGGGCCCAGGGCCGCGGTCGCCTCCAGCGCTGCCCAGTGACGCTCCTCCGGCAGCGTCCAGTCGGTGAGGACGATGAGCTTCGGCAGCTTCAGTCGACCAGGCCCTCGATCGGGCTGGAGGCCGAGCCGTAGGCCTTCCGGGGAATCCGCCCGGCGAGGAACGCCGAGCGACCCGCCTCGACGGCGAGCTTCATCGCCTGCGCCATGCGCACCGGGTCCTTCGCCCCGGCCACGGCGGTGTTCAGGAGCACACCGTCACAGCCCAGCTCCATGGCGATGGCCACGTCCGAGGCGGTGCCCACGCCGGCATCGACGATGACCGGAACCTTCACCACCTCGCGGATGAGGCGGATGTTGTGCGGGTTGCGGATGCCCAGGCCCGAACCGATGGGTGCGGCGAGCGGCATCACCGCGGCGCAGCCTGCGTCCTCGAGCTTCCGCGCGGTGACGGGGTCGTCCGAGGTGTAGGGCAGGACGGTGAATCCCTCCTTCACCAGGGTGCGCGCCGCGGCGACGGTCTGCTCCACGTCCGGGAAGAGGGTGCGCTCGTCGCCGAGCACCTCGAGCTTGACCCAGCGGCTCATGCCCAGCTCGGCCGCCAGCCGGCAGGTCCGGACCGCGTCGTCCGCCGTGTAGCAGAGCGCGGTGTTGGGCAGGAGCGTCATGCGGGTGGTGTCGATCCAGTGGAGGAGCGAGGCCTCGCCCTTGGCGCTCAGGTCGAGACGGCGGACCGCGACGGTGACGATCTCCGTGCCGGAGGCCTCGTGGCAGCGCTTCATCACCTCGTGGCTGGGGTACTTCCCGGTGCCGATGAGCAGGCGAGAGCCAAACCGCTTGCCGGCGATGACCAGTGCGTCGTCCATGAGGGACTTCTACGCCCCTCCGCCCACGAACGTCACCACCTCCAGCGTGTCGCCATCCTGGAGCGTCACCTCCGGGTGCTGCGCCTGCCGGAGCACCTCGCCGTTCAGCTCCACCGCCACCCGACCTCGCATCCCGAGCTGGGTGACCAGCGCGGCCACGGTGAGCCCCTCGGGGAGCTCGCGCCGTTCTCCGTTGACGGTGAGGGTCACTCGGAGGCCTCGGGCTGTGCCCGCCGGAGCAGCGGGTCGGAGAGGTAGGTATCCGTCAGCCGCCGGGGCCGGCGAAGGCGATTCAGCTGATGGCGCAGGTAAGCGCGGGTGACGAGCCAGACCCGCCGCCCCCAGCCGAGGTCCCGGAGCGAGCCCCGGAGGATTCCGAGGCGCTGGAGTCGCAGCTCGGTCAACCGGACGGAGTGGCCGAGGAAGGCCTCGATGTGCCGCAGCACCTCGTGCTCCGTCCCCAGCCGGCGCTGGATGAAGCGCGCGAGCCGGGGGAGGGCGAGCAGGGTGAGGAGGTTTGCCCCGAGCAGGTCGTCGGCCAGGCGCGGGCGCTCGGCGAGGAGCCGCATGGTCTCGGCTTCGCCGAAGGCCACGTGACGCTCCTCCTGGCGTGCCGCGGCCTCGAGCAGCCGGACGATCTCCGGCGCCTCCACGGTGTCGATCAGCGCCTGGAAGACGGCGAGGACCAGTCCCTCGCCCACCGCCATCTCGGTGGCCACGTGCTCGGCGTAGTCCGACCCCATCGCCCCGGTGGAGAGGAAGCGGATGACCGGATGGGGCGGGCCCGGGGTGGTGCCGAGCAGGGCGTGGATGCGGAGGAAGACGCGCACGTGCGCCAGCTCCTCGCTCGCCTGGCGGGCGAAGAAGGTGGCCGCCTCCAGCGAGGGTGCGGCATAGAGCCAGTGGCCCACCTGGATGCCGGTGACCTCTCCGTAGAGGAACTGGTCGACGATCCAGCCGAGCAGCTCCCGGTCGCGGGGCAGCCGGAAGCGCGCCTGGCCGAAGTCGAAGCGCATCTCCTCGCGGCTCACCCGCATCGGTGCCTTCCCGGGTTCCACGGGAAGAGAGTCTAGCGCGGGGTGCCCGGAGCGTCCCTCCGGGATAACGTCAACGCGGCTTGAGTCCACGGGGCCTCCAGGGAAGGGAAGCCGAGGAAGTCGCCCGGGCGCTCCACCGCCAGGCCTACGTGGCCGACGCCCACGCCGACGCGCTCCTCTGGAACCGTGACCTCCGGGCGCGGCAGCGGCGGGGGCACGTGGACTTCGTGCGGCTCGCCGAGGCGGGCGTCCGGCTCCAGGTCTTCACCGTCGTCTCGCGCGGGTTCCCGTTCATCGGCGGCTTCCAGGCCTTCGCTCTCGCGCGCCACTGGCCTCTCGCCGCAATCTGGACCCCGTGGAGACGGACACTGTTCCAGGTGGAGCGGCTCACCGAGATGTGCGCGTCCGGCGCCGCGGTTCTGGCGACCACCCCCGGGGCGCTCGCCGCCGCCGAGCGGGAGGGCAAGCTCGCCTGCATCCTGGGCATCGAGGGTGGGCACGCCATCGAGGGCCGCGTCGAGCGCGTGGAGGAGCTGGCCCGGCGCGGCGTCGCCTTCCTGGGGCTGACGCACCTGGTTCCCAACGAGCTCGGTGGCTCCTCGTTTCCGCTGCGCGGCCGGCGCGGGTTGACGCCGCTCGGAGGCCAGGTGCTCGAGGCGTTGGCCAGCCACGGCCTGGCGGTGGACGTGGCCCATGCCTCCCGGCGGCTGCTCGACGCGCTGCTCCCCCAGGCGCAGGCGCGGATCTTCTGCTCGCACACCGGCGTCGCGGCCCTCGGACCGCGCTGGCGCAATCTGGACGACGCCGTACTCCGCCGCATTGCCGACCGAGGCGGGGTGGTGGGCATCATCTTCGGAACGCCCTACCTCGGGAGCCGACGCCTCGAGGCAGTCGCCGACCACATCGAGCATGCGGTCGGCGTGGCGGGCGAGGAGGCGGTGTGCCTGGGCAGCGACTTCGACGGGATGGTCCCGCTCCCGACCGGGATGCGCGACGTGACCGACCTGTGGAAGCTCACCGCGCTGCTCCTCAAGCGAGGGCACCCGCGGTCGCGCATCGAGCGCATCCTCGGGCTCAACCTCCGGCGCTTCCTTGCCGAGGTCCTGGGCGACATCGAGCGACGCCGAGGCTCGTCGGCCGGCCGGGACGACCTCGGGCGCAGTGCGGAGCCCGGCGTGGATCGCGCTCTCGACTCCCGACCGGGGTGAGGTGCGGGCGCAGGGCACTCCACCTCGGTGCCCGGACGCGGCCCCGTGGCGGAGAAACCTCTCGAGCGCGCCGGCTCGATGTCATCCGCTCGGCCTGCGCCAGGGCGGCGGGGCACGGCTCGATGCCCGTGCGCCTGCAGACGTTCCAGTCGCAATGCCGACAGACGCGGAGGACGGCCTGCGGGGAGTCCACCATCCTGCCCAGGAGCCGCTCGAGAATCCGGATCAGCCGGAGGCGCCAGGGGAACGGAAGCGTCCCGACGAGCTCACCGACGGCTTCGGCGCGGGCACGCACGGCCGCGAGCGTGCGGGCACCGCCGAGCTCGGTCAGATGCAGCCTCCATTGCCTGTGGTCGTGCGGAGACCGAGCGCGCTGGACCAGCCCATCCGCGATCAGCGACGCAACCAGCTGGCTCGCGCCCGGCATGGTGATCCCGAGCGCTTCGGCGAGATCGCAGGTGCGCAGGCCGCGGCCGCGACCGACCCACTGAAGCGCCGCCACGGCCGTCGGAGAGCAGCGGGCCGCCGCTGCCATCCGCTCCTGCACGAGGTCGCCGAGCCTCACGGCCAGCGCTGCGAGCAGGTTCTCGAGGCGGTGGTCCTG
This sequence comes from Myxococcaceae bacterium, assembly GCA_035519675.1. GTDB lineage: Bacteria > Myxococcota > Myxococcia > Myxococcales > Myxococcaceae > RPRB01. The sequence goes on from DATIWB010000015.1 coordinate 39,261, forward strand.
TCGCCTCTCCCACGGAATCGAGTCCCGTTCGTCCTCTCGCAGCCATCGAGGGCTCACGCGAGGGGCCGCTGCCAGACGCATGCCAGGACTGATTAAGGAAGTTCCTTAACCATCTCCCGAAACTAGTTAAGTAACTTCCTTAACGAGTCCTGGCCTCAGAATTGCCCCGCGCCCTGGTCATCTCCCACGTCCAGGCCGGCGGACGCGCGTTCGAGCCGACCGGGCACTGCCGCCATGAGCGTCCGGAATCGCGCAGGCCGCCCGGGAAGGGCACGGACTGAAGCGTCGCTGGCGACCCCTGTCCCATCTGGGCGAGACCAGCGCGCGCACTCACGCGGCCAGCCGGCCAATGAACCGTCCCAGCGCGGCGTTGAACACGTCCGGCTGCTCGAGATTCGCCAGGTGCCCGGCGCCGGGAATCTCCACCAGCTCTGCGCCGGGAACCAGGTCCGCCATCGCCCGCGCCTTCGCCGGCGGGGTGAGGACGTCGTCGGTGCCGACCACCACCAGCACCGGCCCACCGAACCGGGCGAGGATGTCGCGGGCGTCCGGGCGCAGCGCCATCCCGCGCTGGGCCGCGGCCTGTCCCTCCGGCGACCCCGAGGTGATCCACCCACAGACGCGCGCTCGCAGCGCGGGCGGAGCGGCCGGCCCGAGCAGGCGGTCGACCAACGGGAGGAGCACCGCGGAGCCGTTGGCGAGCAGCTGCTGCGCCATCTTCTCCCGCCCCTGGCGACCCTGGGCGTCGTCGGCCGCTGTCTGGGTGTCGGCCAGCACCAGTGCCCGCACCCGTCCAGGGTCGTTCCGGAGCAGGGCGAGCGCCGCGTAGCCGCCCATCGACACGCCGCCCACCACCGCCGAGGCGATGCCGAGGTGGTCGAGGAGCCCGAGCACGTCGTCGGCCATCGCGCCCATCTCGCTCGGGCCCGCGCCGGCGCTGCTCCCGCCGAAGCCGCGCAGGTCCGGCACGATGAAGCGCGCCCGCCCGGAGAGGGCGGTCCACTGCGGCTCGAACATCTCTCCCTCCAGCGGGAACGCGTGGAGGAGCACCACCGGTGTGCCGCCCCCGAGGTCACGAAACTGCAGACGCAGTCCTCCAGGCGCGGTCCATGTAGGCATGCGCGGTGACATGGATCGTCGCGGGCACTCCGTGCAAGCTCTCGGACGTTACCTTGCTACCTCCCGCCCTCGAGTCGGCACTCTCCACCGTCCCGGAGTCGCAGGCCACCCGTCTCCGCCAGGTGTGTCACGGCGCGGCGAACGCGCTCGCCCGCCTCACCGACCTCGACCTGCTGCAGTACGAGTCGCCGGTCACCAGCTCCAGTCAGGATCTCTCCACCTGGGAGGAGATGGCACCGGTGGTCGCCTCGACGCTCCGGGACGTCAACGCCTTCATCGACCTCGTCCGGACGCAGCTCGCGGCCCAGCCTCTGGCCCGGGGCAACGGTCTGGCCTCGCTGGTCGAGGACGCGGTGCTCGACGATGCGGCCCGCGCCCGGCTCGAGACCGTGCTCCAGAAGGCCGCCGAGCAGCTGTTCGAGCAGGTGCAGGCGCTCGGGGCAAAGGTCCGAGACCCGAGCGTGGTGGCGGACCGCTGGAACCTGCTCGCCGAGGTGCAGGCCTCGCGCACCCGGTTCCGCGAGCACATCGGCACCCTGGTGTTCGACCTGGTGGTCCCCTTCGCCGACGTGGAGCGCTCGGAGGTCGTCCCGGGGCACGCCGAGGAGGAGGCCGGGGCCGTCGCGGTCCGGGCGGCGGTGGCCGACCTGCGCCGGGTGCTCGAGTCACGGGCGACGAAGCTCCGACAGGCCAGCGCCGAGGACGTGCAGTGGCACGCCCAGCACCTCGAGCAGGAGATGGACGCCTTCGGGCGCACCGCCCCGTACCGCTCGCTCCGTGCGCAGGACAAGCGACGGCTCATCGAGTACCGCCACGAGGTCCGCTCGATGGCCGCGGTGCCACTGCCGGCAAAGGCGGACGTGATGGAGGTCTGCCAGCGGGTGCTGGAGCTGGTGAAGAGCCTGGCGGTGGTGAACCAGCGCGCGTTGCTCCGCCGGCACGACCACGAGGTCTGGGCCCGGAGCGGGGTGAAGCTCGAGCAGTCCGAGGCGCTGCTGCCCATCGACCGCCGGGCCGCCGCGGTGGCCCTGGCCGAGGCCGCGGAGCTGGCCGCCGGTCTCTATGGCCGGAGCGAGCCGCTCGACGACTTCCTCCGCCGGGCTCGCAAGCAGAGCCTCTCGCTGGTCCCCGCCGAGGAGGTCGGCCCGGTGGTCGAGGAGTTCCGGGCGGTGCTCGCCGGACTGCCGCTCGCCGAGTGAGTCCTCCCATCTGGGGTAGGGTGTCCGCGCGCCCCCGATGACCGAGCTCCGACCGCTCCCCGAGGCCGACCTGTCAGGCGTCGAGGCCGTCTTCACCGACGTCGACGGCACGCTCACCACCGGCGGGCGGCTGCGTGCGTCCACCCTCGGCGCCCTCGAGCGGCTGGACCGGGCGGGGGTGGCGGTGGTGCTGGTGACGGGGCGGCCGGCCGGTTTCGCCGAGGCATGGGCCCGAACCTTGCCGGTGGCCGGAGTCATCGCCGAGAACGGTGGCCTGTCGGTGCGGCTCGACGCCCAGGGCGCGCTCCGCAAGGCCTATGCCCGTCCGGCGGTCGCGCGGGCCCGGGACCGCCGACGGCTCATCCGGGTGGTGCAGGCGGCCTTGCGCGGGGTGCCCGGGGCGCGCATGTCCACCGACAGCCTGTACGCCGAGGTGGATCTGGCCATCGACGTCAACGAGGGGGTCCGGCTGGGGCCGGAGGCCACGGCGCGGCTGGAGGCGTTCTTCGCCGCCCGAGGGGTGAACGCCGTCCGCTCGAGCGTCCACGTCAACGCCTGGATCGGCCGGTTCGACAAGGCCTGGATGGTGCGCCGGTTCATCCGCTCGGTGTGGAGCGAACGGCTCCGTCCGGACGACCGGCGCTACCTCTACCTCGGCGACAGCCTGAACGACGCGCCGCTCTTCGCCGCCTTCCGGCTCAGCGTGGGGGTGGCCAACGTGCGCTCGGTGCTGGGGCTGCTGGAGCACCGCCCGCGCTTCGTGACCCGTGCGCCCGAGGGCAGGGGCTTCGAGGAGGTGGCCCGGGCGGTGCTGCGGGCACGGAGGACCCGGGCATGAGCCTGGTCCGGCTGGAGCTGCAGCGCGGGCTCGGGCGCCACCTGCGTGCCGGCCACCCCTGGGTGTTCCGAAAGGCGGTGGAGAAGCTTCCCCGCATTCCTGCCGGAAGCGTGGTGGACCTCACCGAGGGCGGGAAGTTCGTCGCCCGCGGGTACTTCGACCCCTGGAGCCCGATCGCGGTGCGGGTCCTGACCCGGGACGCGCGGGAGGTCATCGACGGCGACTTCTTCCGCCGCCGCGTTCGATCGGCGTGGGAGCTCCGGGAGCGGCTCCTGGACCGGACCGAGACCGACAGCTTCCGGCTGGTCCACGGCGAAGCCGACGGCCTCCCCGGGGTGGTGGCGGACCTCTACGCCGGCACGGTGGTCCTCAAGCTGTACTCGGCCGGGCTCACCCCGGCGCGGGGGATGCTGGTGGATGCGCTCCGGTCGCTCCCGGGCGTTCGGGGGGTGCTGGGGCGTGACCAGCTCGGAGGAGAGGAGGGCGACGAGGACGGCAAGGGCGGTGCGCGGCTGCTCTGGGGGGACGAGCCGGCCGACCCGGTGGTGATCCTCGAGCGCGGGGTGCGCTTCGGCGTCGACGTCCGCCGGGGCCAGAAGACCGGCTTCTTCCTCGACCAGCGCGAGAACCGGGCCCTGGTCCGGAGGCTGTCACGCGGTGCCACGGTGCTGAACTGCTTCAGCTACTCCGGCGGCTTCAGCGTCAATGCCGCGCTCGGTGGGGCCGCCCGGGTCTTCAGCGTGGACCAGGATGCGGACGCCATCGCGCTGGCCCGGGAGAACTTCGTCCGCAACGGCCTCGATCCCAACGCCCACGACTTCCTCGCAGCGGACGTCTTCACCCTCCTCTCGTCGCTCCGGGACGAGGGACGACGGTTCGACGCCGTCATCCTCGACCCGCCGGCCTTCGCCAAGAGCCAGCGGGCGGTGGAGGCGGCCATCGACGGCTACGCCTCGCTGAACCGGCAGGCCCTCGAGGTCGTGTCCCCGGGAGGGCTGCTGGTGACCGCGTCCTGCTCGGCCCGGGTGACGCCCGAGGCCTTCGAGGGCGCGGTGAAGGAGGCCGGGTTCAAGGCCGGGGTGGACCTCACCTTGGTGGAGGAGCGCTACCAGCCGCCAGATCACCCCATCCGCCTTCAGTTCCCCGAGGGGCGCTACCTCAAGTTCCTGGTGCTGCGGGTGACCGAGTGGTGAGCCGGGGACAGTACCTCGAGCGGCCGGCCCTCATCCCGGTCGGGCAGAGCGTCCTCGAGGGGCTCTGGCACCGGGGGCGCAAGGCCCCGCCGCTGCTGGTGGTGCCGCCACCGCCGGACGCCGGGTCGATGGACCACGTGGTGTGCGCCGAGCTCGCCTGGGCCAGCGCCCGGGCGGGGCGTCCGGTGCTCCGCTTCAACTTCCGTGGGGTGGGCGCGAGCCAGGGGGCGCGCGGCGATGCCGGGAGCCGGCTCGAGGACGGCGGTGGAGCGCTCCGTCTTCTCCGGGAGAACTCCGGTGAGGTGGACGTCGCGGTGGCCGCGGTGGGTGACTCGGCCGACACGGCCCTGAGGCTGGCGAGGGACCATCCGGGCATCGTCGCGGTCGTCCTCGTCAGCCCGCCGGCCACCGCCCTGACCGCCCGGTTGGGCGTTCCGCTGCTCTGCATCGTCGGGGAGGACGAGCCCGAGCGGGCCGGGCTGCTGGCCGCTGCCGGGGAGGCGTCGGGGAGGGTGGAGGTGGTTGCGGGCGCGGACGCGCGGTTCCAGCGGAACCTCCCCGAGGTCGGCCGGCTGGCCCTCCGGTGGCTCGAAGGAGCCAGCAAGCACCCGGAATCGTGAAGAAAGACGTGGATGGCCCAATCGGGGTGCGCCCGGAGCGTATGACGGACACGTGCCCTGTCCCGGGGACTGAAGGAGCCTGGATGCGGTCTGGGTGGTGGATGTGCGTTCTGTTGCTCGCGGCGGCGTGCGCGCCGGCGCCCGGGCGGACCAAGGTCACTCCTCCGGGGACGGCCCGCGCCGCTGCCGTGCCACACGCGCTGGTGGTCGACTTCCGCGATGGCACCCCGGCGGAGGAGGTCGCCGAGCGCGCCCGGCGCTGGGGGCTGTCGCTCCACCTCAATTCGGTCGAGGGCGCCCGCTCGGGGATTGCCATCGCCGACGGCGTGGACGACGTGGACGCCGCGTTGGCGCGCATCCGGGGAGACGCCGCCGTCGAGGAGGCCGAGCCGCTGGTGCAGCTGGAGGCGCTCGCCTTCACCCCGAACGACCCCGAATTTCCGAAGCAGTGGAACCTCCGGATGATTCACATGCCCGAGGCCTGGGAGCGCTCGCGGGGCAAGGGCGTGGTGGTGGCGGTCATCGACACCGGCATTGCCTACGAGGACCATGGCGACTTCGTGCAGGTGCCGGACCTCGCCGGGGCGCGCTTCGTCCCCGGGTACGACTTCGTCCACGACACCGAGCACCCCAACGACGACAACGGACACGGGACCCACGTGGCTGGCACCATCGCCCAGCGAACCAACAACGGGGTGGGGGTGGCGGGGGTGGCCTTCGAGGCCCGGCTGATGCCGTTGAAGGTCCTGGACCGCTCGGGCATCGGGAACTCGGCAGACATCGCCGACGCCATCCGCTGGGCGGCGGACCACGGAGCGAAGGTGCTGAACCTGTCGCTCGGCGGTCCCGGCTACTCCGGGGTGATGGAGCGGGCGGTGGCCTACGCCCGCGGCAAGGGGGCGGTGGTGATCTGCGCCGCCGGCAATGCCGGCACCGGACAGGTCTCGTACCCGGCCGCGTATGCCGGTGCGGTGGCCGTGGGCGCGGTGGGCCCGGATGGGCAGCTCGCGCCGTACTCCTCCTGGGGCGAGGCCCTGGACCTGGTGGCGCCGGGTGGGAACACCAGGCTCGGGCCGGGCAACGGCATCCTCCAGGCGACCATCGACCGGACGGACTTCCGCAAGCCGGTCCTCGCCGAGTACCAGGGGACGTCCATGGCCACGCCGCACGTGGCCGGGGTGGCGGCGCTGCTCTTCGCCGCGGGAGCGAGGACACCGGACGAGGTGGAGAAGGCGCTGTTCGCGGGGGCCGTGTCCGAGGGCGCCTGGACGCCGCGGGCGGGCCACGGGCGGCTGGACGCGCTCGGGGCACTGCACGCGCTCGAGACCACTGGGCCCGGGGTGGACTGGGCCCCCCTGGCGTGGAGCGCAGCGCTGCTCGCCCTGTTGCTGCTGTCTCTGACAGTGAAGACCCGGCCGGGCTACCTGAACGTGCTGCTCAACCCGGCGACGCTGCTGCCGCTGCTGCTGAGCACGGTGGGCCTGTGGTTCCTCAAGCTGCTCTGGCAGCGCTTCGTGGGCCACCCGCCCCCGGCCGCGGAGGTTCTCTCGCTGCCGCTCCCCGACTGGGAGCGCATCCTCTTCGGGCGTGGGCGGCTGGCCAGCCCACTCATGTACAGCGCCGTGGTGCCAGCGGTCGCGGCGCTCTTCGCCCTGAAGTGGCGGGCGCTCCGCCCGGTCGTTGCAGGCCTGGCACTCGGGTTCGCGGGATTCTTGCTCTACGCCGCCTGGGCGAAGGCGCCCGGCATCGCCTACCTCCCCTTCACCTTCCTCGCGCGGCCCTGGCTGGTGCTCAACGGTGTCCTCGCGGCGCTGGTCAGCCGGGCGATGCTCCGGAGGGAGGCGCAGCGATGAAGGTGCGGGGGACGGTCGAGTTCCGGGACGTGGAGATGGGGGTCTGGGTGCTCGCCGGGGACGACGGGCGGACGTACCAGCTCGCCGGCGGGCGTTCCTCGCTGCTCAAGGAAGGGCAGCGGGTGGAGATCGACGGTGAGGTGGACGAGGGCGCGATGGGCATCTCGATGGTCGGCCCGGTGCTGCGGGTGCGCGGTTACAAGACGTTGTGAGTCAGGGCCCGGCCTGTGGTCCGCTCCCCGCGTCGGCCGCGCCCGGCTCCAGCACCCTGGCAAGCGCCCGGCGCGCCTGCAGGTAGCTGTCGAGCGTGGCGCTGCCCCGGCGGACGTCGTCCCGGAGCGCGTTCACCTCGGCGCGGCGCGCATGTACCCAGTCCGGCTCCCCGCTCCGGGGCGGGGGCAGACTCGTCTGGAGGTCGGCCACGTCCAGCTCGAGCCCGCGCCGGTCTGCCAGGGCCCAGGCGCCCAGCGACACCGAGGCCCCCACCGCCCAGGGGGCGATCGCCCGGGAGAACCGGATGCGCGGCCGCGCCACGTCACGCTCCCGCGCCTCGCCCCACGCCCCCGGGACGCGCCGGGCCAGGGCGAGCACCACGGCCAGAATGCTCCAGCCCAGGACGCTCGCGGTGAGCACTGCCGGCAGCTGGGCCGACGTCTCCACCGGCCCAGGTTCCTGCCCCTTGCCCGCCACGTAGAGCAGGGTGGCGGTGAGGTTGCTCCCCAGATGGGCCACCATGCCCGGGAGGACGCTCCGGGTGCGGGCGTAGAGCAGCCCGAACACCACGCCCAGCTCGAGCAGCGCCGGCAGGCCGATGAGGTTGATGTGGCAGAGGCTGAAGATGGCCGCCGAGGCCACCACCGCCGGCACCACGGCCACTCCGCGGCGGAGAAGGCCCTGGAGCAGCAGGCCGCGGAAGATGATCTCCTCCCCGATGGGCGCCGCAGCCACCGCGCCGGTCATGGCCAGGAACAGCTCCAGCCCCGCGTGGCGCTCGAAGACCTGCGTCTGGTCGAACATCTCCACCCAGGCGCGCGGGGCGAGGAGCTGGGCCCCGAACTGCAGCGGGATGACCACCGCGAAGTAGTTGGCCACCGCCACCAGCAGCGCGAACACCAGCGGCCAGCCCCCCGGCCAGGACAGCCCGAGGTACGGCACCGGGGCCCGGCCGCTCCACCGGGTCAGCGCCCAGCCGAAGCCGAAGAAGAGGAAGATCTCGGTGAACCAGATGCCGGCGCCCGCGCTCACCATCTGCAGCGGAACGCCGAGGAGGAAGAACAGCGCCAGCGCCCCGACCAGGGCGAGCCAACCGAGGCGCTCGGGCGGAACGGGAGGCTCGGGTGCGTCGGACGGGGGAAGGGTGGGCTCGGACACGGGGAGGACGGCGGTGCGCACCTTGCCAGCCCTGCGCGGGCTGTGAAAGCGTCGATGCTCCTGGCATGCGTCGTCCGTTCGTTCTCGTCCTGCTCCTGCTCGGCGCTGCCTGCCAGCGGTCCTACCCTCAGAGGCCGCTTCCGGACTCGTTCAGCGCCCGCGGCCTCGACGGGACGAGCGTCACCCCGGCGACGATGCGGGGCCGGCCGTGGCTGGTGAACCTCTGGATGCCCGGGTGAGGTGTCTGTGCTCGGGAGTTGCCCGAGCTGGAGAAGCTGGCGAGGCAGTACGAGGGCCGGGTGGGCTTCGTCGCGGTGTCGATCGCCCCGGACCGGAACCGGATCCGGGTGGCGGCGCAGCGGATGGGGCTGCGGACGATGCCGGTGGCGGCGGCAGAGAGCGAGATGCTCGCCCCGCTGGAGCTGGAGACCGTCCCCGCCACCTTCCTCGTCTCGGCGGAGGGGATGATGGTCGAGCGCTACCAGGGCGTGGTCTCGAACGCGACCCTGGCCCGGAAGCTCGACCGCTTGCTCGGCCCGGGCCAGCGCTAGGCTCCCGGGCCCCCGTCAGCGCCCGAGGTAGGAGCGAAGCTCGCCCCGGAACGCCTCCCGCTGCTCGGGGCGCTCGGCGGCGGAGCCGAGGACGAGCCTGCGTTCACGCTCGGCCACCATCTCCTGCTCCAGCAGCCAGGCCAGGGCGTTCTCCAGGGTGGTGCGGCTGAGCGCCTCGGTGGCGTCGATGCGTCCCTGGAGGAACTCCATGCGCCCGGTCTCCAGCGCCGCCCGGACGAAAGATCTCCGGTCCATGGGGCCGGTGGCGAGGTCCTCGAGCGCCAGCCCGGCCAGCAAGTAGGACTGGAGGTAGTCGCGAATGACGTCGGCCAGGAAGCCGAGCTCGGTCCGGGCCTGGGCGTCGCGGGGAACGAGGGTGCCGCCCTTCGAGTCGAGCAGTCCCGCCCCGACCAGCCGGTCCACCGTCTCGGCGAAGATGATCTCGAACGGGGCGCCCACCCGGTAGATGAACTCCAGCTTGAAGAGCCGGGAGAGGAAGAGGGCCTTGGTGCGGACTGACTCGAGGGAGCTGTCGAGCACGCCGCGGAGCACCGCGCAGGCCACCAGCGCGCGCGGAGCGACGAGATTCAGGATGGTGTTCTTGTAGTAGGCGAGCTGCACCCGCCGCTCGTCGACCGGGAGGTAGACCGTCTCGCCCTTGGCCTGCTCGGTGCGGATGAGCTTGTCCTCGATGAAGCCGAGCACCGCCTCGCGCACCGGTCCGGCCACGGTGGTGTCCGTCGGAGCGTCGCCCAGCCCGGTGGACAGCGTCGCGCCGTCCTCGAGCAGCATCCGGCGGAGCGCCTCCACCCGGGCACCGAGGACCGAGGCCGGAAGCCCCCGGCCAGGGTGGGCGAGGAGCGCGGTGCTCACCAGGGCGTGCGGCGTCACGGTGGACACCCGGGCGATGCCCCACATGATGCGGTGCCCGAGCGCCCGGACCAGACCGCGCTTCTCCTCCTCGGTCAGGGCCGCCGGGTCGGAGAGTCCACGGCCCTGCATGAACTCCCGGAGCAGCACCGGCTCGTCGAAGCGCAGGTGGATGGTGCCGTAGCGGCGGAGCAGGATCTTGGGAGCGAGGATGAGCGCGCCGACGTCCTCGGGCTTCTTCTCGCCCCCCAGCAGCTCCTTCGAGTAGCTGCTGCCCTCGACGATCTTCTCGTAGTCGATGGCCACCGGGACGAAGGCCAGGTCGCTGCGGGCGCCCTCCAGCACCGCGTCCACCTCCCAGCCCAGCAGCCCGAGCTTGGCCGGGAGCAGCTTGCCGGTCCGCGAGCGGCCGCCCTCGGGGAAGAACTCCTGGAGGACGCCGTCCCGCACCAGCTTCTTCACGTACGCCTTGAAGGTCGCCGTGTAGAGCCGGTCGGCGCCGAAGCTGCGCCGGAGGAAGAATGCGCCCGCCCGGCGAAGCAGGGGCCCCAGCGGGAAGAAAGAGAGGTTGGCCCCGGCGGCGACCACCGGCATCTGGTAGCCGCGCTTCCAGAGCACCCAGGACATCACCAGGTAGTCGATGTGGCTCTTGTGGCTGGGGCAGAGCACGATCGGCGCCCCGGCGCGTGCCACCTGGAGCGCCCGCTCCAGGCCCGCCTCGTCCACGGCGATGCCGTCGTAGATGCGATCGAAGATCCACCCCAGGACCGGAGCCAGCAGGGCGACCACCGTGGGGTGCAACCGGGCGGCGATGGCGTTGAGGTGCCGGCGGGCCTCGCGCTCCAGCGAGGCCGGGTCCTTGCCGCTGCGGGTGGCGGTCTGCTCGATGGTCTGGCGCAGGGTGCGGTCGCGGAGCGTCTCCTCGATGACTCGCTCGGGCGGCTTGTAGGGAGGACCGAAGACCGCCCGGGTCTCGCGGGCCAGGTGCACGTGGAGCACCGCCCGCACTTTTCGGGCCACCACCGCGTCGGAATCGTCCGGGTTCTGGGCGGCGAAGGCGCGGAGGTCGATGGCCTCACCCACCCGGAACTGGGCGCGCCTGTGGTTCCGCCAGAAGGCGAGCACCGAGTGGAGGAAGCCCGGAGCCTCGGGCGTGCCGAAGACGTAGTCCGCCCAGGCCGGCTTCAGCCGGACGCTCCACTTCTCCCAGACCACCAGCTCGGGGACGAGGAAGACCGGCTGCTCGCATTTCCTGGCCATCGTCACCAGGGCAGGGAAGGGGTCCTCCCGGCCGCTCCGTCCCCCGGCGCGGCCGATGGCAGTGGTCTGGAGGAAAACCAGCGCCGAGCCACCCTTCCGCCGGGCGAAGGTGAAGCGGACATCGAGCGGGCCGCGCTGGGCGACGCGCCGCCACGGCCGGCCGAGCCATCGCCGCATGTTGACCACCGCCCGGATGGGCGGGAGCGAGCGGCTCACCAGCAACCACGCCAGGTAGAGGAAGCTGACCCAGGCCGCGGTCCGCTGCACGTGCACCACGAAGCCCTCGGCGCTGAGCCGTCGCAGCTCCGCCTCCGCCGCGGGAGCCACCCGGACGTGGGGACAGTAGCGGCGCCCCAGCGCGCGGCCGACGGGGCCGAACTCGTGCCGGAGCGCGGCCTCGCTGTCGTCGACCTTCACCAGCGCGGTGGCCATGGCGCTCGCGGTCGAGTCTTACATGCTCTCGGGCGCGGCGATGCCCAGAAGCTGCAGGCCCGTGGCGAGCACGATGCGCACCGCGTCAGCCAGCGCGAGCCGGGCCGCGCCCAGCGCCTCGTTCGATTCGTGCACCACCCGCTTGTCGCGGTCCTGGTTGCCGAGCGTGTACCAGCGGCTGAACTCGACCGCGACGTCGACGAGATGCCGGGCGACGAACGAGGGCTCGTCCTGCTCCACCGCCGCGCGCACCAGGGTGGGGAACCGGGCCAGCGTCCGGGCGAGCTGCTGCTCCTCGGGGAGCGTGAGCAGCCCCGCGTCCACAGGGGCCGGTGCGGCCCCGCCACGCTTGAGGAGGTTGCAGGCGCGGGCGTGGGCGTACTGGAGATAGGGACCGGTGTGGCCGTCGAACTGGAGCACCTCGTCCCAGTCGAAGGTGTAGTCGGTGTTCCGGCGGTTCCTGAGGTCCCCGAAGATGACCGCGCCCAGGCCCACCTGCTCGGCCAGCCGCTCCGGCTCCTCGGTGTGGATGCGGCCCGAGGCGGCGCTCTCCTTCACCTTCTCCAGGGCTCGGGCCCGCGCCTCGTCGAGCACGTCGCTGAGGAGCACCAGCTTCCCCGCCCGGGTGGACATCCCCATGATTCGCCCGAACGAGACGTGGACGCAGCGGTCCGCCCAGCTCTTGCCCATCGCCTTCAGCACCCGGAACACCTGGGCGAAGTGGAGCGACTGGTCGCGGGCCACGACGTAGAGCGAGCGGTCGAAGTGGAAGCGCTCCCACCGGTCCTCGGCGGCGGCGAGGTCGCGGGTGGCGTAGAGGGTGCTCCCGTCCCCCTTCTTGAGCAACACCGGCGGCTCGCCCTCGGCGTAGGGGAGGTCGACGATCAGCGCGCCCTCGCTCTGCTTCACCCCCACGGTGCGGGAGATCTCCTCGATGACCTGCTCCATCCGGTCCTGGTAGAGGCTCTCGCCGTCGATGTGCTCGAAGTGGATGCCCAGCCGCTCGTAGATGGGGCGGAATCCCCGGAGCGACGTCTCGCGGAGCTCGCTCCACAGCGCGCGGGCCTCCGGGTCCCCCTCCTCCATCCTGCGGAAGAAGGCCCGGGCCTCGGCGTCGAAGGCCGGGTCCTGCTCGGCGCGGGCGTTGGCCTTGACGTAGACGTCGACCAGGTGGCCCATCTGGCCCCGGCGGGCCGGGTCGCCGTACTCACGGAGGCCCACCGCGACCAGGCCGAACTGCTTGCCCCAGTCCCCCAGGTAGTTGATGCCCTCCACCCGCCAGCCCTGGCTCCGGTAGAGGTTGGCGATGGCGTGGCCGATGAGGGTCGTCCGCAGGTGGTGGAAGGCGATGGGCTTGGCGATGTTCGGGGAGCTGTAGTCGATGACCACCGTCTTCCCGCGACCGGCGTCGGTCGACCCGTAGCCCACGCCCGCGCCACGGGCCTCCGCCAGCACGGCGTCCATGAAGGCCGTGGGCTCGAAGCGGGCGTTGACGTAGGGACCGGCGGCGGAGATCTGCAGGCCCGGGACGGAGAGTCGCCCGGCGAGCTCGGCGGCGATCGCCGGGGGCGCCTTCCGGAGCTGCTTGGCGAGTGGGAAGGTGGGGAAGGCCAGGTCGGCGTGCTCGGGCTCGGCCGGCTTCACCTGGGCGCGGACGGCCTGGAGCGGCTGGCCGAGGGCGGAGGCGAGCGCGGAGGCGAAGGCGTCGAGGAGTCGGTCGTGGAGGAACTGGGTCATCGGACGGAGCGCACCGGTCGCACCACCGAGGCCACGGTGTCCAGCAACTTCGGCAGGTGCAGCGGCTTCTCGAAGAAGCCGTCGATGCGGTCCAGCCCCGTCCCGGTGCTCAGGGAGGCCACCTCGGAGGCGCCGGAGATGATGTAGACCGGCGTCTCGGCCATGTCCGGCTGGCCACGGAGATGGCGGAGGACGCTCCGGCCATCCTCTTCGGACAGGCGTAGGTCGAGCAGGACCATCGCCGGACGCAGCCCCTCGAGCAGCACCCGGGCCTCCTCGGCACCCGCGGCAGAGGCCACGCTGTAGCCCTCCTGCTCGAGCAATTCCTGGAGCACCTCGCGGCAATCCCGATCGTCCTCGACCAGCAGGATGTGACCTGCCTGGGGGGCGAGCGGGTCCTCTCCGCTGACCGCCCCCACCTGGGCGGCGAAGGCGGGCAAGACCACCCGCCGGAGGGTCCCGGCACCGGGCGCGCTCCGGGCCTCGACCCGGCCCCCGTGAAGCTGGACGACCTTCGCGGTGATGGGCAGCCCCAGCCCCACACTGCTCCCGGGGCCGGTGCCGCTCCGGTGGAAGGCGTCGAAGAGGGCCTCCAGGTCCTCTGGCGGCAGCCCCATCCCGTCGTCGCGCACGGTCAGGAGCGCGAGGCCCGGCTCGGAGCCCACCTCGACCTGCACCTCGCCGTCAGGGCTGCAGAGGAACAGCGCGTGCTCGACCAGGTGGTGGACGGCCTCGAACAGCCGCTCGCGGTCTCCCTTCACGAACACCTCCGGAGCGCTGAGCAGGGTGAGGCGGACCCGCGACAGCTCGCCCGAGGAGGTGAGCGCGGCCATCACGTCGCTCACCAGGGCCCGCAGACCGAAGGGCCGGCTGGTCAGCTGCATCTTCCCGGTCTGCAGACGGGAGAGGAGCAGCAGGTCGTTGAGCATCCGCAGGAGGCGATCCGCGTTCCGCTCGGCGACCTGCACCGCGTGGAGCTGCCGCTCGGCCAGCTCGCCCAGCCGCGCCTGCCCGAGCATGGCCAGGTAGGCCTTCACCGTGGTCAGCGGAGTCTTGAGGTCGTGGGAGACGTTGGAGAGGAGCTCCTCGCGGTTCTTCTCCATCGACTTCAGTCCGGCCAGGGCGGTCTGGAGGTCCTTCTCGCGCCGGGTGGTGCCCTCGCGCAGCCGGGCAAACTCCCACGCGGCCGCGGCCTGGGCGGCGAGCGCCTGCAGCAGCGCGTCGGGGGCGTGCACCCTGGGGGCGATGAGCACCAGCGCACCGAGCGGTCCGGCGGCGCCCTGCAGCGGCACGGCGACCAGGTTCCGGTCGCGGACGAGCTTGTTCTCGGCGAAGGCCTCGCCCACCGGACCTTCCTTGGGACGCACCGCGGCGATGCGCGGCTCGTTCCGGCCCTTCACCGCGGCGACCTCCAGCCGGTCCCGGAGGTGGATGTACTCGGTGAAGTACGCGCTCCGCGCGCCGAGCAGGGAGGCGATGAGCCCGAGCTGGGTCTTCTGGGTCTCGCGCAGGGTGGGCGTCCGGTGGATGGCATCGGCCATCTGTCGCAAGGTCTCGGCGGCGGCGTTGGGACCGGGCGGACCCTCGGGGGCAGGGCCGAGGTGAGGAAACAGCTCGACCAGCGCCTTCGAGCGTCGCCGGGTGGGGGGCTTTGGCGAGCGCGTCATGCGGAGGCCGGTGCTTACTCCGACTGTCCCGGGCTCGGGGCGCCGCGACGCTTGAGAATGCCGGCTTTGTCGACGAAGAACGGTTCGGGAAGGAGCGACTCCACCTTTTCACGGTAGCCCTGGACCCCGAAGCCGCTCCGGGCGATGGCCTCGATCGCGGCGGTCTGCACCCGGCGGGCGGTCTCCGGGGCGGTGAGGAGCTTCAGCATCGGCTCGCGGGCCTCGGGGTAGGCCTTGGGGCCGAGGGCGCGCAGGCCGGCGATCTTCACGTCGTCGGCCATGTCCTCCAGGAAGGGGAGCAGTCGCGGGGCGAGGCGCGGGTCCTCCAGCGACTCGGCCTCGTGGAGGAGGACCAGCTTCTTCTCGGGATCTCGGGTGTAGACCTCGCCGAGCTCGCCCAGGTGCTCGACCACCACCGTGACGTACCGGTCGGCGGGGAGGATCTCCCGGAGGAGCCGCATCGCCCAGGAGCTGGCCTGGTCGCTTCGCCGGAGGAAGGTGCGGATCGGGTCGACCGCGGCCTCGCCCCGGGAGCGAATGAGGCCGAAGACGTGCTCCTTCTCGTCGGTGTCGGTGGTGGCCGGATCGACGGTGATGGTGAAGCGGGCGAGCAGGGACGCGGTGGCCTCCGGGAACTCCATCTCCCCGAGCTGCTGGATGGCCTTCTGGCGGGCCTCGGGCCCGCCGTACTTCTGCGTCACCTTGGCCTTGAGCTTGGTGGCGCGCTCGGGGCTCTTTCCGCCGCCGAAGATGTCGAGGATGCCCACGGGCGAGGTGTCTCCTTGGGGGTCAGCGACCGACGTAGACCAGCACCACCTCGCGGCGGTGGGCACGCGTGCGGTGCTCGTAGAGGTAGATGGCCTGCCAGGTGCCGAGCGCGATCGCGCCCTCGGTCACCGGGATGGAGAGCGAGGTCTGGGTGAGCGCTGCGCGGACGTGGCTCGGCATGTCGTCTGGCCCCTCGGCGGCGTGGCGGAAGAGGCGGTCACCGTCGGGCACCAGCCGGGCGAAGAAGCGCTCGAGGTCGGAGAGCACCTCCGGATCGGCGTTCTCCTGGACCACCAGGCTGGCGGAGGTGTGGCGGATGAAGCAGGTGACGACACCGGTCCGGGGCCCCGGGCTGGCCACCTTGAGCCGCTCGACGAAGTCGTTCACCTCGCGGGTGATGTCGTGCAGGCCACGCCCGCGGGTGGTGACGGTGAGGGTGTGTGACTGGGGATCCATCGAAGGGCCGACTGCAGCGCTTTTACGTCAGGGGGCGGGCGACGACGCAAGCGAGCCGATGCCTCAGAGGCGCAAATCGGCACGCAGGTCGTGCTGGTAGCCCCGGGCGAGCGTCTCCGCGGCGGCCTTCAGGTCGGCGGTGGTCTTCTCCGGAACGAGGATGCGCAGCTCGTAGTACAGGTCACCGCGGCCGCTGCCCCGGAGCGCGGGGACCCCCTGTCCCTTGAGCCTGAGCTTCCGGCCGGACTGGCTGTGGGGCGGAACGGTGAGGGTCACCTCGCCGGTGAAGGTGGGGGCCCGCACCTGCGCCCCGAGCATCGCCTCGGACACGGTGACCGGCAACGGCACGTAGAGATCGTCCCCCTCGCGACGGACCAGTGGATGGGGCTCGATCTGCACCTCGAGGAACAGGTCGCCCGGAGGACCGCCCAGGAACCCGGCGGCGCCCTGGCCAGCGACCCGGACCTGGGAGCCCGTCTGGACGCCGGCGGGGATCTTCACCGTGACCCGGGTGGTCTCCTCGACGCGACCGGTGCCGCCGCACAGGTCGCAGGGGGGCGCCACCTTGCCGCTCCCGCCACAGGTGGGGCAGGTGCTGGTCATCGACAGCGGACCCCGCCCCTGGCGGATCTTCCCCGACCCCTTGCACGTGGGGCAGGTCTCTGGCTTTCCGAAGTGGCCGGAACCCTTGCACTTCTTGCATCGGCCGGGACGGGTGACGGCGAGGCTGCGCTCGGTTCCGGTGACCGCCTCGCGCAGGGAGGCCCGCACCTGGGCGTGCAGGTCCTCGCCGCGGGTGGGGCCCTCGGCGCCCTCGCGGCCGAAGAGGTCCTCCATCCCGCCGCTGGCGCCACCTGCGCGGCGGTTGCGGAAGAGCTCGCCGAAGAGGTCCCCCAGGTCGAAGCCCTCCATGTCGGGCATGCCGCCCCCGCCGCCGTAGCCGCCTCCGGGCGCGCCACCCCGGCTCGCCGCCTCGCGATACGCCCGGAAGGCCTCGGCCTTCTTCGGGTCGTAGCCCAGCTTTGCCGCGTCGTCGCCGAACTCGTCGTACAGCTTTCGCTTCTCGGGATTGGACAGAACCTCGAAGGCGGCGCTCACCTGCTTGAACTTCTCCTCGGCGGCCTTGTTGCCGGGGTTCACGTCCGGATGGTACTTGCGCGCCAGCTTCCGGTACGCCTTCTTGATCTCGTCCTCGCTGGCGCCGCGGGAGACGCCAAGCAGCTGGTAGAGGTCCTCAGCCATGCAGTCGAGGCAGCTTAACCGTCCGCGACACCTATGCCAGTGGACGCGGCTCGTGGCGTCGGTGGGTGCGCTCCTCTGCGCGCACCCCGTGGCGGCGCGGGTCCTGGACCGGGTGGTGGCGCTGGTGGACGGACGCGTGCTCAGCTGGAGCCAGCTCGACTTCGAGGCCCGGGTGATGCTCATCGATCGCGGGGGAGTGGAGGCCGCCACGGCGCCGCTGGACGCCTCGACGATCCAGAACGCGCTCGACCTGGCCATCGCCCAGCGCGCGGTGACCGCGGAGGCGGACAAGCTCAACGCCTACCCGGTGGAGCCGGCGGAGATCGACCAGCGGCTGCGCACCTTCGAGTCCCGCTTTCCGACGCCGGCCGCATTCCAGGGGTTCCTCAAGCTCCACGACGCGGACCGGGCCGCGCTGGCCGAGGTGCTCGCCCGGGCGCTCCGGACGGAGAAGTTCGTCGAGGGCCGGGTGCGGCTGCGCGCGCAGGTGCCGGAGAGCGAGGTCCGCAAGGCCTGGGAGGCCGACCGGGGTGGACGGAGCTGGGAGGAGGCCCGCGGGCCACTGCGGGAGCGGATGCAGCGCGAGCGGGCCTTCGTGCTCGCCCGCGAGGCGCTCGGACAGCTCCGGACCTCCATCCCGGTCCGGATCATCGCCCGGCCCGAGGATCTGGCGCGCGACCAGCTCGGGCTGGGGGAGGCCGCGCGGTGAGAAAGCTCCGGGACAGCCCGGACGGGGCGTTCCAGCTCCGCCCGATGACCTCGGCCGACCTGCCCCGGGTGATGGAGATCGAGCAGGTGGCCTTCCGGAATCCCTGGAGCCGGGACCTCCTGGCGCGCGAGCTGGGTCACGACTGGTCGACCATCCTGGTGGCCGAGGAGCCGGGCGCGCGGGGGATGACCCTGCTGGGGTTCGTCATCTTCTGGGTGGTGCACGACGAGCTGCACGTGCTGAACGTGGCCACCGCGCCCGAGCACCGCCGCCGAGGGGTGGCCCGGGCGGTGCTCCAGGCGGCCCTGGACGTGGGACGGCAGCGGCGGTGCACCCTGACCACCCTGGAGGTCCGCCGCAGCAACGCCGCGGCGCTGGAGCTGTACCGCTCCTTCGGGTTCCGGCCGGTCGGGATCCGCCCCAACTACTACGTGGACGAGGGCGAGGACGCGATCGTCATGGTCTTGGATTTGTAGGTCAGGGCCGCCGCAGCCAAAGGTCCACGGTGAAGTGGTCCCAAGCTGGCAATGGTCGGCGAGGTCAGGGCGGCGGCGTCACCTTGGTCAGGGCCGCTGGGTCAGGGCGGCGGAGCCAGGCTCCGAGCCTCGGGGCGTGATGCTTGACTCGCCGTGAGGCACCGTTATAGACCGCGCCCTCTTTTCGGGGGCTTCCACGGGCAACGTGTGTCCGGCGGTCGCCGCCCAGGTACGACGGACAGGGGACGGATGCCGACCATCAGTCAGCTGGTGCGCAAGGGGCGCGAGAAGCTCGTGGTGAAGGGGAAGAGCCCCGCGCTCAAGGAGTCTCCCCAGAAGCGTGGGGTGTGCACCCGCGTCTACACCACCACTCCGAAGAAGCCGAACTCGGCGCTGCGGAAGGTGGCCCGCGTGCGGCTGACCAACGGCATCGAGGTGACCTCGTACATCCCCGGCGTGGGTCACAACCTCCAGGAGCACTCGGTGGTGATGATCCGCGGGGGCCGGGTGAAGGACCTCCCCGGCGTGCGCTACCACATCATCCGCGGCACCCTGGACTCGGTCGGAGTGCAGGGCCGGAAGCAGGGCCGCAGCAAGTACGGCGCCAAGCGCCCGAGCTAAAGGACAGAAGACTCAGATGCCTCGTCGTCGCGTCGTCGCCAAGCGGAAGATCCTCCCCGACCCGAAGTTCCAGGACCGGCTGGTCACCAAATTCGTCAACGACTTGATGCGCAAGGGCAAGAAGTCCATTGCCGAGCGGGTCTGTTATGGAGCCTTCGCCCTGATCGAGGAGCGGGCCAAGGAGGAGCCGCTCCGCACCTTCAAGAAGGCCCTGGACAACGTGAAGCCGGTCCTGGAGGTGAAGAGCCGCCGGGTGGGTGGTGCGACCTACCAGGTCCCGGTGGAGGTCCGTCAGGACCGCCGGGTGGCGCTGGGCATGCGCTGGCTCATCACCTACGCCAAGGCGCGCGGGGAGAAGACGATGGAGGAGAAGCTGGCCGGGGAGATCATGGACGCGGCCAACAACCGTGGCAACGCGGTGAAGAAGCGCGAGGACACGCACAAGATGGCCGAGGCCAACAAGGCCTTCGCCCACTACCGCTGGTAAGCAGCCCCGAAGTGTTGCGATGTTCCGACGGCCGGTGTCCCCGGCCGTTGTCATTTCCGGCAGATCGATCATGGCCCGCGACTTCCCGCTCGAGCGCTACCGCAACATCGGCATCATGGCGCACATCGACGCCGGGAAGACGACCACCACCGAGCGGATCCTCTTCTACACCGGCACCATTCACAAGATGGGTGACGTCGACGACGCCAACACCACCACCGACTGGATGGTGCAGGAGCGCGAGCGCGGCATCACCATCACCTCGGCGGCGATCACCGCCTTCTGGAACCGCCGGGACCAGCGCTACCGGATCAACCTCATCGACACCCCGGGCCACGTGGACTTCACCATCGAGGTGGAGCGCTCGCTGCGGGTGCTCGACGGGGCGATCGCGGTGTTCGACGCGGCCAACGGCGTCGAGCCCCAGAGCGAGACGGTGTGGCGGCAGGCCGACCGGTATGGCGTTCCGCGGATCTGCTTCATCAACAAGATGGACCGCCTGGGGGCCGACTTCGAGATGTCGGTCCGCTCGATCCGGGAGAAGCTCCGGGCGCACGCGGTGCCGGTGCAGCTTCCCTGGGGGGCCGAGGACCAGCACCAGGGAGTGATCGACCTGGTCCGGATGAAGGGCATCACCTTCGACGAGTCGGAGCAGGGGAGCCGGTTCGAGGTGGTGGACATCCCGGCCTCGCTGCTCGAGGCGGCGAAGGCGGCCCGGGCGCACCTCGTCGAGGCCTGTGCCGACCAGGACGACCGGGTGATGGCGCTCTACCTGGACGGAAAGGAGCCGTCCGAGGCCGAGCTGCTGGCCGCGCTCCGCAAGGGCTGCATCGCCCGGAGGCTGTTCCCGGTGCTGTGTGGCTCGGCCTTCAAGCACAAGGGCGTGCAGCCGCTGCTCGACGCGGTGGTGGACTTCCTGCCCTCGCCGCTGGACATCCCGCCGGTGCACGGGAAGGACCCGAAGTCGGGGCAGGAGGTGAGTCGTGAGACCAGCGACATCGCGCCGTTCGCCGCCCTGGCGTTCAAGATCATGACCGACCCCTTCGTGGGGACGCTGACCTTCATCCGGGTCTACTCCGGGCGGCTGGCGACCGGGATGGCGGCGTGGAACCCGGCCAAGGGGAAGCGGGAGCGGATCGGCCGGCTGGTGCAAATGCGCGCCGACAAGCGCGACGAGATCGACGAGGTGCTGGCCGGTGACATCGCCGCCGCGGTGAGCCTCAAGCACACCGTCACCGGCGACACGCTCTGCGACGAGCACCATCCGATCGTGCTGGAGCGGATGGAATTCCCCGAGCCGGTGATCGACATCGCCATCGAGCCCAAGACCAAGGCCGACCAGGACAAGCTGGGGACCTCGCTGCAGAAGCTGGCGATGGAGGACCCGTCGTTCCGGGTGCGGACCGATCCCGAGAGCGGGCAGACGCTGATCGCCGGGATGGGCGAGCTGCATCTGGAGATCATCGTCGACCGGCTGCTGCGGGAGTTCAAGGTCGAGGCGAACGTCGGCAAGCCACAGGTGGCGTACCGGGAGACCATCACCCAGACGGTGGAGGCGCGCGGCCAGTACGTGCGCCAGTCCGGTGGGCGCGGTCAGTACGGAGACATCGTCCTCCGGATGTCTCCCAACGAGCCGGGCAAGGGGTTCGCCAGCAAGAGCTCGATCGTCGGGGGGAAGGTGCCGAAGGAGTTCGTGGAGGCGGCGTTCCAGGGCGCGCAGGAGTCGATGAGCAACGGGCCGCTCGCCGGCTACCCGATGGTGGACGTCCAGGTGGAGGCCATCGACGGGAGCTTCCACGAGGTGGACTCGAACGAGGTCGCGTTCCGGATCGCCGGGTCGATGGCGGTGCGCGAGGGTGGGCCCCGCGCCGGGCCGGTGCTGCTCGAGCCGGTCATGTCCATCGAGGTGGTGACGCCCGAGGAGTTCATGGGTGACGTGATCGGCGACCTGAACGCCCGGCGGGGCAAGGTGGTGGGCATGGAGCCGAAGAGCGGGGCCCAGCACATCCAGGGGCAGGTGCCGCTGGCGACGATGTTCGGGTACGCCACCGACCTCCGTTCGCGGACGCAGGGCCGGGCGACGTACACCATGCAGTTCAGCCACTACGCCGCGGTGCCGAAGGCGGTCTCGGACGAGATCGTCGCCCGTATCCGCGGGCACTGACCGCATCGTCTGCAACTCACCGTTGTGAACTCGGCGGCTCCGGTCACCCCTGGCTCGCGAGATGCGGCCGCTGAGGGTCGGCTTCAGCTTCGCGTCTTTCCTAGCTCCAGAACGTGGTCGATGAGCGGCTCATAGTCCTGCTCCCGAATCACGCCATTCCATGCCGGCATCCGTGTTCCGGGCTTGATCCTCGGCGCCTCCTGGATCCACAGCTTCAAGGATTCACGGGTTGGGTAGTTCTCGCCGGCGCGGCGGAGGTCGGCGATCCCCACTCCGTCCTTTCCGTGGCAGGAGACGCACCCGTACTGCTCGTAGAGGCGCTTGCCGTCCGCGGTCCGCGCCGAGGAGGGAAAAGGCGGCGGAGGTCGGAGGACGGGATTGCGGATCGCAGGAACGGTTCGCAGGTAGGCGTGGATGTCTGCTGCCTCCTCGTCGGAGAGCTCGGGGAGCGGCGACATCGGGTAGCGGATCAAGGTCCGGTCTGGACGGAAGCCGGTGCGGAGCGCGGTCACGAAGTCGGCCTCGGACCAGCGGCCGATCCCGGTCTGGGTGTCCGGCGTCAGGTTGGCCGAGCGGATGGTCTGGCGCTGGAGATCCAGCACCGGGTTGCCTCCCCCGAAGTATCCGGCCGACCTCTCCGGCTCCGCCACGTTCATGGTCTTGAAGTCCGCCGAGTGGCAGCCGTAGCAGTCGAGGGCGAAGACCAGGTACCGGCCGTGTGCCACGCGGTCGGTGAGGGGTGGGGCGGAGATGGGGTGGTCGGGGTAAGGGAGCTTCCTGAAGGCGAGGTGGCAGAGCAGCTTGGTGAGGAACGAGGGCCGGGTGACGCCGGGCGGATCGCGGTCCGAGGCGGCGACCATCGGGTCGTCGGAGCGCAGAAAGGCGATGATCGACGCCAGGTCCTCGTCGGCGATGTGTGGGAGCTTGACCATCCACGGCGGCGCGTACAGGCCGTCTCGCTTGACGCCGGTACGGAGGAGATAGGCGAGCTCGCCGTCGGTCCAGCTGCCGATTCCCTTGCTGGGATGGCGGGTGATGTTGGGCGAGTAGATGACGCCGAACTCCGCCGGCGCATCGACCATGAACTTCCCGGTGAGCTGCCGGGTCGTCGGGTCCAGGTGGCAGTTGGCGCAGAGCAGCGTCGCCAGCTTCTTTCCCCGGGCGATCCGCTCGGGCGTGGGATCGGCGCGGAAGGTGACCTTCTCGACGGGGTAGCGCGGGATGCCGTCGAGCTGGACGTAGAGCAGGGAGCCGCCGGCCAGGATGACGACGGCGGCGAGGACCAGTCCGACGATCTCGAGGGTTCGGCGCATGAGGGAGGGGCCGTATAGACGATCGGCAGGGGTGGCAGCGGGAATTCCGGCCGGGCTCACTCAGGGCACAAGCGCGGCGAGCGAGGCAGGCTTCTCCGCTGGACGCGGCGCCAGTATGCGCCAGGAGTGGTCCCGACCTCTCGCCGAAATGCGCGGCACAGAGCGGACACGCTGGCGAATCCGGTCTCCTGGGCCACTCGCGCGAGCGGGTGAACACCGTTCTCGAGCAGCTGGAGGACCGGGGTGGATGCGGAGCTGCTGCGATGCCGCGAGGCCCTGTGCCAGCGGAGCCCTTCACCCGTTCCGATCCACCCCTCGGGGTTTTCCGAAGCCATAGGTGACCTGAATCCGGAGCGCCTGGACGACCAGGATCTGCAGGAGGAGCTCGACGATGGCGTCTCCGCCGACACGGGGCATCGACAGCTCCTCGAGGAGCCCGTCGAGGATCGGGCGACCTGCGGACCAGTCGAACCGGGCGGGGTTGTCGAGCCGTGGGCCCCACGCCTGGAGCGTGCTGGGCAGCTCCCCGGAGAGGAAGAGCAAGGACCCCTCGCTGAGCCCCAGCGAGTAGCGAGCCGCGCGCGTCCAGAGAACGCACTGGCCTCGACGGCACCGGCTGTCAACCCGCCCCGGACACACGGGGCGGGCCGCAGTTGGCGGGGCCACGAAGTGAGGCCAGCACGTTGTCGCCCGAGACGGTCGTCCCCGGCCCGCCTGTCTCCCCTCGGAGCCACTCGTCCGACGCTGGCAATGCCCGACCTGCGGACCTGCGCGTACGAGCCTCGTGGCCGATCGGAGCTGCCGCACAGACAGGACACTGCGCCTTCTCGACCCTGTCTCCCTCTTGCCCTCCGTGGCAGAACCCCCGCCATGAAGGCGCTCCACATCACCGCCCACGGCCCGGTGGACGCGCTGACGCCGGTGGAGGTCCCCGGCCCCCCGCTGCTCGACGGTCAGGTCCGGGTGCAGATCGAGGCCGCGGCAGTGAATCCCAGCGACGTGCTCAGTGCCGAGGGCCGCTTCCCGCATGCGGTGTTGCCCCGCATCCTGGGACGCGACTTCGCCGGGCGCGTGGTCGCGGGCCCGAGCGAGCTGGTCGGTACGGCCGTCTGGGGGACGGGCGGCGACCTCGGCATCACCCGGGACGGCGCCCACGCCGAGGAGATCGTGCTCCCTGCCGGCGGCGTCTCCCGGCGCCCGGGCAACCTCACCCCCGAGCAGGCGGCGGCCGCGGGCGTGCCGTTCACCACGGCCTGGAGCTGCCTGGTGGACGCCGCGCGCCTCCAGGCCGGCGAGACGGTGGTGGTCTCCGGAGCGGTGGGAGCGGTGGGGTGGGCCGCAGTGGAGCTGGCGGCCGCACTCGGCGCCCGGGTCATCGGGCTGGTGAAGGATGCGGAGGAGGCAGCGCGGGTCGACCGGAGTCGCGTGGCGGGTGTGGCGCGTTCGGATGCCGGGGATCTCCCGGACGTCGTCCGGGAGGTGACGGGGGGCCGCGGCGCGCAGGTGGCGCTGAACGGCGTGGGTGCGCCCGTCTTCGCCGCGCTGCTGGGGAGCCTGGGCCCCTCCGGCCGGCTCTGCGTCTACTCGGCCGTCGCCGGGCGCGAGGTCTCGCTGGATCTCTTCGACTTCTATCGCCGGCGGCTGGTGCTGCTCGGCATCAACACCGCTGCCCTCACCGTCGAGGCTGGCGCCCGCCTCCTCGACCAGCTCCGTCCGCTCTTCGAGTCGGGGCGGCTACGTCCGCACCCCTGGCTGGAGCGCCATCCCCTGCAGGACGCGGCCAGGGCGTACGAGCAGGTCGCTCGCGGCTCGGCGAGCAAGGTGGTCCTCGTCCCCAGGGCTGCCACCCGGCCCTGACGCCCAGCCGCTCCGCGTCATCGGCTCCCCGGCCTGCAACTCGGCGGGCCCGGCAGGCCGCGCCGGAGGTATAGGGGGGTGATCGAAGGAGGTTGCCGATGGCCGAGTACGTCGTCGCCGGGGTGACCGGGCACACCGGATCGGTGGTGGCCCAGACCCTGCTGGACAGCGGACGGAAGGTCCGGGTGCTGGTGCGGGACCCACACAAGGCAGAGCGCTGGAAGAAGCGCGGTGCCCACGTCGGGCAGGGCGATCTCTCCAGCCCCCACGACCTGCTGAACGCGCTGCGCGGAACCGAGGCCGCGTACCTCCTCTTGCCCCCGCTCCCGCCCGCCACCACCGGCGTCCGCGGGAAGGCCAAGAAGATGATCGACGCGATGGTCCAGGCCATCGGCGGCACGGACGTGAAGCACGTGGTGTTCGTCTCCTCCCACGGAGCGCAGCACGCGGACGGGACCGGGCCGGTGGTGCTGCTGCACGATGCCGAGCAGGAGCTGAAGACGCTGAAGACGCCGGTGACGTTCCTCCGCGCCTGCTACTTCATGGAGAACTGGGCCCCGGCACTCCCCGACGCGAAGGAGGGGCTGCTCAACACCTTCCTCCCACCGGAGCTGAAGTGGCCCCAGGTCGCGGTCCATGACGTGGGCCAGACGGCCGCGCACCTCCTCCTCGAGCACCCGAAGCAGCACCGGGTGGTCGAGCTCTCCGGCCCGGAGGACGTGGGACCGGCGGACGTCGCCCGGGTGCTCTCCAAGCTGCTGGAGACCGAGGTCGAGCCGTTGGTCGAGCCGCTGGACCAGGCGGCCGAGGCCTTCAAGACCATGGGCTTCTCGCCCGAGCTCGCCGCGATGTACCAGCAGCTCTACGAAGCGATCGCCTCGCGCCGCCTGAGCCCCGAGCACCCCGAGTCGCTGGTCCGGGGGAAGGACACCCTGGAGCAGGCGCTGGCGGCGATGCTGGCCAAGCTATAGTCAACGTTCGGCCGCGGCGAACGGCTGCCACTTTGCCGCTGCCGGCGCGGGGGTGAGCAGACTCACCACCACCAGCGACACCACCGAGACCAGCAGCGCGGGGAAGATGGCGTCGCGGGCGAGCCAGTTCTCCGGGAGCAGCGTCGCACGGTGGGCCTCGAGGGCCAGCTGCTGGACGTTCCAGAAGATGGTGATCGCCGTGCCGGCGAGGATGCAGACCACCGCCCCGGCCGGGGTCGCCCGGCGCCAGAAGAAGGCGGCGAGGACCACCGGGGTGATGGCCGCCGCGTACACCGTGTACGCGTAGAGCGACATGGCGAGGATGGACTCGCTCACCGTCCCCTGGAGCAAGGCGAAGAGGCCGAGGACGACGATGAGGACCCGCGAGACGCGGAGCACCGCCCGGTCGGAGGCCGCGGGGTTCACGAACCGGGTGTAGACGTCGTTGACCAAATTCGTGGCGGGGGAGAACAGGTAGTTGTTCGCCGTGGAGATGACCTTGGCGAAGATCGCCCCGACGAGGATGGCCCCCACCAGCGAGGGCACGCCGTTGCGCGCGGTGTAGGGGATGATCTCCCGCGCCTTGACCCCCGGGGTGTGGAGGAAGAGCGCGGCCCCGAGCACGGCGATGGCCACGATGAGGATCTCCAGGAGCACCGTTCCGCCGAGCCAGAAGACCACCGACAGGCGCGCGTCGCGCTCGGTCCGGGCGCTGAAGAACTTCTGGTAGATGCTCTGGTTCCCCAGCAGCAGCAGCATGGTGGGGACCAGCAGCTCCATCGCCCGGACGAAACCGCCCCCCGCGCCGCCGAAGCGGCCGAAGGGCTGGAAGTACTCGGGCGGGAGCGCGGCATGGAACGCGTTCCAGCCTCCCACCCGCGCCAGGAGGAAGGGCACCGAGAGCAGGGCGGCGACGGTGGTCAGGCCGCCGATCACCACGTCCATGTAGGCCACCGAGGCCATGCCGGCGAGCGCGGTGAAGAGCACCACGAACACCGCGATGATCACCATCCCCAGCGCGTGCTCCTTGCCCGGGGGGAGCCCGAAGGTCTCGCGGGCGGCGACGTCCAGCCCGGGGAAGACGATGTGGAGGATGTCGCCTCCGCCCTTGAACTGGTACGAGGCGATGGCGGTGAAGGCAAAGAGGATCGCCGCCGCCCCGAGCACCCGTGCCCAGACGTCGTACCGGGTCTCGAGCAGGTCGGGAATGGTGAACTGCGCGAACTTCCGGGCGCGCGGGGCGATGAAGTAGATGACCAGCAGGCCGCACCAGCCACCGGCGCCCTGCCAGAGCGCGGCGAACCCGTTGCGGAAGGCGTTCTCGGCGCCGGCGAAGAGCGACCCCGACCCGATCCACGAGGAGAGCAGGGTGAAGACCAGGATGTACCAGGGCAGGGTGCGCCCGGCGACCAGGTAGTCGGCCTTGGTCTTCGTCTTCCGGACCTGGCTGATGCTGACCGAGAGCAGCGCCAGGACGATCAGCGCCAGGACCAGCGCGTAGACGTTCATGGGGCGGCGGAGCCTAGCCTGGGGTGTGCCGCGGGCGGCGGCGGAAACGGCGCTCGGCGGTCAGTGCGGTGCGTCCACCCGCTCGAAGAGGCGGGCATAGCGCTCCACGAGCCCGTGCGGGTCCACGTCGATGCGGGCCTGGAACACCACCCCGCCCTCGCGGAGGCTCTCGTAGAGGTAGCCGTGCACCGCGACCCGGGTGTACCGCTGGCGGAGCGGCTCGACGGTGAGGCCCGGGAAGCGGACCCAGGCGGCGGTGAGCTCCGCACTCCCGTCCACCGGGAGCCCGAGCCTGCGGATGACCGAGGTGTTGGTGGAGGGGGTCATCCCCAGGTCGACATCCAGCGCGCCCCGGCACGCCTCGACCTCCCGACCGTTGGCGAACCAGAACCCCGACTCGTCGCGACGGAGCTCGAGTCGCCGGGCCCCCTCACCGTCCTCGACGGACACCTGAGCGATGCGGGTGATCCAGTCCTGATCGAAGGTGACGCGGTATTCGGCCTTCCAGGGCGCGGTCTCCTGCACCTGGACCCGGCCCTCGAACACCCGGCCGTCCTCGGTGAACTCCTCGGTGCCCGGAACGTCGAGCCGCCGCCATCGTCGCACCCGTGGCATGCCCCGAGATCCTACGGGATCTGCCCCCCATCGACCGCGTCGATGCTCGGCGACGCGGAGTGAAACCCGCGAAGCCCCCGAACGGAGCGCGGTACGGTCACTGCGGACATGGACCGCCCGCGTCCGACCAGCGCTTGAACGCGGCGACGAACTCGGCGTGTGGCACGGCGACCGGCCTCCGTCCCACCCCGGGCGCCCAGCCCCAGAGGACCAGCGGGTCACTGCTCACGTGCTTGAGCAGCCCCGGGAGGCTGAGATGGCCATTCCGGGCGGGGTCCTTCAGCTGCTCGCAGAGCTCGCGCGGGCTCCGGCCGACGAAGACCAGCGGCATCCCGGGTCCTGGCATGTGCCAGTCGGTGGAAACGCCCGGCGGCTGGTGCGCTCCGTAGCTCGCGGGGGGGTTCGCCTCGCCGTGGCAGGTGCTGCACTGGGCGCCCGGCATTCCATGCCCGGTCGGGCCGCGCTGGATGTTCATCGCGTGGACCCAGCCCTGGTCGGTCTGGAGCGGTCGGTCGGTGGCGGGGTGACAGTTCTGGCAGCGCGGATCCTGGAGGACGACCCGGACCGTCTCGAACGCGGCGACCGGATCCGCGGGGGCCACGGCGGCGCTCGGCACCGCCCCGCCGGGCGCCGGTGCCTCGGTGGAAGTGTGCGAACACCCGATCGACAGCCCGGCGGTGACGAACGCTGAACGGAGAAGCGGGCGCACGGTCACCTCAGGCCAGGCGGAAGGGGAGGGAACGGAGTCGCTTGCCGGTGAGGGCGAAGAGGGCGTTGCCCACGGCCGGCGCGATGGGAGGAAGCCCGGGCTCGCCGATGCCTCCCATCTTGGCGCTGCTCTTCACGACGTGGACCTCCACCCGAGGCATCTCGTCGATGCGCAGCACCTGGTAGTCGTGGAAGTTGCTCTCCTGGACGCGACCGTCACGGAAGGTGATGGCGCTGTGCAGCGCAGCCCCGAGCCCGAAGGCGATGCCGCTCTGGACCTGCGCCTCGATGCCCAGAGGATTGACGGGCTGTCCGCAGTCCAGCGCGCACACCACCCGGTGGACGCGGATGAGGCCCTCCGGCTCGACCGACACCTCGGCCACCTGGGCGAACACGCTCTCGAAGGAGGCATGCATCGCGAGCCCGAGGGCCCGGCCGGCCCCGGGCGGGCGTCCCCAGCGGGCCTTCTCCGCCGCCGTCTGCAGCACGCGCGCGTGACGCGGCGAGCCCTTCAGCATCGCCAGGCGGTAGCTGAGCGGGTCCTGGCCGGCAGCGTGCGCCAGCTCGTCGATCATGCACTCCATCGCGAAGGCGGTGTGGCTGTTGCCCACCGAGCGCCACCAGAGGACGGGAATCGGTGGCCTCGGGGAGTGGAGGGTCACCTTCCGCGCCGGGATCGCGGCGAGGTACGGGGAATCGACGATGCCCTCGACCGAGGCCTCGTCGATGCCGTTCTTGATCATCGCCCCTTCGAAGGGAGTCCCGGCGAGGAGGGACTGGCCGACGACCGTGTGCCTCCAGGCCAGGGGTCGTCCGTGGGCATCCAGGCCCGCCTCGATCCGGTGGTGGAACGCCGGGCGGTAGTAGCCGCCGCGGATGTCGTCGTCCCGGGTCCAGACGACCTTCACCGGGACTTTCGCCGCCTTCGCCACCTCGCAGCCCTCGCGGACGAAGTCCGAGGCGGTGGTGGCCCTCCGGCCGAAGCCGCCGCCGAGGAAGGTGGTGTGGATGTTCACCTGCTCCGGCTTGAGGCCCAGGACCTCGGCCGCGGTCTTCTGGTCCATGGTCTGGAACTGGGTGCCGGTCCAGACGTCGCAGCGGTCGCCCTCGACCTTGACCGCGCAGTTGAGGGGCTCCATCGGTGCGTGGGCGAGGTAGGGGACCTCGTAGTCGGCCTCGAGGCGACGGGCGGCCTTCCCCAGGGCGGCGTCGGTGTCCCCCTTGGTCAGGGCCACCGGCCCTGCGGTCCGGGACAGCGCGAGGGCCTCGGCGCGCATGCGGTCGGTGTCCAGCGTCGCGCCCGCTCCGAGGTCCCAGTCGGTCCTGAGCGCCGCGCGGCCGAGCTTCGCCGCCCAGGCGTTGGTCGCGACCACCGCCACACCGCTGGGGACCTGCACCACCTGTTCCACCCCCGGGACCTCCCGCGCCTGCGTGGCGTCGAAGGACCTCAGCGTGCCGCCGAACACCGGGGAGCGGGAGACCATCGCCGTCCGGAGCCCCGGGAACTGCACGTCCATCCCGAAGAGGGCACGGCCGGTGATCTTCTCCGGCGTGTCCAGCCGCCGCATCGGCTTGCCGATGAGCTTCCACTTCTCCGGAGGCTTGAGGGTGACCTGCTCCGGGGTCGGAAGCGCGCGGGCGCGCTCCGCGAGCTGGCCGAAGGAGGCCCGGCGCTTGCCGCCGATGACGAAGCCGTTCTCCACCCGGAGCTTCGCAGCGTCGGTTCTCCACTCCTCGGCCGCGGCCCGGACGAGGAGCTGCCGGGCCAGGGCGCCGACCGTCCGGTACCGCTCGTACTCGGACCAAGTGGTGGTGGAGCCGCCGGTCATCTGCATGCCCATCGCGGTGTGGGCGTAGACCGGCGCAGCCGGTGCGTGCTCCACGCGGATCTTCGACCAGTCGCAGTCGAGCTCCTCGGCGAGGAGCAGGGGCAGGGTGGTCCAGATCCCCTGCCCCATCTCGGAGTGGGCGAGGAGGACGGTCACCGACTCGTCGGTGCCGATGCGGAGGAAGGCGTTCGGAGGGGGTAGGGGCTTCTTCTTCCCGGGAGGGCCAGCGAGGAGCGCCTCGGCGCGGCGGGGCACCACGAAGGCGATGACCAGCCCGGTCCCAGCCACGGCCGAGGAGCGGAGGAAGTCGCGTCGGGAGAGGGCGGGCATGGCTCAGGCCCCCCCCTTCAGCTCGGCGGCCCGGTGCACGGCGGCACGGATGCGCTGGTATGCGCCGCAGCGGCAGATGTTACCGGACAGTGCGGCGTCGATGTCCGCATCGGTCGGCTTGGGGTTGGTGGCGAGGAGCGCGACGGCGGTCATGATCTGCCCTGGCTGGCAGTAGCCGCACTGGACCACGTCGATCTCCGCCCAGGCGCGCTGGACCGGGTGCGAGCCATCGGGTGACAGGCCCTCGATGGTGGTGACGGCGCGATCGCCCACGGCCGAGACCGGCGTGACGCAGGCCCGGACGGCTTTCCCGTCGAGGTGCACGGTGCAGGCCCCGCAGAGGGCCATCCCGCAGCCGAACTTGGTGCCGGTGTAGCCGAGCAGGTCCCGGAGCACCCACAGGAGCGGCATGTCCCCCGGCGCGTCGACGTCGCGTTCTCGGCCGTTGACCACGAGCTTCATCGGAGAGTCCTCCGGGGCAGAGGGGGGAGCCTTCCTCTTACTGACCCGTTCTACCAGTGAAAACTGGCCGGGAGCACCGCAGACGCCGCTGGAGGGGAACCGGCCGTGCTGTGGGACCCGTGCCGACGTCCGGTCCAAGCGACGGGCGACACCCATGTGGTGGCCTCACCGCGCCATCGGGCTGCGGCGAGCAGCGCAACAAGACGCCTGGCAAACTTGTCAGGAGTTGAGCCTCTTCGAGCAAGTCGCAGCGCGTGCTCGCGCGCTGCTGTCGGACGACACCGACCAGGCACTCGTCCGCGCGCGAACGTCCGGTGAGGTACTGGTCGCGGCGCTTCGCCTGGTGCTCGTCGTCGGCTTCGTCGCTGTCACCCTCACGCAGCTCTCGGAGAAGGCGTGGACGCTGGAAGTCACGATCAGCGCGGCCGCAGTCGTCTACGCGCTCCTTCTCCTCGGTGTGGCGAAGACCTTTCGGGCGAGCTGGGTCTCCTGGGCCAGCACCGCGATCGACGTCACCCTCATCACCGCGGCGATGGTGGTCTACGTCGTCGCTGGAGACCCTCTCGGTGCAGTGAACAACAGGATCTTCTTCGAGAGTTACTTCTTCGTTCTCATCACCGGTGCTCTTCGATACGATTGGCGGCTCTGCCTGTTCGCGACGCTGCTCGCGCTGGCGGAATTTCTCGGCCTGAGCGCGTTCATCACTTCACGCTGGTCCTCGGCTGCGGCCACCGAGTTCTCACCGTACGTTCACAGTCTGCGAATCGTCCTGCTGGCAGTCACCGGGACGAGCTCGGTCGTCGTCGCGAGGTGGGCTCGTCACCTTCGGCTGATGGTGGGGACGGACCACCTGACCGGGTTGTCGCAGCGCCGGCCTTTCCTCGAGCGTATCGAGGAGGAACTCCGCAGATCCACGTCCGACCGAGCCACGCTCAGCGTCGCGCTGCTCGACGTCGATGACTTCAAGAAGTTCAACGACAATCACGGCCACATGGAAGGGGATCGTGCGCTCCAGACACTGGCACTCCGACTCCGTCGTTCCGTCCGCGCGAGTGACCTCATTGCTCGCTTCGGGGGCGAGGAGTTCGTGATCGCCTTCCCTCGGATGGACGTCGAGCGCGCCGTGCGCAGAGTGAATGACCTCCGTGAGGAGCTGGCCGGAGTGCCTCTCTCGATCGGCGGCCAGACCTTCCGGCTGACGGTGAGTGCCGGGGTCGGGAGCTGGCCAGCTGACGGGGACACATTCGAGGCTGTGCTGGCACGTGTGGACGAGCGCCTCTACGAAGCCAAGCGACAGGGGAAAGACCGCGTGATGGGGCCGCGCTCTCTCCTCAAGGTCGCCGATGTGTAGTTGCCTGTAGTCGCCCTGAATACCCGACCGAGGAAGGGACCACCCAGTGGTCGCCCCGACCGCCGTGGTAGTTGCCCCTGACCCAGTGGGTCCGGTAACGTCTCCCTCCGACAGCAGCTTTCATCAGGGAGGGAAGCGCATCTATGCGCACAGCGAACTGGATTGGGGAATTCGTCGTGCGGCACAAGTTCTTCTTGGCCGCCCTCTGTCTCACGATGCTGCCGGGGTGTCCTGACCACGCTCGAGCCCTCTTCGGCATCCTCCAGTAGTCCCCGGGGACATTGGTCCTCGGATCCGCTCCGCCCGACTTTGGGCAAGGAAGCGTCGTGCTTGCGCGTAGAACGTCGGGGTGCTAGGTAGCGCGCCCCTTCGTCGCAGCAGTTCTGTGACAACCAGGAGCATCGAGGGACACCGGGCGGCCCCCAGGCGGGGACCGGCTGGCCGTCGCGGCAGGTCGAGGACATCCGAAGAATGGCGACTCAAAAGATTCGCATCCGGCTCAAGGCGTACGACTCGAAGCTCCTGGATCAGTCGGCAGGAGAGATCGTCGAGACCGCCCGGCGCACCGGCGCCCGGGTGGCGGGACCGATCCCCCTTCCGACCCGGATCAACAAGTTCACCGTGCTCCGCAGCCCGCACGTGGACAAGAAGAGCCGGGAGCAGTTCGAGATCCGCACCCACAAGCGGCTCCTCGACATCCTCGAGCCCACCCAGCAGACGCTGGATGCCCTGATGAAGCTCGACCTGTCGGCCGGGGTCGACGTCGAGATCAAGAGCTAAGCCATGGCCAAGTTCGACGTCGTCGATCTGGATTTGAAGAAGGTCCGGGAGATCGAGCTCTCGGACCGGGTGTTCGCCGCCGAGCCCAACCCGAACCTCTTCTACGAGGTCTCCAAGTTCCAGCAGATCAACCGCCGCCGCGGCACGGTGGGGGTGAAGAACACCTCGCTGGTCAGGGGCGGCGGCAAGAAGCCCTACAAGCAGAAGGGCACCGGCCGCGCCCGCCAGGGCTCGATCCGCGCCAGCCAGTGGGTGGGCGGCGGCAAGGCCATGGCCCCCAAGGCCCGCGACTACAGCTACCGGCCGCCGAAGAAGGTCCGCAAGGGCGCCCTCTGCGCCGCGCTGTCGCTCCGGGCGCGGGAGAAGGCCCTGGTCATCGTCGACACCTTCAACCTCCAGTCGCCCAAGACCAAGGCCACCCTGGAGCTGCTCACCAAGCGGCTGAAGCTGAAGAGCGCCCTGGTGGTGGACGAGCGGAAGAACACCGTGCTCCACCGCACGGTGCGAAACCTGGTCGACTTCGACGTGCTTCCCCCCGAGGGGCTGAACCTCGAGTCGCTCTTGAAGCGGAAGGCGCTGGTGCTCTCCTCCGCGGCGGCCCAGGCCATCAACAGCTCGCTGGAGGCCCGCTGAGCATGCTTCCCACCGACGTCATCAAGGGTCCGCTCATCACCGAGAAGCTGGACAAGGCCCGGGAGAAGTTCCGGCACTACAGCTTCCTGGTCGACCGGGAGGCCACCAAGCACGACGTGGCCCGGGCGGTCCAGACTCTCTTCAACGTTCACGTCGAGGCGGTCCGCACCACCATCATCCGCGGCAAGGTGAAGCGGGTGGGGAAGAGCATCGGCCGGCGGCCCAACTTCAAGAAGGCGATCGTCACCCTCAAGGAGGGCGACAAGATCGACCTGTTCGAGGGAGGCGTGGTCTGACATGGGCATCAAGAAGTACAAGCCGACCTCGGCCGCCCGTCGCCTGACGACGGTCAGTGACTTCGCGGACATCACCCGCGACCGTCCGGAGAAGTCGCTCACCGAGGCGATGAAGCGCTCAGGCGGGCGCAACGTGCACGGGCACATCACCCGGCGACACCAGGGCGGCGGCCACAAGCGCCGCTTCCGGACCATCGACTTCAAGCGCCGCGACAAGGACGGAATCCCGGCCAAGGTGGCCAGCGTGGAGTACGACCCCAACCGTTCGGCCAACATCGCGCTGCTCCACTACGCCGATGGCGAGAAGCGCTACATCCTCGCCCCCCTGGGCCTCACCGTGGGGGACACCCTGTTCGCCGGCAACGAGGCGGACATCCGGCCGGGGAACGCGCTGCCCCTGGGGAACATCCCGGTCGGGACCACCATCCACAACGTGGAGCTCAAGCCGGGCCGCGGAGCGCAGATGATCCGCTCCGCCGGCTCCTCCGGACAGCTGATGGCCAAGGAGGGCGCCTACGCGCAGATCCGGCTGCCCTCGGGGGTGGTGCGCAAGGTGCTGCTGGAGTGCCGGGCCACCATCGGCCAGATCGGCAACGCCGAGCACGACATCATCCGCATCGGCAAGGCGGGCAAGAGCCGCTGGCTGGGCATCCGGCCCACCGTCCGCGGTCTGGCGATGAACCCGGTCGATCACCCGCACGGCGGCGGCGAGGGCAAGTCCGGGCAGGGCAATCCGCACCCGGTCTCACCGTGGGGCCAGAAGACCAAGGGCCTCAGCACCCGCAAGAACAAGCGGACCGACAAGTTCATCGTCAGCGGGCGCCGGAGCGGCGTCCGGAGCCAGTAGGAGAGGGCGACCAACCGTGGCACGTTCGATCAAGAAGGGCCCCTTCGTGGATGCCCATTTGCTGAAGAAGGTCGAGGACCTCATCAAGGGGAACCAGAAGAAGGTGGTGAAGACCTGGTCGCGCCGGTCCACCATCCTCCCCGAGTTCGTGGGTCACACCTTCGCGGTGCACAACGGGCGGAAGTTCATCCCGGTGTTCGTCACCGAGAACATGGTGGGCCACAAGCTCGGCGAGTTCGCCCCCACCCGGACCTTCAGCGGCCACTCGGCGGAGAAGAAGGTCGCCAAGCCCGCCGGCCCGCCCAAGTGAGCAAGGACATGGAATCGACTGCGCACCTCAGGAACTTCCGGATGTCGCCCCGCAAGATCGCGGTGGTGGTGGACCTGGTCCGCGGCAAGCCCGTGGGCGCGGCCCTCAACATCCTCCGGTTCACCAAGCGGGCCGCGGCCAAGCCGGTGGCCAAGCTGATCCAGTCCGCGGTGGCCAACGCCACCGACCTCTCCAAGGGCCAGGTGGACGTGGACGCGCTGTACGTGAAGACCATCTCGGTGGACCAGGGCCCCACCCTGAAGCGGTTCATGCCCCGGGCGATGGGCCGGGCCACTCCCATTCACAAGAAGAGCAGCCACCTGCACGTGGTGCTCGCCGACACGCCGGTCCGTTCGCGAAAGAGTTAGGAGAGCGCACCTTGGGTCAGAAGGTTCATCCCATCGGTTTCCGCCTCGGGGTCATCAAGACCTGGGACAGCAAGTGGTTCGAGCACAAGAACTACGCCCAGTGGCTCCACGAGGACATCCGGATCCGTGAGTTCGTGAAGAAGTCGCTGGGGCACGCCGGGGTCTCCAAGGTGGAGATCGAGCGGGCGGCGAACAAGGTGAAGGTCAACGTCCACACCGCCCGGCCGGGCATCGTCATCGGCAAGCGCGGCGCGGGCATCGAGACGGTGAAGAAGGATCTCCAGAAGTTCACCAAGAACGAGGTCTTCCTCAACATCGTCGAGGTCCGCAAGGCGGAGACCGACGCCCAGCTGGTGGCGGAGAACATCGCCACCCAGCTCGAGCGGCGCATCGCCTTCCGCCGGGCGATGAAGAAGGCCATCCAGACCGCGATGAAGTTCGGGGCCAAGGGCATCCGCGTCGCCTGCTCCGGCCGGCTGGGAGGCAGCGAGATGGCGCGCTACGAGTGGTACCGCGAGGGCCGGGTCCCCCTGCACACCCTCCGCGCGGACATCGACTACGGCTTCGCCGAGGCGAAGACCACCTACGGGAAGATCGGCTGCAAGGTGTGGGTGTGCCGCGGCGAGGTGCTTCCCACCAAGGGCGGCGGTCCCGGCATGCCGGTGGCCGGACGCTAGAGAACGACCATGCTTCAGCCTGCGCGCACCAAGTACCGAAAGATGCAGAAGGGCCGGATGCCGGGGAAGGCATACCGCGGCTCGAACCTCACCTACGGCGAGTTCGGGCTGATGACCACCCAGCCGGGGTGGATCACCTCCCGGCAGATCGAGGCGGCCCGTATCGCCATGACCCGCCACGTGAAGCGGGGTGGGAAGATCTGGATCCGCATCTTCCCCGACAAGCCGATCACCAAGAAGCCGGCCGAGACCCGGATGGGAACCGGCAAGGGCGGGGTGGAGTACTACGTGGCGGTGGTGAAGCCCGGCCGCATCCTCTACGAGATGGGGGGGATGAACGAGCAGCTGGCCCACGAAGCGCTGAAGCTGGCCCAGGCCAAGCTCCCGGTGCTCACCCGCATCGTCCACCGGGCGGATCTGTCGCTTTAGGGAGCCGTCAGAGGAACGAACCATGGCCACCGCCAAGGAATTGCACGACCTGACTCTCGAGGACCTCAGCCGGCGCGCGGCCGAGCTGCGGGAGTCGCTGTTCAAGGACCGGCTGAAGCTGCGGACCGGCGCGCTGGAGAGCCCGGCGAAACGAACCGAGGCCCGCCGGGATCTGGCGCGGATCCTCACCGTCATCAGTCAAAAGCAAAGGGCCGCCGCGGCGAAGGCCTGAGGCGAGGAACGAACATGGCCGAGACCACGGAACAGACCGGCGCTCCCGACGCGGAGATCCACCGCGGGCGCCCCAAGACGCGCACCGGCATCGTCACCAGCAACAAGATGCAGAAGACGGTGGTGGTGACCGTGCGGCGCCGCGCCGCGCATCGCAAGTACGGGAAGATCCTCACCCTCCGCGAGAAGTACAAGGCGCACGCCGAGGACCACGATTACCCGAAGAACCCCACCCTCCACGAGGGCGACCGGGTGCGCATCGCCGAGACCCGGCCCACCAGCAAGGACAAGCGCTGGCGGGTGGTCGAGGTGCTCGAGCGCGGGACGCGCGAGTAAGGACGAAAGAGCGACCCTATGATCCAGATGACCAGCGTGCTGGACGTCGCCGACAACTCCGGCGCCAAGAAGGTGTTCTGCATCAAGGTGCTGGGCGGCTCCAAGCGGAAGTACGCCAGCATCGGGGACATCATCGTGGTCAGCGTCCGCGAGGCGCTCCCCAACAGCAAGGTGAAGAAGGGGGACGTGGCCAAGGCGGTCATCGTCCGGACCAAGCGCGAGGTGGGACGGCCGGACGGCAGCTTCATCAAGTTCGACGGCAACTCGGCGGTGCTGATCAACAAGGACCTCGAGCCGATCGGGACCCGCATCTTCGGCCCGGTGGCCCGCGAGCTCCGCGCTCGGAAGTTCATGAAGATCATCTCCCTTGCTCCGGAAGTGCTCTAGACATGCAGAAGCTCAAGATTGGCGACCTGGTCGAGGTGGTGGCGGGAGCCGAGCGGACCAACAAGGACAAGGCCAGCAAGCGGGGGAAAGTCCTCACCATCGACCGGGACGCGCTCCGCGTCCGCGTCGAGGGGCTGCGCACCGTGAAGCGGCACATCCGCAAGGGCCGCGACCGGGCCAACCCCGAGGGTGGCATCCTCGAGCGGCCGGGCAGCATCGCTCTCTCCGCGGTGCAGGTGGTCTGCAAGAAGTGCGATGCCCCGACCCGGGTGGGCGTCCGGGTCGACCGAGACAAGAAGGTCCGCTTCTGCAAGAAGTGCGACGCGAACATCGATTGAGGCACTGACGATGGCTGACGAGAAGGCAGACAAGCCCAAGGCCGAGAAGAAGGCCAAGCGCAAGGGCAAGGACGAGGTCCGGAAGGCCGGCTTCACCGCGACCATCGAGGAAGGGCTGGAGACCAAGCCCGCCCGGCTGAAGATCCGCTACCGCAAGGAAGGCGTGCCGGCGCTGATGAAGGAGTTCGGGTTCAAGAACCCGAACCAGGTGCCGAAGCTGGAGAAGATCGTCATCAACATGGGCCTCGGCGAGGCGCTGGCGAACAACAAGATCCTCGAGTCGGCGGTGGACCAGCTCGGCGCCATCACCGGCCAGAAGCCGGTGGTCACCCGGGCCCGCAAGAGCATCGCCAACTTCAAGCTCCGCCAGGGGCAGGCCATCGGCGCGGCGGTCACCCTGCGCAACGACCGGATGTACGAGTTCGTCGACCGCCTGATCAACGTCGCGCTCCCCCGCGTCCGCGACTTCAAGGGCGTGTCGAGCAAGGCGTTCGACGGGAAGGGCAACTACACCCTGGGGGTGAGGGAGCAGATCATCTTCCCGGAGATCAACTACGACCAGATCGAGAAGGTGAAGGGGTTGAACATCAGCTTCGTCACCACCGCCAAGAACGACGAGCAGGGGCTGGCGCTGCTGCGCCACTTCGGCATGCCGTTCCGCCAGTAGAGAGACGACAAGAGAATGGCCAAGCTTTCGAAGATTGCCCAGGCGAAGCGCAAGCCGAAGTTCGCGGTGCGCAAGTACAACCGCTGCCCGCTGTGCGGGCGGCCTCGCGCATTCCTGCGCAAGTTCCAGATGTGCCGGATCTGCCTGCGGAAGCGGGCGCTCCAGGGAGAGGTGACGGGGCTCATCAAGAGCTCCTGGTAGAAGGGCCGTACCAGAGCACGTCCGCGGCACGGACCCCCGTGTCGGCACGGCCAGGCGGCCGCGGACGACAACGACGAGCCCGGCAAGGGCCCTCCAGGCGAGGGCAGCCGGACGAAGGACGAGCGAGAGGTCGAACCAACATGCCAGTGAACGATCCGGTCGGCGACATGCTGACCCGCATCCGCAACGCCTCGCGGGCGCGCCACGACAAGGTCGTGATCCCCACCAGCAAGATGAAGGTCCAGATCGCCCGGGTGCTCAAGGAGCAGGGCTACATTGCGGACTACACCGAGCACGACGTCCAGCCGCAGGGGGAGATCTCCCTCCAGCTCAAGTACGGCCCGGACAAGAGCCCGGTCATCACCGGCATCCGGCGGATCAGCAAGCCGGGCCTCCGCCGCTACGTCCCGGTGCGCGACATCCGCCCGGTCCTCGGTGGCCTGGGCATCAGCATCCTCTCCACCAGCCAGGGCATCCTCAGCGATGTCGAGGCCCGCAAGATGAACATCGGCGGCGAGCTGATCTGCACGGTGTACTGACATGAGCCGAATCGGAAAGCTGGCGATCAAGCTGGAGCCCAAGGTGAAGGCCTCGGTGGCGAGCGGCGCGGTGGCGCTCGAGGGCCCCAAGGGCAAGATGAAGGTCTCGCTCCCGGCGACCATCACCGCCGACGTCAAGGACGGGCAGATCCACGTCCAGCGGCCGAACGACACCCGCGAGTCCCGGAGCCTGCACGGGCTGGCCCGGAGCCTCCTGGCCAACGCGGCCAAGGGCGTGGCCAGCGGCTGGGAGCGCAAGCTCGACATCCGCGGGGTGGGGTTCCGCGCCGAGGTGAAGGGCAAGCAGATCCACTTCGCGCTGGGCTACAGCCACCCGGTGGTGTTCAACCTCCCCGAGGGCGTCACCGCCGAGGTGGACAAGGTGCCGCGCACCGAGGACAGCCTGCCCACCATCGGGCTGACGCTGCGGAGCGTGGACCGCGAGGCCCTGGGGGAGACCGCGGTGAAGATCCGCGCGCTCCGGCCGCCCGAGCCGTACAAGGGCAAGGGCATCAAGTACTCCGACGAGCGGGTTCGCCGGAAGGAAGGGAAGACCGGCACCGCGTAAAGCGGGCGACGCCGACTCATCATCCGGCGGGGGAGGTCCCCATCCCTGCCGGACGGAACGAGGAACAGCACATGGCCAGCATCGACCCCCGTCTCAAGAGGAAGAACCGCATCCGGCGGAAGCTCTCCGGCACCACCGAGCGGCCCCGGCTCACGGTCTACAAGAGCCTCAAGCACATCTACGCCCAGGTGGTGGACGACTCCACCGGCCGGACCCTGGCCTTCGCCTCCAGCCTCTCCAAGGAGCTGAAGGGCAAGGACGAGGGCGACAAGAAGGAGGACGCCAAGCGGGTGGGCAAGCTGGTGGCGGAGAAGGCCAAGGCGGCCAAGGTGACCCGGGTGGTGTTCGACAGAAATGGATTCCCGTACCAGGGCCGCATCGCGGCCGTGGCGGAGGCGGCCCGCGAGGCCGGCCTCGAGTTCTAGGAAAGGCGCGGGCAGCGTGGCGACTCCCATCAATCCCAACGACCTCGATCTCAGCGATCGGGTGGTCAACATCAACCGCGTGGCCAAGGTGGTGAAGGGCGGCCGGCGGTTCAGCTTCTCGGCGCTGGTGGTGGTCGGCGACGGCGCCGGCCACGTCGGGGTCGGCCTGGGCAAGGCCAACGAGGTCCCGGAGGCCATCCGCAAGGGCGGCGAGAACGCGAAGAAGAACATCTTCCGGGTCCCGCTGCAGGGCCACACCATCCCCCACGAGGTCCTCGGGCACTTCGGCGCCGGGCGGGTGCTGCTCAAGCCTGCCGCCGAGGGCACCGGGGTCATCGCCGGTGGTTCGGTCCGCGCGGTCCTCGAGGCGGCCGGCATCCGGAACATCCTCACCAAGAGCCAGGGCAGCCGGAACCCGCACAACGTGCTCAAGGCCACGGTGGCCGGCCTGAAGTCGCTCCGCTCCCCGGACCAGGTCTCGCGCCTGCGCGGCCGGGAGCTGGAGTACGGCAAGGCGTAGCGAGGACACCATGGGACTGCGCATCAAGCTGACCAAGAGCTTCGCCGGGGCGAGCGACACCCAGCTCCGGACCATCGCCGGCCTGGGCCTGACCAAGTTCGGCCAGGAGCGGCTTCTTCTGGATACTCCCGCCATCCGGGGGATGATCTTCAAGGTCCGTCACCTCGTGAGCCACGAGGTGGTGAAGGACAATCCGGCCAAGGCGCCGCGGCGGAAGCCGCGGATGGTGAAGGCCCGCGAGGCGGCCCGCGAGCGGCGCGCCTCCAAGGAGCAGCGTCCATGAACAGCCTGTCCAACCTGCGCCGGCCCAAGGCGAGCTGGCACCGCAAGAAGCGCGTGGGCCGTGGCCAGGGCTCCGGCCTGGGCAAGACCGCCGGGCGCGGCGGCAAGGGTCAGAAGGCGCGCACCGGGAACATGCGCTTCGAGGGCTTCGAGGGCGGACAGAGCCCGCTGCAGCGCCGCCTCCCCAAGTTCGGGTTCAACGCGCCGAACCGGAAGGAGTTCGCGGTGGTCAACGTCGGCGACCTCCAGGGCTTCGACGCCGGGGCGACGGTGGACGAGGCCGCGCTGCGAAAGGCGGGCCTGGTGAAGGGCCGCTGGACCGGTGTGAAGCTGCTCGGCGAGGGCACGCTCAGCCGCAAGGTCGCCATCCACGTGCACCGGGTGAGCGAGAAGGCGAAGGCGGTGGTCGAGGCAGCCGGCGGCTCGGTCACGCTCGTTCCCCTCATGGCCCACAAGCCCGAGGCCGCGGCGAAGGCGCATTCCGGCAAGGGCGTGAAGTCCTGACCTTCGACGGTCCCGGGTCTTGCCGGCCTGGGACAATCCAGTAGTCTCGGGCGGCACCCATCCATGTTCCGAGCCATCGTCAACGTCTTCCGGGTCGCCGAGCTGCGGGCGCGCCTGGCCTACACCCTGGCCCTGCTCGCCGTGTACCGGCTGGGCGTGTTCATCAACACCCCCGGCGTGGACCGGGTGGCGATGAACGCCTACATGCAGGAGCAGAAGGCCCGCGGCGGCCTGGTCAACCTCTTCAACCTGTTCTCCGGCGGCGCGCTGGACCAGATGTCCATCTTCGGGCTGGGGATCATGCCGTACGTCTCGGCATCGATCATCATGCAGCTGCTGACGGTGGTGGTGCCGACCCTGGAGCGGTTGCAGAAGGAAGGCGCGGCGGGGCGGCAGAAGCTCAACCAGTACACCCGCTACGGGAGCATCGTGCTCTCGGTGGTGCAGGGCATCGGCATCGCCCGCTGGCTGGCCTCGCTCGGCCGCCAGAACATCCCCGGCCGCGGGGGCGTGGAGATCGACCACGTGGTCGTCCCCAACGACTCGGTGTGGTTCACCTTCATGACGGTGATCACCCTCACCGCGGGCACGGCCTTCATCATGTGGCTGGGTGAGCGCATCACCGAGCGGGGCATCGGCAACGGCATCTCGCTGATCATCTTCGCCGGCATCGTGGCCCGGCTCCCCAGCGCCACCAGCCGCCTGGTCGAGCTGTCGCACGACAAGGCCTGGCTCATCCCGGTGCTGGCGGTCTTCATGCTCGTGGTGGTGGGGGTGGTGGTCTACATCGAGCGGGGGATGCGGCGGATTCCCGTGCAGTACGCCAAGCGGATGGCCGGACGGACCATGTTCGCCGGCCAGGCCACCTACTTCCCGATGAAGGTGAACACCTCGGGGGTGATTCCCCCCATTTTCGCCGGGGCGATCCTCAGCTTCCCGGCCACCCTCGGGAACTGGCTGCCCGGGCTGGCCACGGTGCAGCACGCCCTGGAGGGCAACGCCTGGCTCTACGACGGCGTCTTCGTCCTGCTGATCATCTTCTTCACCTACTTCTACACCACGCTCACCTTCCGGGCCGACGACGTCGCGGACAACATCAAGAAGCAGGGCGGGTACATCCCGGGCATCCGGCCGGGCCGGCAGACGGCGGAGTACATCTCCAGCGTGCTGAACCGCATCACCTTCGGCGGGGCCATCTACCTCTCCTTCATCTGCGTCATCCCCTCCATCCTCT
Source organism: Myxococcaceae bacterium (assembly GCA_035519675.1). GTDB lineage: Bacteria > Myxococcota > Myxococcia > Myxococcales > Myxococcaceae > RPRB01. The sequence continues at coordinate 82,411 of DATIWB010000015.1, forward strand.
CCAATCCGGCCTTCGGCGGGCTGCCCTTCCAGTTCGGGGGAACGGCGCTGCTCATCGTCGTGGGCGTGGCGCTGGACACCGTCCAGCAGATCGAGGGCCACCTCATCAGCCGCAACTACGAGGGCTTCGCTGGAGCGCGCGGTCCGCGGATCCGCGGCCGACTGAGGCCCGCCGCATAGCGGGGGTCAGTGACCCTGGGAGGGGTGTCCATGAATCTGGTCCTGCTCGGACCACCAGGCGCGGGGAAGGGGACGCAGGCCAAGCGACTGGCGACCCGCTTGGACATCCCCCACGTCTCCACCGGTGACATCCTCCGGCAGGCAGTGAAAGACGGGACCGAGCTCGGAAAGAAGGCCGGCCCGCTGATGGCCTCCGGCAAGCTGGTGCCCGACGACCTGGTGGTGGGCATCGTCAAGGACCGGCTGCTCCAGCCGGACGCCGCCAAGGGGTTCATCCTCGACGGGTTCCCCAGGACCATCCCCCAGGCCGAGATGCTCGACGAGGGCCTGGCGAGGCATGACAAGGCACTCGATGCGGTCATCTCGCTCGAGGTGCCGATCGAGACCCTGGTGGAGCGCATCTCCGGTCGCCGGAGCTGCCCGCGGGACGGCAGCGTGTACCACGTGGTGCAGAACCCGCCCCGGCGCGCGGGTGTCTGCGACCTCTGCGGCACCGGCCTGGTCCAGCGCGAGGACGACAAGGAAGAGAGCGTCCGGACGCGGATGCAGGCCTACGCGGCCTCCACCGCCCCGCTGAAGGACTTCTACGCCCGGCGTGGGCTCCTCCGGGTGGTGGACGGCGTCGGGGCTCCCGAGGCCATCGAGGCGGCCGTGCTGCAGGCAATGAAGCCTCGTGAGGTCACCCCTGGCGCATGACGGTCGAGCTCAAGAGCGCGCCGGAGATCGACCGGATGCGGCGCGCCGGACGGGTGGTGGCGGAGATCCTCGACGCCCTCGAGGCCGCGGTGGCGCCCGGGGTCAGCACCTGGGAGCTCGATCAGCTCGCCGAGCGGCTCATCCGGGAGAAGGGCGCGAAGAGCGCGTTCAAGGGGTACCGCGGCTTCCCGGCCGTGCTCTGCGCCTCCGTCAACCACGAGGTGGTGCACGGCATCCCCAGCAAGACGCGGAAGCTCGTCGAGGGCGACCTCATGAAGCTCGACTTCGGCGTCTCGGTGGAGGGCTTCTACGGGGATGCGGCGCGGACCGTCCTGGTGGGCAAGGTGTCCGACGAGGCCCGCCGGCTGTCCGAGGCCACCCGCGAGTCGCTCGAGGCGGCCATCGCCGCCATCCGGCCCGGGAACCGCATCGGGGACATCGGGCACGCCGTCCAGTCCCACGTGGAGCGGCAGGGCTTCAGCGTCGTCCGGGACTTCGTGGGCCACGGCATCGGGCGGAAGCTCCACGAGGCGCCCCAGGTGCCCAACTATGGCCGTCCAGGAACACTGGAATCCTTGCGCCCCGGGATGGTCCTGGCCGTGGAACCCATGGTGAACGCGGGCACCGCGGCGGTGGACGTGCTGGACGATGGCTGGACCGCGGTCACGCTCGACGGGCGGCTCTCGGCCCACTGGGAGCACACCATCCTCGTGGTCGAGGGCGGCCGTGAGGTGCTCACCCGCTCCCCCTCGGGGACAACGGCTTGAAATGTCGAGGGCTCGCCGGTAGAAGAGCTTGCTTCAGCGCGCCCCGGCTGGTATGGCGGCGCGCTTTCCCGTGTACGAAGGTCTGTCTGTCGAAGGGGTCGATCTGCCGAGATTTCGAAGATCTGAGAGGGTCGTTGTGCCGAAGGATGATGCCATCGAGGTGGAAGGAACGGTCATCGAACCGCTTCCCAACGCCATGTTTCGCGTGGTCCTGGACAACGGGGGGCACAAGGTGCTCGCCCACATCTCCGGGAAAATGCGGATGCATTTCATCCGCATCCTTCCGGGCGACAAGGTGAAGCTCGAGCTGTCGCCCTACGACCTGACCCGCGGTCGCATCACCTACCGCGCCAAGTAGCTGGGCAAACCCATCGGGCACGGGAGCGAGACTTGAAACAGCGGGGAGAGCCCCGCCGGGGAGTTCAGTGTCACCATGAAGGTTCGGGCGTCGGTCAAGAAGATCTGTGACAAGTGCAAGGTCATCCGCAGGAAGCGGGTCGTCCGAGTGATCTGCGCGGCGAACCCGCGTCACAAGCAGCGCCAGGGCTAGCGCCCAAGGGCAAGGGAACGAGGAACCAGAACCAGCATGGCTCGCATCGCCGGCATCGACCTTCCCCCCGCCAAGCGGGTGGTGATCTCCCTGCAGTACATCTACGGGATCGGCAACAAGACCGCCCACGACATCGTGACCAAGGCCGGGGTGGACCTCGCCACCCGGACCAAGGACCTCACCGAGGAGCAGACCCGCGCCATCCGCGAGATCATCGAGGCCGACTACAAGGTCGAGGGTGATCTCCGGCGCGAGGTCACGATGAACATCAAGCGGCTGATGGACCTCGGCTGCTACCGCGGCCTGCGCCACCGCAAGGGCCTGCCCGTCCGCGGCCAGCGCACCCACACCAACGCCCGGACCCGGAAGGGCCCGAAGCGGGGGATCATCCGGCCCAAGGCCACCGCCCCGACCACCACCCGGGCCTAGCCCGATTCAGAACTGACGAGAGACCACCCGCATGGCCGAAGAAGTCACGCCCCCCGCCGCCTCCCCTGCCGACGCCGCACCCGCCGGCGCCGTGCCCGCAGCCGCCGAGAAGCGGATCAAGCGCAAGGGCAAGAAGAACATCCTCAACGGCGTGGTGCACATCCAGAGCACCTTCAACAACACCATCATCACCATCTGCGACGTCTCGGGAAACGTCATCTCCTGGTCCTCCGCCGGCGCCCGTGGCTTCAAGGGCAGCCGGAAGTCGACCCCCTTCGCCGCGCAGGTGGCGGCCGGTGACGCCGCAGCCAAGGCCATGGAGCACGGCCTGAAGAACGTGACGGTGATGGTGAAGGGCCCGGGCGCTGGCCGCGAGTCGGCGCTGCGCGCGCTGGCCGCCGCCGGGCTGAAGATCTCCCTGATCCGCGACGTGACCCCCATTCCGCACAACGGATGCCGGCAGCCCAAGCGCCGCCGCGTCTAGACCACCTCCAGGAGACACCCACTTTGGCCCGTTACACCGCCAGCGCCTGCCGCATCTGCCGCCGCGAAAACCTCAAGATGTACCTGAAGGGGGACCGCTGCTACACCGACAAGTGCGCCATCGAGCGCCGCCCGTACCCCCCGGGCCAGCACGGCCAGGGCCGGGTGAAGTTCAGCGGCTACGGCACCCAGCTCCGTGAGAAGCAGAAGGTCAAGCGGATGTACGGGCTGCTGGAGTCCCAGTTCCGCGGCTCGTTCCACCGGGCCGCCCACGCCAAGGGCAAGACCGGTGAGACCCTGCTCCAGCTGCTGGAGCTGCGCCTGGACAACGTGGTGTTCCGGATGGGCTTCGCCGACACCCGGGCCGAGGCCCGGCAGCTGGTGCGGCACGGTCACTTCACGGTCAGCGGCAAGCGGGTGAACATCCCCTCCTTCGAGGTGAAGCCCGGTACCGTCATCGAGGTGGCGGAGAAGAGCCGGAAGATGATCCGCATCGCCGAGGCGCTGGAGACGGTGGACCGCCGTGGCGTCCCCCAGTGGATCGATCTGGACAAGAAGGCGATGAAGGGCACGGTGAAGAGCGTCCCCAACCGCGAGGACCTCACCATGCCCATCCAGGAGCAGCTGATCGTCGAGCTCTACAGCAAGTAGGCAGTCGGCAGTGGCAGTGACGGAACGCGTCCTCCCGTCATCCGGACGGGTACGTTGGTGGCGCAGGGTTCCGAAGGAAAGAAGGAAGCAGTCATGGCTGAAGCGTTCAACGCGAAGAACTGGCGCGATCTCATCAAGCCCCGGCGGATGGAGATCGACGCCGAATCCCTCTCCCAGACCTACGGCAAGTTCGTGGCCGAGCCGCTGGAGCGCGGCTTCGGCACCACCCTGGGCAACTCGCTCCGGCGGGTGCTGCTGAGCTCGCTCCAGGGCGCGGCCGTCACCTCGGTGAAGATCGAGGGAGTGGAGCACGAGTTCACCACCGTGCCCGAGGTGACCGAGGACGTCACCGACATCGTGCTCAACCTCAAGGAAGTCCTGCTCCGGATGCACACCAACGAGCAGAAGACGCTCCGCATCGAGGTGGAGGGCCCGAAGGAGGTCAAGGCGGGAGACATCATCGCCGACGACCAGGTGGAGATCCTCAATCCCGGCCACCACATCTGCACCCTCTCCGAGGGTGGGAAGCTGCGGATGGAGATGACCTGCCGCCGTGGGCGCGGCTACGTGCCAGCGATCAACAACAAGAACCCCGGCGATCCGATCGGCACCATTCCCATCGACGCGCTGTTCTCGCCGATCCGCAAGGTCAACTACCAGGTCACCAACGCCCGGGTGGGCCAGGTCACCGACTACGACAAGCTCTCCCTCGAGGTGTGGACCGACGGGTCGGTCACCCCCCAGGACGCGTTGGCCTACGCGGCGAAGATCATCAAGGAGCAGCTCACCGTCTTCATCAACTTCGACGAGACCGAGGAGCCGGTCATCGCCGAGGCGCCCAAGGAGGAGGCGAAGCTCAACGAGAACCTCTTCCGGTCCGTGGACGAGCTCGAGCTGAGCGTCCGCAGCGCCAACTGCCTGCAGCAGGCGAACATCAAGACCATCGGTGATCTGGTCCAGCGCACCGAGGCGGAGATGCTGAAGACCAAGAACTTCGGCCGCAAGTCGCTGAAGGAGATCAAGGAGATCCTCGCCGAGATGGGGCTTTCCCTGGGAATGAAGCTCGACAACTGGCCGCAGAAGCCAGGCGCCGTCGCCGCCTCGAGCGAGCCCAAGGCCTGAGAAGCGGTTCAACGGGCTCCTCCCTCGGCTGCAGGGGCCCTTTCGGCCCGGGTACCTGACACGGCCCGGGAAAGGACGGAACGATGCGGCACCGCGTCGGACAGAGGAAGCTGCAGAAGACCACCAGCCACCGGCTGGCGATGCTGGACAACATGGTCACCTCGCTGCTCGAGCACGAGGCGATCAAGACCACCGTGCCCAAGGCCAAGGAGGCCCGGCGGCTGGCCGAGCGAATCATCACCCTCGGCAAGCGGGGGGGCCTGGCCAACGTCCGGCTCGCGGAGCGCACCGTGCGCAGCCGCGTCGTGCTCCAGAAGGTCTTCAGCGAACTCAAGGACCGCTACGCCTCCCGCCCCGGCGGCTACACCCGCATCGTCCGCCTGGGCTTCCGGACAGGCGACGCGGCGGAGATGGCCTTGCTGGAGCTGGTGGACCGCCCGGCCAAGCCCGAGCCCGAGAAGAAGGAATAGGGCGGCGTCAGGCGGCGCGGCGGGCGAAGCCGTCGAACGCGGTGACCGGGGTGCAGCGGAGCGCGAGCAGGTGGACCATCGGCTCGAGCACCTCGCTCACTGGGGCCGGCCCTCCTTGAGCAGCAGGACGCTTCCCTTCCGGGTGTGTAGCTCGATGTCGGTCGCCTTGAGGTTGAAGGGCGCGAGCTTCCCGTTGTCGCCCATGAGCTGCTTGGGGGTGATGGTCACGAAGGCGCGGGGCTCCACATGACTGATCGCCGCCCGGTAGCTGTGGTTCACCACCACCACCACCTCTTCCCAGGCCCGGTCGCTCTCGTTGGAGAGGACGTAGGCCGGATGCTCGGGCTCCTCGCCCATGATCAGCCGGGCCCCGAGCGAGGTGCTCGGACCGGTGAGCGTCGGGGCGCCGGGGCAGGCCACGAAGACCCCGGCCAGGCTCAGCACCGCCCAGGCGCCGAGGATGGCCGCCTTGACCTTGAAGTACCGGTCCGCGTTGCGGAAGTCCTCCCAGGTCTCCTGGAGGATGGCCACCACGTTGAGGGCGGTGCTCTCCGCCTCGGAGCGAATCCGGGTCTGGATCGGCAGCCCGTCCTCGTCCAGCGGCAAGGGCTCGCTGCGGGTGGCGCTCACCGTCCGTCCGGCGAGCAGCGCAGCTTGGTGGGGCGGCAAGTTCCGTCCGGGTGGTCGCATGCGGCCGGGGGTGAGTCTACACGAGACCAATCCGCCGGCCTGCTCTGTCCGGGCAGCCTCGCCGGTGCTGTAGTCGTCCCCAGCGTGTTCCACCCACCGAAGGGAGTCCCCGCGCCGTGAAGGAGGTCTACATCGTCGCCACCGAGGACGCCGAGGCGCTCGGCCCGGATGCCATCGGGGAGGCGTTCGAGACGGACGATGTCACGGTGGAGCTGGACGAGACCCCGGGGAGCTTCCGGCTGCGGTCGGCCGAGGCCGACATCGCCGTCCGCTTCGAGGCGCTGGAGTCCCCGCTGGGCTGGACGCCCGAGCTGCTGACCGGAAGCGAGGCCGCCCACGCCCGCCTCCGCCGGGCCAGGGGGCTGTACCGCGTGGGGTACGAGACGCCCTCGGGGAGCCAGCCCACGGTGGGGGTCTTCGAGGCGCTGTGGTGTGTGCGCGGCCTGCTCGAGCGGCGGGAGGGCGTGCTCCTCGACGCCAGCGCCTTCAAGCTCCACGAGGAGGACGACGTCCGGGAGATCACCGAGCTGGACTTCGACATCCGCGACCACGTGAACCTCCACGCGGTGGAGGCCGCCCCGGGCGATGCGCCGCTCTGGGTGCACTCGCACGGGATGGCCAAGTTCGGCCAGCGGGACGTGGAGATCTTCCATCTCTCCGAGGCCGACCTGCTCCCCGCGGAGAGCTTCCTCCACGAGCTGTGCACCGACCTCGCGTTCGGCGAGGGCCCGGTGCCGCGGACGCCGATGGAGACCAGCAACGGGGAGGGCTTCATGCTGGTGTCCTCGGAGGAGGCCCGGCACGGGATGCTCGGGGTCCCGATGGAGACCTTCGAGGAGCACGAGGGCGAGTACTGGACCGTGGTCTCTCCCGAGGGGCGGCACACCACCTCCGAGCTCCTCCGGCCGTACCGGAGCCGGTTCGAGCAGGAGGACCCCACCCGTGCGGAGGCGCTGGCTTCGCAGGCGTCCCGGCTGAGGCCGGCGTTCAAGGCGCGCTTCCATCGCCGGGGGCTCATGGAGCCGCTCACCTTCCTGGTCCGCGCGCCGTTCGAGACCCACCCCGACGGGGAGGCGGTCCAGGAGAACCTCTGGCTCGAGGTGCTGGCCTGGGAGGAGGGGCGGATCACCGGGAAGCTGGTGGACGGTGCCGCCCAGACCACCGAGTGGCGGAAGGGTGCCGCGGTGGAGATCGAGGAGGACGCGGTGAACGCGGTGGCCATGGGTCGGGACGGACGTCCCCTCGACGAGGAGGAGATGCAGGGCGTGCTCCTCGCCGAGCGGCCGATGTGATGGAGGTCCAGCTCTCCGAGGAGGTCGCCCGGGCCCGGGCGGACGGCGCTCCGGTCGTGGTGCTCGAGTCCTCGGTCATCGCCCAGGGGCTGCCCCACCCGGTCAACCTCGAGGCGGCGCGGGCCTGCGAGGAGGCCGTCCGGTGGGCGGGCGCGGTGCCCGCGGTGGTGGCGATGGTCGACGGCGTCGTCCGCTGCGGCCTCTCGGCGGACGAGGTCCGGCGGCTGGCGACCGGTCCGGAGCCGCGGTGGAAGATCGGGGTGGGGGAGCTCGCCTCGGCGGTGCTCCAGAAGGCCACCGGAGGAACCACGGTGAGCGCCACCTGCGCGGTGGCGGCCGGGTGCGGGCTGCCCCTCTTCGCCACCGGCGGCATCGGAGGCGTGCACCGGGGGGATGCGGGAGACATCTCCGCGGATCTGGGCGCGCTCGCGCGCTATCCGGGGATGGTCGTCTGCACCGGGGCGAAGAGCGTGCTGGACCTGCCACGGACCCTCGAGGCGCTGGAGGCGCTCGGGGTGCCGGTCCTCGGCTTTGGAAGCAGCGAGTTCCCGGCGTTCTACGCGGACCGGTCCGGCCTGCGGCTCGAGCACCGGGCCGACACCCCGCAGCTCGCCGCCGAGGCCCTGCATGCCCAGCGGGACCGGCTCGGGTTGAAGCAGGCCATCGTCCTCACCGTGCCCCCGCCGCCGGAGGTGGCCCTCGACCGAGACGAGTTGGAGCGGGCGCTGGCGGCGGCAGAGGCCGAGGCGAAGCGGCAGGGGGTCACGGGGAAGGCGGTGACGCCCTTTCTGCTGGCCCGGCTCGTCGAGGCGACCGGGGGGAGGACGCTCCGGGCCAACGTGGCGCTGCTGGCGAGGAACGCACGGGTGGCGGGGGAGATCGCCGTGGCCTATGCGCGCCTTCGACGCCCATGACGGGACAGCGGATGCGCCTGGAGGAGGCAGGAACTGCCGCCCCGGGCAGACGGCGTCTCGACCGGGCTCGGCTGCAGAGTGCGAGCACGACCGGCCTGCGCGAGCTCCCCGGCGCTCCAGATTGACTCGGATTTGGCCGGCCGCGGGCGACCCACGGGGGGCGTCCCGACCCGAGTTCGTGCGCTGGACGCGCCGATGCCCCCCCCGCCCGCTCCCTTCCGGTTTGCAGCCCAGACCGCCCGGCTCGGTCGGGTGACCGGGGTCCGCGATCGCGGACGGAGGGAAGGCGTTTGCCCATGCGAGGATTGCTGGGGTGAGACGCTCTCTCCTCGCGGTTGCCTGCGTGCTCGGCGCCTGCGCCGGTCGCGGGCAGAGTGCCGAGCCCTTCGACCTGGTTCTCGAGCACGGCGAGGTCATCGACGGGACCGGGGCTCCACGCCTCCGCGCCGACGTGGGCGTCCGGGGTGATCGGCTTGCCGCGGTGGGTGATCTGACGGGAGCGCCGTCGCGGCGACGCATCGACGTCACGGGACGAGTGGTCACTCCGGGGTTCATCGACCTGCTGGACCAGTCCGCTTTCTCGGTGCTCATCGACCCTCGGGCCGAGGCGAAGATCCGGCAGGGCATCACCACCGCCCTGGACGGCGAGGGAGAGTCGGTCGCCCCCGTCGACCCAGGGGCTCTCGAGGAGTGGCACGAGGCCTTCCAGCGCTACCACCTCACGGTGGACTGGACGACGCTCGACGGGTACTGGACCCGACTCCGGCGAACGCCTCCGGCCATCCGGGTGGCCACGCTGGTCGGCGCCAAGTCGGTCCGGGCGACGGTGCTCGGCCGGGGCAACGTCCAGCCTTCCGCCGAGCAGCTGCAGCGAATGCGGGCCGAGGTGGAGTCCGGCATGCGCCAGGGCGCCTTCGGCGTCGGATCGGCGCTCCCGTACCCGGTGAGCCGCCACGCGACGACCGATGAGCTGCTGGCCCTGGCCGAAGTCGCGGGACGCAGCGGCGGGTTCTACGCCACGCACGTGCGCAACGAGGACGACGACGTGGTCGCCGCGGTGGACGAGGCGATCGAGATCGGCCGCCGGGCGCACGTACCGGTCGAGATCTGGCATCTCAAGGTATGGGGTCAGCGGAACTGGGGGCGCATGAAGGAGGTGGTCGCCCACATCGAGCGCGCGCGGGCGGCGGGGCTCGACGTCTCGGCGAACGTCTATCCCTACCTCGTGGCGGCGAACCGGCTCTCGTCCGACCTCCCCGGCTGGGCCTCGGACGGTGGACTGGAGGCGACGCTGTCCCGGCTCCGCGACCCCGTTCAGCGGCGGCGAGCCGAGCAGGACATCCAGGCCCGGTGGATCCGGGGAGAACCCGAGCGGATCCGGATCGGGGGGAGCGACACCGGACGCATCGACGCTTTCACCGGCAAGACGCTCGCCGCCGTCGCCCGGGAACTCGGGATGACTCCCGCCGCAGCGCTGGTGGAGATCGTCCTGCGGGATCGCGCGAGCACATCCGTTCTTCGCGAGTTCGGCTCCGAGGAGGACCTTCGTCTCGCCCTGGAGCAGCCGTGGACCGCCGTCGGCGTGGACGCCGGCGCGGGGGCGGTCGATGGGCCCCTGGCGACCGGGTTCGACCACCCGCGCGGCTTCGGCACCACCGCCCGGATCCTGGGCCGCTACGTGCGCCAGCAGCGGCTGCTCACGCTCGAGGAGGCGGTCCGGAAGATGACCTCGCTCCCGGCACACCGGCTCGGGCTCCCGGACCTCGGCGTGGTGCGGCCCGGAGCGCTCGCCGATCTCGTGGTGTTCGACCCGGCGACGGTCATCGACACCGCCACCTTCGAGGTCCCCAGGGCCTACCCGCTCGGCTTCGACCTGGTCGTGGTTGGCGGACAGGTGGTGCTCGAGCATGGCGTCCGGACGGACGCCCGGCCGGGTGGCCCGCTCTTGCACGCCGGACGCAGGCCCGGGCCCCCCGGAGGGGAGTTGCCCCCGAGAGCCTCCCTCGGCGGCGCGACTGCTGGCATCCGAGCGATACTCCGCCCCGACCCGGAGGGCCCATGAGACCGGAGCAGTTCCTCGAGGTCGCGGTGGTGCAGGCGTCAGCACCGCTCTTCGATGCCGTGAGTGGAATGGAGAAGGCATGTCGCCTCATCGTCGAGGCGGGGGCGTCGGGAGCCCGGCTCGTCGTCCTGCCCGAGGCCTTCGTCGGCGGTTACCCCCGAGGGCTCTCCTTCGGCGCGGTGGTGGGAAGCCGGACCAGAGAGGGGAGGAATCTCTTCGCCCGGTACCACGAGGGCGCCCTCGAGGTGCCTGGCCCGGGCATCGAGCGGCTCGGCGCCGCCGCCCGGAGGGCGAAGGCCTTCGTCGCCGTGGGCGTGGTGGAGCGCGAGGCGGGTCACCCCGGAACGCTCTACTGCGCGCTGCTCTACTTCGGGCCCGACGGGACGCTCCTGGGCCGGCATCGGAAGCTCAAGCCCACCGCCTCGGAGCGTCTGGTCTGGGGGGAGGGAGATGCGTCGGGCCTCACCGTCCTCGACACGCCGTTCGGCCGCGTCGGTGGGCTCATCTGCTGGGAGAACTACATGCCGCTGGCGCGTGCCGCCCTCCAGCGGATGGGAGTGACCGTCCATCTCGCCCCGACCGCCGACGCTCGCCCAGCCTGGCAGGCGACCATGGTCCACGTCGCGGTCGAGGGGCGCGCGTTCGTGCTCGGCTGCAACCAGGTCACCACGAAGGGCGATTACCCGGCGGATCTGCTCGCCCATCCGGAGATCCAGGCGCTGCCCGACGTGCTCTGCCGCGGAGGGAGCGTCATCGTCTCGCCGCTGGGGGACGTCGTCGCCGGACCGGTCTGGGACGAGGAGCGGATCCTGCGCGCTCGCCTCGACCTCCGAGAGGTCGTCCGCGCGCGGCTCGACTTCGACGCCGCCGGCCACTACGCCCGGCCGGACGTGTTCCGGTTCGAGGTCCCTGGCCTTCCGGAGCCGATTTCCTGCCGCCCGGCCAGCGAGGAAGGCGCCCCCGCGGGCGGGACCGATCCTAGAACTCGATCCCGCTCGACGCCGGCTTCGGCAGCGTCATCGCCAGCCGCCGCACCTCCGCGCCGGCGTAGAACGCCTGGTAGAGGTAGTCGTCGGCGACCACCTGCTTCACGTAGGCCCGGGTCTCCTTGAAGGGCACCGACTCGACGAAGAGGTCCACCGGCATCGAGCCGAGCTCGCTGGTCCACTTGAGGGTCACCGTCGGGCCCGCGTTGTACGCCGCGGCGATCAGCACCGGGTGAACGAACCGCTTCGCCAGCTGCCCCACGTACCAGGCGGACAGGTCCAGGTTCAGCTCCGGACGGTAGAGCTCGTCCGGCTCGGGTGGGTCGCGCTGCAGCTCCCGGGCGATGGCGCTCGCCGTCCGGGCCATCAGCTGCATCAGTCCCCGCGCCCGAGCCGCGGACAGGCGATCTGGCTGGAACGCGCTCTCACGACGCATGATGGCGTACAGCAGCGAGGCGTGGACGCCCTGGGCCCGGGCCGTCTCGTCCACGTGGCTCACGTATGGCCGCGGATAGAGCAGGGCCAGCGCCGCCGGGTCCTTCTGCGCGTAGGCCTTGCCCCACAGCAGCCGGTTCGCCAGGTGGTAGGCCGCCCAGGCCTCGCCCACCCGTGCCAGCGCCGTCCCGACCCGGAGGGCGACCTCGGGCGTGTGCACCGCGCCCAGCCGAGCGCGCAGCTCCTCGGCGGACTCGCGCCAGAGGCCTGCGCTGGCCAGCGCCCGGGGGAGCGCCAGCTCCGGCGCCGCCGCCACCTTCGTCGACAGGTGCGGGCGCTCGGTGAAGATGGGCTCGGGCTTGGCCCCCAGCTCCCGGAGCCGCTCCTGCGCCAGCAGCCCGTAGAACGTCTGCGGGTACAGCTTCAGGATGTCCTGGTACTCGTCGACCGGCTTGCCCCCGGCCAGATGCTTCACCCGCACCCGCCAGTACTTCGCCTGGGGCACCAGCCCGCTCCGGGGATACCGGTCCTGGAGCTCGCGCAGCGCCCGGTCCGCCTCGGCCCAGCTGCCGTTGCGGACCTGCGCCAGGGCGCGGAAGAAGCAGGCCTCGTCGCGGCGGCGCGACTCGGGGTGCTTCCGCTCAAAGCTCTCCAGCGCGTCCGCCGCCGCCTGGAGCTTCCCCTCCTGGAGCGCCAGCCAGCCAAGGAAGTAATCCGCCTCCTCCGCGGCCGGCTCGCCCGCGAACTTCTTCGAGATCTCCTGGAGCCGCTCGATGGCCCGGGCGTGCTCGTCGAGCTTCAACAGACGCCGGGCCCGCACCAGCATCGCCTCGGCCGCCGTCGCCGGGGGGCCCGCCGCGGCCACCCCGAGCGCCTCCTCGGCGTCCTCCACCCGGTTCAGGGCGAAGAACGCCTGGGCCCGGAGGAGCGCCACCTGGGCCCGCGCCCCGGGATCGCGCACCAGCCCGTTGGTCTCGCTCCGGTCCAGCTCGGCCAGCGCCAGCTTCGCGTCGCCGGCGTCGAGGAAGACCCGCGTGCGCTGCAGCCGCTCGTCCAGGGTGAGCGCCACCGCCGGGGCGGAGCTGCCCCGGAGCTCCGCGTCGGCATCCATCGCCGCCTGGGCGCGCGGGTAGCGCACCATCAGGGTGTGCAGGTCCACCTGGGCCCCGGCCAGGTCGCCCAGCGCTGCCCGGGCCTCCGAGCGGGCGGAGAGCAGCTCCGGGCCTCCCAGCGCGCCCAGGGCTCGCTCGAGCAACGGGAGGGCCTGCCCCGGCTCTCCGGCGCGCAGCAGGGCCTCACCGGCCCTTGCGACCGCACGGTTCGACACCACCCCTGGCGCGGTGATGGCCTCGGAGAACGCCTGTGCAGCCGCGCGGAAGTCCCGGACGTAGAAGAGCGCCTGCCCGATGGCGAAGCTCCGGTAGGGGGCGAGCAGCGCTGACGCCGGATGCCTCCGGAGCTGGGCCAGCGCCTCGCGGGGCTCCCCCCGGGAGAGCAGCAGCGAGCCCACCAGGAGCGACAGCTGCGGCGCCTGGGCACACCCCTTGCGGGTGCAGGTCGCCAGCTCCGCCTGGGCCATCTCCAGGGCCGACGCCCGCTGGAGCCGCGTCGCCTCGAGCAGCCGCTCGGACTGCCCCCGGGCCGCCGCGCAAGCCATGCTGACCCAAAGGACAAGGCACCGCCCGGCATGGAGGAGCCGGCGGGCACGCCCACGCGGGCGCGTCCGGGGACCAGCAGAAGCGGGCACCATGAGGTGAGGCGCATGCTCTCACGCCCCGCCGACCTTGTCCCCCTCGTGGGTTCGCGGGATTGCGCGCCGGCGACCGATGGGGTGCGAGCACCGCGCCCACCCTGGTTTGACATCGGAATGTGGCACCGCATAAACCACCGCGGACTCCGGGTACGGCCCGGAGAGGCGAGGGGAAGATTTCCAGCACCGGTCAGAACCGTTCGCGTCCTGCACGCCCCCTCCAGGCCCATCTCGACGTCTTCGCGGAGACTCGCCGATGAAACCGTGCCCGACCGACCTGCCTCAGACGATCAACCCTGAGGCAGGTCCCAAGCGTGCTGGCGTCGAGGTGCATCGCAACCTGAACTGCGCCCACTACGACCACTGTCTGGACGAGGCGGTACGGCGGGGGTGGCAGAGCTTCACCTGCTTGAAGTGCCCGCTCTACGCCACGGTGGCGGCGCCCGCGCTCGGCATCGAGGCGTACGCCACCCAGCGCCGGGCCATCTAGCCCAGGCTCACTGCCCGGCGTAGATGACCACCACCCAGTAGCGCCCCTTCCCGTAGGTGGGCGAGTCGCCGCGTACCGCGCCGATGCCCACCAGGGAGTAGCGCGCGTCCCGGAGCCCTCGCGACGGCGGGAGCGCCGAGAGATCGCGGGCCACGTAGAGGTCCGCCGAGGCCGTCCGTGCCTCCGAGAGCGCCCCGAAGACCTGGCTGTCGATCTCCGGGGCCCTCGGGTCGTCACGGGTCAGCGCCGCCCGGGCCTGACGGAGGGCGATGTCCTCGAGCGCCGCATTCCGCTGCAGCGCCGGAAGCTTGAGCGCCGCCCGCTCGGCGGTGAGCCGGGCGTAGGCGCTCGCCACCGGATCTCCGCCGGACCTGGCCGGCGTTGCCAGCAGCTCGACCAGCAAGACCTCGGAACCGCCGTCGCGGGCCTGCCGGGCCAGTCCGAACCCCACCCGCTCGAAGGTCGGGTCGAGCAGGTTCTTCCGGTGCCCGGGGCTCTCCTCGATGGCGGCGTGCGCCGCCAGCGGTCCCGAGGCCATCCCCAGGTTCTCGCCCGAGGCCTGGTAGGCGTAACCGGCTTGCTCCAGCCGGTCCGGGAGCGCGTCCCCGTCGGGCGACACGTGGGCGAAGAAGCGCTGGGCGGCCATCCGGTCGGCGTAGGTCTGCGCCACCGCATCCAGCCGTGGATCCGCCTGGACCGCCGGCACGCCCGCGGCCCGGCGCAGGGCGTTCACCCGGCCGAGGAGCCGAGCCCGCGCGTCGGCCGGTGAGGCGGGCTCGGGTCCTTGCGGCGCGACCGTCGAGGCAGCGGGGACAGTGGGCCCGACGTCCACCGAGAACATCGCCGCGACCTCCGGTCCCTCGGCGCCCTCGCCCAGGACCTCGAGCGCGTGCCGGCCGTTCACCCCGAAGGCCACCGCCGCGCAGTGGCTCGGCCCGCGCCCGGAGACGTCCGTCAGCCGGTCCACGGCGCCGGAGGGCCGGGTGACGAACACCGAGGGCCGGGCGAGCGGTGAGCGCAGCTCGAAGCACAGCCGCTGTCGAGAGGGCGCCCGCTCCACCTTCCGCGGGAAGGGCTGCACCATCGCCTTCCGATCGGCCAGGAGCAGCGCGAGCACGGTATGGTCGTCGTCGGCCACCAGCGCCAGCCCGGCATGGGTGGCGGGCTCGGAGGTGAAGTCGGTCCGCTGGAGGAAGGCCTGGAGCGTCGTCTGGGTGGGCCAGCTGCGGATGAGCACCAGCCGGGGGTTGGGATCCCAGCCGCCGGACTCGGAGACCGCCAGGCCGATGCGCGAACCGCTCGACGCCTCTGCGGTGGAGAGGAGCGCCTCGCGGGCCAGCATCTTCGCGGCCTGGGTCAGCGCCGGGTCGCTCACCGGCGAGGAGCGACCGATGCGCTCGAAGGTCTGGCGGACGTGGAGCAGCGCCCGGGTCTCGGCCTCGGCGAGGTCAGCGGCCGGCGGCGGGGGCCCCCCCGGGCCGGGCGCGGCGAGCAGCACCAGGGAGAGCAGGAGTCTCACGGGGCGAGGCGGAACTCGATGCGACGGACCGGAGCGGTGGCCACCGCGGCGTTCCAGCGCGCGCAGAGGACGGCCTCCTGCGCCTCGAGCGTCGCCCGCCAGGTGGCGCCGCGCACCTCGACCCGGAGCACGCCGTCCACCAGCTCCACCGGTCGGCTCTGGGCGCCGATCACCGTCCCCTGGATCCGCGGCCAGAGGGTGCCCAGCGCGGCGGCATTCCGTCCTTCGCGCACCAGCCTCCCCAGCACGTCGGGGAGGAGCGCTGCGAGCGAGGTCGGTTCCCGGTAGGCCACGGACAGCAGAGGTTAGCCGAGGAAGACGCCGCCGCGCGCCCCGAGCAGCGCGCGCAGCATGTGCTCGATGGTGTTCCGGGTCGCGTCCACCAGGGACTCGACCACCGAGAGGTCGGTCTCCGTCGCCCCCGGCGGCACCGCGATGGGCTCACCGATGCGGATGCGCCACTTGGCCGGGAGCGGGAGCGGGCCGAGCGGAGTGACCGGGAGGTAGGGCACGCCGAGGAGCCCGCCCGGGAGCTTCCCCAGAAGTGGCAGCGTCTCCTCGGCGCCCATGATCGCCACCGGGAGGATGGGCCGGCGGGTCCGGAGCGCGAGCTTGACGAACCCCCCCCGCCCGAAGCGTTGCAGCCGGTACCGGTCGCGGAACGGCTTGCCGATCCCCTGGATGCCCTCGGGGAAGATGAGGACCGGCCGGCCCTCGGCGAGCAGACGGGTGGCGCTGTCCGGGGAAGCCCGCACCGCCCCGAGCCGGTTGAACAGCGTCCCCAGCAGCGGGGCGTAGAAGACCTGGTCCTCGGCGAGCCAGCGCGCCTCGGGGAGCTCGGGCCGCTCCCGCCGGAGCGCCTCGTGCAGCATCGGTCCGTCGAGCGGCAGCGCCCCGGCGTGATTGGCGACGAGCAGCGCGCCGCCGGCAGGGACGTGCGACGCTCCCTCCACCTCCACCCGGAACCAGCGGCTGTAGAGGAAGTCGAGCAAGGGCGCGACCGCCTCGCTCAGCCGGGCGTCACGGCCGTACACGTCGAGCTGCTCACCGCCCGCGGTCCCCAGCCCGGCCCGGATGGCGCGCAGTGCGGCCTCGAGGGCCGACCAGGCCTCGGCCAGCACCCCGGGAGCCTCGCGGAGCACCTCGAACAGCGAGGCCGTGGCGGGTGTGACGGCGGCCTCCGTCCCCTCCGCGGCGCGGTCGAGCTCCCGCGGCGGTGCCTCCGCGGGAGTCCAGGTCAGGGTCGGGGCCCCCGGTTCGAGCGGGGGCGGCGCTGGCGGGGCGGGAGGTGGGGGGGCCGCAGCCACGGCGGGCGCGCCGGATGCAGGCACGGGGCCCGGCGCCGGGCTCGGCTCGGCACGCGGCGGACTCTTCCTCGGGCGGGCTGCAGGGCGCCTCGAAGGCGTGGGCCGCTTCGCAGCCGACCCGGCGTTGCGCTCCGTCGACGCCCCCGTCCCGCGCGGGCTAGCGGCCGATGGCTGCTCGGGCACGTCGGAGGCGGGGGAGGTGGCCGGGGTCCGCTCCGCCGCGCCACGCTGGAAGGGGTCGTTCCCCAGAACGCGCCTGCTGCCCATCGCTCGTCAGCTCCTCACCGAGGCCGCGGCCTCGCGCGTCCCGAAGCGGGGCCGGAAGGCGAGCGTGGTGCGCGCCCGGGTCCCGTCCGCCACCCAGGAGTAGTGAAGGTAGTCGAGGAGCGCGCCGGGCGTCGCAGTGATTCCGGCGGAGTTCAGGGCCCGCAGCGTCGCCCGAGCCAAAGGCGGAGGCAGCGGCAGCGGCCTGGTCCCGGCGAGTCGGATGATGGACGAGAGGGGGAGCACGTCGTCGCCGACCACGTTGAACGTCCCACTCACTGGACCGTCGAGCACCCGGAGGAGGAGCTCGCGCGCGTCCTCCTCGTGGATCGCCTGCCAGAGCGGGTCGAACCCGAGCAGGGTCGGCACCAGCGGTCGGCGAAAGTAGCGGGTGGCAGGATTGTCCACGGTCGGACCGAGCACCGGAGCGAAGCGGAACACGGTGAGCCCCACCCCGGGGTGATCCCTGCGAAAGGCCATCAGCTGGCGCTCGACCTCCACCCGATCGGTGACGAAGCGGCTCCCGGGGCAGCCGTGCAGCGGCGCATCCTCGCCGAGGAGCACCGGATTGCCGGCACGGGCACCATAGACGGCGGTGGTCGAGGGGACCACCACGTGGCGCACGCCGGCGCGCACCGCCGCCGCCAGGGTGTGAAGCGTGCCGATGACCTCCAGCTCGTGGGCGAAGGCCGCGCCGCGCGTCCGCCCATGCAGGAAGGCGAGGTGGTACAGCACGTCCACCGGTGCAGCGGAGAGCGCGCCCTCCAGCTCGGACTCCACGTCCCACCGGGTCAGGTCCACGCGGTGGTGCACCAGCCGGGCGCCGCTCACCGGCCTGGGGCCGAAGGTCAGCAGCTGCTCGATGCGGGGCTCGGCGAGCAGCTTCGGCAGGAGCACCGCTCCGAACTCGCTGGTGGGGCCGGTGATCGCGACCCGCAGAGAACTGCCGCGCTCTTGCCCCATCCCCGGGGGGCATGTACCCCGTCGGAGCCGCCAGGGGAAGGGATGAGCCCCGCGGACGGTCGCCGGCCCGGTGGGAGGGAGAGCGGGATATCCTCCCCGAGCGACGTGGCCACCATCGCCGTGCTCAGCGACGCGCTCATCGACCAGATCGCCGCCGGCGAGGTGGTCGAGCGCCCGGCCTCGGTGGTCAAGGAGCTGGGGGAGAACGCGCTCGACGCCGGGGCTCGCTCGGTCCATGTCGCCATCGAGGCGGGTGGGACCCGGCTGATCGCGGTGACCGACGACGGGTCCGGTATGTCCCGCGAGGACGCGATCCTGAGCGTTCGCCGCCACGCCACCAGCAAGCTCCGGACGGCCGACGACCTCCTGGCCATTCGGACCCTCGGCTTCCGCGGCGAGGCGCTCGCGGCCATCGCCTCGGTCTCCCGGCTGGTGCTGCGCTCCGCCCTCCACGGTGCGGCCGAGGGCACCGAGGTCCGCGTGGAAGACGGGGAGAGCGTCGTCTCTCCTGCGGCCGCACGGCCCGGCACGCAGGTCCGGGTGGAGGACCTGTTCGGCGCCGTCCCCGCCCGCCGGAAGTTCCTCCGCCGCGCCGAGACCGAGCTGAAGCACGTCGAGGAGGCGGTGCTGCGCCTGGCGCTCGCCCACCCCGAGGTCGCCTTCCGCCTCGAGCACGAGGGGCGGACGATGCGGGTGCTCTCGCCGAGCCCGGGTGACCTCCAGGAGCGCATCACCGCTGCGCTGGGGCCGGAGGTCGCTCCCTTCCTCCTCCCGGTGGAGGAGCGAAGGCTGGGTCTGGGGGTCCACGGGGTCATCGCCTCGCCGGAGTTCAGCCTCTCCACCGCGCGCTCGCTCTACGTCTTCGTCAACGGTCGCCACGTGCGCGACCGCATGCTCCACTTCGCGGTTCACCGCGGGCTCGCGCCGTCGCTCCCGGCCGGACGGCAGCCGGTGGGGGTGCTGTTCGTGGAGGTCGAGCCGTCGCGCGTCGACGTGAACGTGCACCCCCAGAAGCTGGAGGTGCGCTTCGCCGACGCCGCCGAGGTGACCGACGCCGTGCAGGCAGCCATTGCCCGTGCCGTGCTCCGGGCCTCGCTGTCCAGCAGCCCGTCGAGACCGGACCGCCCCTCGGTCGACTATGCCGCGGCCGTGGAGCGTTTCCTCTCCCGCGCCTCCGCAGCGCCGCTGCCGCTCCCCGCTGTCCAGGACCGGGCGGCTGCCCTCGGGGAAGCGCTGCCCGACCGCAACGCCGCTCCCGCGCCGGGATACTTCGGCTCGCTCCGGCCGCTGGGCACGCTGCGGGGGAAGGCCCTGGTCTGCGAGGGTCCCGGCGGCTCGCTGGTGGTGCTCGACCTGCACGCCGCCCGCGAGCGCGTCCTCGCCCACCGGATGGAGCGGCAGGCCACTGCGCCGGTCGAGACCCCGCTCCTGGGGGCGGCCCTCGCCCTAACCCCGGCGATGGAGGCGCGCCTGTCCAGCCGACGCCAGGCGCTGGCCGAGGCGGGGGTGGTCGTCGAGCCGTTCGGACCCGAGGCGTTTCGCCTGGTGGGGATTCCCCCCGCGCTGGTCGGCCATCGGCCCGAGTCGCTGGTGGAGGCCGCGGTCGCCGCGCTCGAGGGTGGGCAAGGGGCAGCCGAGGTGCGTGCAGCGCTCGCCTGCGCCGCGGCGGCCGAGGGGCGGGAGCCCTCCGCCGACGAGATCCGCCAGCTGCTCGCCGCGCTCGACACGACGGACCCCGGTGCACCGGTGAGACACGGCCGGGTGGTGGTGGAGGAGCGCTCAGTGCTCTCGCACCTGGCCTGAGTCTTTGCCCGACCAGGGGGCCGAGCGAGCGGCGCTTGGAATACGGGCTCCGAGATGGTCTGTTCGGTGCGCTCACGGAGCTGGAGGCGAGGAACACGTTGGCGACGGACCTGGAACGAGAGCTGGCGGACATCCGCCGCGAGGTGATCGAGGGGCGAAACCTCGTCATCCGCACCGACAACCTCCTGAAGACCCTTCACTCGGAGGTGAAGGCGTTCGGCGCGAGGCAGAAGGACTTCGAGCGGCGGCAGATGCTCTCCTCGGCCGCGGCCTACACGCTCTTCGCGCTGCTGGCCGGCACCGCGGCGTTGCTGCTCTCCGGCGTCCGGGCCTCCGCGGCCAACGGCGAGCGGGACAAGGCGGTCGCGGAGCTGAAGACGCTCACCCAGTCAATCGAGAAGGAGCGCGCGGAGCAGGCAGCCGTCGCCACCGCCCGCCGTTCGGCGACCGAGGCCTACCGGATGATGACCGAGCTGCCCGGTGAGCGCCGGCTGGAGGGAATCACCGCTCTCGCCAGGGTGGATCAGAGCAAGCTCGATCCGCTCGAGCGCCAGGCGCTGACGGATCGGGCCGCGGCGCTGCGGCGCGAGCTCGGCCAGACGGCGTTCGAGCGGGGCCGGGCCGCGTTCCGCCGGAACGAGTGGGCGCCGGCCATCGAGGACCTCTCGCGCTTCCTGGCGATGCAGCCCTCCGAGCCCGAGCAGCTCGAGGCGTCCTTCATGCTCGGCAACGCCCTGGTCCAGCAGCGCAAGTACGAGCAGGCCATCGCCCCGCTCAAGACCTTCGTGGAGAAGGACCGGCGGAGCAAGAACCGCGAGTGGGCGATGACCTTGCTCGCCCAGGCCTACGAGCAAACCGGGAAGCCGGAGCAGGCCGCCGCGGTCGCCCGCGAGGCGCTGGGGATGTACCCGGCCTCGCAGTTCACCCCGATGCTGAAGGCCCGGCTCTCGGCGGCCAAGCGCGCACTCTCGGCCACCGAGGGCGACGCCGGGGTCACCACCGGGCCGACCGGCAACGCTGCGCCGCCGCTCGCGGCCTCGGTCACCCCTCCGGCGGCTGCCCAGGCCACCGATGCCGGCCCAACGCCTCCCAGGACTCGCCCGGCGACGTTCAAGACTGCCGCGGAGTCCTCGGCAGGCCTTCTGCCGCCTGCGGGGACCGCCGCCCCGCCCCGCCAGCCCTGAGCCGCCGTGAGCCGCCCCGCGCCCGTGCGAGACCCACGGTACCGCCCGTTCCGGGTCGCGGTCCTCGGCGTCTACCTGGTCGTGGTGTCGCTCTTCTGCATCCTCATCACCGCCAGCGTCTTCCGCTCGGTGCAGGCGATGAGCCCGAGGCGGGAGCCGATCCGGACCGCGACCGTGGGCCGCGAGGCCTGCACCGAGCGCGCCTCCGCACTCCTCGACGAGCTGGAGGGCCACCGCCGGGCGCTCAGCGCCATCGCCCCGGCCTCACGGGCGGACACCAGCTGGATGTCGTTCCGGGTGGAGTGGCTGGACCGGCTCCGCCAGGCCGAGCGCAGCTGTGGGGTGGACGCCCCGGAGCGGCACGACCTCGCCGAGCTCTTCCGGCAGCTGGAGCACCTCGAGGACCTCTACACCACCTCGGCGGTTCAGTACTCCGGGGAGATCGGCCCGGCACTGGACCGCTTCCACCGGATGATGGCCCAGGCCCGCGCCCAGCGGTGAGCCTGGGCTCTGGCGCGCCACACCGCGTGTCGGCTACGGCGGCTGCGGCAGGAGGATGCTCACCACCCCGCTCTCGTCCGAGACGTCCTCGCCGAGGAGCAGCGCCCGCGCCGTGCCGTCCTCGAGCGCGCTCCGCTGGTAGATCCGCACCAGGGCCTGCGGCACGACCACGCCGGCGTCGCGTAGCACCCGCGCGCTGAGGGTCCGCCCCGTGGGAACGGTCATCGGCTCGAGCTGGGTCCCCGACGCGGTCACCCGCACCAGCCGACGCAGCACGGGGAGCGACGCGCCGGGCTGCACCTCCAGCTGGTACACGGCCGGATCCAGCCGCACGGCGAAGGTTCCGGCCTGGCCCGTCTCGCTCGAGGCACCACTGGGGGGCAGGGGAGTGACCGCATCCAGCGTACGCACCGGGTCGGCACGCAGCGCCGCGGCCACCAGCGGCCCGGCATCCGGCAGGAGCAGCGCACCACCCAGCACCGGGCGGGCCGGGCAGGTCCAGGTTCCGGCCACCGGCGCCCCGGACGGCACCTCCACCGGAACCCGGACGAGTCCGGCGATCGAGCCCGGCGGGGGAATGACCCACAGCTGCAGCGTCCCGGGCCCGTCCTGGGGCAGCGTCTGGATGGAGAAGCCGCCGTCGCCATCGGAGAACGATGGGCCCACGTTCCCCGAGCCGCCGCCGACCACCGTCCCCTGGATGAACACGCTGGCCCCGGCGACGGGCGTGCCTTCCGGGCCGATGATCTGCCCCGAGACCTGCACTGGCGCCGCCGTGTCACCCACCACGAAGGGTTGGCCGAAGCGCGCCGGGTCGGAGACGGGGAAGGCGGCGACCGCCCCCAGCGCCCCCGGGCCGGGCGTGACCTGGAGGACGGCGCCCCCGCCCAGCGTTCCGGCTCCGAACGAGAGCTGGAAACCGCCCGCGGCGTCGGCGGTGCTCCGCGCCGACAGCGGGCGACCGTCCAGGGCGAGGAGCTGGACCGTCGGCGGCACGGGCTCGGGTTGCCCTGGCCCGGCGAGGACCGTTCCGGTGACCGTCTGCACCTGCGCCGCGGGGAGGAGATCGACGGTGAGCGGCGTCACCCCGGCGTCCATGCCCACCAGGGTTCGCAGCGCCGGGGGCACCGACGGGTCGAGCGGGCTCACCACCACCGTGTACACCCCGGTGGAGAGGCCCACCCTGAACAGCCCGCTCGCTGCCGCGCCCGCCGTCTGCGCCGTCCGGTTCACCCCGGGGAGGAGTGCGCTCTCCCCGGTGGCCAGGAGCTGCACGCTGGCGGGGTAGGGTCCCGCGCCCCGGCGAACCGAGAGCTGCAGGAGCTGCTGGTCCGGGAGCACCAGCGGCACGTTCGCCGCCGGCGTGCCCACCGGCAGGTCCACGCTGGTCACGCCCGTCGGCGCCGAGGTGATGACCTCTGCCAGGAGGTCGGGGGGCAGGGTGCCGCAGCCGTCCACGTAGCAGCGCTGCGGGGACGGGCAGTCCTGGTCCCGGGTGCAGCTCCCCGGCGGCGGGCTCGGCTCCCCGAACAGGTTGCACCCAGCGAGGAGCGCGACGGCGCAGGGGAGGGCGCGGCGACTCACGGACAGGGCCCGGCGAGCACGGTCACCGTCCAGGCGTAGGTGACCGCGTAGGTGGGGTCGAGCGCGGTGCCGCCGTCGAGCAGCGTCACCTTCCTCGGCTGTGGGTCGCGGTTCACCAGCGCCCCGTCAGAGACCAGCACCTCGACCACGTGGTCCCCCGGCTGCTGGAGCGAACCGGGCGAGGCGAAGCTGACCTCGTAGCTCGCCGGGTCGGAGCGGTCCGCCTGAGCGTTGTTGGTGATGGTGGCCTGCTTCACGAACGCGGGGAACAGATCGGGATCGACGTAGAAGTTGTAGATGAGGATGTCGGTGACGTCGGGGTCCGAGACCGGCGCGAGGAACGCCAGGTTCGGGCAGTCGATCCCGTTCTTCACCGTGACGAAGCGGCTCGCCGGCTGGAGCAGCGACTCGTTGATCCGCGGCGGCTGGTTCTTCGGCGGGGGCAGCGGCTGGATGATGTGGTCCTCCTGCGGCAAGAGGCAGGCGGGGAGCACCAGCGCAGCGCCGAGCAGCGCGACGACGACCCGGGCCGCGGTCACCTAGGGGTCCTCCTCGCGATCGGGAGGCACGCCCTCCATCTTCTCCAGCAGGCGGAAGATGGTCCGGGGATCGACGCCGAGCGCGCGCGCCGTCCGGGCGCGGTTCCCTCCGTGGCGCCGCAGGGCCTCGAGCACGTAGCCCCGCTCGAACTCCTCCTTCGCTTCCTGCAGCGGGGGGAGCGGGGGCGGCTCCTCGGCGGGGAAGTCCAGATCCTCGGCCCGCACCAGCGGGCCCTCGGAGAGCACCACCGCCTTCTTGATGCGGTTCTCGAGCTCCCGGACGTTCCCCGGCCACGGGTGACGGCGAATGGCGCCCAGCGCCGCGGGAGTGAAGCCGCGGACCGCGGCCCGATAGGTCTCGGCGAAGGATTTCAGGAAGCCGCGCGCCAACACCACCACGTCCTCGCCGCGCTCCCGGAGCGGCGGCACGCGCAGGGTGAGGGTGGCGAGCCGGTAGTAGAGATCCTCCCGGAAGCTGCCCTTCTTCACCTCCTCCTCGAGCATCCGGTGGGTGGCGGCGAGCACCCGGATGTCCACCGGCTCCTCGCGGTGGTCGCCCACCTTCTGCACCGTCCTGTCTTGAAGGGCCCGGAGCAGCTTCACTTGGAGCACGGGCGGCATGTCGCCGACCTCGTCGAGGAACAGGGTGCCCCCGCTGGCCTGCTGGAACCTGCCCGGGCGGGTGGCGACCGCGCCGGTGAAGGCGCCCTTCACGTGCCCGAAGAGCTCCGACTCCAGCAGCGTCTCGGGCAGAGCTCCGCAGTTGATCGCCACGAACGGCCCGCTCGCCCGGAGACTGCGCCGGTGGAGCTCGCGGGCGACGAGCTCCTTCCCGGTGCCGGTCTCGCCCACCACCAGCACCGAGAGGTCGGTGGGAGCCACCTTCTCGATCTGTCTGTACACCTCCCGCATCCCGGGGCAGCTGCCGAGGAGCTCGCCGTAGCGCTGCTGCTCCAGCCGCTCCCTGAGCCCACGGTTGTCGGCCCGCAGCTCGTCGAGGAGCAGCGCGTTCGAGACCAGCAGGGACGCCTGGGCGGCGAAGATGGTCAGGGTGTCGAGGCCTCGCCGGTCGAAGTGGGTGCCCACCCGGTCGCTGCCCACGTAGACCACACCGAACGGGCGGCCCCGCTGCATCAGCGGAACGCAGAGGACCGAGGAGAGCTTGAGGTTGACCACCGAGGTGCTGGCCGAGAACTCCGGGTCCGCCGTCGCGTCAGACACCAGCAGAGGCTCTCCCTTGCTCAGGACTCGGTCCACCACGGTGTCCGAGAGCCGCTGGAGGTCCAGGTCCACGTTCTCGCGAGCGACGTTGCGGGCCACCTTGACGCTGCGCTGCTCGCCCTCGACCAGCACCAGGAAGCCGCGGTCCCCGCCGGTGAGGTCGATCGCTTCGTCGAGGAGGGCCTCCAGCAGCGCGGTCACGTCAGTGGACTGGAGCAGACGGGCCGAGAACTCCGTCAGCCGCTTCAAGGTGGAGAGCGCCTCCCGCCCCGGGTCGGGCGCGGGCTCCCCCTGGGCCGGCGCATCGGTCAGGGACAGGGCGATCCAGGTGTCGGCCACCCGGATGACCTCGCCGTCCTTCATCAGATGCGCATCGCGCTTCTTGCCGTCCACCAGGAACGGCGCGCCCACGCTCCCGACCCGGTAGCTCCGGCCGTCCCACAGCAGGGTGAGCGCGTGCTCGGGCGCGCCGGCGTCCTCGAGCCGCACGTCGACCTCGGCGCCGCGGCCCACGCTGGTGATGCGCTTGACGAGAGGCACGCTGCGGACGGCGCCGCCGGGAGAGGTGAGAACCAGCCGGGCCATGGGTCAGAAGCGGATGGTCAAGGAGGCCCCGACCGTGCCCGGACCGGGACCGATCCGAGCCCCTGGCGGGGGGGAGGGAGGCGGTGGCGGCGTCTCGACCCGGGTGGTCACCACCGTGTCCTGGTGGTGGATGATGGCGTCGGCGACGCCGGCGGCCCACACCCCGTAGAAGCCGAGACCCGCGCCGATCTTCAGCGCTCGCCAGACCTTCGCCTCGTCCTCGCGGTTGGCCGGGATGCCGGTCTCCACGATCGGCGCCGCCCCAGGGAAGCGGTTGTCGACCGAGAGGGTCCGGGTGTCGATGAGCGAGCCATACGCGAAGTAGGCCACCACGCTGGTGATGCCCAGGAGCGCCTCGGCGATGGCGAACCCGGTCCCGGCCGCGACCCGCCCCTGCTGGAACTGTCCCGCGCCGAAGGGCACGAAGTTCACCAGGAAGCTGCGCTTCTCCACCGTCCGCACCGTCACCTGCCGCGACATCTCCTCGAGCTGCCGGCGCTGCTCCTCGGCCTCCCGGGCGAGCGCCGCGCGCTCCTCGGCGGCCCGCTGCGCCGCGGCGGCCTGCGCCCGGCGCTCGGCGCGGATGCGGTCCAGCTCCGGGGCGAGCGCCTGGCGTTGCTTCTCCACGAAGGCCACCGCCGGCGGCGGGTAGACGAACGGGTCCAGGGCGAAGTCGGGGTCGAGGCGCAGCAGCGCGGCGATGTGGCGCTGAGCCGATTCGGTGCGCCGGAGGTTGAAGGCGGCCAGCCCCGCGAGCTTGTGCCACTGGACCAGCGATGCCTCGTCCATCCCCCCGCGGTCGATGCGACGCTCGGCGCGCTCCAGCACCTCGCGGTAGTGGCCGAA
Organism: Myxococcaceae bacterium; assembly: GCA_035519675.1. Taxonomy (GTDB): domain Bacteria; phylum Myxococcota; class Myxococcia; order Myxococcales; family Myxococcaceae; genus RPRB01. Next base: position 108,693 of record DATIWB010000015.1, read on the forward strand.
CTCGAACTCGGCCTGGACGGGGGCGAGGTCCGCCCCCTCGCCGGCCGCGGGCATCTGCTGCGCCTGCGCCGTGGCCGCCGCGAGCAGGGCGAGGGCCACCCACCCCGCGCCACGGCTCATTCCGGCACCAGCCTTCCGCTGAGGGTGCGGCTGGCGCCGGGGAGGACCTCCACGCTGGAGCGCACGGTGCGATACCCCGGCGCCGTCACCTCGTACTCCACCCGGTGGACGAAGCGGGTGGGCGCCCGGGGGGAGGCAATCTCGAAGGGGCGGGCGAGCGACTCGGCCGCGGGGCGAGTGACGTCCCCGATGCGGACCTGCGCCGAGGGAGGCTCGAACGCGAACCGGAGCTCGGCGGCCTTCAGCCGGGCCGGGATGGCCAGGGTCTCGGGCTTCCCGGCGAGGACGTCGATCGGCACCACCTGATCCTCGCACCACTGGCAGCTCACGCGCAGGACATGGCGCCCGGGGCTGAGCGCGAGGGTGTGGACCGACAGTGCCTCGGAGCTCCGGCGCTCGTCGTCGACCTGCAGCGCGCCGTAGGGACGGACCAGGATCTGGTACCGGACCGGGGCCGGACGGCGGGGCACGGCCCGGGGCCCGGACCGGGCGGGCGCAGCGCCCAGGTCGGCAGCGTCCGAGACCGCGGCCAAGGTGGGAAGGGGGGTGGGCACCGTCGGCGTCGGGGGGGCCGGAGCGGGCGCCGGCGACGCCAGGACGGGCTCCGGGCGGAGCTGTTGCCGGACGACCGACAGGCTGAGCGCGGCGACCGCGGCGAGACCGGCGAGTGTGCCGGCGAGGACCAGGGTCCGGCGCCGGGCGCGACCCTGGCGGAAGCTGCTCTGGAGCTTGTCGAGCAGCGCCCGAGCGGCCGGCGCGTCGGGCTCGAGCGCGAGGGCGTGGTCCACCCGGGCCAGCGCCCGGGGAAGGCGGCCCGCCCTGGCCTCCTCCGCACCCCGGGCCAGCAAGGTCGAGACCAGCCGCTCCACCAGGGCGGTGCGGGTGGGCGCCGGACCGGCGAAGAACGAGGCGAGGACGGCATCGCCGTCCGTCAGCCCCAGGTCATCGAGCGTCTCCGAGAGCGCCTGCTCCAGCTGGCGCGCCGTCGGGTAGCGATCCGCCGGGTCCCGGGCCAGACAGGTCTGGAGGATGCCCACCAGCGCGTCGGAGATGGCCGGGCAGACGCCGCGCGGGTCCTCATAGGTGCCGGCGAGGATGCGCTTCAGCGTCGCCGGGGTGCTGGGGGCGGCGAAGGGGAGCGTCCCGGTCCAGAGCCAGTAGAGCAGGGTGCCCAGCGAGAAGACGTCGGACTCGGGCGTGGCCGGCTCGCCATCGATGACCTCTGGCGCCATGTACGCCGGCGAGCCCACCAGCGCGCCGGTCACCGTCATGCGCTCGGCGGGGTCGAGGACGCGGGCGATGCCGAAGTCCATCAGCTTCAGCACCCCATCGTCGCGCACCATCACGTTCTCGGGCTTGAGGTCCCGGTGGATGACACCAGCCTCGTGGGCGTGACCGAGCGCCCGCGCCAGGTGCTGGACGACCAGGGCCGCCAGCTCCGGGGGAAACAGCCGCTCACGCTCGGCGAACGACTTCAGCGTCTCGCCGCGGACCAGCTCCGTGACCAGGAACGCATCCTCGGTGGAGGTCGGGTCGGCGAAGTCGAACACCTCGAGGATGTTGGGGTGCTGGAGCCGCGCCACCGCCCGGGCCTCCCGGGCCAGACGGGCGCGGGCGTCCTGCTGCCGGGCGAGGTGGGGGTGGAGCACCTTCACCGCAACCTCGCGCTGGAGCCTTGTGTCGAGCCCCCGGTACACCACCGACATGCCTCCCGAGCCGAGTGGCTCGAGCAGCCGATAGCGCCCCAGGTGCCGGCCCTCGAGGCTCATCCGTCGGAGGCTCCTCCGGATGGCACCAACGCCCAGCTGCCGCGGAACGTTCCGCACTGTTCCGGGCTGGCAGCGGGAGGGGGCATGTCGGTCTCGGACGGCCCCGGGCGAAGGGCGATTCAGCCCCCGTCCGGTCCGAGCGTTTCCGGCATCTTACGCGCGAAGCCCACAGGTTCAATGTCCCGACGCCCACAAAGCACCGATGCCGCCCGGAGCGGACTCCGGACGGCATCGAGAACTTCACGCCCCCCGGGCGACCGCTCGCTGCTAGGCGCGGATCTCCGGCGCGGCAGGCGAAACCACCTCGGGCTTCGGCAGGTCGGGGGTGGAGCCACCGTCCGGGGTGCCCGCCCGGGCCTTGAACGGGTCGGACTCGAGGGCGTTGCGGAGCACCTCGTCCATCTGGGTGACGAAGATGAACTCGATGTCCTTCTTGGCCTGCTCCGGAACGTCGTTCAGATCCTTCCGGACGCGCTCGGGGAGGATGACCCGCTTGATGCCCGCCCGGTGCGCAGCGAGCACCTTCTCCTTGATGCCGCCCACCGGGAGCACGAGGCCCCGGAGGGTGGCCTCGCCGGTCATGGCCGTGTCGCCCCGGACGCGGACGCCGGTCATGAGCGAGGTCAGCGCGGTGAGGATGGTGACGCCGGCCGACGGTCCGTCCTTGGGGATGCTTCCCGCCGGGAAGTGCAGGTGGATGTCCGTCTTCTCCAGGAAGTTGGGATTGATGCCGAGCTGGTCCGCCTTGCTCCGGAGGTAGCTCAGCGCCGCCTGGGCAGACTCCTTCATCACATCCCCCAGCTGCCCGGTGAGCGTCATCCCGCCCTTGCCGGCCATCTTGGTGGCCTCGATGAAGAGGAGGTCACCGCCCACCGCAGTCCAGGCCAGACCGGTGGCCACCCCCGGCACCTCGGTGCGCTCGGCCACCTCGGAGTAGAAGGCCTCGGGGCCGAGGATCTCCTTCACCCGGTCCGAGGTGATGACCTGCTTGTCGGTCTTCCCCGCGGCGACCTCCACCGCCACCGCGCGACAGATGTCGGCGATGCGCCGCTCCAGGCTGCGCACGCCCGCCTCGCGGGTGTACGAGGTAATGAGGGTCAGCAGCGCCTCGTCCTCGATGGCGATGTGGTCGGCGGACAGCCCGTGCTCCCGGAGCTGCTTGGGCACCAGGTGGATGCGGGCGATCTGCTGCTTCTCCTCGAAGGTGTATCCGGACAGCTCGATGATCTCCATGCGGTCCCGCAGCGGACCGGGGATGGGATCGAGCTGGTTGGCGGTGGCGATGAACAGCACCTTGGACAGGTCGAACGCCACGTCCAGGTAGTGGTCGCTGAAGCTGTTGTTCTGCTCCGGATCCAGCACCTCGAGCAGGGCGGCCGAGGGATCGCCGCGGAAGTCCGCGCCCAGCTTGTCGATCTCGTCCAGCATCATGACCGGATTCTTGGTCCCGGCCTTCTTCATGCTCTGGATGAAGCGGCCGGGGAGGGCGCCGACGTAGGTCCGGCGGTGCCCACGGATCTCCGCCTCGTCACGCACGCCGCCGAGGCTGAGGCGGACGAACTTGCGCCCCACCGCCCGGGCGATGGACTGGCCGAGCGAGGTCTTGCCCACGCCGGGCGGCCCCACCAGGCAGAGGATGGGGCCCTTCATGTCGTTCTTCAGCTTGCGGACGGCGAGGTACTCGAGGATTCGCTTCTTCACCTTCTGGATTCCGTAGTGGTCGGCGTCCAGGGTGGAGCGGGCGTTCTCGATGTCGAGGTTGTCCTCGCTGGTCTTGCTCCAGGGTAGGTCGGCGATCCAGTCGAGGTAGGTCCGGGCGACGGTGTACTCGCTCGAGGCCGCGGGGATGGTCTTGAGCCGGTTGAGCTCCTTGGTGGCGACCTTGTCCACGTCCGGAGGCAGGCCGGCCTTCTTCAGCCTTTCCTGGAGCTCGTCGAGCTCCTCCTCCTCCTCGCCCATCTCGCCGAGCTCTTCCTTGATCGCCTTGAGCTGCTGGCGCAGGTAGTACTCGCGCTGGGTCTTCGACATCTCGCCCTTCACCGCGGAGTCGATCTTGTTGGAGAGCTTGAGGATCTCCCGCTTCCGGTTGAGGAGCTCGAGGACCAGCTTCATCCGGGCCTTGAGGTCCACCGTCTCCAGAACCGCCTGCTTCTCCTCGATGGGCACGTCGACGTTGGCGGCGATGAGGTCCGCCAGGTGGCCGGGGTGGGTGATGGACTCCACCAGCTCGGTGGCCGCCGCCGGCAGCTCGGGCATCAGCTCGATGACCTCGCGGGCCAGCTTCTTGAGGTTGATGCCCAGGGCCTCGACCTCGACGTTCTCGGCGGAGGTCTTGTCGTCCGCGGGCTCGACCCGCGCCTTGAGGTACGGGGTCTCCTGCACCAGGTCGAGGACCCGGAAGCGGGCCAGGCCCTGGACCACGAGCGAGTAGTTGTCCTCGCCCATCTTCAGGAGCTTCACGATGCGGGCCACGGTCCCCATCGCGTAGAGGTCACTCGCCCCCGGATCCTCCTCCTCGGCCCGGCGCTGGGTGACCACGCCGATCAGCTGGTCGTCACGCACTGCGTCCTTGATGAGGGCGATGGTCTTCTGCCGACCCACCGCCAGGGGTAGGACACCACCCGGGAAGAACACCGAGTTCCGAAGTGGCAGGATGGGGAGGACCTGGGGAATGTCGTCCTTGTTGATGAGGGCCGGGGGCGGACCCATGGCCGAGGTCATCGCGGTGGCGGACTGGCCGCCCTTCTTCTTCTCGTCCGACATGAAAATTCGCGCTCCGTTCAGGTGCGTCGGAAACTGCAGAGCCTCGCCAGGGTCCCGTACTGCCAGGAACAGAGGCTAGCAATCAAAAGTCCTTCGTTGGGAAACAGCGGAAAATGCGGCGTCTGAGGCTTACCGATAGAGCAGAACCTGACGTCGTCAAGCGACGCGGCCACTGGCCGTGGCTCCTGGTGGCGGGGGTGCTGGGCACGCTCGGCGGGTGCACGTGCGAGGCACCGCCGGACCGAGCGGGCTCCAACGTGCCTGCGGCCTGCGCCTATGACGCGCCGCTCTTCGCGCCCGTCGAGACCGACATCCTCTTCGTCGTCGACGACAGCAACTCGATGAGCGAGGAGCAGCAGGGGGTGGCCCGCGAGCTGCCGACCTTCGTCGAGGTGCTGCAGACCGGCGCCGGCGTCACCCAGAACCTACGGGTCGGTCTGGTCAACACCTCGGTCTACTCGGCGTACTTCAACACCCGGCTCTTCCTCACCTCGTACCCGCAGGGTGGCTGGCTGCGTCAGTTCCCGGCGGCGGACGGTGGCGTGGGCGGCGGTGAGCGCTGGCTCACCGACCCCGACCCGGAGATCGTGCCCCGCCTGAGCGCCGCCATTCGGGCGCTGGGCATCAACGGCTCTTTCCAGGAGACGCCCTTCGAGGCGGCGCGGATCGCGCTCACCGGGACGGGCTTCTGGACGATGTTGCCCGATGGCGGCAACCCCAACGCGGGCTTCCTCCGGCCAGGGGCGCGGCTGCTGGTGGTGGCGGTGAGCGACGAGGACGACTGCAGCGAGGAGGACCACCGCAATCCGAAGGTCTTCTACACCGACGCCGAGGGACAGGACTTCTGCACCCTCCACGAGGACTTGCTCACCCCGGTGGGCGACTACGTCACCGCGTTCCAGCGCCTGGACGACGGCAAGGGCCGGCCCCGGGAGATCCTCTGGGGGGCGATCGCGCCCGTCGCCATCTCCACCAAGGTGGCGCAGGGCGTCCAGGGCGCGCTGGGCGACGGCGGGCCGGTGATCCAGAACGTCGATTGCCCCACCAGCGGTGGGCCCGGGTACCGGCACCGGGCGATGGCACTGGCGTTCGACCCCACCCTGACCAACCTCGACTCGGTCTGCGCGACGGACTACCACCAGAGCCTGGTCTCCATCGCCCAGGTGGCGTCCATTCCCCAGACGCTGACCCTCACCGACAACGTGCCCGACGCCAACCTCCTCGCGGTGGACATCACCCGGGCCGATGGAACCGTGCAGCGATGCACCCTGGCGAACGGCGGCATCACCGTCATCGAAGGGACGTCGACCGAGCCCCCGGCGGTGAGATTCCAGCAGGGCTGTCTCCGCCGACCGACCGACACCCGCGTGGAGGTGAAGCTGCTCTGCGCCGGGTAGGGGGAGTTGTCATCGGGGCGTGGCGCCGTCAGTGGTCCGTGCATACTGAACGGGCGTATAGGGCAGAGCAGGAGGCAGCGCACGGATGGAGGCCACGGCCCGGGCAGACCCGGCAGTGCTCGAGCGGCTCCGGGAGCGGATCCGGACGTTGCAGGCCGCGCCACGCCAGCTGCTCTGCGTGCTGCGGACGGGCCTGGCTCCGGTGGATGGTCTGTTGCCCGGCGGCGGATTTCCCCTCGGCCAGGTGGTGGAGCTCTGGGGAGAGCCCGCCTCCGGCCGGGCCCGGCTCGCCTGTCGCGCCATCGCCGAGGCGCACCGGGCGCTGCGGCTCGCGGCCTGGGTGGACGGGCCGCGGACGCTCTACCCACCGGCGCTGCCACCGCTCGGGGTCCGGCTGGAGCAGCTCCTCGTCGTCCGTCCTCCCGAGCCGAAGCAGCTGGCCTGGAGCGCGCTCCAGCTGCTCCGCAGCGGCGCCTTCGCCGCGGTGGGCCTCGACCTGACCCACACCCCCGTCCGCCTGTCGCCGCCCGAGTCGCGCCGGCTGGTCGAGGCCGCCAGCCGCAGTGGTGGGCTGCTCCTGCTCCTCACCCCGTCCGAGGCGCCGGCGGATGGCACGCTGCGGCTCCACGTCTCGGCCAGCGGGCCGCGCGGGATGCGCCTCGAGGTGGTGCGCAGCCGGCAGGGTGGGGCATCGCGCGCGGTGGAGGTCCCGTGGGAGCTGCTCACCCCGGGCGGTCCTTCCGACCTCGGCGCCGGGGGCCGCGGGCTGGACGCGCCGCCCGTGCCCGGCGAGCCCTCCACCCCCTTTCGCCGGGTGCGGGCCTGCACGCTCCGGGACGGGCTCATCGGCATCCAGGGGCAGCGTCCGGGGCGAGACCTGCCGTTGCCCTCCTTCGCCCAGGCGCTGGGGGTGGGGTCGTGAGCCAGCGCGTCATCTACGTGCACCTGCCGCGGTTCCCAGTGCAGCGCCGGGTGCTGGACGAGCCTGTGCTCGCCGGCCAGCCGCTGGCGCTGGTGCACGAGGCGAAGGGGGCGCTGCGCGTGGTCTTCGCCTCCGGCGTTGCGCAGCGCGAGGGCATCCGCGCGGGGATGACGCTCACCTCGGCGCGCGCGCTCCTCCCGGCGCTCCATGATGGGCTCTACGACGCGGTGGCCGAGGCACAGGCGCTGTCGTCGCTCGCCGAGGGCTTCCTCCGCTTCACACCCGCCTTCATGCCCTCGGCGCCGGACGGGCTGTGGCTGGACGCCTCGGCGGCCTCGCTCTTCGGTGGAGAGGTGGGGCTTCTGGAGAAGGTGGAGGCGCAGGCCCGGGCGGCCGGGTACCGGGCGCGGGTGGTGCTCGCCTCCGAGCTGTTCACTGCGCGGGCCCTGGCCCGCTTCGGCCCCGGCGGGGTGTGCGTGGCTCCGGGCGATTCCCGGCGCGCGCTCGCCCCGCTGCCGCTGCAGGCGCTGGAGGATGCGCCCGACGTCGTCGCCTCGCTGCGGACCCTCGGGCTGTCCACGCTCGGCGAGCTCGGGGCGCTTCTGCCCACCCAGGTCATCTCCCGGCTCGGGGCGCAGGGGCTCCGGGCCCAGCGGCTGGTGCACGGGGACGACCAGGCGCGGCTCCTCCCGGCAGTGCTGCCCGAGGTGGTGGAGGAGGTACGCACGCTCGAGGCTCCCGCCGAGTCGCTGGAGCCGCTGCTCTTCACGCTCAAGGCCACGCTGGATCGGCTCTCGGCCCGGCTCCGGGGCCGGCAGCGCGCGGCGGTGCGGCTGACGCTCACCCTGGTGCTCGAGCCCACCGGGCCATACCCCGTCCCGCTGGCGCTGGCGCGCCCGACCACGGATCCGAAGCTGCTGCTCGACCTCGTCCGCCACCGGCTCGAGTCGGTGCGTCTCGATGCCCCGGTGGCCACCTTCATCCTCACCGTGGACGAGTCCTGCGCAGACCACGGGCAGCAGGGGGTGCTCGGGGATGCGCCGGCGGGTGACGCGGCCCTGGAGACGGTGCTGGCGCGGCTGGCCACCGCGCTCGGCCCGGAGGCGCTGGGCAGCCCGGTCCTGGCCGATGACCACCGCCCCGAGGCGGCCCATGCGCCCGGGCCCTTCCGTCCGCCGCGGCGAGAGCCAGGGATGTTCGCCGAGGCCCGTCGGGCGCTCCCCGCACCTCCTCCTCCCCCCGACTGGCAGCTGGAGCGTCCGGTGCGGCTCCTCTGTGGCGAGGGCGAGCGCATCGAGGTGGAGCTGGATGCGCTCGGGTCGCTCCGCTCGGCGCGCGTCCTCGGCAAGCGGCGACGAGTCTTGGCCGTCGCCGGGCCGGAGCGCCTCGGCGGCCAGTGGTGGACCGAGACGCCATTCCAGCGCGACTACTACCGGGTGCACCTCGAGGGGCTCGGGCCAGCATGGGTGTACCGGCGCGCGGGTGAGGACGGGTTCTACCTGCACGGGCTGTTCGACTAGGCGACTCGCGTCTCCGTCGCCCGTGCCTGGCGGGCGATGTCGCACATCCGCCGAGGGTGGCTCCTTCCCGTCGCGACGTCGTGCGACACCCGTTTCAGGCCATCCTCGGCAGGTCGCGGTAGTCTTCGGGCTCCGACGTGCCCGCCGAACGCCCACGCCCGCCCGTTGCGTCGCGAACCGACACCTCGGTCGAGCCGCTCCGCGAGCGGACGTACGGCGAGGACGAGGTGGCGGCGATCCTCCGTCGCGCCGCCCAGCTCGAGCACGACCGCGGGCCAGAGGGCGAAGCGCTCAACCTGCGCGAGATCGAGGCCGTGGCCCGTGACGCGGGCATCGACGCCTCGGCCGTCCGGCAAGCGGCGCGCGAGCTCGAGGAGGGCGTGGGGGAGGGCATCGGAGCGGCGATCGCCGGCGCCCCGCTCCGGCGGACGATCGAGCGGGTGGTGAACGGGGAGATCGGCGCCGAGCACCACGAACGCCTGGCCCAGGAGATCCGCGACGTGCTCTCGGCCTCCGCGGTTGGCAGCCGGTGGATGCTACCCGGCGGCATCTCCACCATCGGCCGGAGTCTCACCCTCTCGGGCTTCACCGGCACCAGCTCGATCGAGGTCACGGTCGCGCCGCGTGACGGCAAGACGGTCATTCGCCTCAGCGCGGACCGGTCGCAGCTCGCCGGGGGCCTGTTCGGCGGCATCGTCGGAGGGGTGGGCGGCGGGCTCGGCGCCAACGTCGGCTGGATGATCCCCGCGCTGCTGCACCTGCCGTGGGTGGCCGGGCTCGCCGGGGCGGCGCTGGTGGTCCTCGGCGCCTACGCCATGGCCCGGGGCATCTTCGTCACCAACGCCCGCGGCCTCGACCGCAGGCTCGACCTGCTGGCGGACCGGCTGGAGGCCATCGCGGTTCAGGCCACCGAGCAGCGCTCAGTGCCCTCCACCGCGGTCTGAATCACGGCTCCCAGCGGCACCTCTCCTCGGACGCTGGGCCGCGGTTCCTTGCAGGCGAGAGCGAATTGCGTCGCGGCTGCGTGGCCGACATGCATCCCGGGCGATGTCTGCGGACGGATCACCCCTCAGGCTCGGGCGCGTGCTCCTCGCCTCGTCGGACCCGCTGGTCCGGGCGGGGCTGGCGGGGCTCCTCGCCGAGTCGGGCGTCACCTTGACGGTCGAGGCCGGCGGGCCGGTGGACGCGGTGCTGTGGGACACCGCCAGCGCGCCACCCCCGGCCCTCGGACCGGGCGGCCCCCCGGTGCTGGCGCTGGTGACCGGGGAGCAGGCCGCGCGGGCGGCGCTCTCCGGCGGGGCGGCGGGGGCGGTGCTCCGGACGGCCGACGCCGGCACCCTGCACGCAGCCGTGCTCGCGGTCTCGCGGGGCCTGGTGGTCATCGAGCACGGCTTCGCCTCGCTCCGGCCCGCCCCGGAGTCGCGGCCGGCGGCGAGCGCGGAGGCCTTCACCCCCCGCGAGCGCGAGGTCCTCGGCTTGCTCGCCCGCGGCCTGTCCAACCGCGACATCGCCGACGCGCTGGAGATCAGCGCCCACACCGCGAAGTTCCACGTCAATTCCATCCTCCAGAAGCTGGGGGTGGAGCGTCGGACCGAGGCGGTCGTGCGCGCGGCGCGCCTGGGCCTGGTCACGCTCTGAGACGGGGGGCGACCTGCCCGGATGGGGAGGTCGGCAGCCTCTCCATCCGGCCGATGTGGCGGCCAGGGCGGGCCCGTACCTTGAGGTCCATGACTGCTCCGTCTGCTGTCGCCGCCGCCATCGCCCTCTCCGACGCCCTCGCCACCGCCACCGCCCGGGTGGGCGAGGGGCTGGTCTCCGTCTCGGGCCGCCGCTGGCCCATCACCGGCATCGCCCAGGCGAAGGACCTGGTCCTCACCGCCGCCCACGCCGCGGATCGGGAGGAGGGCCTGCGCGTCCACGCCGGCGGAACCTGGCACCCGGCCCAGCTCGTGGGCCGCGACCCGGGTCTCGACCTGGCGCTGCTCCGGGTCCCGGGCGCGAGCCTGTCCCCGGTGAGCTGGGTGGAGCCAGCGCAACGGCGGGTGGGGACCCTGGTGCTCGCCGTGTCCCGGCCCCGCGGCTCGCTCCGCACCCGTCTGGGCGTCCTCTCGGTGGTGGAGCCTGGCTTCCTGACTCCCTGGGGTGCGCGGGTGGACGCGACGCTCGAGGCCGACGTCTCGGCGCGCCCAGGGCTGGCCGGCGCGGCGCTGGCCGACGTCGAGGGCCGGGTGCTCGGGATGTACGTGTCCGGCGGTCCCCGGGAGCGCCGGGTGGTGCTGCCGGCCGAGACGCTGGCCCGGGTGGCCCCCGAGCTGCTCGCGCACGGGCGCGTGCGCCGCGGCTATCTCGGTGTCGGCACGCAGCCGGTGCGGCTCCAGGGACAGGCCCGGGCCGCGGCCGGGCAGGACACCGGGCTCCTCGTGCTCTCGGTCGAGCCGGGGGGGCCGTCGGATGCAGCAGGCCTCGCGCTGGGAGACGTGCTCCTCTGCCTCGACGGAACGCCGATGGAGGATGTGCATGATCTGCTCGCCCGGCTGGCGCACGATGCGGTGGGCCGCTCGCTGCCCCTGAAGCTGCTCCGGGGCGGCAAGGTCGAGGAGCGCACGGTGGCGGTGGGAGTCCGGCCGTGACCTCGCTGACCGACCTGTCGGAGGCGCTCCAGCAGCTCGTCGGGCGCGTGAGTCCCGCCGTGGTCGGCGTGGAGCAGGGCAGGGGCGCGGGCACGGGCGTGGTCGTCGCCAGCGACGGCTACCTCCTCACCAACCACCACGTCGCCGGGAGCGGGCGGGCGCTGCGCATCCGGCTCCCCGGAGGCGACACCACGAAGGGGGAGCTGGTGGGCTCGGACCCGGCCACCGACCTCGCGGTGGTGCGGGTGACGGACGCCTCTCTGGTCCAGCTCCCGCTGGCCGACCCGGCCTCCCTCGCCGTGGGCCAGCTGGTGGTGGCCATCGGCAACCCCTTCCGCTTCGAGCGCAGCGTCTCGCTGGGCATCGTCAGCGCGCTCGACCGGAGCCTCCCGGGGCCGAACGGCACGCTGTTCGAGGGCCTGCTCCAGACCGACGCGGCCATCAACCCCGGCAACTCGGGTGGCCCGCTGGTGAACGCCCGGGGCGAGGTGGTGGGCATCAACACCGCGGTCATCCCCTGGGCCCAGGGCATGGGCTTCGCGGTCTCGGCGCGGACCGCGACCTGGGTGACCTCGGTCCTGATGAGCCGGGGGAAGGTCGACCGCCGCTATCTCGGCGTCGCGGCGCGCAGCGAGCAGCTGTCGCCCGAGCTGGCGGCCTCCACCGGCCAGCCGAAGGCCGTGCGCATCCTGCAGGTCGGCTCGGGCTCTCCGGCGGAGACCGCGGGGCTGCGGCCGGAGGACCTCCTGCTCGGGGTGCACGGTGAGGTGGTGGGAAACGTCGACGACATCCACCGGCTGATGGTGACCCGGGGCGCGGACGTCGTCCCGCTCGCCCTCTGGCGGCGGAACACGCGCGAGTTCCTCACCGTGGTTCCAAGCCGACAGCCACGGGCCGCCTGAGCCCCGGTCGACGGGCGAGCTGCCACAGGGCGACCGCCACCGCGGCGTACACGCCGGTGAGCACTGGCCCGAGCAGAACGGCGGTGAGAGGCCAGAGGCTGGCCAGCCCTCGGGGGAACTGAAGGAGCCCGCAGCGCCAGGCGGGCCGCGTTCGCCGCCAGCGCCCAGCAGGACCGAGAGTTCCTGCAGCGAGGCCGCTCATCCCGTGGCAGTCTGCCCCGCCTATGCCCTCGACCCGTTCCGCCTTGGTGCTCGGCTTGGTCCTCGCCGGAGCGTCCCTGGCCGCGCAGACTGCGCCCGCCGACCCGCGCGTCGCCCTGAAGCAGCGCGCCGAGGGCGGCACACCCCTCGTCGCCGACACGTTCGAGCTCTGTGACCGCGTGGGCGGTCGCATCACCGGAACACCGGCGATGGACCGTGCGGTCCAGTGGGGAGTGGAGAAGTTCAAGGCGCTCGGCGTGGACTCGGTCGTGACCGAGAGCGTCGCCATTCCCTTCCTCTGGGTCCCCGGCACGGTGGAGGTCACCGCCATCGCGCCGGAGTCGTTCTTCATCCGGGCGGTGGCCGCTCCGGGCACCGCCTCCACCGGCGCCCCGATCGAGGCGAAGGTGGTCGACGTCGGCGAGGGGCTGGCCGCCGACTGGGCGAAGGTGGGCACGGCCACCGTCGGCGCCATCGCCTTGGTCCACACCCAGGAGATGAAGACCTTCGACGAGCTGTTCGCCGAGTACATGCGCGCCGGGCCGCTCCTCCGGGCGGCGGCAGCGGCGCAGGTGCGCGGGCTGCTCATCCAGTCCACCCGGCCGAGGGGCCTGCTCTACCAGCACCCCATGGTCTTCGGCCGGACGCCGGGCACGGTGCCGGTGGCGCTGGTCTCGCGCGAGCAGGCCGCGCGGCTGGCCTGGCTCGCCGATCGCACCGAGGTCCGCGTCCGGATGGACGTGGTGAACCGCATCGGTCCCTCCTACGACGCGCAGAACGTCGTGGCCGAGATCCGCGGGAAGGAGAAGCCGGACGAGGTGGTGCTGCTCGGCGCCCACCTCGACAGCTGGGCGCTGGGCACCGGCGCCGAGGACAACGGGGTGAACAGCGCGCTGGTCATCGACGTCGCGCGCGGCTTCAAGGAGCTCGGGCTCCAGCCGCGGAGGACGGTACGCTTCGTGCTCTTCACCGGCGAGGAGCAGGGCATGTGGGGCTCGGCCGGCTACGTGGAGCGACACAAGGCCGAGCTGGCCCGGCACACGGCGGTGGTGGTCTTCGACATCGGCTCGGCGAGGACCCGCGGCTTCTACGTCAGCGGCCGTCCCGAGCTCCGTCCGGTGCTGGCGAGGGCGCTGTCCATCTATCCGGGGATGGGGGCGGCGGCCCATTCCCTGGAGGGCATCGACGGGACGGACAACTTCGACTTCCTGCTGAGCGGGGTGCCGAACGTCGTCGCCGACCAGGATCCGGCGGCCTACCTGGCCGACTACCACGCCGAGTCCGATGTCCCCGACCGGGTGAACGCCAGGGAAGCACGCCGGAACTCGGGCATCGCCGCCGCGCTGGTCTGGAGCCTGGCCAGCTCGACGGCGCCGCTGCCGAAGCAGCAGACCCGCTCCGAGGTGGACGCCCTGCTGGTGAAGACCAAGCTCGTGGAGCAGCTGCAGGGCTTCGACCAGTGGGAGGACTGGAAATCCGGCCGTCGCGGCTTCCCCGCCGGGCCCTGACCCGGAGGTGACGGGACACCCCCCGACCCGACAATTGCCCACTCGAGAGCGACGTGTGTGCGAGGTGCCGTCCGGGTGGGAGTGCTGACCGCCAGCGAGGAGGAGCTGCCCGGCCCGGTGAGCGCCAGCCTTCCGCGGGCCTTCGGGGACCCGGCCGACCCACAGCTGCGGCTGGCGCTGGTCCCGGTCGAGGCACGCGCGCTGCTCGTCGGCTCCCGGCTGCTGGGGCGGCCGCTCCCGGCGCTGCTGGCCATCGCCGCCCGGACGCGGGGCGGCGTGACCCGGGTCCAGCGCTGGGCGCGCCCGTACTGCGAGCCCCGGGGGATGCTCACCGTCCGGGTGCACGTGCCCACCATCGAGCTTGCCGAGGCCCAGGTGGCGGCAGCCCGGTTCGGGATCCGCTGCGAGACGTACCTGGTGGCCCGGGCCTTCGAGCTGCTCCGGGACCGGGCGGGGGCGGAGCCCGCCCAGTGGGCCTTCGTCGGTCTGCCTGCAACGCAGCAGCCGGACTGGCAGCTGACCGAGGGCACGGCGCTGCAACTGGGTTGACCCGGGACCCTGGCCATCTGAACGGGCGAGCAGTAGCGTCCGTGGGCGTGTACGCCGAGCTGGTCTGCCGCTCCAACTACTCCTTCCTCGAGGGCGCCTCGCACCCCGAGGAGCTGGTGTTCCAGGCGATGCAGCTCGGGCTCTCCGCGCTCGCCCTGACCGATGGCGATGGGCTGTACGGCTCGGTGAAGGCCCACCTCGCGGCGCGCGACCTGGGGCTGAAGCTCGTGCACGGCGCCCGGGTGACGCTGACCGACGCCCCCCCGGTGGTGGTCTACGTCCAGGACGCCGACGGGTACCGGCACCTCTGCCAGGTGCTGACCCGGAGCCGGCTGGCTCATCCCAAGGGAGAGGCGGGCATCGGCTGGCGGGCGCTGGCCGAGTGCAGCGCTGGGCTGCTCGCGCTCCTGCCCTTCCCGGACGAGCCCGAGCGGGTGGCACCGCTCGCCGAGGCCTTCCCCGGGCGTTTCTACGTGGGCGCCTGCCGGACGCTGTCCGCCGGGGACGATGCGCGCTGGGAGCGAGCCCGCGCCCTGGCCCGGACGCTGGAGCTGCCGCTCTGTGCGCACAACGACGTGCACACCCATGCCCGAGAGCGGCAGCCCCTTCAAGACACGCTGGCCGCCATCCGCCACCAGACCCAGGTGGCCCGGGCCGGCCGGAAGCTGTTTCCCAACGCCGAGCGGACGCTGAAGGGCCCCGGGGAGATGCTCCGGCTCTGGGCCGACGCCCCGGAGGTGGTGGGCCGGACGCTGGAGATCGCCGACAGCTGCCACTTCTCGCTCGACGCGCTCCGCTACCAGTTCCCCCGGGAGGACCTGCCGCCGGGTCACACCACGCAGAGCTGGCTCGCCCACCTGGTGGAGGAGGGGCTCCGGTTCCGCTACCCGGGTGGAGCCCCCGAGGCGGTCCACCGCCAGGTGCGGCACGAGCTGGTGCTCATCGAGAAGCTGGAGGTGGCCGGCTACTTCCTCGCGCTCCACGACATCGTCCACTTCGCCATCCGCAACGGCATCCTCTGCCAGGGGCGAGGGAGCGCAGCCAACTCCGCGGTCTGCTACGCGCTGCGCATCACCTCCATCGACCCGGTGCGGATGGGCCTCCTCTTCGAGCGCTTCCTCAGCCTCGAGCGACCCGAGCCCCCGGACATCGACGTGGACTTCGAGCACGAGCGGCGCGAGGAGGTGCTGCAGTACGTCTACGGCAAGCACGGCCGGACCCGGGCCGGCATGGTGTGCGAGGTCATCTGCTACCGCGGCCGGCTCGCCATCCGTGAGGTGGGCAAGGCGCTCGGGCTGTCGCTGGACCAGGTGGACCGGCTGGCCAAGCACACCGAGCTCACCGGAGCGAGCACCCTGACCGAGGCGCACGTGACCGAGGCGGGCCTGCGCCCCGAGGACGCGGGGGTGCAGCGGACGCTCGCCCTGGCCCAGATGCTGGAGGGCTTTCCGCGTCACCTCTCCATCCACGTCGGCGGCTTCGTCATCACCCACGGCGAGCTGGCCGAGGTGGTGCCGGTGGAGAACGCCTCGATGAAGGACCGCACCGTCGTCCAGTGGGAGAAGGACGACCTGAACGCGCTCGGCATCTTCAAGGTGGACCTGCTGGGCCTGGGGATGCTGACCGTGCTCTCCAAGTCCTTCGCGCTGGTGGAGAAGCACGAGGGCATCCGGCTCGACCTGGCCACCATCCCCAGCGAGGACCCGGCGGTATACCGGATGCTGGGCGAGGCGGACGCCATCGGCGTCTTCCAGGTGGAGAGCCGGGCGCAGATGAACCTCCTGCCCCGGCTCAAGCCGAAGAGCTTCTACGACCTCACCATCGAGATCGCCCTCATCCGCCCGGGGCCCATCCTGGGAGACATGGTCCACCCCTTCCTCCGCCGCCGCGAGGGGCTGGAGGAGGTGACGTACCCCTCGGACGAGGTGAAGCACATCCTGGAAAAGACGCTCGGCGTGCCGCTGTTCCAGGAGCAGGCGATGCGGCTGGCCGTCGTCGCCGCCGGGTTCACCCCGGGGGAAGCCGACCAGCTGCGGCGCGCGATGGCCGCCTGGAGACGCCCGGGAATCATCG
>DATIWB010000016.1:0-14268 GCA_035519675.1 Myxococcaceae bacterium
TCAGCTGCGAGGCCTGCCACCGCACCCGGACCGACGCCGGGGTCATCGGCAACGCCCAGCTCACGTTCGAGCCGAGCTTCACCGTGTTCGGGCCGTACCCGAACGTCGACAGCCCGGCACACACCGGGGTGCTGGATCCCGCGGTCAGCCAGAGCAGCCTCTGCGGCCAGTGCCACGAGGTGCGCAACCCGGTCCTGAAGCGCGCCGGGACGCAGCGGGCCTTCCCGCTCGACACCACCTACTCCGAGTGGCTCCAGTCCGCGTACTCGGGCGGCGCGTCTCCGAAGACCTGCCAGAGCTGTCACATGCTGCGGGAGACGGCGAGCCTCCCGGTGGCCAAGGACGGGCCTTCACGCCCGACGCCGAGCCGTCACGCATTCGTCGGCGGGAACGTGTGGGGGCTCGACGCGGTCCGTGCCGCCGCTGCCCCCGGTGAGCTCGCCGGTCTGGATGCCGCCTTCGCCGCCAACCGCGCCGCCGCGCTGGACAACCTCGCCGGCGCCGCCGACGTGCAGGTCCTCCTCCCCGGCGCCACCCTCGCGGTGGAGACCGAGGTGGAGGTGAAGGTCCGGGTCTTCAACCGGACCGGCCACAAGCTCCCCACCGGATACGCCGACGGGCGGCGCGTCTTCCTCGAGCTGCGGGTCGATGGGCAGGTGGTGAGCGGCGACTACGACGGCGACGCCGGGGTGCTGGTCTCCGATCCGCAGCTGGCGGTGTTCGAGGCGGTGCACGCGCGCCGCGACGGCGGACTGGACCACCTCGCGCTCCACGACACCATCCTCAAGGACACCCGCATCGAGCCACTCGGATTCCGTCCAGACGAGGACACCGCGCCGGTGGGCATCACCTTCCTCCGCGACGCGGACGGTGGCGCGATGGGGGCGGTGGAGTGGACGTACCGGGTCCGATTCCCGGCCTCCGCGCTGGCCGCGGGGAGCTCCACGGTGGAGGCACGCCTTTACCACCAGGCCACCACCCGCGAGTACGTCGAGGCGCTCGCCGCGGCGAACGTGACCGACGGCAAGGGAGAGACGCTCCAGGCCATCTGGGAGGCGACCGGCCGCGCCGCGCCGGTGCTGATGAAGACCGCCCGGGCCTCGGCCCAGCTCACCCAGGGTGGCGACGTGGCTGGAAGCTGCGGGTGCCGGAGCACGAGCAGCAGCGCGGCGGTGCTCCCGGCGCTGGTGCTCCTGCTCACCTGGGGCGCGCGCCGGCGCCGCACCTAGAGGGTCAGCCGGGCTCGGCGAGGAACCTCCGGATGCGCGCCAGCAGCGCATCCAGGGTGAACGGCTTGATGAGAACGTCCGCCACGATGGAGCCCGGGGGGAGCTCGGGGGCCGGAGTCTGGCCGGTCATCAGGAAGACGCGGACCCGCTCCGGCCTCTCCTGCTCCAGACGGGCGAGGACCTCCAGCCCGGAGTAGCGGGGGAGGACCAGGTCGAGAAGCACCAGGCAGGGGCGGGGAGCGCTTCGAATCGTCTCCACCGCCGCCGGGCCGTCCGCTGCCTCGAGCACCCGGAACCCCTCGTGCTCGAGCACGTCGACCAGCCCCTCGCGCAGCTCTCGGTCGTCGTCGGCGACCAGCACGCTGCCCCGGATCGGTGTCTCCCTCCCGCTCACGAATCGAGCTCTTAACCCGGGAAGGGTGGGCGGCGCTCGCCCGACGAGGGGCTACTTCAGGCAGACCGCCTCGACATTGTTGCCGTCCGGATCGAGCAGAAAGGCCGCGTAGTACCGCGGGCCGTAGTCCGGACGTGGGCCGGGGGCGCCGTTGTCCCGTCCCCCGGCCTCCAGCCCGGCGGCGTGAAAGCGATCGACCGCTTGCCGGTTGGGGGCGGTGAAGGCGAGGTGGACGGCCGACCCGGAGTGGCCCGACACCCGGGACAGCCACAGCGCCGGCGCACCCTCCGGCCCGAGCCCGGCTCCCTGGTCGTCGCGTGATGCGAGGCGGTGCCCGAGCGGGGCGAGTGCCGCCTGGTAGAAGCGAACGCTGGCGTCGAGACGGTCCGTCCTCAGTCCCAGGTGATCGAACATACGTGGTTCCTCCACTCGTGAAGTGAGTGCTCACCCTGCCCGGGTGGAGGCCAGCGTTGCTTGGAGGAACTTGCGCTCGGCGCGCGCCAGGCGCCGGAAGCGCCCCGGGGACACCCCCGCGGCACGGCGGAAGGTCCGGACGAAGTGCGAGAGATCACCGAACCCCACCTCGAAGGCCACCTCGGTGACCGCCCGAGCTGGATCCGCCAGGAGGCGTGCGGCCCGTCGGAGCCGGGCCGCCACCAGGTACTGGTGCGGGGTCACGCCGAGCACCCGGGTGAAGACCCGGAGGAAGTGGAACGCGCTCAGGCCCGCGCGGCGCGCCAGCGCGGCGAGCTGCACCGGCTCGTCGGCGTGGGCCTCGACCCAGACCGCCGTCTCCACCGCTCGACGGCGGTCGACCACCCGGGGTGCCCACGCCGGTCGCGGCGCACTGCTGCGGGCGAGGAAGCGCTCCACCAGGAGCAGCGCCGCCTCCTCCAGCGAGACGTCGGTGCCACCCTCGGCGGCGGCCAGCCCGAGCGCGGCCAGCATCCCCAGCTCGGGCTCGGGCACGAGGCCACCGGCATGCCATCCCGCGGCGCGGTCGCTCCCCAGTGCGTCCACCAGCGTGGGCGAGAGGTGAAAGGAGAGACAGGTGTCGCCCTGTCCCTGCTCGTGGCTACAGGCGTAGACCTCCCCCGGCGCGCCGGTCATGAACGCGCCCGGCACCAGCTGGTGCGCTCCGCGCTCGGTCCGGACGGCGAAGCTGCCTGACCGGACGTAGGCCAGCACGAAGGAGCGATGGACCTCGGGGAGCGTTGGGTCCCCCGGACCCGCCGAGCAGTGGACGTCGAACACCGAGAGGTCTTCGCCGACGAGCAACGGTGTGGCGTGGAGATGGGCGCTCATGGGCCGTCGCCGGAGCCTGACGGTTGGGCCCCGGGTGCGCTTGGAGAATCTTGCTCGACTCAGTTCAGGAATTCGATGCTGAACTCACAATCGCCGGGGATGGGCCGGCCGTCCGGGTCGAGCGCCGGCAGGTAGGTCTCGTCCCGCGCGCAGTCGACCGCCCGGCGATTGAAGTCCTCGGGGCCGGGCCGCACCACCCGGACCTGCCCGGGCTTGCCGTCGGCGAGCACTTCCACCCGGATCCGCACCACCACCCGTCCGAGGTCCTCGTTGCCGGGGCGCAGACAGCGCCAGTCGGTGTGGCTGAGCCAGGCCTTGCGCGCCTTGGACCTCACGCCCCCCTGTCCTGGCCCGACCCCCGGCCCGATCCCGGTGCCGATTCCCCCACCGCCGCCGAGTCCCGGCGCGGCGTCCGGATCGCCATCTCCATCGTCCTCCTCGCCCGCCTCCTCTGCCTCGGCGACCTTCGGCGGCTCCGGTAGCGGGGGCGGCGGGGTCTCGACGACCGGCGGGGGGATGACCTTCGGGGTCCGGAGGTGTCGCCGGGCCTGGGGATGGCGGGCGGGGGGAGGCGGCCGCTTCGGTCCACCCCCGGGCGGCTCCTTCACCGCGACCTTCAGCGGCGGGAGTCGCAGCACCACCTTGACCGGCTCGGCCGCCGGCTTCACCTGGGTGGGTGGAATCCTGGCCGTCCAGGCGATGACCCCGGCGTGCAGGGCGATGACCAGCAGGAACGGCCCGAGGAACCGCCGGGGCGGCTCACGAGTCTGGAACAGCGGTGGGCGGTGTTGTCCCCCCGGAAGCCTCGCCATGCGGCGCGCACCCTAGCGGAGACCGGGCCGTGGGCTGAAGCCCACAGACTGGTACGTTCGTCTGGGGGCTCACGCTCGCCCGGTCGCGGAGCCCACTCCCAGACGCCGGAAGAAAGCCTCTGCCGGGCAGACGCCGGTGAAGGCGGACTGGATGAGGTTGAGCCCGACGAACACGTCGAGCAGGAGCCACCAGGGGCTCACCAGCCACCAGAGCAGCACCCCGACGAGGACGAAACTTCCTGCGAGGACCCGGACCGCACCTTCGAGAGTCATGCCGCCTGAGAGCCACGACCGGGACCAAAGGGCTCGGCACCCGGGCCGTCTTCACTTGGGGTGCGGGGGAATGTGACGGGGGCCGTGCGTCCGGAAGTGCGTCACCAGGAAGTCCAGCAGCGCCCGGACCCGGGGTGGGACGTGGGTCCGGTGAGCGGTGAGGGCGTGGACACCGAACTCGACGGGGCGCGTGCCCTCGAGCACGACCTGGAGCCGACCCGCGGCGACGTCCTCCGCGACCAGCATCGACGGGACTCTTCCCAGGCCGGCTCCCATCAGGAGCGCCTGCCGCAGCGCGAGCCCGTCGTCACAGGAGAACGGACCCCGGGTGGAGACCTCGACGTTCCGCGCGCCCTGCCGGAAACGCCACTCGGCGCTCCGAGGCACCAGCAGGTAGTGAAGGCACGCGTGCCCGACCAGCTCGGACGGTGAGCGCGGAACCCCGGCCCGGGCCAGGTACTCGGGGGAGGCGCAGATGACCAGCCGGTCGGTGGCGAGGCGTCGCGCCACCAGGCTCGAGTCGGTCAGCCGGCCGATCCGGAACACCACGTCGAACCCTCCCTCGACCACGTCCACCAGTCGGTTGTCCGTGGACAGCTGCACCTCGACCTCGGGGTGGAGGACGAGGAACTCGGCCAGCGCGCGAACCAGGTAGAGCTGGGCGAAGGCCGCGGTGGCGTTGAGCCGGAGGGTTCCGCGAACGGCGCCGGTGGCCAGCCCCGCGACCTGCTGCGCCGAGTCCGCGGCGGACACCAGATCGCGGGCGTGCTCGTGGACCCGGACTCCCTCCTCGGTGAGCGAGAGGGTCCGCGTCGTCCGGTGGAGCAGCCGCACCCCGAGCGCTCGCTCCAGCTCGGCGATGCGTCGGCTCACCGCCGACTTGGCCAGGCCCACCTCCCGCGCGGCGGCGGAGAACGAGCGGTGGTGCACCACCCGGGCGAAGAGGGCCAGCGACCCGACCTGGTCGATGGGAATCATCGTTCTTTTCCGAGAACAGTCATTTGCCCGAGACGAGGATGCCCCGAGGGCGTCTCACTGGCAAACCCCTCGTGGAGGTCTTCATGGAGAACGACATGCGACGCAGTGGACGGGTGCCGGCCATCGTGGCCGGAGGACTGGTCGCCGCGGTGCTGGACGCGGCGAACGCGATCGTGGCCTACAAGCTGGCATTCGGGATGACGCCGGTGGCCATCTACCAGTTCGTGGCCAGCGGGCTGCTGGGGCCGGCGGCGTTCAGCGGCGGGGTGGCGGCCGGGCTCCTCGGGCTGGGGATTCACTTCCTCATCGCCTTCACCGCCGCCACGTTGTTCGTGCTCGCCGCCGAGCGGCTCCCCCAGCTCCGGCGGGATGCGGTGGGGTGGGGGCTGGCCTTCGGCCTCGCCGTCTTCGTGGTGATGAACCTCGTGGTCATCCCCCTGTCGCGGATCCCTCCTGCCTCGCCCTCGGTGCCGCTGGTGGTGAACGGCGTCATCGGTCACGCTCTGCTGGTGGGTCTGCCCATCGCCCTGGCTACCCGCCGTTTTCTCGGACGTGGCGAGCGCCCGGCGGTGGCCGGCGCCGTCGCCTGAGCAGGGGCTGCGGCGCATCCACGTGCCCTGCACCGCCCGCTGGCGGCCTCCCCAGAAATCGCCTCGGCGTTGACTCTCGGGGAGCGGGCCTATTCGCTGCCCGGCAGCAGCGCCTGGATCTGCCGGGAGAGGAAGTGACAGTAGGCCTCCACGTAGCTCGGCTCTCCCGGGCCGGGCGAGGTCTGCAGCCAGGGGTTCATCAGCGTGTGCCGGAGGAGAAAGAGGCCGGTGTCGTCGGGCCGGCCGACCTCGAGCTGCAGCTCGGCGCCGATCCGCTGGAGCTCCTCGGACCCGAGGTGATCGAGCGGCACCGTGGTGCACGAGCCGAAGAACTCCTTGAGCTGCACCGGCCGGTCCGGTCGCACGTCGACCGTCTCGAACACGCGGCGGCCGAAGGCGTTCGCGGCCTTGAGCGAGCGGTTCCCCTTCGGGTTGAAGGCGAGGCAGACCAGGTTGCAGTCCGGCTCGATGGGGATCGCCATTCGAACCCATGGCGCGAGCTCCTTCTGCAGCGCCGGGAAGCGATCCACCAGCCGCTCCGTGGTCTGGACCGAGCGGGCCAGCAGTCTCCCGAAGTGGGCATGATCGAGCGGGAGCACGCGGTGATTCACGTAGCAGGCCGCGGCGGCCGCGCCGGGCTTGCTCCCCTCGAGGATGTAGCGGCCGAGCTTCCGGTAGCGGCGCTCGTCCTCGTCCGGAGGCGAGGTGAAGACGTATGGAGCCTCCTGCTGCACCAGGTCCAGGACGCGCCGATCGCGTACCACCAGCGCGCCAGCCCCGAAGGGCACGAAGCCGAGCTTGTGGGGATCGACCGTCACCGAGTCGACGCCGGCCAGCGCCGCGGTGGCGCGGTAGACGCGCTCGGAGGGGAAGTAGTGGAAGCCCTCGCGCACCGCCTCGCGGGGCATGAGCTGGCCCTGCCGGTCCCGGAAGAGCGTCGGCAGGTACCCGCCCCAGGCCGCGTCGACGTGGAGCCAGAAGCCGGGGAAGCGACGCCGCACCTCGATCAGCTCGTGGATTGAGTCGAGCGTGCCGAACTCGGTGGTGCCGTACACCCCCACCACCGCCAGCACTGCCCGGCCCTCCCTCCGGAGCCCCTCGAGCACCGCCTCGAGCTCTGCCCCGTCGAGGCGGGCCTGCTTCACCGGCACCTCGATCAAGCTGGCACCTCCGAGCCCCAGGAGGTTCATCGCCTTGTGCCAGGAATAGTGCGCGGTCGCGGGCACCACGACCACCATCCGCGCCAGGGTCGGGTGCCGGGCGGCGAAGGCGGCGAGGCCCACCTCTTCCACCCGGGCGGCGGTGAGCGCTGCGAAGAGCTCGTCGCCGCGCGGCTCGCGGGAACAGAAGGCGGACACCCGACGGGCGAGCGTGAGCACCTCGTCGGCCCCCAGCGCGAGCAGCTCCGGATCGGTGCTGGAGGCCCCCACCGGGACGTCAGGGACCCAGATGCCGGTCGCCTGGGACGCGTCCCGGAGGGCGAGGGGGTAGAGCCGCGCCGAGCGCGCGAGCCAGAGCGCCTCGTCGTTGGCCACCGTGCCACCGGAGGTGAGGTGTCCCAGCGCGCAGGGCTCGTGGGCCGCGTCGAGGTGGAACCCGAGCATCCGCGCCAGCTGTCGCCCCACCTCGAGCTCCAGCTGGACGGTGATCGGCGCGACGTCCTCGACGATGTTGTTCGGGTTGTAGAGAGTGGTGACCAGCTGGGCGATGAGCCCCGGCATCAGGAGATCCGAGACCATGTGCCCGAGGTAGCGGGGGTGGAAGGACGGCACCGAGCGCTTCAGCGCCGCGGTCAGCTGGTGGAGCTCGCGGCGGGTCCGCGCCAGCCCATCGAGGTACGCGCGGGTGTACTGGTCATGCGTGCCGATGGGTGGCTCGTCTTCGGGATGGAAGTTGCGCCGCCAGAAGACGTGGTCGCGCACCAGCTCGATGAGGGTCTTCTCGAAGAAGTCGTTGTTCTCCCCGTAGGCGCCGAGGAAGAACGGGGCGAGCGGGTCCGTCATGGCGACGCGTCGCTGCAACCGTCGGGCCGCAAGGGCCGCGGCGGAGCGTCGTCCCACCGCGCCTCTGCCGAGGCGCAGGATTTGCGCCCGGCCTGCCATCGGGTGGTGCACCCCGGGCGGGCTGGCTGCAGGGTTCGACCTGCTGCCTGCACGCGCGGCAGTGACCGCCGGGGGCGATCCGTAGCGTGCCGGAGCGCCCCCCGCTCCGCTCGTGGAGGCACGACATGCTTCGACCCATCGCCGTCCTCGTTCTCTGCGCGATCCCCTCGGGGGCCGTCGCCCAGGCTCCCTCGCCGCCCTCCTTCGCCATCCCCGCCGACCCTTCCCGCTGGGAGCTCGAGGGAGAGGCCAAGCTGACCGAGCACCAGGGCCGCAAGGCCATCCTCCTCGACGGAGGTGCGGCGGTGGTGAAGGGGCTCGAGATGCGTGACGGGGTGATCGACGTCGACGTCTCGACGCCGGCCAGCCGCGGCTTCTTTGGCATCCAGTTCCGGATCGCCGACGAGGGCGCCAACGCCGAGTGGGTCTACCTCCGCCAGCATCAGTCCGGGCAGCCCGACGCCATGCAGTACACCCCGGTGCTCAACACCGGCCTCAACTGGCAGCTCTACAACGGCCCCGGCTTCACCGGCGCGGTCGACATCCCCCGGGACGGCTGGTTCCACCTGCGGCTGGAGGTGGTGGGGGCGCAGGCCAGGCTGTTCGTGAAGGACATGGAGAAGCCGGCGCTGGTGATGAGCGACTTGAAGAGCGGCATCCAGAAGGGACAGCTCGCCTTGGCCGTGCTGATCGGCGAGACCTACTTCTCGAACTTCGAGTTCCGGCCCACGCCCGACGCTCCGTGGGAGCGACACCTGCCGCCGATGCCCCCCGGCACCCTGACCCGTTGGCGGCTGTCGCCCACCTACGACGCGCTGGAGCGCGACCTCGAGCGTCCGCTCTCGGCCTCGGAGCTGGCAGCGATCCAGTGGAAGGAGGTGGAGGCCGAGCCGCCGGGGCTGGTGGCCATCTACCGCTACCACCCCGCTCCTCATCCGCGGGTCAGCTTCCAGGCCGACTTCTCGACGCGGCTGCAGCCCCAGCCGGGGATGAAGGTCGTCTACGCCCGGACCACCATCGACTCCGACCGGGACCAGGTGAAGAAGCTCGCCATTGGCTACAGCGACGACGTCAGCGTGTTCCTCAACGGGAAGATCCTCTACCGGGGCCGGAGCGCGCAGGCCTTCCGCGATCCGCGGTTCCTGGGCATCGTCAATCCGGAGAACGACGCGGTCTACCTCCCGCTGAAGAAGGGGAAGAACGAGCTGCTGCTGGCGCTGAGCGAGCTCGGAGGCGGGTGGGGATTCGTCTGCCGGCTGGAGCCCGTGGGCCGGCCACCGGGCGCGGGTCAGGGGTCGCGCGCCGCAGGGATGACGATCCAATAGACCGGGCTTCGTGGTGCTCCGGCGGAGCTGTAGCTCGCCGGCGTGCTCCGGCAAGGATCCAAGTGCTCGCCGCCGAGGCCGGTGAGCAAGTTCGCCGCGTCGCACGTCACTTCCGTGTGTGTGGCTCCCGCGGCGCCCGGGTCATTTGACGTTCTCCTCCCACCGGGCGTCGCGAGGAGTCAGTCCCGGGAGGCCAGGCACATGCAGGACATCCAGTTTCGATTCCGGCGGTCACTGCCAGTGCTCCTTCTCGCGGCGATGGTCATCCCGGCGCTCGCCCCGGCGCAGACCCTCGGTCCCCTCTACATCTCCGACCAGGGCAACAAGCGCGTCGTCCGGGTGAACGACATCTCCGGCGCGGGCTGGACGGTGCTTGCCCAGAACCCGTCGGGGACGGACCATTTCCTCTCGGGTCCCGGCAGCGTCGCCTTCGGTCCGGACGGGAAGATCTACATCACCGACGGGAGCCGCCTCGTGCGCGTGAACGACTTCAGCGGCAACGGCTGGGTCTCCTTCGGCTTGCAAGGGAGCGGGACGAACCAGTTCTTCTCGCTGTCCGGGGTTGCCGTCGATGCAAGCGGCCGGATCTACGTCGCGGACGGCGCGAACCATCGGATCGTCTCGTTCGACGACATGAGCGGCGCCAACTGGCAGACGTGCTGCACCACCTCGCCCCCCGTGGCCTTCATCGAAGACGTCGCCGTGGACGACACCACCGGTCAGATCTACTTCACCGATTTGAACAACAACCGCATCGTCCGGGTGGACACGATGGGCGGCGCGAACCTCAAGACCTACGGGGGGTTCGGGACTGGCACTGGGCAGTTCCGGAGCCCACGCGGCATCTTCGTCCGGGCGGGGAAGGTGTACGTGGTGGACGAGAACAATCGGCGGATCGTCCAGACGAACACCAGCCTGGACGGGACCGGCTGGACAACGGTGTCCACCAATTCCGGGTCCACCGAGAGCTTCGATGGCCCGCGCTACGTGTTCGTCGACCCCGCAGGCCACCTCTTCGTCACGGACTACCGACAGCACCGGGTGGTGCAGCTCGACGGCATCGACGGCGCCACCTGGACCTCCCTGGGAAGCCAGGGCAGCGGGGTGGATCAGTTCAACGCTCCCGAGGGCGTGGTGCTGGGCCCCACTGCCACGGGCTCGGCGCGGGCGGACCTCTCGCTCACCCTGGGGGCCGGTCAGGATGTCGTCGATGCGGGCCAGCCGGTCACCTACACGCTCACGGCGTTCAACGGTGGTCCGGACACGGCGACCGCAGCCACGCTGATCGACCTCCTCCCGGTGGGTGTCACCTACCAGAGCAGCAGCTCTGGGGGCACGGTGGGCAGCGATCGTGTCAGCTGGTCACTGGGGGATCTTCCCTCGGGGTCCTCGAGCGGCTCACTCCAGGTGACGGTCGCCGCCCCCGCCGCGCTCGACTGCAAGCAAGCGATCGTGGACGTCGCCGCGGTCTCCTCCACCACGACCGACCCTGTTCCATTGAACAACTACGCGGTCACGTGGGCCCTCCCGAATCGAGCGGTGACGGAGGACTGCTCGGGCACCGTCGACGCCGACTGCAATGGGATCGTGGGGTGCGCGGATCCTGCCTGCGCGACGGACTCGGCGTGCGTCACCACGCCACCGAGCGGTGCCACCTACGTCGGAGCCGGTACGGTGCCCGGCGGCCCGGTCTCCTCGCCACCCCGGAACCAGTCGCAGCCGCCGCGTCAACCGTCGCCGCCCACCCCCAACCCAAACTCGCCACCGCCGACCAACCCCTCCCAGCAGCAATCGTGCGCCCGCGCCGACACCCGGGCGCCGCTGCCGAGCTACTGCTGCGATCCGCTGCCGCCTCCGTCTGGCTCGACGAGCCCGTCGGAGGCCGACTGGAACCTCAACTGCCACGCGGTCGACCCGAACTTCCTCGAGGCCTCCCCCGCGGTGAACGCGATGGGTTACGGCCTCGCATCCGCCGGCCAGACCATCAGCTACACCATGCACTACGAGAACATCGGCGGGGCCGACGCGCACGGAGTCGGCATCGTCACCAGCCTCGACCCGGACCTCGACGCGTCGACGCTGACCATCGGCCAGGGCGGGACGTACGTCAGCGCGACGGGGACCCTCACCTGGACGGATCCGGTCCTTCCGCCGCACGTGCCTCGGACGGTGACCTACTCGGCGAAGATCCAGTCCGCTGCGCCGCCCCGGACCCGGGTGCGCGCTCAGGCGACCGTCATCTTTCCCGACGCCTTCCCGCCGTCGCGGACCGACAGCAACTTCGTGGTCCACGTCATCCCGTACCCGAACCAGCCGCTCGAGCCGGCGCTCGCCGTCTACAAGTGCGTGGCGGTGCCCGGCAGCAGCGACCAGTGGACCGCCATCCTCGAGAACCGGGGCTTCGGCTTCGCCTACGACGTGGCGGCGACCATCAAGTCGGCCCCCAGCACGGTGACCCTCAGCCAGCGCTCGACGACCTTCTCGGACGTGCACGACCCGACGCCCGACAAGCTCGCCTCGGTCATCCCGCTCGCCAGCACCGCGAGCCGGACCCCCGTCTCCTTCACCAGCCCCGGGAGCTCGGACCCCTGCGGGACGATGACCTGGGAGATCTCGTACAGCACCTCCGCCGGCCAGCGCGTGGTGGCCGATGTGCAGGCCGCGGCGGATGTCAACGGAGACGGAATCCCCGACTATCTGCAGGCTGCGGACGGAGGAACCGACGGCGGCACCGGACACGTCCCGTCCAGTGACAGCAGCGGCTGCACGTGCGCGTCGACCGGGCCCGAGTCGCTCATGGCGCCTGCATGGCTCGCGCTCCTGTTCCTGGCCCGGCGCCGCCGCACCCCTCGCGCGCCCCATCCTGGAATGGGACGTTGAGCCCTCCGTCGGCCTTCGAGGCGACGAGCCCTTTCGAAGCGAACGCATGCAGATCCGCGTTGATCATCTCCGCGTGCGTGGCCGGCATTCCATGCGGCAGTCCGCGCTCGCTCAGCGTCTCGCGAGCGGTCGGTCCAGGAACGTCCGGATCGCCTTCACCGTGGCCGCGGGCTGCTCCTCCATGAGCCAGTGCCCCGCATCGGAGATCACCAGCGCCTCGACGTCCGTCGCCGTGAAGCGCATGACCTCCGCCATGGTCATCCCGAAGGACCTGTCGCCGCCGATCGCCAGGATGGGCATCTTGAGCTTCCCGCCCTTCGCCAGGAGTTCCTGGTTGTCCCTGGCGTCCTGGGAGAACGCTGCGAACTGGTTGAACGCCGCGTGCATCGCGCCCGGCTGGGCATACAGCGCGGCGTAGTGCCGTCGCGAGCCCTCGTCGAATCGCCGCGGGTCGGCTGAGAACTCGTTCCAGAACCGGTCCAGGTAGATGCGCTCCCGGCCAGCGACGAGCCGCTCCACGTCCGGTCCCCGGAAGTTGAAGTGCCAGAGGAGCGGGTTCTTCAGGATCTCCTCCCAGGGACCGATGCCCGGCACGGGAGCATCCATGATCACCCACCGAATCACCCGCGTCGGGTACTGCGCCGCGAATGCGTAGCCCACCATGTTCCCGATGTCGTGAGTCACCAGGTCGACCTGCTGGATCTTGAGGGCATCCAGGACGTCGGCGATGTCCCGTGCCTGGGTCCTCTTGTCGTACCCGCCCTCCGGCTTCGAGGAGAGCCCCATCCCGCGAAGGTCCGGCACCACCACCCGGTGATCGCGGACTAGGCTGGCCGCGAGGGGCGCCCACATGTCACCGGTGTCCCCGAAGCCGTGCAGGAGCACCACTGCCGGCCCACTGCCAGCGATGCGGACATGCAAGGTCGCCCCGTGTGTGGGGATCTCCTGCGTCTTGAAGCTCGGTGGAAATGGCGGAACGTCTGCGCTCGCCGTCGCGGCGGGGAGCAGGAGCAAGGCAGCGAGGGTCGGCAGCGCACGGGACATCGGGGTTCCTCCAGCGGGTCGGCTCACCGTAGCTGCCCGCGATCGTTCGTGATACGCGACTGTTCGCGGATTCATCGTCCGGTTTCTCAGAACAATGCTCAAACTCGAGGGCCTCGCCGCCTTCCTCGCGGTGGTGGAGGCCGGCACCTTCAGCGAGGCGGCTCGGCGCCTGCGGCTCTCGAAGTCGGTGGTCAGCCAGCGACTTTCGGACCTCGAGAAGGCCTTGGGGGCCCGCCTCGTCCAGCGGACCACGCCACCGACGAGAAGCCACCGGAGACCAGCGCAGCCTGCCGGTCCGCAGACTGCTGCTGAAGAACGGTCGAGACCTGAGCCCCGAGAAGCGGTTTCTCCTCCACCGCTGGCTCGAGCAGCACCCGGCACTCCAGGAGCTCTACCGCTGGAAGGAAGGGCTCAGTGGCTTCTACCGGGTGCGTGGCCACGACCGCGCAGCACGAGCCCTCACCCGGATGACCGATGGGATGGCGCTCTCGCCGCTGCCTGAAATCCGGACGCTGCGGCGGACCCTGATGCGCTGGCGAACCGAGATCCTGGCCTACTTCAGCTCGGGGCTAACCAACGGCATGACCGAGGGCTTCAACAACAAGGCAAAGGTCGTGAAGAGAAGGGCTTACGGGTATAGGAGCTTCCGCAACTATCGGCTGCGGCTCCTAAGCGCGTGGGCCTGAACGGCTTTTCGCTGCGACCCACCACGAAGTGAGATGAACCCGATTCACAGGCAATGGCGTTGACTTCCGAAGCGAGGAGTACGGGACTTGAACCCGTGACCTCCGGCGTGACAGGCCGTAAACGGCTCATCCAGCGGGCTCCAGGCGATTCTAAGTTGTCGGAATCGCTCGCTCTGACGAGGCGCGTTGGACGCTGAAACGCGCCCAGGATGCTCAGAAATGCTGCAGATGTGCTGCAGATTCTGGGAGGGGAACCGGCCCTCCTGACGGTCCGTGAAGCTGCAGAACTGCTCCGCGTGCGTCCGTGC
Source organism: Myxococcaceae bacterium (assembly GCA_035519675.1). GTDB lineage: Bacteria > Myxococcota > Myxococcia > Myxococcales > Myxococcaceae > RPRB01. The sequence goes on from DATIWB010000016.1 coordinate 13,927, forward strand.
ACCGTGTACCGGCTTGTCCGGGAGCAGAAGCTCGCGGTCGTCCGCGTGAGCCATGCCATCCGGATCCCGGCCGGGGAGATCCAGCGGATCTTGACCCGCGCCGCGGAACGACGTTCCTGAACCCCCGCCCTGCGAAGCACCGTGGGTCGACCTTCGCGGCTCACGATTCTGTGTGGCCCACGACAGCTGACCGTCTCCGGCACTGCCAGATCGCGAGGCTCGTGCGCTCCCTCTCCCCGCCCGCGGGAGGGAGTTACTCGAATGAAGGCATCGGTGGCTTGGGCGGCGTTCGTGCTCTCCTGCCTCGGCTGCGGCACCCGCCTCACGTCGGCAGGTCCGGGT
>DATIWB010000017.1:0-8773 GCA_035519675.1 Myxococcaceae bacterium
TCCGGGGGAGGATGGTCGTGCTGCTGGGTCCGGAGGACTCCCCGGACACGCTTCGGGGCCCGGTGGAGGACACGCCCGAGGCCTTCGTGTCCGCCCTCTTCCAGCAAAGCAGCGAGCTGGTGCGGCTGCTCACGCCGTGCGCGGCCAGGACCTCGAGGGCGGTGACCCGGGCGGGCTCGGAGAGGGCGTGCGTGTCCCAGCCGAGGAAGAGCGGGCCATCCGTGCCCTGTTCCTTCCGGAAACGGCAGATTGCCTCGGTGATGGCGAGGATGTGCGTCTCGTTGAAGCTGACGTCGAGCGAGGTGCCGCGGTGCCCCGAAGTTCCGAACGCCACTCGCTGCTCGCCGACGTCCGGGCCAGCTCCCGGGGCGTAGTAGGCCGTGACGAGCTTGGGCACGTCCACGAGCAGCGAGGCCGGAGCAGGCTTTCCGGCCAGCGGATGGCGCGCGATCACGCTCATGTCGCGTGGAACAGCACGATTCGGGCCAGCTCGCTCGTTGAAGTCTCCCTGCCGCGCCGCAGACTGGCACGAGCGGCCCCTGTCGCCGCCACAGCACCGCTGTCCCCATTTCCGACGCTGGCGGCAGGTCCGGTGCCACCACGGCACGCCGAGGTCTGGTGGCATGCGCGTTGCTCGAACAGGCACCTCGGAGCTGCCATGCCCAGGCGGGACAAGAAGCGGGGAACGAAGGTTCGGTACGCCGTCGTCGGCGCCGGTCACGTCGCCCAGAAGTCCATTCTCCCGGGCTTCGCCGGAGCAAGACGGAACTCGGAGCTGGTGGCCTTGATCTCCTCCGACCCGGAGAAGCGCCGGACGCTCGGGCGACGCTACGGCCTGAAGCACCTGGGCGACTACCGGGAGTTCGAGCAGGTGGTCGCCAGGGCCGGGGCAGACGCGGTCTACATCGCCACGCCCAACAGGGCACACCGGGAGTACGTCGAGCGGGCCGCCCGGGCCGGACTGCACGTCCTCTGTGAGAAGCCCCTGGCATCCTCCGGCGAGGACTGTCGGGCGATGATCGAGGCGGTCTCCCGGGCCGGGGTGAAGCTGATGGTGGCCTATCGACTTCACTTCGAGGAGGCGAACCTGGAGGCGTTGCAGATCGTCCGCTCAGGAAGGCTCGGCCGCCCGATGCTGCTCGAGGCGACGTTCACGCGCCAGGCCAGCGGAGGTGACAGCAAGACCCAGGTTGGCGGGGGAGCGCTGCTCGACGTCGGAATCTATTGTGTGAACGCCGCGCGTTCTCTCTTCGCCGATGATCCGGAGGAGGTTTTCGGCGAGGCGGTGATCGATCCCGACCCGCGGTTCCAGGGGGGCGTGGACGCGACGACCGTGGCCCTGCTGCGATTCCCCGGCGGTGGGATTGCCTCCATCACCTCGAGTCAGACCGCAGCTCGGGTTTCCTGGTTCCGGCTGGTGGGGGAGAAGGGCAGCCTGGAGCTGCAGCAGGCCTTCAGCTACGCCGGCGAGCGGAGGCGGTGCTTGACCCTCGATGGACGGACCCGGGTGCGGACATTTCGCGCCGCGAATCAATTCGGGGCCGAGATTCTTTATTTTTCGCGCTGCATCATCGAGAACCGCGAGCCCGAGCCCGATGGACGGGAAGGGCTGGCCGACGTCAGGGTCCTGGAGGGCATCCTCGAGTCCGCTGCTGCTCGAGCGCCGGTCAGGCTGGAGAGCTTACCGAGGCGAAGAGGTCCAACCCCGGATCAGCGCATCGTGCTGTCCCCCATCCGCCAGCCACCGGGCGAGATTCGATCCCGGAAGCGGTGATCGCGTGGCCAACGGCTCGATGGACGGCGCTGGCCGCGTGATGCAAATGAGGTTGGCCTCCACATTGCTACGTGGGATCCATGCGATGCGTGGAATCATCACTGGACGCGACGTCATTCTGAACGTCGGGATCATTCTCCGGGAGTTCGGCCTCCGCTGTCTCGTGCGGTGCCTCTGGGTGCTGGCGAGCGGCAAGCGGACGACGTTCCTGGAAGTGATCCACCAGCACTGAGGCGCCGAGCGCGACCCGGAGCTTGCGAGCCTCGACGTAACGTGGGCGTCGCCTCGGCAGCCTGCGCCGCTGGCTGCCCAACGCAGAGACCCGGGGCTTCCCTTCCGGAACACCGTGCAGAGGTTTCGGGGTTTCTCACAGCTCGAGGAACACAGCGTCGGTGTGTCGACACAGGTGGCGGCCGAGTTCTGCACCCGGAAGTCCGCGACTCGAGGAACCACGCCCTGTTCCGCGTCTGGCGTGACCCTTGCTCCAGACCTCGCCGAACGTGAAGACACGCCACCTCCACCTCCGCTGGATCTGTCGGTTCCGCATCACCGCCGTGGTGCTACGCCTGGTAGCCGCGCAAGAGGCAATGGCCGATCTCCTGGAGCAGCCGGTGGAGTCCCGATGAAGCGCGCCTGCCTCATTCTCCTTCGCCCCTCCGGCCCGAGCAGATGGCTCGGCCTCCTCCTGGGACTGATGGTGACCGAGGTGGCCCGGGCCGAAGGGACTCCTGACGGCGGGACCTCCAGTGCGCCCGTCCTCGCTGCACCAGAGGCAGGCGCTCCCACGGCCGACCTCCTGACCCCTGACGGCGGGAGCGTGGACGGTCCTCGACGCGAGCGCGCGGACTTCCGGGGCCAGCAAGATCCCCCGCCCACGACCGGGGAGGTGCTGATCTGGATTCCCCGGGTGATCCTCCTCCCGGCCTATCTGGTCACCGAGTACGCCCTCCGGGTGCCAGTGGGCGGACTGTCCACCACCGCGGAGAAGAACAGGTGGGGCAACACGCTCTTCGACTTCTTCGCCTTCGGCCCCGACCACCGGGGCGGCATCTTCCCCACCTTCTTCATCGACTTCGGGGTTCGCCCGAGCGTCGGGCTGCACTTCTTCTGGGACGACACCTTCGTCAGAGACAATCGATTCACCGCCGACGTCGCCTGGGGCGGATCGAACTGGGTCACCGTGGCGATGGGCGATCGCTACCGCTTCAACCAGGCGGACTCTCTGTCCGTCGCTGCGCGCTGGAACCGGCGCCCGGACAACCTGTATTACGGGATCGGGCCGGAGGTCGACGTCAGCAAGGACGCCAGAACCCGCTACGGCACCGATGCCATCTCGGGGAGCATCGACTTCGAGCACGTCCAGGGCCCCTTGAAGGTCAAGGCGGCCGCCCGCATCGACCGCACCGTCTTCCGCGACTACTCGTGCTGCAGCGATCCCACCCTGAACGAGCGCGTGGCGGCAGGGCAGCTGCCGGCGCCTCCTGGCTTCCAGCAGAACACCACCGCCGCCTCCATTCCCCTCAGTGTGGTCATCGACACCCGTCCGTCGGGGCCGTGGCACCGGAGTGGGGTGCGGGCCGGCGTCGAGGTCGCTCCGGCGGTGGACGTGACCCGCGGGTTCGATCGATCGTGGATCCGCTACGGCGGGATGCTCCAGGGCTTCTGGGACATGACCGGCACTGGCCGGGTGCTCGGCCTGGGCGTGTGGGCGGACTTCGTCGATCCATTCGGGGATCAGCCGGTGCCGTTCACCAATCTGGTGACCCTGGGAGGCACCGAGCCGTTCGTCGGCTTCATCCATGGGTCCCTGCGCGACCGGAGCTCGCTGGCGGCGGAGCTCTCGTACAACTGGCCAGTCTTCGCCCACCTCGAGGGCGTCGCCGGGGTCTCGGTCGGGAACGTCTTCGACAAGCACCTGCGCGGCTTTGACGTCAACCTGCTCCGGGGGTCGGCCGAGCTCGGCATCCGGACCCGGGATCTCGGCAACAGCTCGTTTCAGTTCATCGTCGGGGTGGGTACCAAGCCGTTCCGAGAGGGATTCGAGCTGAAGACCTTCCGCTTCTCCTTCGGGGTCACCTATGGTCTCTAGCCGAGGCATCCACAACCACTGGAAGGCCCGCTGGGCGGTCCTGGTCCTGGTGCAATGCGTGGTGGGCTGCGCCGCCGGGACGCGCCAGTTCTCCACCCGACCGGTGGTCCTGAGGGACGACGACCGCCGTCCCTTCCCCGGGCCGGTCGAGGAGTCGTACCTCGCGCTGGGGTGGGACGCTGCGGACAAGACCGTCTTCCGGCAGCTGAGCCACGCCTTCCTGCTCGAGCTGGCGACCCCTGCGATCAACGTCAACGCGCTCGACGAGGTCCCCGACTCGAGCTGGTACGTGAACCGCGCCAGCCGACAGCCGATGTCCGCGGAGGAGATCGCCCGGGGCGCGTGTCGCCGGGCCCCACCCGAGGAGGAGCTGCCGTGGACCGTGGTCGGGGCCAAGGTGGACGGCGCCAATCCGGGATTCGTGATCAGGACCGCTTCCGGGGAGCGCTACGTGCTCAAGTTCGACGACCCGGATCAGTTCGAGCGGCCCTCCGCGGGCGACGTGGTCGGGAGCCGCCTCTACTATGCGGCCGGCTTCCAGGTGCCCTGCAACCGGGTCGTCTATTTCCGGGCGACCGACCTGGTCGTCGACCTGGCAGAAGAGAATCCTTCGAAGGTCATCACCCGCGAGAAGGTCGACAGCCTGCTCAAGCTCGCGAAGCAGGAGGAGAACGGGACCTACCGCGTCCTGGCCAGCGAGTTCATCCCGGGCACACCCAACGGCCCCTGGGAATACACCGACCGCCGGCGCGACGATCCCAATGACCGGGTTGACCACCAGGACCGGCGCGAGCTTCGGGGCTCACGGCTGCTGGCCGCGTGGATCAACCACCATGACGCGCGCTCGCAGAACACCCTCAACACCTGGATCACCACCAGCGAGGGCAAGGGGCACCTGGAGCACTACGTCCTCGACTGGGGCGACACCCTGGGAGGCCTGCACTACAGCGACGAGGTCTCCCGGCGAACGGGCTACTCCTACTACCTCGACCTCGGGCAGATCGGCCTCGACTTCATCACCTTTGGCATCCCCCAGCGGCCCTGGGAGCGCGCGAAGTACGGGCCAGCCGGGAAGATCTTCGGCTACTTCAACGACACCGATTTCGTCGCCGAGGAGTGGCGCGACGGTTACCCCAACGTGGCCTTCGCGGCGATGGAGGAGCAGGACGGGGCGTGGATGGCGCGGATCATCGCCCGCATCGACGACGCCGCCATCGATCAGGTGGTGGATCAGGCCCGGCTCAGCGCGCCCCTTGCCCGCTCGGAGCTGAAGCGGATCCTGAAGGGGCGCCGCCAGCGGATCCTCGAGCGCTACCTCACCCGGGTCTCGTCGCTGACCGATCCCGAGCTCGCCCAGGATGGGGTCACGCTCTGCGTGCACGACCGCGCGGAGGAGGCGGGCCTCGGCGCCGGTCCCGCCCCGGTCGTTCGGGCCTGGTACTCGCCGGAGACCGCAGGCGAGCTCTCGGTCGACCGTTCAGGGCCGGCCAAGCTGTGCGTGGTGCTCTCCAGGGAGCAGCCGGGCTACCAGGTCATCGACTTCGTCACTGGCCGGCCAGGACAGGGACCGCTGCGCCTCCACCTTGCGAAGGACGGGGGGCGCGTTCGGGTCGTGGGAGTGGAACGTCCGCAGGGCAATCCCCCTCCCGAGGGCTGAGTTCACCACACCTATGCGCTCGAGCGAGCAGCAGCGCGCGCAGCCGGAGGCGGCATTGCCCGGCTGGTCCTTCGACGGTGGAACGCTTCTCCATCGGTTGTTGCTGATGCCCGGGATGGGCCTCCTGCTCCTCGGCCTCCTGGCGATCGGAGTCGTGCTTCTCGCTGGGTGTGCGGGGGCGCATCCCTTCTCGCCGGCGCCTGTGGCGGTGAGGGACGACGGCCGCTGGGGTGGTGACCCGAACGACGTCATCGACCACGAGGATCGGCGCGGATTCGCGATCCCGGATCTCGGGAACGAGCAGCGGGTGCTGGACGTGTCCACCGGGCGCCCCGGGCGGGGACCCCTCGGGATTCACCTGCTCGGAGGGGACTCGCCCCGGGTGGTCGGGCTGGAGCGACCCGGGGACGACCACACCGGAGCCGACATCTGCGCCGCCGCCGGCATCAACCCCTGGGGGCTGGTCTGGCTGTTCAACGATTTCCAGAACGCACAGATCGGCCAGGCCCCCGAGCTGCTGTCCGACCACCCGAGCAACGTCCATCGCGTGCGGGCCCTGGAGGAACACTTCAAGAAAGCTCCGGACGTCTTCGGGAAGTTCAACTCCGATCCGCGGTCGGCGACGCAGATGAAGCTTCCCGCAGATACTGCCGAGACGTTCCTGCGCTGACCGCCGGGTTCCGCCAGGTCGATCGGAACACGCTCCGGCGTATGGCTCCCGCGAGCCCGAATCCCGCCGCCGCCCACGCCGAACCCTGAGGACTTCGCGTTCGTCAGTCCTGGCGATGGTAGACGAGGGTGAAGTCCACTGCCGCGGCGAGCTTGTTGCTCCGCATGACCCGATGCACCAGGAGCGTCCTTCCGTCCTGGGTCGGCGTGAACACGGTCTCTCCGGATCCATCCGAGTTGCCCCCCGCTTCCACCAGGGCGCGACCCTGGATACGGAAGGTGCTTCCCTCACAGCCCGGCGCAATGGACACGCTGGTCGCGGCGTCAGAACCGACCAGCGAGCGTCAGGCCGAGGGAGGACCCGGAGATCGTCGGGGTGACCACCACCCCGGGCTCCTGGGAGCTCCCGAGCAGATGCAGCGCAGGAACGGCGTACCCAACGAGCCCACCGATGGTCGCGCCGACCACGATGTCCGTGGCCCAGTGCCGGTCGGCGGCGATGCGCAGGATCCCGGTGCCGATCGCGGCGACGACGGTCACCGGGCAGGCCGCGGCGCCCCAGCCGGTGTGGGACGTGTCCAGGTATCCGTGGTGAAAGCACTCCAGGGCCACCGCGGCGAAGGCGGCCGTGGTGTGACCGCTGGGGAACGACGAGTACTTCCCGCCCAGGGAGCAGTCGGCGGACTGGGGGTCGGGGTGAGTCCGGCACTCGGCTGCGAACGGGCGCTCGCGCGCGGTGATCTTCTGGAGTGAGAGCGTGATCGTCGTGGCCACGAGGATGGTCTCCGCATCGAGAACCATCAGACGCCAGGCCACGTCCCAGCGCTCGTGTTCCACGCCGGCGACCAGGGTGGCATTGAGAAAAGGAGCGGCGATCAGCGCGTAGACCAGCACGTCACTGGTCGTGGCCATGGCCTGACGCCCGCTCTCGCCGCTCACCCGGAGGGCGTCGCGGATGCCGGTGTCGAACCCGTTCTGGTCCGTCCACTTCGGGACCGTCGGCGACGGAATGGCGAACTGCACGGTGAGGGCGCCAGCGGCGAGCGCTCCCGTCGCCACGATGTCCCAGGTCCCGACCGGAGGAACGCCGTGCGCGGGCCAGGGCGGCTGCGCGGGAGCGGGCGGACCGCCGGTGGTACCCGGGGTCGTCGGTTCGGCGGGTGCCGTGGGTGCAGGAGCGGTGCCGGGCTGCTCTGAATCAGCCGGCTGGGCGACCAGCGGAGTATCGCTGGTCGGGCGGGCTTCGACGGGATCGAGGCTCTGGCCGCGCGCGGCGCTCGTCAGCACGGCGAGGAAGAGGGAGGTCCATCTCATGGTGATTGGGGTGGCCCACGCCGGACCCGTGCCAAGAATAGACGCCGGGGTCGCCCGGTGGAACGGACTTCCGGATCATCGCCCCCCCCCCGGCGGCGGCGGCCGCCGCCGGAGAGCCCTGATCCAGGCGTTCCCACAGCTCGCTGGCGAAGGCGCGGATCAGCTCGAGGCAGACCAGGTCGTCGTCGGCGATGGCCTCGGTGAGCTCCGAGTAGGGGATGAGCAACCCGCTGGTCGGGACCAGCGCCGTCATCCGTCCTTCGCAGGGCATGCTGGCCACGGCCTCGGAGAGGCCGATCACGGCACCGTCGTCGAAGTCCGATGTCGTTCCGTCGTCGAGGTCCAGCCGGAGGTGTCCCCGGCTGACGACGAGGACGTCGCCGCGCTCGGAGACGGGCGGAGCCGCCATTCCCGGACCCAGGTGGAGCTCGCGCGCCGACCGGGCCAGACGCGACACCAGGGCCATCCCGTCGATGCCGAGCCCCAGCGTCTCCCGGAGAACGAGCATGCGCAAGACCAGGTCTCCGCCGGTCGGCAGCGCCGTGCCGGAGACGCGCCGGGTCCAGACCCACACGTGCTGGACCGCCCGGAGCTCCACGGCGAGCGCCCGGAGCAGGTGGCGGGAGAGCCGCCCGTTCTCGTCCAGCAGGGCCTGCAGTGCATCGAGGTCGAGGACGAACGCCACGGTCCCTGCCTCCGCGACGAGCTCGGCCGGCATCGCCCGTCGCGCCAGCAGCCCGAGCATGAGCAGGCGCACGATCGGCCCCGCCGGTTCCCATTCGTTCCCCTGACGGAGCAGGGCCATCCTTCCGGTGAGCGGAACGTGGAAGGACATCATCCGCTCGCCCTCCCGGCCCAGGACGGTGCGTCGGGGGAACACCTGCTCTCGCCCCGCCCGGGCCAGCATCGGCAGCTGCTCGGGCCGGAGACCGTCGAGGAACGGAACGCGCGCCAGCGCCAGCACCCGCTCGGCGACCCGGGTAGCCTCCACCTCAGGCATGGACAGCCTCGTCTCGGGACTCGAGCTCCCGGATGGCGGCCTCGGCCCTGGCGGCGTGCTGGTCCTCGACGCATCGGGGTCCGGTGCGGAGCGCGGGGAGCGCAGCGACCCACCCCCGCTCCTCGGCCACGCACGGCGTGAGCAGCCGCACCAGCTCGCTGCTTTGCTGGAAGAGGGCGGACACGAAGGCCTCGGGCGTGTCCTCCACCGGGCCCCGAAGCGTGTCCGGGGAGTCCTCCGGACCCAGCAGCACGACCATCCTCCCCCGGA
>DATIWB010000018.1:0-16121 GCA_035519675.1 Myxococcaceae bacterium
CGGCACTGTCCGCTAAGAGGACCCTGACCAGATGGTCAATGGCTTCCTTGGGGGGAGGGTAGGGTCCTGATGCGTTTCCCGCTGCACGTCACCACCGACATGATGCGGTGGCAGATCAAGAATAAGGTCAGAGGTAACAAGCGCTTTCCCGTCGTGCTCATGCTCGAGCCGCTCTACACCTGTAACTTGGCCTGCCTGGGATGCACGCCCGAGCGGCACACGGGCGACATCCGCAACCGGTTGTCACTCGAACAGTGCATTCAGGCTCTCGATGAGTCCGGGGCGCCGGTGCTCTCCATCTGTGGGGGTGAGCCGACGATTTATCCGGAGCTGGTTCCCCTGGTCGAGGCGGCTGCGAGCCGCAAGCGGCATATCTACCTCTGCACGAACGGGATCCTGCTCGACCGCTTCTTCGAGAAGGCGAAGCCCAACCCGCGGCTTTCCATCAACGTCCACCTCGACGGGATGCGCGAGACCCACGACCGGGTCTGCGATCGCCAGGGGGTGTTCGACAAGGCGATCGAGATGGTCAAGCAGGGCCTGGCGCTCGGGCACCACGTCATGGCCAACACCACCATCTTCAGGGAGACCAGCGTCGAGGAGGTCGAGGAGCTGTGCGATCTGCTGACCGGCCTGGGAGTCGACGGGATGCTCGTCTCGCCCGGCTACCACTACGAGTCGGTCGACCGTGACATCTTCCTCACCAGGTCCGAGATCCACACCAAGTTCCGGCGGGTCCTCGAGATCTCCAAGAAGCACAAGCTCACCTCGACGCCGATGTTCCTCGAGTTCGCGGCGGGGCTGCGCGAGTACCGGTGCTCGCCCTGGTCGACCGTGACCTACACCCCGAAGGGGTGGAAAGGGCCGTGCTATCTGATCGGCAAGACCTGGTCGCAGACCTTCGAGGAGTTCTGGGACGGCACCGACTGGGCGTACTGGGAGTCGCGCCAGGACCCGATGTGCCGGAACTGCGCGATGCATTCCGGGTTCGAGGCCTCGGTGGTGATGGAGCTGCCGAAGCACCCTGGCGACATCGTGCGGATGATCGCCTGGAACCTGGCTGCGTAGCCCCGCCGAGGCGGCATGGACCTCGTGACCGGGGGGACGGGCTTCATCGGGGCGCACCTGGTCCGGGCGCTGCTGGCGCGGGGTCGCGCGGTCCGGTGCCTGGTCCGACCCGGTAGCCGGCGGGACAACCTCGACGGGCTGAAGGTCGAGATCGCCGTCGGAGACGTCCGGGACCGGCCCTCGGTCGCCCGGGCCCTGGGCGGTGTGGCGACCCTGTATCACTGCGCCGCGGACTACCGGCTCTGGGCGGAGGACACGCGGGATCTCGGCGCCACCAACGTGGCCGGGACGGAGAACGTGCTCGCCGCCGCGGCGGAGGCCGGCGTGGCGAAGGTGGTCTACACCAGCTCCGTCGGCGCGCTCGGCCTCAATGCGGATGGCTCACCGGCGAACGAGACGACCCCGGTCGCGCGCAAGGACGTCGTCGGGCGCTACAAGCGGAGCAAGTACGACGCCGAGCGCGCGGCCGAGGCCTGGGCGGGGCGGGGATTGCCGCTGGTGATCGTCAACCCCTCGACCCCGGTGGGCGAGCTCGACATCAAGCCGACGCCCACTGGGCAGATGATCCTGGACTTCCTGAACGGACGACTGCCGGCGTACGTGGACACCGGATTGAACCTGGTGGACGTGCGGGACGTCGCCCAGGGCCATCTGCTCGCGGCGGAGCGCGGGAAGATCGGCGAGAGGTACATCCTCGGCAACCGCAACATGACCCTGAAGGAGATCCTCGACACGCTTTCCCGGCTGACCGGCCTGCCGGCCCCGACGGTGCGCCTGCCGCACGCGGTGCCTCTGGCGGTGGCGGCCGCCTCGACGCTCCTGGCGAACCTGACGGGCCGCCCGCCCCGGGTGTCGCTCGAGAGCGTGCGCATGTCGACGCACCGGATGTTCTTCGACGCGGGCAGGGCGGTGTCGGAGCTCGGGCTCCCGCAGTCGCCGGTCGACGAGGCGCTCCTGCGGGCAGTCCGCTGGTTTCGCGAGAACGGATATGTCACCGCGCGCTAGCGGCGCGCCGGTCGCGGTGCTCACCGCGCTTCCGGAGGAGCTCGCGCCCATCCTGCGGAGGGCGCACGGTCTCGAGGGCAGCGGCGAGCGCGGTGTCCGGCGCGGGTCGCTCGGGGGAGTTCCGGCCGTCTTCGCCGCGACGGGCGATGGTCCGCTGCAGTCCGGCCGGGTGGCCGCCGCGATCTGCAGCGAGTTCAGGCCGAGTACGCTCTATGGCATCGGCATCGCCGGGGCGCTCTCGCCAGCGCTCTCGGCGCTCGACCTCGTCGTGGCCCGGCGCGTGCGCGACGGCACATCGGAGGCGCCGGCGCCAGACCCCGGGCTCCTCTCCCGGGCGCGAGTTGCGGGCGCGCGCGCGGTCGTGCTGCTGACGGTCGACCGCCCGGTGTGCGACCCACGCGAGAAGGCCGCGCTGCTGGCGACCCTTGCCGGCGAGGAGCCGGTCGCGGTCGACATGGAGTCCGCGGCGTGGGCGCGTGCGGCGGCGGCGTCGAACGTGCCCTACGCGGTCATCCGCGCGATCTCGGACACCGCGGGCGAAGCGCTGCCCGGCTACCTGGCGCTCTGTGTCGGCCGGGATGGCGGGATTCACCGAGCTGCCGTCGCCCTCCGGGCCCTCGCGCACCCGAGGTCGATGTCGAAGCTCCTGGAGATGCGCCGACAGCTCGTGCAGGGCGCCGAGAAGCTGGCCGCCTTTCTCGAGCGCCTCCTGGCGGAGAGCGGATGAGGGACCGCGGTCGACGCTCGTCCTGGAGGCAGACGCCGCTCCTCAACCTTCGGTGGCGCCCTGAGGAGCGCCAGCAGGCCAGTCGTCGGGGCCAGCTTCGCGAGCAGACGCAACGCGAGATGCAGCGGTGTGTCCCAGCCTTCAGGGACCCGGGCGCACCTTCGCTTCGATCCCACCTTGACCATGGAATCTTGCGTGCCCTGAAGTAGCTGCGGCCCGTCTCGAAGGCGTAGGCGCGCGAGCTCTGTCCGAGCTCGAAGGCCTGGTCGTCCGATGCGCCCAGCTTCACGTATCCGAGCCCGGAGAGCGAGGCACAGCAGGACCTCACCTGGGAATGCTGCTGTCGAACCGTCTCCATCGACGGAGCGCAGCTCGCCAAGACGAGGACCGCGAGCGTCGCGACGGCGAATCTCAGCATGGCAGCATCGCGATTCAGCAGGCGCCTGGTGAGCAGAGGGCTACCAGCCGTGAAGCGCATCCTCGAACAGTGGCCTCGTCGCTGCAGCTCCCGTAGTCCTCGGGGAAGCTCTCCTTGAGCTCGGCCCAGGACACCGGCTCGTGGGCATCGAGCAGCAGCGCCACGAGATCGAGCAGGCGTTCGCTACGGTCCATGGCGGCGGGACGAACCATGTGGACGAAGAACCCTGGCCCGTCAAGACGTGCGGTCACCTCCGGGGCCGTGCAGACTGCAGCGTGGCCATGAGATTCTCGCCACTTTCCACGTGCGTGCTGTCGGTGGCAGGTCTCCTCGCGTCGGGGTGCGCGCCTGAGAGCCACGGGCAGGACGCGGGGAACGTCGACGGCGGCGAGGTCCTCGACGGAGGCTGGCGCCCGCTCTTCAACGGCGTCGATCTGACCGGCTGGCGCCGCTACCTCGGAGTTCCCGGCCCCGATGCCGGTCCCCTCGGATTCGAGAACGACCCGAACCGCGTCTACTCGGTGCTGATGGAGGACGGAGAGCCCGCCATTCACATCAGCGGGGAAGTCTGGGGCTCACTCGTCTCCACCGAGGAGTACGGCGACTTCGAGCTCGAGGCGGAGTTCAAGTGGGGCACGCACGTCTACCCGCCGCTCGACGCCTTCGACAGCGGGCTGATGTACTTCTCGCATGGTCCGCCGGGCGCGGTGAACGCGGGAGGACCGGCGCTCGCAGACCCCATCGGGAGCGGCGCCTTCCTCGTGTCGATGGAGTACCAGATCGCTCCAGGCGACGTAGGCGCGCTCGATAACCTGGGACCGATCAACTTCGCGCCGGGAGCCCGCGTTCATGCACCGGAGCGAGCAGGGTGGAACTCGATCTGCATCGTCGTGTCCGCCGGCATGGCGACGCACTTCCTCAACGGCCAAGAGACGGCCAGTGGCTCGGGCTTCACCTCGGCCTGGCCCGGAATGCCGGAAGCGCCGCTTCTGCGAGGCACGCTGCAGCTCCAGAGCGAGGGTGGAGAGATCTTCTTCCGGCGGCTGCGCATCCGGCCGCTCCGATGACCCGATGAACCGCGCCGTCTCACCCGCAACGCCCGGGCCGCGTCACCTCCGTCCCGAGCCTCTCTGGATGACAGCTCTGCCCGGTCGAGACGGGTGGTAGCGTCCAGGTCCGTTCAGGCCTCCGGACGGATGGGGGCGCTCCAGCCCACGGTGTTCTCCGAGTTCAGCGCGTTGGCCGTCCGATCGGGCGCGGTGAACCTCGGCCAGGGCTTCCCCGACTTCGACGGGTCCGAGGTGGTCCGCGAGGCTGTTGTCACATCGCGGGCCGCTCGTGCTGACGGCGTCGCATGAGGGGGAGACCACACCGGCCGGTACGTTCGGTGGCGCTGGCGAGGCCGAGGACGGTCGGTTCGTCGAAATCTGATGAGCGTCTACGTCAGGGCCCGTGGGCGCAGCCGAAGTAGAAGAATTAGCTGCCATCCTCGAATGGAAGCTCCAGCGCGCTTGCGGTCTGAAACGAAACTCGGTCGGTCTGTCCCGTGCGCTCGGTCAGGTAGCGGGCGGCATCCACGAACTGATCGCTCAGATCGATGCCGGTGACCTGGCAGCCGTACGTCGCAGCCAGAAATCGCGCGGGGCCGCCGAGGCCGGATCCAACGTCCAGGACCGACGTCCCTGCCGTGATTCCGGCCAGCGTGGCGAGCTCCGAGGTGGCCGCGAGCCCGCGGGCGTGGAACTGGTCGAGCGCAGCGAGTTGCTGCGGCGTGAGCTGCTGATGCTCGGGGCCGAACGCGCGGAGGGCGGACTTCACCCGCTCGGTCAGTCCGGTTGCGCGATGGTTGTCGCGCACAGCATCGAGCTCATCGAACATGACAAGACCTCTCGCGCCGCATCCCGCGCGATCTCCAGCCGAGTGCGGTGCGCCCGAGATTGGCGCAGGAGTTGACGCCCGGAGCCCCGGTCCCGCCTGGCTCTGCGCCTCAGCCCTCGGCCGCCCGGGGCCGGGAAGGCTCCGGTCGCGCCAGCACCAGGACGATGGGAAGCCCGACCACGATCGGGTGCATCAGCAGCTGCAGCCAGAACCAGAGAGAGGCGGGCGAGCTCGCCCTGGCCCGGCTCAGCGGAAGCACGACCCCGTCCATCAGCAGCCAGACCACGGCGCCGTACACCAGGCCGACCACCAGCGCTCCCCTCGGACGGGTCACGACCGTGCGCAGCCTCGACGATCGCTGCCGGACCAGCGCGAACAGCGACGTCCACCCGAGGGCGATGCAGACGTGGAGCGCGAGACCGAGCATCGCCGTCCCCCATCCACCGGTGAACGCCGCAGGGCCCAGGAGACCCGAGGCGACCGACTGGAGCACGCGTTTGGGCCCGGCCCCTCGGGTGAGCGCCACCCAGAGCATCGCCCAGGCGATGTCTCCGGAGGCAACGAGGAGCGTCGCCACGGCCAAACGCCTTGCCGTTTCCATCGATGCAGCTCCAGCTGGACGCACGCCGGCGTGCTATCCGGATCGCGCTCGGCGAGAGGCCGGCCTGCCGCGAACTCCGGCGACCGGGGGCGAACGGCTCTCCGCCCGGGCGAACGCCAGTCCCTCAGATCGCGAGGTTCTCGAGGAGAAGACGGTCGCGGAACCGGCGGCCGACGGGAAGCACCGTACCGTCCTGGAGCAGGACCTCGTACTCGCCGCTCACCGCCAGCCGTCCCTCCCGGATGCGCTCCGCGTTGACGATGAGTCTGCGATGGATCCGCATGAACCTGGACGGCTCGAGCCGGCTCTCCAGGGTCTGGAGCGTGGTCCGCACCAGGTGCTCTGCCTTGCCGAGGTGCACCTTGACGTAGTTGTCGGCGCTCTCGAACCAGTCGACGTCCGCGACGTCGAGGAAGCGGACCCGCTCTCCCTCCCGGATGACCAGCCGACGGAGCCGCTCCGAGCCGGCCCCGAGCCGCTCGGCGAGCGCCAGCAGCCGGGCGTGGAGATCCGCCGTTCCTCGTCCCTCGACGCGGGCGATGGCCTGGCGGAGGCGAGTCCGGTCGAACGGCTTGAGGAGGTAGTCGATCGCGGCGACATCGAACGCCTTGAGCGCATACCGATCGTGCGCCGTCACCACCACCACCTGGCCGACGTTCTCCAGTCCGGCCAGCTGGAGCACCTCGAAGCCGTCCATGGTCGGTAGCTGGATGTCGAGGAACAGCAGATCCGGCCGCTCGGACCGGATCGTCTCCACCGCCTCCTCGGCGGTGGCGCACTCGCCGACCAGCTGGATCCCGGGTTCGGTCGAGAGGAGCATGACCAGCTTTCGACGGGCGAGCCGCTCGTCCTCCACCACGACCGTCCGCAGGGGCGCCATCACGTCCTCCAGGGCAACTCGACGGTGACCTCGCATCCTCCGCCGGGGGGCTGCCGGAGCTGCAGCTCCTGCGACTCGCCGTAGAGCTGGTGAAGCCGGGCCCGGGTGTTGCGGAGCCCCACCCCCTCGCGCGGAGGCAGGACGCCGGGGCCCGGACCGTCATCGGCCACCCGGAGCTGGAGCCGGCCGTCGATCCGGCGGGCGACGATGGTCACTCGCCCCCCCTGGTCCCGGGAAGCCACCCCGTGGTGGATGGCGTTCTCCACCAGCGGCTGGAGCGAGAAGGCGGGCAGACGCGCCTCGAGCGTCGCGGGCGCGACGTCCATCACCACCGCCAGGCGTTCGGCGAAGCGGATCCTCTCGACGTCCAGATACCGATCGAGCAGCTCCAGCTCCTCGCCCAGTCGGATTTCCTGGCTCCCGTCGGAGGCGAGCGTCAGGCGCAGGAGCTCGCCGATCCGGGCGAGCATGGCGTCGGCCGCGTCCACGTCCCGATGCATGAGGGCCGAGACCGAGTTCAGGGCGTTGAAGAGGAAGTGCGGATTCAGCTGCGACCGCAGTGCCTCGAGCTTGGCCTCCTGGAGGCTGGCCTCCAGCTGCGCGGTGCGGAGCTCCCGTTCCTGGTACCGGGCGTACCAGTGGAAGGCGTTCCAGCCGAGAAGGATGAAGGCGTAGATGGTCAGGTCGAACGGGAAGTACCGGGGCCAGGCGTGGTGGAACGCCGCCGTCCAGGTCGGCTGATCGTACATCCGGAAGACGTGGAAGGCGGTCAGCACCCACCCGAGGATCACCACGAAGATGACGGCGATCCCGACCACGAAGTGGATCAGTGCGTTGCGAAGTCGAGGTGGGGCATCGAGCGGGAAGCGCCGCGCGAGCGCGCCGACGAGCGGCACCAGGCATGCCCAGAGAAGGAAGACCGCGAGGTAGCGCTGGAAGGTCTCGAGGAAGTGGACACCGTCGGCCGCTGGCCCGGAGAGAACGTTGAAGGTGGTCAGCTCCAGGGCGACCAGGGTCGCCGCGCCGAGCACCACCGCGGTGCCCAGGACCTTCGATCTCCGGAACCTTGGGAGCATCCTCGTCGTCACCCGGGGAAGACCAGAGTCTCTTCCGCGCTGGCCCTCGGGGACAACGGGGCGAGCGCCGGCTGGAAGGGGTGAACGCCGCCCCGGCGTTCGCCCCGCCCTGAGGTCGCCTGTCCCTCGCGGCCACCGACCCGTGAGCTCCCCGGTACCGTCCGGGACAGGGGGAGATTTCGGTCGAGGCTCGCCGGCATGCATCACCACACGTCCGTCTTCTCCGAGTTGTCGGACCTGGCCCTCGCAGCACGCTCCCGGGGTGAGTTCAGGCACCAGGTCCTGCAGCGCCTGTCTTCGGTGATCCCCCACGAGCTGGGGGTGTTCCACTCCGCCCCCCCGGTTCCGCCGGGGATCGAGCCGGTGACCCTCGGGCTGTCCGAGCAGGCCAACCGGCGGCTTCGAGCACGGTGGACCTCGCAGGCGCCGGACGCGGCCGGGCAGTACCGGCAGGCCGAGTCGCTCGGTCCCGCCGAGGGGGCGCGGCTCTTCTCCCGCCTGTGCGGCGAGCTCATGCCGGGGACCGGTGCGCTGGTCATCCCGCTCGAGCGCGGGAGCCAGGTCCGAGCCTGGCTCCTGCTCGGACGCAAGACGCCCGTGTTCTCCGAGTCGGAGGTGGATCTGGCCCGTCTGCTCGCCCCTCTCCTCTCGCTGGGAGATGCCCATCCGCTGGAGCTCCCCGAGGCGGTGGGCGCCGCGCTGAGTCGCCGGGAGGCGGAGATCTTCGAGTACCTCTGCCGGGGGCTGCGGAATCAGGACATCGCCGAGGCGCTCGGGACCTCGGAGTACACCGTGCGGAATCAGCTGGTGCGGCTCTACCGGAAGGTGGGGGTCTGCACCCGCTCCGAGCTGGTGGGCCTGGCGTCGTCCGTCATCCGGAGAGCGACGCAGTGAGAGTCGAGCCACGAGCGGACTCCGCCGGGACGATCCGGGGGCGCTGAGGAGCCGAGAGCTGCAGCAATGCTCCGCCCACCTGGGCGAACTGGTCCTGGCAGAGCCGGTGGACCGCCCAGCGTCCGCGCCGTTCCACCTCCACCAGCCCGACGTTCCGCAGCGTCCGGAGGTGGTGGGAGAGCAAGGCGTGTGGAAGCCCGATCACCATCTCGAGGTCGCGGGCGCACAGGCCCAGCTCGCCGGCACGAACCGGACCGCTCCGGGGCCCCACCCACCCGGCGAGCAACTCGACGACTCGCAGTCGGGTGGGGTCGGCCAGGGCCCGGAGCATCCGGAGCAGCTCTGGAGGATCGGAGCTCACGGCTGATAGCTGCCGAAACTGGGATAGTCGGCCTTCAGGAAGCACAGGCCCGTCCCGGGGTCCGGCTGAGGGGTGAGCTCGGGGTGCGTTGCGTCGATGCCGCTGACGCAGCCGGCGCTCTCGGTGTAGCAGTTGTAGAGGTCGTTCGCCTTGTTCTGGGCCACGGCCGCCGAGAACGCCCATCCGTCCGTCACGCATCCCTGGTTGAACCCGGCGTTGATCGCGTTCGGGGGCTGCGCGCTGGGGTCGCAGGCCGACGCCGCGTCGGCCGTGCACTGGACGGGTGGCGCCATGCCCTGGGCGAGGTACTGGCCACCGGTGCAGGTCCCGCCGGTGAACGACACGTCCGCCTCGAACTCCTGGAGCGAGTACACCGCGCCTCCGAGCGACCGGAGATTGGTCACCGTGTAGGTGCCGCTGGGAGCGCTGTTCGGCGTGGTGGACCGGACCACGAACGGGGTGATGGACTCCATGGTGCAAGTCCCGTCCGGATCCGGGAACGGATTCTTGAACGTTCCCTGACCGAACGCCGGGTCCGACGCGGGGCGAACGGTGCTGACCGTGTCGTCGCTGCCCGAGTTCCAGATCCACAGCGTCGCGTTGCTGTACCCCTCGGTGTACCAGACGTCTCCGATGCTGGCCGGACACCCAGTGGTCGGCGTCTTCAGCGTCATCTTGACCGCGTAACCGCCGAACCCGGGAACCTGGAAGGCGCATTCGGGGAGCGTGGCGGACGCGCATCCCTGGACGGAGACCACCATCAGGGCGCCGAGCGCCAGGACGAGGGAAGCACGAGGCATGGATCCGACTCTCTCTCGCTTGAGCGCGTTCATCAGAAGGTCACCCGGAGCGTGAACCGGAACTGGCGCACTGCCTGGTATCCGGTCGCGGTTCCGTAGGCGGGGTTGATCTGGACGACCTTCGGCCGTCCGGACGGATCCGGGAGGACCGTGTAGAACCCGGTTCCGTTCGGATAGGTCCCCGGTTTCGGCAGCGACCCGTTGCCCACCGGACCCGTGCCGTTCTTCAGGGCGGTTCGGCAGTCGGCCAGCGTCGTGGCTCCGGTGTACGGGCAGATTCCTCCGAACTGCGTGGGGATCTTGTCCGGCGTCGCTCCGTCGATCGTACCGACCGAGTTCGCCGAGCCAGTGGTGTAGAACTGGTTGATGACCGTCGTCCGCTGAGAGTTGAAGAGGTTGAAGCCTTCGACCCCGGCGCTGACGACGCTGTCCTTCGTCAGGCGGTAGTTCAACGTCACCCGGGCGTCCAGGCTGGTGACCCACGGCAGTCGCCCCGCCGAGCCACGCTGGGTGATGAACGCCTGCCCGTTCCCGTAGAGCGGATAGCCGCCTCCGCCGAAGTATCCCAGCGGGGTGATGGGTGGGCCGGAGTTCGCGTTGAAGGCAGCGCCGAGGGTGGTGCTGAACACCGGCGTGATGGCGAACTCCTTGGCCAGGTACACCTTGATGAAGTGGGTGATGTCGGCGGCCAGCGGCCCGTCCTGATTCTTCAGCAGCACCGGCAGATCGAAGGTCGAGTTGCTGTTCGGATCGATCTGGTTGTTTCCCTGCGGGTTGATCAGGCCGTCGTAGTTCCCGGTGAGCTTCGACCAGGTGTAGCTGATCTGCGCCAGCCAGAGGTCGGCGAAGCTCTTGGTGAAGTTGACCGTGACCGCATGGTAGGTGCGCGTCGGCGACGGGAAGGTCCCGGCGGCGATCCCCGAGCCCGGGTTTCCGATGAAGAAGCTCAGGCCGTTGGTGAGCGACATGTCCTCCACCGCGCGCACCAGGTTCCGGTAGGTGTACGAGGCGCCGATCCGCGCGTTGGCGAAGAGCTCGTACTCGGCGCCGCCCACGAACTCGTCGGTGGACGGGGACTTCAGCTCCGGGTCGACCGGCGAGTACTCCGACGGCTGGGAGAAGGACCAGAGCTGGCTCGGATTTCCGGGAACGTTCGCTCCGCCGCCGGCCAGGACCGTCCTGTCACACCCCTTGCGCAGCGCGACGTTGGTTCGGCAGTACTCGATTCCGAGGATCTGCGTCTGCGGCGAGAACGAGCGGCTCGCGATGTTGAGAGGGATGTTCTCGTAGTACCGCCCGTAGTTCGCGTAGATCTTGGAGCGGCCCTGCTGGGTGGGGTCGTACACCACGCCGATGCGCGGGCTCCACTGGTCGGAGAGCGAGATCCGGGTGAGCCCGTCCCCGCCCTTCATCTGCAGCGAGTCCCAGCGCAGGCCGACGTTCAGCGTGACCTTGTCGGCGATGCTCCAGCTGTCCTGCACGAAGAAGCCGAAGATGTTCGACTTCGAGGTGACGTCCCGGACGGGACTGTCGACGATCGTGTCGACGTTGGATTGATCACCGAAGCGGCGGCCGTCGAGGACGATGGGGGGCTGGCCACCGACGAGCGTGCTGTAGGAGACCCCACCGGAGTAGGTGAACCGGTTGCGGTACGTCATCGCCTGCTCGTCCACCCCGGCCTTGATCACGTGATGCCCGAGCGCCGTCACCAGGTAGGTCAGGGTGGCGCGGGCCTGGACGGCGTCCTGCGAGTTGTCGCCGAGCAGGTTGGTCGTTCCGCCATAGCCCATGCCGACGTTGCAGCGGCCGAGCGTTCCCCCGATCGGCACCGAGCAGGCGGCACGGACCGCGGCGGGGACCTGATCCTCGACGTTGAGGATGTTCTCGCTCGCCAGCTGGCGGTTGAAGGGGACGCCGGCGATCTTGCTGGGATCGTCGATGTCGCCGATTCCGCTCCCGTCGGCCGCGGTGGAGACGTCCTTCTGGTAGTGGTACCCGAGGTGCACGTCGAGGAGGAGTCGCTTGTCCAGGAAGGAGCTGTTGAGCGAACCCACGACGTCGTAGGTGTCGAACTTCTGCTGGATGCCGATGGCGTTGAAGGTGTTGGTCGCCCAGTTGGCCGGTGCGAGGATCGCGCGGGAGGTGGCGGAGTTGTTCAGGCCTCCGGAGCTGAGGCTCAGGCTGCCCGTGCCACCAGCCCAGGTCGGCGTGCCGGTGAAGCTCACGCTGACGCGGTGGTCCGAGCTGATCAGATAGGTGAGCTTGGCGATGAAGTTGTAGCCGTGCCCGTCGGCGAACCGTCGGGTGTGGGCGGGCGATCCGTCGCTGTTCAGGATCTGCTGAAACACCCGGCTGTCATCCAGCGCGAAGTAGGTCCGGTCGTAGGAGAACCGTGACGCCGCGTACTGGAAGCCAGCGAAGAACCACAGCTTGTCCTTGAGGATGTAGCCACCGAGGGTCGCTCCGAAGTCACCGAGGTTGGTCAGGTCGACCGTCGCCCGGGTGGCCCCGCCGGTCGGGGCCACCTTCGCAGGACCGGCGAGCGAACCCGGAGTGAACGTCCCCCAGACGGAGCCGTGAAACTCGTTTCCACCGCTCTTGGTGATGCCGCTGATCGCACCACCCAGCGCGCGGCCGTACTCCGGGAGGTAGCCCCCGGTGATGACGTTGACCTCGTCGAAGAACTCGCTGGTCAGCGTGCTGCCGTTCACGCCGTAGGCGGTGTTGTTCACCGCCAGGCCGTCCACGAGATAGACGTTCTCGGGCGAGGTTCCTCCGTTGATGGACAGACCGTAGACGTCGGCCGTCACCTGCGGCGCGGCCGAGGCGAGCGTCTCGAAGCTCCGGTTGGCATTGCCGAATTGCCCCGGACGGCTGATCGGGACGTTGCGAACGAAGTCGGAGGTGATGGTCGTCCCGACGGTGCTCGAACCGACGTCCACCGTCGGAGGCGTTCCGACCACGGTCACGGTCTCGGTCCCGGCGGTCTCGGGCAGCAGCTCGACGTTCAGCCGGAGCGTCCGGTCCGCACCCACGTCGATTCCGGTGCGCGCATAGGGTCGATAGCTCTCCTTCTCGAACCTCAGGGTGTACGTCCCCGGCGGCAGCTGGGGGACCCGGTAGAGCCCGCTCGCGTCGGTGACCACCACCTGCTCGCCTTGCAGCGAGGGTGAGGTCGCGGTCACCACGACGTCGGCGATCGGGCCGTGCGTGCTGGCGTCCACCACGTTTCCGGTGAGCACGGAGATGCTGCTCTGAGCAGCCGCCCGGCCGGCGAAGAGCAGGAGCGCCAGCGCTGTCAGTCGCCGGCGGCGCCAGCTGCAGAGTCTTCCATCGAGCAAGGTGACCCTCCCTCCTGCAATCGCAGGTGAGAGCGGAGGGTCTCAGCCGGTGGTGGGGCGCGCAGCGGCGCGTTCGCTTCACGGGCAAGGTGGTACGAATGGACCGGTGACCATCGCCTCGCCCCTGGGGGTCACCGGGCGGGATTCAGGGCTTGCTGGAGACTCGCCTCGCCGCCGCGAGCCCGTCGGCCATCTCCTGGCCGAACTGGACCAGTGCCCCCTGCATCCCGGCGACCACCCGGCAACGTCCGGCGGGCGGGAGGACGCTGCCCACTCCGTGGCACCTGGATCCCTTCGAGCTGCAGGACATCGAGCGCTCCGTCCGGCACGGCCTCCTCGTTGAGCACCCCGCGCGCACGCAGCAGCGCGAGGGTGCGCCGGGCCACGGTGACGGCGAGCGTCTTCACCTCCGCGTCCGTGGGTCGAGGAAAAGGGTGCAGGCGCAGCTCCCCCTCGTCCAGCTCCTCGAAGACGGCCTCGGGGACGAGGACGTGGAAGTGAGGCGTCAGCTGCAGCGCCGAGCCGAAGCGCTGGACGAAGGCCACCGCGCCCGTCAGCGGCCGGGCCACCCCGAGCCGCCTCGCCGTCCGGCGCTGGAAGGTGAAGAGCGCCCGGACGAAGAGTCCCAGCACCTCGGAGAGGAGTCGGGCATCCCTGGCCAGGCAGAAGCGCACCGGCATGGGGAACGACAGCGTCCACTGCCGGTAGGGCGCCCGGGGAAGCACGCGCTCCACGAGGTGGATGGCGCTGTCATGCGCCCGGCGAGCATTGCAGGAGGGGCACACCCCACGTGACTTGCAGGAGAAGGGGACCAGCACCTCGGCGTGGCAGCCTGCACAGGCCAGCCGCGCGAAGCCGTGGGCCAGCACTCCGCACTCGAGGTACCGGGTGAAGTCGCGCTCCACGAAGCGAGGGAGGCCGCCCCGCTCGGCCGCTTCGGCGAGGAAGCTGGCCATCTCGTTGCGTTGCTTGCAGGAGCGGACTGTCGTGGGCAGGCGCCCCCGGTGGTGTGTCTGTGCGTCCCTGATCCGAAGTCGGGCCGCATCGCACAGGGAGCGATGACGGACGGCCTTCGGGGCACGAACGGGTTGTTGGCCCGTCACGTCCCAACGCGCGCGCCATCCCGCCCCGGCGACGGTGACAGGCGTGGAGAGGTGAGACAGTGTGGGGTCGGCAGCGTATGCTCTCCGGCCCGCGATCCCCCGGAAGCCGAGATGACCCTCTCCCGCCGTGCGTTCCTCGCCGCCCAGGGTGCCGCCGCCGCCGGCGCCCTCGTCGTCCCCGGTCGCCTTCTCGCCGCGCTCGAGGCCGCCACGCCCCCCACCCCGGCGCTCGACGACTGGGCCAAGGTCCGCGGCCTCTTCCGCCTCTCCCCCGAGTACCTCCACTTCGCGGGCTTCTTCATCGCCTCGCACCCTGCCCCGGTCCGCGACGCCATCGAGTCCTGGCGGAAGGCCATCGACGAGAACCCGTTCCTGGTCGTCGACGGCGGCCTGTTCGAGGAAGAGACGAGGAACGTCCAGAGCCGGGTGCGCGAGGCCGCCGCGGCGTACCTGGGCGGAAGGCCGGAGGAGGTCTGCCTCACCCAGAACACCACCACCAGCCTCGCCCTCGTGTACCACGGGCTTCCGCTCAAGCCCGGGCAGGAAATTCTCACCACCGAGCACGACCACACCTCGCACCACCTGTCGATCGAGTACGCGGCCCAGCGCACCGGAGCCACCTTCCGGAAGATTCCCCTCTTCGCCGATCCCGCGAAGGCCACGGTCGACGAGATCGTCGGCCGCGTCCGGGCCGGCGTGAAGCTCACCACCCGGGTGGTGGGCGTCACCTGGGTCCACTCGCAATCCGGCATCCGGCTGCCCATCCGCGCCATCTCCGGGGCGCTCGCCGAGCTCAACCGGAGCCGCGACCCGCAGGACCGCATCGTCCTGGTGGTCGACGGCGTTCATGGCATCGGATGCGTGGACGAGACGATCGCCGAGATGGGTGCCGACTTCTTCTGCGCCGGGACACACAAGTGGATGTACGGTCCCCGCGGCACTGGCCTCATCTGGGCCCGTCCCGACGCCTGGGCCCGGCTCCGGCCGGTCATCCCCACCTTCTCGGAGGAAGAACCCTACGACGCCTGGATCCACAGCCGTCCCGTCAAGGGCCCCACCACCGCCCGGCGGATGACCCCCGGGGGCTTCCAGGCCTACGAGCACCAGTGGGCCACCGTCGCCGCCTTCAAGATGCACCGGTCCATCGGTCGCGCCCGCGTTGCGACGCGCGTCGCAGAGCTCAACGGCCGCATCAAGGACGGGCTGGCCGGCATCCGTGGCGTCCGGCTCCACACCCCGCGCGCCGCCGCGATGTCCGCCGGCATCTGCTGCTTCGAGGTCGACGGCAAGAAGCCGCAGGACGTGGTGAAGGCGCTCCTGGCGAAGAAGGTCGTCGCCAGCACCAGCCCCTACGCGAACAGCTACGCCCGTCTCTCTGCCGGCATCTTCAACTCCGAGGCGGAAGTGGACCAGGCGCTCGGAGCGCTCCGGACCGCGATCGCTTAAGGGGCCATCGCGGGATTCTTCACAATTCGCGGCTGGCGTGCGGACCCGTCTCGGTGGACGCTCGAGCCCCCGCGAGGAGGCTCTCCGATGAAGCTCGTGGCGAATCCCAACGCTCGGCAGGCTCGCCGCTCGCTCCAGCTGAAGCTCGCCTGGATGGAGCCCACGGCTTGGCGACGGGCCGAGGGCTTCACCATTTTTTTCGCAGGACCGATCGCACCGCCTCCAGGTCCAGCGCCTGCTCGGCGACCAGCTTCTTCAGCCGGGCGTTCTCGGTCTCGAGCTCCTTCAGCCGCTTGGCCTCGCTGACGTCCATCCCGCCGTACTTCGACTTCCAGCGGTAGAAGGTCGTGTCGGAGACACCGAGCCGACGGCAGACCTCTTCCGGCTTCGCTCCGGCGTCGACCTCCTGGAGCGCTCGGATGATCTGCTCCTGCGTGAACTGCGACTTCCTTCCCATCCCGTCCTCCGGACCATCATTGGAGGATTCCCGCTTCGGCTGGTCCAGTTTTCCGGGGGCAGGTCA
>DATIWB010000019.1:0-50852 GCA_035519675.1 Myxococcaceae bacterium
TGACGACACCATGACCCGGGCCTTGGCGGCGGCTGCCCTGACCTACTGGGACCGCCGCTCCGGCGGGAGGAGGCCCGCCGGCGGCGGCGCCGCACTCCGCTCGGCCGAGAGACGGCGGCCCCGGGCGTAGACGAACGTCGACGCCAGCGCGGCGAGCAGCCCCAGGAAGCCGGCGAGGTCGACACCGCCGGCGTCCGCGGCCGCCGCGGCGATGGGTTCCGCCTCGGACGGCTGCACCACGGTCGGCTCGGGCCGGGAGCTCGAGGCGCGGATCCTCGCCGCGCGCCGGTCCTCACGAGGTGGAGCACCCACGGCGGGAAGCGAGAGGAGGAGGAGACAGACTGCGCAGCGACGGAGCCGGGGAGACATCGACGGGACGCCTCCGATTGTCACCGACCTGGCGGCCGCTCGTCACTGGGCCTGCGGTCGCATCCGACGTGGGGAAGTGTCGCTCAGCGCCCGAGCTTCACCAGCTCGTTGCGGCAGATGTGGCAGAGCGACGCCTGCTGGCGGTCCACGTCCGCCAGCGAGGTCGCAGCGAACATCGCGCAGCGCGCGTCCTCGCAGTAGCTCAGGCCCACCAGGTGTCCCGCCTGGTGCAACCCCTGGATCTGCACCCGCCGCCGGAAGGTGGCGTCGTCCGCACCCTGCCGCAGTCGAGCGACGCTGAGGATGGCCACCCGGGACTCGCGATCGGCCTCGCCGAAGACGAAGGGGCTGTCCGGGACGAAGAGATCCACGTCGGTCACCCCGAGCACTGTCCCTTCCCGGTCGAGGAGCGGGACCAGCCTCCGCATGATCGCGTTGGAGTGGTACTGGTTTCGATCCTTGTTGAAGGCGTAGGCAGGCGAGGCCAGGGCCGGCTTCCCGTAGCCCACCGTGAGCCCGAGCTGGGTGGCGAGGGGGGCCTCGAGCTCCCGCAGGAGTGTCAGCGGGGCGTTTCCGATGGCGACCAGCTGAAGCACTCGGGGACCCACGGACAGACCCTCCTACGCAAGGCTGCGAGGCTGGGGCGCAAGGATTCGAACCTTGATAGTCAGATCCAAAGTCTGACGTCCTGCCGTTAGACGACGCCCCAGTACGTTCCACGACCCCTTCGGGGAGCATAAGGGCTTCTCCGGCCCGTCCCAACCAAACCGAGCAAGGGCCCGGTCTGTTACCGTCGGAGCAGCACGTAGACCGCGCCCGCCCCACCGTCGTGGGGGCGCGCGGTGCTGAAGGCCATCACCCAGCGAGCAATCCGTCCCCGGGTCAGCCAGAGCTGAACGCTGGTCTTCAAGACCGGAATCTGGTCCTTGCTGTGTCGCCCGCGCCCGTGCACCACGAGCAGGCAGCGCTTCCCGGCCTGCCGGGAGGCGAACAGGAACCGCTCCAGCGCGGACCTCGCCTCCTCGCGGGTGAGCCCGTGGAGGTCCACGTGCCCCTGGAGGGCCATCTCCCCCGCCCGGAGCTTCCGGAGCAGTCGCGGATCCAGGGAGGGCAGATGGCCCTCGATGAACTCGTCCGAGTCCGAGAGGTCGAACGGGGCGGCCCCGGTGACCAGCTCGGAGAGCTGCGCGAGCACCTCGGCGTCCTCGTCCGTCCGTGGCGGAAGCGCGGACCTCTTCGCCGGCTCGACCCGGTGCGCGCCCTGCTTCACCGGCTGCACCTCACCCACCGCGGCGAGGAACTGGGCGGCCTCGTCGGCCTCGCGGGGGCCAGGGGTCTTCGGCGTCCGAGGAGGCGGCGACGGTCGCGGGGACTGTTGTGCCTCTGGGAGCTTCAAGCCCTGGAAGGGATTGTTGAAAGGCTTGGGCTTCTTCAGATGTCCAGGTTCTGCACGTCGAGGGCGTTCTTCTCGATGAACTCGCGGCGGGGTTCGACCGCCTCGCCCATGAGCAGGCTGAAGATCTCGTCCGACTCCACTGCATCCTCGACCCGGACTTGGAGCAGGGTCCGCGAATCCGGATTCATGGTCGTTTCCCAGAGCTGCTCGGGGTTCATCTCGCCGAGGCCCTTGAAGCGCTGGATGGACAGGCCGCGCGAGGCGTCGGCGAGCACGGCCGCCAGGACGTCCTGGACCCGGAGGGCCACCCGCTCACCCTCCTCGAGCTTCACCGTCCAGGGTGCCGGCCCGAGCATGTCGAAGCTGCGCCGGAGGTGGAGCAGCTCGGCGTACTCGGGGCTGGAGAGAAACGCGTGGTCGAGCACCGTCTCCTTCGGGCTGCCGTTCACCTCGGTGCGGAAGACCAGCTTCTTCGCCTGGTGCTCGGGATCGTCCTTGCGGAACGACTTCAGCTGGGCGAGGACCTCGGGGTATCGGTCCTTCAGCCAGGCGTGCATCTTCTCGACCTCGGCCACGAGGCGATCCATGTCGAGCAGGGTGTGCTCGTCCACCCGCGCCGCCTGCACCAGCGCATCGAGGATGCGTGGGTCTCGCCGGCGGGCGAGCTTCCCCAGCCGCTCCTCGTACTGGCGGATCGCCTCGAGGAGGCCGCGGAGGTCGTTGCCCCGGATCTCGGGGATGCCGTCCGGCTCGGAAGGCACCACCGCACAGCGGTCCACCCCGATGCGCATCAGGTGCTCGTCGAGCGCGCGCTGGTCCTTGAGGAACAGCTCCTTCTTCCCCCGGGTGACCTTGTACAGCGGCGGCTGGGCCACGAAGAGGTAGCCCCGGGTGATGAGCTCCTGCATCTGCCGGTAGAAGAAGGTCAGCAGCAGGGTGCGGATGTGGCTTCCATCCACGTCCGCGTCGGTCATGAGGATGATCCGGTGGTAGCGGCACTTCTCCGGGTCGTAGTCCTCCTTGCCGATGCCGGTCCCCAGGGCGGTGATCAGCGCCACGATCTCCTGGGAGGTGAGCATCTTCTCGAAGCGGGTCTTCTCCACGTTCAGGATCTTCCCCCGCAGCGGGAGGATGGCCTGGTTGCGCCGGTCACGCCCCTGCTTGGCCGAGCCACCGGCCGAGTCGCCCTCGACGATGTACAGCTCGCTCTCGCTCGGGTCCTTGCTCTGGCAGTCGGCCAGCTTGCCTGGCAGCGACATGCCGTCGAGCACGCCCTTGCGGCGCACCGTCTCCCGCGCCTTGCGGGCGGCGATGCGAGCCCGGGTGGCGTCGCCGATCTTGGCGACGATCTTCTTCGCCCCGGTGGGGTTCTCCTCGAGCCAGGTGAGCAGCTGCTCGTTCACCATCTGCTCGACCAGCCCCTTCACCTCGGAGTTTCCGAGCTTGGTCTTGGTCTGCCCCTCGAACTGTGGATTGGGGAGCTTGATCGAGATGACCGCGGCGAGACCCTCGCGGGCGTCATCGCCGGTCGGCGTCTCCTTCAGGTCCTTCCACAGTCCGCCGCGCTCGGCGTAGCCGTTGATGGTCCGGGTCAGCGCGCTCTTGAAACCGACCAGGTGGCTCCCGCCCTCCTGGGTGTTGATGGCGTTGGCGAAGGTGTAGATGCGCTCGTCGTACGCATCGTTCCATTGCATCGCGATCTCCAGCGCGACGCCGTCCTTCTCCGCCCTGAAGAAGACCGGCGAGTGGAGGGTCTCCTTCGACTTGTTGATGAACTCGACGAAGCTGACGATGCCCCCCTGGAACTCGAAGTTGTGACTCTTCTGGGTGCGCTCGTCGGTGATGCTGATCTTCAGACCGGCGTTCAGGAACGCCAGCTCGCGCAGCCGCTGGCTGAGGGTGTCGAACTGGAAATCGGTGGTCTCGAAGATGGTGGGATCGGGCTTGAACCACACCGTGGTGCCGCGCTTGTCGGTGGTGCCGATCTCGGTGACCTGCTGCTGGGGAACCCCCCGGGCGTACTTCTGCTCGTAGACCTTGCCATTCCGGGAGATCTCCAGCTTGAGCCACTCACTCAGCGCGTTGACGCAGCTCACCCCCACCCCGTGGAGGCCTCCGGACACCTTGTAGGCGCTGTGCTCGAACTTGCCGCCGGCGTGGAGCTTGGTCATCACCACGTCGACCGTGTCCATCCCGCGCACGGTGGGATGCGGGCCAACGGGGATGCCGCGACCGTCGTCCTTGACGCTGACGCTCCCGTCGACGTGGATGGTGACCACGATCTCGGTCGCGGCCTTTGCCAGGGCCTCGTCGACGCTGTTGTCCACCACCTCGTAGACCAGGTGGTGCAGGCCGTAGGTGTTGGTGTCCCCGATGTACATGCCGGGGCGCTTGCGGACGGCCTCCAGACCCTCGAGGACGGTGATGGAAGAGGCGCCGTACTCGGGCACGGAGGTCCCGACCGCGGCCTGGGCAGCGGGTTCGTGTTTGGTGGTGCCGTTCAAGGGATTTCTGCCTGTCTTTCCTAACACGCACCCCCCACGCCGACAAGCCTGTGTCAGTGCCCCAAGTGCCTGACCTGGCACGGGAATTCGGCCTCGGATGCCCCTCCGAAAACGGGCGTCGGAGACCCTCAGGCGTCGGCCCGCGACGCGCTCGCCGGACGGCTCAGAACGCGCCCCAGATCGGCGAACACCGAGGGGTCCGAGAAGAGGGCTCGGGGCAGCTCGCGGCGCGTGCCGTCGGTCAAGGTGAGGACCCAG
This sequence comes from Myxococcaceae bacterium, assembly GCA_035519675.1. Classification (GTDB taxonomy): domain Bacteria; phylum Myxococcota; class Myxococcia; order Myxococcales; family Myxococcaceae; genus RPRB01. The sequence continues at coordinate 4,528 of DATIWB010000019.1, forward strand.
CGTGGCGCCCAGCGGCCCACCTGCTCGACGGTCTTGATCTGCGGCCAGAGCACACGCTCGGGCCTCCCGTCGAGCGCTCTGGCCAGCTCGGCGCCGGCGAGATCCACCCGGACCCCGAAGCCGTGGCGAGGCCGGAGCCGCCAGGCCAGCCATCCGAACGCCCCGCTCAGCGCGAGCGCGGCGACAGCCCGTGCCGACGCCGTGGGGCGGCCGGTGCCCGCGCGGACCAGGGCCGCCGTACCGAGCGCAGCGGCGGTGACCGCGAACAGCGCGAGAAGGACCCGAAGCCTGGTCGGCCGGTAAGGAAAGAACCTGGGCGTCATGCGGTGCGTGCCGGGCGGAGGTGAGCATCCTCCGTCACCGACCCGGAGTCGACACGAAGCCAGAGGGTGTCCGGCCCCGCGGCGCGGGCGACCAGCGAGGCATCGGTGGTCGTGAGCAGCACCTGGGCCCGGCTCTCGGCCACGGTGTGCATCAGGAATGCGTTGCGCTCCGGGTCGAGCTCGCTCGAGACGTCATCCAGCAGCAGCAGGGGTGGCCTCCCGAAGGCGTCCCGGACGTTCTCGATCTCGGCAATCTTCCACCCGAGGACGAGGGCCCGTCCCTGTCCCTGCGAGGCGTACGCCCGGGCACTCCGCCCTCCGAGCGTGAGCTGGAGATCGTCGGCATGTGGGCCGACCGAGGTGAAGCCCCGCTCGCGGTCGCGAGGGAGCCGCTCGGCGAGCGCGTGCCGGAGCGCCGCCTCCAGCCCTTCCTCGGTCTGCGGATGGTGGGCTCCGAGGTGGAGCGCGGTGTAGCCCACTCCCACCTCGGGCAGCTGGGAGATGGCGCGCACCGCCGAGACCGCTCGCGGTCCCAGCTCCTCCAGGAACGCCCGCCGCCGGACGAGGACCCGCGCGCCAGTGCTGGCCAGCGTCTCGTCGTACGCCTCGACGTAGCTTGCCGCGGCGTGCTCCTTGAGCAGCCGGTTCCGGCTCTTGAGCGCGCGATGGTAGGCGCGGTGCTCTCTCAGGTAAGCGGGGAAGCGGTTGAAGACGGCGCGGTCGAGGAATGCCCGACGCACCTCCGGGCCGCCCTTCACCACCGCCAGGTCGTCGGGGGTGAATGCCACCACGCTCATCCCGCCGAAGTAGTCCTCGAGCTTCGCTGCCTTCTTCCCGTCCACGAAGGCCTGCCTGACGCCGGCGGCGACCTCGACGGCGATGTCCCGCTCGGCGCCCCCGAGGGTGAAGCGGCCGCTGACCGTGGCCTGCTCGGTCCCGAAGCGCACCAGCTCCGAGAGGCGATTGGCCCGCAGCGGCCTCAGGGTGCAGAGGAAGTAGATCGCCTCCAGCAGGCTGGTCTTTCCCTGTCCGTTGCTCCCCACCACCACGTTCGCGTGGGGCGACGGCCGGATGGAGACCGCACGGAGATTCCGAAAGTCGGCGACTTGGAGACGCTCGAGGAGCACTACACCCGCATCGGCATGACCACCGCGGTGTAGCTGCGATCGCCCGGAGCGTGCAGGACGCCCGGGCTGTGATCGTCACCCAGCTCGAAAGAGACCTCGTCCCCCTCGAGCACGGCGAGAACGTCGGTCAGGTAGCGGGCATTGAAGCCGATGGCGATGTCGCCCCCGTCGTACTGGACCTCGAGGTCGTCCTTGGCCTCACCGAGGTCCGGGTTCTGCGAGCTGATCCGCAGCTGGTTCGAGGTCAGGCCGATCTTCACCGCGTTCGACTTGTCGACGCTGAGGAGGGCGATCCGCTTCAACGCCTCGGTGAAGCGGACGCGAGGGATCTTCACCTTGCGCTCACCCTCCTTGGGGATGACCCGCTGGTACTCGGGGAACTGCCCGTCGATGAGGCGCATCACCATGGTGAGGCCGGGCTTCTTGAACAGCGCCGAGTTCTCGGCAAAGCCCAGGGCGCACTCGGCATCCGGGGCCTCGTCGAGCAGCCGGCGGAGCTCGTGCAGCCCCTTGCGGGGGATGATGACCCCACTCTTGAGCTTGAACTCCCCGGACAGCTCGCGTTCGACCAGGGCCAGCCGATGCCCGTCGGTGGCCACCATCCGGACCTTCCCGCCCTCTCGCGGCTCGAAGAAGACGCCGTTGAGGATGTAGCGGGTCTCGTCGGTGGAGATGGCGAACGACGTCTTGCGGATCATCTCCAGCAGAACCGGCCCGGGCACCGTGACCAGATGTGCGTTCTCCTCCTTGGGGAGCTTCGGGTACTCCTCGGGGGACATCCCGACGATCTTGAAGTGCGCGCTGCCGCTCTGCAGCTCGGCGTACTGGTTGGGAAGCTTGCGCACCGTGACCTGCGGCTCGGGCAGGTTCTGGACGATGTCGAAGAGCGTCTTGGCCGAGAGGGTGAGGCTGCCTTGCTTGGTGACCTCGGCGGGGTGCTCGCTGACGATGCCCACGTCCAGGTCAAAGGCAGTGATCTGCACGCCCGTCTTCGTCGCATTGACGAGCACGTTGGAGAGGATTGGCATCGTGGTCTTGCGCTCCACGATCCCCTGGGCCCGGTACAGCGCTCGCTTCAGCTCCTCCGCAGCGATGCGGAATTCCATGTGCCCATCGTCTCCTGCGGAGGAGACATCGCGACTCCGCCCGCGCGCGACGTGTAGCCCGCAGCGGCAGGTGCGTCAAACGTGTCGAGCGCTGGGGGCAGCGCCGAAGCCAGAGCGCCAGGAAGGCCATTTCCCCAGGTCCAGCCCAATGCAAGCTCCTGGAAGGACTCGAGGGGACCAGGGGAAGATTGATTTTGCGACTCGTTCTCAGTATGGGCTGATCCCGCATGGCCCACCGTCTCGCCCTCGCCTCCGTCGTGCTCGGCACGGTGCTGGTCGTGGCCTGCGCGCACGCTGGATTCGTCCCTCAGCCCACGCTGCTGGACGTGGAGCGCATCCAGTCGGTGGACCCGGGACTGAGCCTCGCGGAGATGCAGGCCGGGCGGGCGGCGTACGTCCAACGCTGCAGCAGCTGTCATCCGGTGCACGGGCCAGCCGAGTACCGGGGAGACCAGTGGCCGGGCCTGCTCGCGCGGATGCAGCGGGAGAAGAAGATCAAGATCCCGGAGCACGAGCGGGTGCTGATGGAGCGCTACCTGGTGGCATTCAGCTCCACCGCTCCGAAGCCCGTCGATGCGGGTGTGATCGGCCCTGCGCTGGTGGGAAGTGCCGAGCCATCGGCGTCTCACTGATCGTCCGCGGCAGCGTCGGTCGGGCCGGCAACGGCTGTGGCTTCAGTAGAGTTTGATCATGGATCTATGGGGTGGTGGAAGCCGGTCCCCCAGATTTGTTGAGACAGTCGTAAGCTCCTGGGGTCGCTCCTGATTCCGCATTCCCTCCCTGTGGAGAAGCGCCGGAGTTGTCCACGGTGTCACCCAGCCGTTGCCCCGCGGACGTGGACTCTCCACACCCGTGACCACTCCAGATCCCAGCTCACCCACGGGTTTCTCGACACCAGACTCGAACAGTCTCTCTCCACAAGTTCCAGACAACATGGCCCTGGTGACGGGCCTGACCACAGCCGGGCGACAGGCCCTGCACCGGAAACCACCAACATCTCCACATTGTGGGGCGCGGTGGAAAACCCGGGGGGGGCCTGGACGGCTCAACCCGGCCCGAGCTTGCTCTCCAACTCGTCCAGCTCCTTGCGGATGCTGGCGTCGATCTCCCGCTGCCGCTCGACCTTTCGCACCGAGGAGATGACGGTGGAGTGGTCCTTGTTGAACCGCGCGGCGATCTCCGGGAACGAGCTCCGGGTCAGCTTCCGGGCGAGGTACATCGCCACCTGACGCGCGTGGGCCAGCTGCTTGGTCCGGCGGTCCGCCCGGAGCTCCTCGACCGCCACCTTGTAGTACCGCGCCGTCTCGCGCTGGATGTGGTCGATGTCGATCGGCCGCTGCGCCGGGAGGATGTCCCGCAGCACCTGCGCGGCGAACTCCTCGGTGACCGGCTGCCCGGTGAGGCTGTGCACCGCGGAGATCTTGATCAGCGCGCCCTCGAGCTCACGCACGTTCTTCTGCACGTGCTTGGCGATGAAGTGGCAGACGTTGTCTGGCAGCTCGAACCCGTCCGCTTCGGCCTTCTTCTTGAGGATCGCCACCCGGGTCTCGTAGTTCGGCTCCTGGATGTCGGTGATCAACCCCATCGTGAACCGGCTCCTCAGCCGGTCCTCGAGGCCGGGGATCTCTGCGGGCACCGCGTCGGAGGTGAGCACGATGGCCTTCGACATCTCGTGCAGGGCGTTGAAGGTGTAGAAAAATTCCTTCTGCGTCTCCTCGCGCTTGCCGAGGAACTGGATGTCGTCGATCAGCAGGACGTCGCACTCGTCGCGGAACTTGCGGCGGAAGTCCGTCATCTTGTGGTCGCGGACGCTCTCCACGAACTCGTTGGTGAACTCCTCGCTGGAGAGGTAGACGATCCGCGCCCCGGGATTCTTGGTGAAGATCGCGTTGCCCACCGCGTGGAGCAGGTGCGTCTTGCCGAGGCCCGTCCCTCCGTAGATGAAGAGCGGGTTGTAGGCCCGACCCGGGCTCTCGGCGACGGCGGCGGCCGCTGCGGCGGGGAGCTGGTTGCTCTCGGCCACCACGTAGTTCACGAAGGTGAACCGCTCGTTGAGCCGCGGTGGGCGGGGCGCCGAGCTCGTTCCGCGTCCAGGCGCGGTCGCGGGGAGGTTGGCATCCGCTGTCGCCGTGCCCACGACCTCGTAGCCGATTCCCATCGCCCCGCCGTGCACCCGGGAGATGGCATCCTCGAGGAGCGGGCGATAGTGATCGTCCACCCAGTCGCGGAAGAAGCGGTCCGGGACGCCGAGGATCAGCGCGCCGTCGCGCACCTCGAGCGCCTGCATCCGGTCGAGCCAGGTGAGCGCGTAGGACTTGCCATCCTCGCGAAGCAAGGCAAGCGTCTTTTCCCAGAGTTCATCAGCAGTTGCAGGCACGGGCGACTGCTCGGGAGAAGCCGACACGCGAGGCGACCTCGGGGGGGGAAACCACCGGTCTTGTGGTACGGGGGCGGTGGGCGTGTTGTACGACTTCCCGCGGCCGGTTGGGGATCAAAAACGTGCGGCCCCGGCGTCGACTCCACGTCGATCAGGCCATTGGGCCTCATTGACTCGATCGCGCACACTGGGTTATGCGCGCGGCCCTCCCCACAGTCGGACCGCAGTCCTCCTCGGAGCATCGCCCCCTTGTCGAAGCGCACGTACCAGCCGTCAAAGATCAAGCGGAACCGCACCCACGGCTTCCGGAAGCGGAACAGCACCCGCGCCGGTCAGGACGTCCTCCGTCGTCGCCGGGCGAAGGGCCGCAAGCGTCTGGCCGTGTCGGCGGCCAAGAAGTAGGGTTGTCCCAGGCGTTTCCCAGGGAGGCTCGCCTCCTCAAGCGCCGCGACTTCCTGGAGGTCCAGGAACGGGGAAGGAAGGTGACCGCCGGTCCGCTGGTGGGGCTGGTGGTGCCGAGCCCGGACGGAGCGTCCCGGCTCGGGCTCACGGTGTCGAGCAAGGTGGGGACGGCGGTGGTGCGGAACGCCGTACGACGTCGGCTGCGTGAGCTGTTTCGCAAGCGACGCGACCGATGGCCAGGAGGAATGCACCTGGTGGTGGTGGCCCGTCCAAGTGCCAGGGAAGCCAGCTTCGCGGCGCTGGAGCGCGCCGCGGAGGCCCTGCTGTCCGCGTTAGAGAACCGTCTCCGTTGAAGCTGCTCGCTCTCCTGCTCGCTCTGCCCATCCACCTCTACCGGTGGACCCTCTCCCCGCTGCTGCCGCGGGCGTGCCGGTTCTATCCGTCCTGCTCGGCGTACGCGCTCGAGGCGCTCCGGGAACACGGGCCCCTTCGCGGGCTGTTGCTCGCTCTTCGCCGGCTCGGCCGGTGTCATCCCTTCAACCCCGGGGGGCTCGACCCCGTCCCGCCCCGCCCAGGGAGGATCTGAAATCTCGTGGAGAACCAATCCCAGAAACGAACGGCGGTGGCCTTCGGGCTCATCTTCCTGCTGACCGCCGTCTACATGACCTGGTTCGCGCCGAGCACGCCGCCGCCTCCGCACGCGGCGGGTGCGGTGGACGCGGGCACGGTGGTGTCCGCTCCAGCCCCGGTGGCCGCCCAGGCGCCGGCACCTCCGCGGTCACTGGATCGAGAGGTCCCGCCGGGGCCGGCGGTGCGGACGATCGAGGTGGCCCGGAAGCAAATTCACTACGCCTTCTCCACCGAGGGAGCGGGGCTGGTCTCGGCGCAGCTGCAAGGTGTGAAGACGCGCGAGCAGGTCCCGCTGACCATCGCCCAGGGCTGGGCGCAGCTCTTCGGCAAGGACGTTCCGAAGGGCCCGCAGATGAACCTCGCGCAGCCCGTCCCCGGATCGGCGCTGCCGCTCTCGATCGAGCTCTCCGGCGAGGCCTCCGTCCCGGCGACCCTCCATTACTCGGCGGAGGAGGGAGACCATCGGATCACCTTCGTCGGCCGCACCGAGAGCTGGGAGGTGACCAAGGAGGTCTCGTGGGTGGATGACGGATACGAGCTCTCGACGCGCGTGACCCTGCGGAACCTCTCCGCTCGCCCCCTGTCCGGCGAGCTGGTGCTCCCCTACTCGCGGGCGATCGACCCGGCGCACGAGGAGAAGCCGAGCTTCTTCGGCGGCGTGGGCAACGTCTCCGACTCGGCGTGCTTCGTGAAGGACGGGTACGAGCACGAGACGGTGCAGGACAAGACCGAGACCAAGGAGTTCACCGGCCCGGTGCGCTGGGTGGGCATCAACCAGCAGTACTTCCTCTCGGCGATCTTCCCGGTGGGGACCGCGGTCGAGGGGAAGTGCGTCCTCACCACCTCCCTCACCGGGCGCGTGGCGACGGCGCGCTTCCCGGTTCAGGTCGGGCCCGGCCAGTCGGTCACCCGGGCCTTCGGGGCGTTCCTCGGGCCCAAGGAGACCGAGTCGCTCGCCGCGGTGCCGACGCTCGCCGCGAACAAGGCCCCGGAGGCGAACGCCCCGGTTCACCTGGAGCGGGCGGTCGACTACGGAATCTGGGCGGCCCTCTGCAAGCCGATGCTGTGGTTCCTCAAGAAGATCCACGGAATCGTCGCCAACTGGGGCGTGGCGATCATCCTCCTCACCGTGGTGGTGAAGGTCCTGCTCATCCCGCTGACCCACCGGGCGATGGTGGGACAGGAGGCGATGAAGAAGCTCCAGCCGAAGATCGAGGAGCTGAAGAAGAAGTTCCCCGAGGACAAGGAACGGCAGCAGATGGAGATGATGAAGGCCTACCAGGAGGCCGGCGTGAACCCCTTCGGGTCCTGCCTGATGATCCTGGTCCAGCTGCCGGTGTGGGCCGCCCTGTTCACCACGCTCCGCAACAGCTACGAGCTCTACGGCGAGCCCTTCACCAGTCACTTCCTCACCGACCTGACGATCAAGGACCCGACGTATCTCCTGCCCGTCCTCTTGGGCGTCTCGCAGATCATCACCAGCCGGCTCCAGCCCCCGGCGCTCGATCCGGCGCAGCAGCGGATGATGGTGTGGTTCATGCCGATCTTCTTCACCGTGATCATGCTGAACTACCCGGCCGGTCTGCTCCTCTACATCTTCACCAACAACATCCTGACGGTGGCGCAGCAGGCGGTGCTGAAGCGAATGGTCGGCAGCACGCCCACGCCTCCGCTGAAGCCGGCGCTGGAGAAGCGGAAGTGACCGATTCACAGGTGGCAGTGGCGTCGAGCGCCGTGGACGAGAGACGGGCGCAGGCGGTGGCGGTGCTGGAGCAGCTGCTCCGGAGCATGGACGTCCCGGCGTCGCTCGACACCAGGGACCTCCCGGACGGGAGCATCAGCATCTCGGTGACCCCCGAGGTGGAGCTGGCGGGGGTCGCGGTGGGCCGTCGGTCGCCGCTGGGCGATGCGCTGCAGTACCTGGTGAACAAGCTGGTGAACAAGCCCGGCCAGGAGCGGCGCTGGATCGCGATCGGCCTCGGGGGGCATCCGGAGCCCCGCGGTCAGAAGGCCCCGCGCGCGACCGTGGCCCCGCCGGTGGCCGCGCCTCCGGCGGTGACCAACGGCAGCTCCCCGCCGCCGGTGGCCAGGCCTGCAGCTGCGCCCCGGCCGGCGACCCCTGCCCGCGCGCCGGAGGCGGACGAGCGCACGCTGGTGACGGAGGAGGACCCGACGTTCGACATGGTGGCCCGTGCGCTCGCCGAGCGCTCGGCGAGCTCAGGTCGGGTGTACGCGGTGGTGACGCTCGGCGCGCTGGAGCGTGGCCGGCTCTTGAAGGCAGCGGACTCCGTCGCCGGGGTGAGCGCGCGCGCCGAGGGCGAAGGTCGCCTCCGCCGGGTGGTACTCACCCCGGACAGGATGGTCCCGATGCCGCGGCAGCGGCTTCCCGTCGACGATCTGCCGGACGACGATTGAGTCCGGGGAGGGCCCGAGGGTGGGGAAACCGAAGGGACTCAGAGACCGGCTGTTCGGGGCCGCGGTGCTCAAGATGAGCTTCCGGCTCCGCGGCGACGAGCAGTCGCCGGCCTTCAAGGGCATCTACCCCGGCGTGCTGCGCGACCTCGAGCTCGAGGACGAGGCCGTGGAGAAGTACATCGAGGAGAACCGGGCCGCGGTCGAGGCCGCTGCACGGGGCAAGCCGCCGGCCTGAGCGGAGGCGTCCGTCCCATCTCCGTGCCGGCGATCCCACGACCGAGACGAAGCGGCAGCGCGATGCCCTGACTTCTACGGGTGTCGTCGATGGCACGGTTCTGGCGTGTCGCCACGGCATGACCGGCTGGCTCGCGGACCTGCGCATCGCTGTGCGGCTTCTTCGTCGGCGGCCCGGGTGGACCTCCTCGGTCCTGGCGACCCTGGCGCTGGCGATCGGCGCCAACTCGGCGCTGTTCAGCGTGCTGGACGCTGCGCTGCTGCAGCCGATGCCGTACCCGGCGCCCGAACGGCTGCTGCTCATCGGGGAGACGGCGCCCTCGTTCGAGCACCTGTCGGTGAGCTACCCCGACTACCTCGACTGGCGCGAGCGCACGCGCTCCTTCGACGAGATGGGTGTCTTCCGGAAGGCCGAGGTGAACCTCACTGGCGCCGGTGCCCCGAGGCGGGCGCACGTCGTCCAGGCCTCGGCGAGCTACTTCCGGACCCTGGGCGTCGCGTCCCTCGCCGGCCGGACGTTCGAGCAGGACGAGGATCGCCCCGGGGGGAACCCGGTGGTCGTCCTGAGCGAGGACCTGGCGCGGAAGCTGTACGGGCCTCCCGGCGCCTCCCTGGGACGGTCGCTCCAGGTGGACGGGACGCCGTCGACCGTCGTGGGAGTGATGCCACGCACCTTCCGGGTTGACGGGCGCCCGGAGCTCTGGGTCCCGGTCGGACCGCAGATGGTGGGCCATACGGCTGACCGCGGGAATCATCCCGGGCTGAGCGCGGTCGCCAGGCTCAAGAAGGGCGTCTCCTTCGGCGAGGGCCGGATGGACCTGGAAACGGTCGGACGCGCGCTCCAGCAGGAGTACGCCGAGAACCGCGCGGTGCTCCCGCACCCCGAGCCGATGCAGCAGAGCCTCACCGAGGATGTCCGTGGCTCGCTGTGGCTCCTCATGGGTGCGGTGGTGCTGGTGCTGCTCATCGCCGCGGCGAACGTGGGGAGTCTGCTCCTGGCGCGTGGAACGGGACGGATCCGGGAGCTCGCCATCCGCGGGGCGCTGGGAGCGGGACGGCCCCGGCTGGTGCGGCAGCTGCTCGTCGAGAGCCTGGCGCTGGCGCTCCTGGGCGGGGTGCTGGGGCTGCTGCTCGCCGGGGCGGGGATGCAGCTCCTCGAGGCGCACCGGCCCTCCTCGCTCCCCGACCATGTGGCTCTGGCGCTGAACGCCCGGGTGCTGCTGTTCAACTTCGCGGCCTCGGTGGCCTGCGCGCTGCTCTTCGGGCTGGTGCCGGCGGTGCTCGGCTCACGCACCCAGCTTCACGAGGCGATGCGCCAGGGAGAGGCGCGGATGTCGGGCGGGCAGCACCGGCTCCGGGTCTTGCTGGTGGTGGCGGAGGTGGCGCTGGCCCTGGTGCTGGTGGTGGCGGCGGGGCTCACCTCGCGCGCGCTCGCCGGTCTGCTGCGGCTCGATACCGGATTTGACGGGACCGGGGTGCTCACCTTCCGCCTCTCGGTCCCCGAGTCGCGCCAGCGCACGGCCCGGGACCTCGGCGACTTCTACCAGCGGCTCGTCACCGAGCTCCGCACCCTCCCCGGGGTCGAGGATGCAAGCTATTCCACGCTCCTTCCGCTCGACGGGCCATGGGAGACCAGCTTCCGGAGCGACACCCAGCCCGAGCTGCCTCCGGAGCAGGTCCAGTTCGCGGCGTTCGGGATGGCCTCCCCAGGCTACGCCCGGACACTGGGGCTGCGCCTGCTCGCCGGGCGGTGGTTCGAGCCGGGCGACGCCCGGGAGCGCCCGATGGTGACGGTCATCGACGAGAGGCTCGCCAAGGACTACTACCCCACCGGGGCCATCGGCCGTCACCTGCTGTCGAACAACGGAAAGCAGGATCGCGAAATCATCGGCGTAGTCCGTCACGTCGCCGCGTACGGGGTGGTGGGTCCCGAGCCGGCCCGGCACCAGTTCTACCTGGCCGCCGAGCAGCTGCCCGAGGAGGCCTATGCCCGGAGCCTCCGGTCGGTGAACGTCGCCGTGCGGAGCCGCACCACTGCGGAGATGCTGCGGCCCGAGCTGGTGCGGACGGTGACCCAGCTGGACCCGGAGCTGCCGGTCTACGAGATGCGGACCACCGATCAGCTGCTGGGGGAATCGGTGGATGCGCAGCGGTTCGCGACGCTCCAGCTCGCCCTCTTCGCCCTCCTCGCCCTCATCCTCGCGGTGCTCGGGCTGTACGCCGTGCTCTCCTACAGCGTGGCGCAACGAACGCACGAGATCGGCATCCGCATGGCGCTCGGCGCGCCGCCGGGGCTGGTGCTCCGCCAGGTGGTGGGGCAGGGTCTGGCCTGGGCCGGTGTGGGGCTCGCGGTCGGTCTGGTGGGGGCGCTGGCGACGACCCGGCTGCTCCGCAGCGTGGTGGAGAACGTCCGTCCGCTCGATCCTGCGGTGTACGCGGTCACCGTCTTCGGGCTGCTCGCCTGCGCCGCGCTGGCCTCATGGATTCCGGCCCGCCGGGCGGTCCGGGTCGACGCCTCGGTCGCGCTCCGCGAGGACAACTAGGTCAAGGCGGCCGCAGCCGAGGTCCGGGGCACGGGGTCCTCGGGGACTAGAGTCGGCGAGGTCAGGGCGGCCGCAGTCAGCTCGGTCAAGGCGGCCGCAGCCGAGGTCCGGGGCACGGGGTCGTCGGGCTCTAGAGTCGGCGAGGTCAAGGCGGCCGCAGTCAGCTCGGTCAAGGCGGCGGCGCCCGAGGTCCGGGACGCGGGTCCTCGGGCACTAGAGTCGGCGAGGTCAGGGCGGCGGCGCCCGAGGTCCGGGGCGCGGGGTCCTCCGGCACTCGCAGCTAGGTTCCGGATGTCCGGTAGCTCAGCAGCGTCCGGCCGGCTCCACTCAAGGGGAGGCGGAGGCGGTCGACGGAAGGGCCGGTCCATCCCGGCAGCTGCGTCGCGGGGGCGTCGGAGCCGGCCATGACCACCAGGGTCCCCCCGGGGCGCAGGTAGGGCGCCGCGAGCGCGGCCCAGCGCGCGGGGTCGGCGAGCGCCCGGGACACCGCGACGTCGAAGGGTCCGAGCCCCTCGGCGGCGGGATCGCCCTCGAGCGTCCGGTGGAGGGCGCGCACCCGGGGGGCCAGACCCAGCTGGGCGATGGCGTGCTTGAGGAAGCCCACCTTCTTCGCCACGGCGTCGACCAAGGTGACCGTGAGGTCCTCCCGCGCAATGGCGAGCGGCAGGCCTGGAAACCCGGCGCCGGTGCCTGCGTCGAGGAGGGTCAGCGGCCCCTGCTCGAGCGCCCGGAGGACGCTCAGCGAGTCGAGAATGTGCTTGTCCGCCATCTCGATCGGATCGAGGATGGCCGTGAGGTTGATCCGGGAGCTCCACCGCCCCAGCTCCCCCGCCAGCCACGAGAGCGCGTCCACCTGGGTATGCGTGAGGTGTCGCCCGAGCGAGCGGCTCCCCTCCAGCACCATTCCAGAAATTGCTGGTTTCTCCACAGGCACGGCGAAAGCTACAGGTTCGAACCCCATGAAACCACTGGGGGAAGCTGCTGGCACGTTGTTTTCCCCAGGTCTCCCACAGCGTGACCTGCGGCACCTCACGGAGGCGCTGCAGGTCGCGGTGGGGCGTGCGGCCGATTGACCCGTTGCTTGCTCCCGGGAATCAGCGGCGGTGTCCCCCCGAGCGCGAAACTCGTGTGCCACGAGTCGCAACGAAATGCCAGTGCCGACGTCTGCGGGTGGACAGTCGGCCCTGGCATGAGGATCGCCGTTCCACGTGGAACGCCGCCGCACGTGCTCTTGGTTGGCTGGGGTGCGAGCCCGCGCCGATCAAGCTCAGGGCGGCCCCGGTGAACGTCTCGCCAAACAACGCCCGCCCGCGGTCACCCCGAGGTCCTCATTCCACGTGGAACGCCGTCACGGGGCTGCTTCTGGCTGGAGCAGGCGTCCGGCCAGGCTCGAAGTTGCCCTGTCATCCCGCCGTGCTACGCCCGCATCCAGCCGTACTGAACGGCACTGGAGGGCTGCGCGTGGGACGTGTCATCTGCATCTCGAACCAGAAAGGTGGGGTCGGAAAGACGACCACGGCCATCAACCTCGCCGCGAGCCTCGCCTCGGCCGAGCGAAAGGTCCTCCTGGTCGACATGGACCCGCAGGGGAACGCCGGCAGCGGCCTGGGGCTCAGGCGCGAGGCGCTCACGGGGACCGTGTACGACGCGCTCCTCGGCGACCGTCCGATGGCGGAGCTCGTCCACCTCACCGAGCTCCGGTACCTGCAGGTCGTCCCGTCCACGCCAGACCTCACCGGGGCGGAGATCGAGCTGGTCACCCAGCCGCGGCGCGAGTTCCGGCTTCGTGAGGCCCTCCGGCCGCTGGTACCCCAGTACGACTACCTGGTCGTGGACTGCCCTCCGTCCCTGGGGCTCCTGACCCTCAACGCGCTGACCGCTGCCGATTCCGTCCTGATTCCGCTTCAGTGCGAGTATTACGCGCTCGAGGGGCTCTCGCAGCTCATGCAGACCGTCGAGCTCGTTCGACGGGGGTTGAACCCGTCGCTGGCGACCGAAGGCATCCTGCTCACGATGTTCGATGCCCGGGCGAACATCGCCCACCAGGTCGCCAGCGACGTCCGCGGGTACTTCAAGGACCTGGTCTTCGAGGCAGTCGTGCCCCGCAACGTCCGGCTGAGCGAGTGCCCGAGCTTCGGGAAGCCCATCCTGCTGTACGACATCAAGTCGAAGGGTTGTGAGAGCTACCTGGCCCTTGGACATGAGATTCTGCGGCGCGACCAGGGCCCGACAGATCGGCGGGCCGCCTGATGACCTCCCCGATGCCCACCGGCCCCTCCGACCGCATCCCGAAGCGCGCGCTCGGACGAGGACTTTCTGCCCTGATTCCACAGGCCTCCGTTCCCGTGCAGGGGGAGCTGCCGCCCTCGACCGGCGTGGTCCGCATCCCCGTCGAGCGCCTCCTGCGCGACCCCGCACAGCCGAGGAAGACCTTCGACGAGGCCAAGCTCGGTGAGCTGGCCGAGTCCATCCGGACCCAGGGCGTCATCCAGCCGGTGCTGGTGCGCCGGGATGGGGCCGACTACCGCCTCATCGCAGGCGAGCGTCGCTGGCGCGCGGCCCAGCTGGCCGGACTGCACGAGGTGCCAGCGGTGGTCCGTGACGTCACCGCTGCCGAGGCGTTCGAGCTCGCCCTGGTCGAGAACCTCCAGCGCACCGACCTGAACCCCCTCGAGGAAGCAGAGGGGTATCGCCGGCTCATCCAGGAGTTCGGGCTCACGCAGGACCAGGTGGGCGAACGCGTGGGACGCGATCGGACGAGCGTCGCGAACGCGCTCCGCTTGCTCCAGCTGCCTGGCGCGGTGAAGGAGCTGCTTGTCTCGGGCGCGCTGGGGATGGGCCACGCGCGGGCCCTGCTGGGGATGGGCACGGGCCCGGAGCTGGTGACGATTGCCGAGCGCATCGTCCGCGAACAGCTCTCTGTCCGGGAGACCGAGCGGATCGTCCGCACCGCGCGGGCTCCCGTGACGGGGTCGACACGCAAACCGGCAGGCAGCACCGCGGCACGTGCCGTCGTGGAGGACTTGCAGCGACGGCTGGGGACGAAGGTGCGACTCGAGGACCGTGGCGGGAAGGGAACGCTGGAGATCGACTTCTTCTCGTACGAGGACCTGGAGCGTATTCTCGCGCTGCTGCGGCGTTGAGGCCGCGGCGCTCAAGGAGCCCGCGCCGCCGCTCGTCGCTCGAGCGACATCCCGGGCTGCCCTCCAGGACACGGAATGAGGAACCCGATGGCGGTGCTGAAGCGCGAGGAGGAGAACGTGGTGGTTCGCGGTGGTGACGTGCACACGCTGCTGGGCAAGGGAAGCGAGTTCGAGGGGAAGCTGACCTTCGAGGGCCAGGTGCGGATCGACGGGAAGTTCTCCGGGCAGATCTTCACCAAGGACACCCTGGTCATCGGCGAGGGCGCGCGGGTGAACGCCGAGATCAACGCCGGCACCGTCATCGTCAACGGACTGGTGGAGGGGAACATCCGCGCCACCCAGCTCATCGAGCTCCACACCCCGGGGCGGGTGAAGGGCAACCTCGAGTGCCCCTCGCTCAGCATCGACAAGGGCGTCATGTTCGAGGGCGCGTGCAAGATGGAGAGCGCGAAGGGCAGCCCCACGCCGACACCGCTCGCGCCGGCGGGTGCTCCCGAGCTACCCAAGCGGTGAATTGGTGCCGGGTCGCCGCGGGGCGCTGATCTGCTGCGCGGTGGCCGCCGGGGCGCTCGGCGGCTGCCCGCGGTCGCACTCCGTGGTCGCTCCGCCGGAGGACGGTGGCGTTCCGGTCGTCCGCCCGTCGGGCCTGCTCCAGGTTCCGTCCGGCTGGTCGGTGGTGACCGGTGGCGACGGGACGCTGCGGGTGTCGGACTCGCCGGGTCACCTGGTGCTCCGCGCCGAGATCCGCAGCGGCATGGGGCTGCCCACGCCCGAGACGCTCCGGAGCGGCTTCACCGAGGGCCTGCGCCGCTGGCGGGTGCGGAAGGCCCAGGCGGCGGAGGAGCCCGGCTACGTCGGGGTGCGGCTGTTCGTCGTCGAGCCAGGCGATGCCGGCAGCGAGCAGGAGCTGCTCCTCTCGGCGACGGCGCTCGGCCCGGACACGCTTCTGTGCGCCTCGATCCGGGGCGCGTCCGCCGAGGCCCTGGATGTCATCGAGCACATCTGCCGCAGCGCCGGCGAGGGCCACGACGGCGGCTGAACCCGAGTCGGATCAACTGTAAGTCGCTAGAACTACGCAGGTTTTCTAGGTGCCAAACACCTCGTTACGGCCTCGTGACGAGGTGTCTGGGCGAGGTCTCCAAGACCTGGTTGGGGGCTCGCTTCAGGCACGGATGGCGAGGGTCACCGCGAAGTCGCCAGCGCGGTCCGTCCAGCGCACCTCCGCCCGCATCCCGGCGGCCTCGAGCTCTTGGTCGATCTGCGACCGGGTGAACTTGGCGCTGATCTCCGTCCGCATCAGCTCGCCCTCGCCGAACTCCACCCGGAGGTCGAGGTCCTGCACGGTGACCGTCTGCCGGACGGTGGACCGGAGCAGCATCTCGATCCACCCCTGCCTTGCGTCGTACCGGGCCAGGTGCTCGAAGCGATCGAGATCGAAGTCGGCGTTGAGCTCCGTGTTCAGCACCGCGAGCACGTTCTTGTTGAACTCGGCGGTCACGCCCTTCGCGTCGTTGTAGGCCGCCTCGAGCCGGGGGATGTCCTTCACCAGATCCGTTCCCAGGAGGAAGGCGTCTCCCGGGCCCAGCTGGCCGGCAATGGCGTCGAGAAAGCGCGCCCGCGGAAGCGGTGCGAGATTGCCGATCGTGCCCCCGAGGAAGGCGATCAACCGCCGCCCTCCTCGTGGAAGCAACGGGACGTGCCGCTCGAAGTCTCCCACCACCGCGTGCACCGCCAGCGAGGGGAACTCGCCGGCGATCCTCAGCGCCGACCCGCGGAGCGTCACCGGGTCCACGTCGAACGGAACGAAGCGCCGGAGGGTGCCCCCGGCCGACAGCGCCTGAAGCAGCAGGCGCGTCTTGTCCGACGTGCCGCTGCCGAGCTCGACCAGCGTGTCCGCTCCCGCCCGCGCGGCGATCTCCGGGGCCCTCGCACCGAGGATCTCCCGCTCGCGCCGGGTGGGGTAGTACTCGGGCAGATGGGTGATGGCATCGAACAGCCGGGAGCCGTGCGCGTCGTAGAAGTACTTCGGGGGCAGCTCGCGCGGCCGGTGGGTCAGCCCGCGGCGCACGTCCTGCTCGAGCGCCCGCCGCAGGTCGCGCGGCCCAAGCAGCACGTCCCAGGTCACCCGGGGGTGTGGGCGCCAGTCCAGCGTGAGAGGGTCGACATGCATGTCGGCTCCAGAGTCCTTGGTCCGCTCAGGCGTCCCGAGCGCAGCGAAAGCCGGCGAAGATCTGCCGCCGGATGGGGTAGTCCCAGTTCCGGAAGGTGTTCCTGATTGCGTCAGGTGCGACGGCCCAGGACCCCCCGCGCAGGACCTTGTACTCGGCGCCAAAGAAGACCGCCGAATACTCCGGATAGGGAAAGGCGCGAAACCCCGGATACGGCTGGAAATCCGAGGCCGTCCACTCCCAGACGTCTCCGAGCAGCTGCTCGACCCCCCACGCGCTCGCCCCCGTGGGGAACGCACCCACGCGGGCGGGATGGCCCCCGGCCGGCCAGAGGTTCGCCCGGGTGACGTCCGGCGGTGCATCGCCCCAAGGAAATCGCCGGGTCTTGCCTTCGGGTGTCCCCGCGGCGGCCTTCTCCCACTCGACCTCCGTGGGAAGCCGCCCGCCAGCCCAGCGCGCGTAGGCATCGGCCTCGTACCAGCAGACGTGACACACCGGCTCGTCCAGCCGGAGCGGCTCCCAGGTCCCGAACCGCCGTCGCTCCCAGCCTTCCCCGGAGCGGCGCCAGAAGAGCGGATGCTCGAGCTGCTCGCCCGCCCGGAATGCCCAGCCCGCGTCGGTCCAGTGCCTCCGGTTTGCGTACCCACCGTCCTCCATGAAGGCCAGGAACTGGCCGCTGGTGACGGGGAAGCGATCGATGAGGAACGCGGGGACGTTGACCTGGTACCGAGGCCGCTCGTTGTCGTAGGCCCAGGCCTCGTCACTCCCCATCTCGAAGGGGCCGCCCCGGACGAGCACCTCACGCGGCAACACCGCCCGGTTCGGCGACGAGGCCTCGCTCGGCAACGGGTCGAGTGCCGTGGAGGTGACGAGCTGGAGCGTGGCCACCAGGGTCTCGATGTGCTGCTGCTCGTGCTGGGCGACCATCCCGTAGACGTAGCCACCGTCCAGAAGCGGACCGACCCGCGCCACCGTCTCGTCGTCGAGCGCGTCGAGCCGACGAAGCACCCGCGCACGGACCTGCTCGGCGTAGGCGAGGGCCTCCTCCAGCCCCAGCAGCGGCAACGCGCCGCGGGTGTCTCTCGGATTCCGGAAGGCGTCGTACAGCCGGTCGGTCTCCGGTCCGGTCAGTCCGGGCTCACCGAGCGCTCGGAGGAGCCACTGTTCCTCGTAGTTCGCCACGTGGGCAACGTCCCACACCGGCGGCGACATCAAGGGCGAGTGCTGCGCGGCGAGCACCCCGGTGGGGACCCGGCCGAGCAATTCCAGCAAGCGGCGCCGGGAGGTCCCGAGCGCCTCGTGCGCGCGGGTCCTCCAGGCGAGTGTTCCCCCGAACTCGCGCGCGTCCATGGACCGTGTCATTCCTCGGGCGGCAGCCCGGCGCAACCCCCGGGCGTACCCTGATCGCATGGCCAACCTCCGCACCCCGGACCCGGGACTCAAGCTCGACCTCGCCGGAAAGACGACGTACGGCGACTACTTGCGGCTCGACCGATTGCTGTCGGCACAGGAGCCGCGGAGCCGGCCCGAGCACCACGACGAGCTGCTGTTCATCATCCAGCACCAGACATCCGAGCTCTGGATGAAGCTGCTCATTCACGAGCTCACCGCGGCCCGGGTGCTGGTCCGGGAGGACCGGCTCGAGCCCGCCTTCAAGATCCTGTCCCGGGCGGGGCAGATCCAGCGAATGCTCTTCGAGCAGTGGAGCGTGCTGGAAACGCTCACTCCCTCGGAATACCTGGAGTTTCGCTCCGTGCTGGGACCGGCCAGCGGCTTCCAGTCGGCGCAATACCGGGCGCTCGAGTTCCTGCTCGGGAACAAGGACCCGAGCGCGCTCCTGGTCCATCGCCAGAGCCCCGAGGTGCACGCCTGGCTCGAGCGGTTCCTCCACGAGCCCAGCCTGTACGACGAGTTCCTGCGCCACCTGGCTCGCCGGGGCCTCCCGGTGCCTCCCGAGCGCCTGGATCGAGACTTCTCGGGCCCTTACGAGTCCCACCCTGGGGTGGTGGCAGTCTTCCAGACCGTCTACGCCGACCCCGAACGGTGGTGGGACGGCTACGAGATGGCCGAGAAGCTGGTGGACGTGGAGGAGCGATTCCAGCTCTGGCGGTTCCGCCACATGATGACGGTGCACCGCATCATCGGGTTCAAGACGGGCACAGGAGGGAGCTCGGGGGTGCCCTTCCTCAAGCGAGCGCTGGACGTCCGCTTCTTTCCTGAACTGTGGGACGTCCGAACCGAGCTGGAGCTCCCCCGCTAACCCCCGAACGTCCGCCATCGCGCATACACTGGACCCCTCACTCGAGCCCCGTGCTCCCTGGGGGTGCCCTTGGACGCACCGACGTATGCGGAGTCGGAGCTGATCATGAACCGCGCGCCCGTGCTGCTGTCGGGTGGCGCGGCAGCGGACCGGGCGGCGTGGGCGCAGGAGGCCGCGGAGATCGGCGGCCGACCCCTGGTGACGGTGACCCGCCCCGAGCAGCTGGGGTCTGCGCTGGCGGTGCGCACCGCGGTGCTCTTCGTGCCTGACGTGGTGACGCTCGGCGACGCCGGTCAGCAGCTGCTGGTGCGGACCCTGACCTCGCTCGACGAGCGCCCGAAGATGGTGCTCGGGCTGAACCGCTCCGAGGCGAGCGCGCGTCAGGCCGGAGTCCTGCGCGAGGACCTCCACTACCGGGTCCGGATGGGACTGTTGAACCTGGATGCGCCGGGGATGCGCGAAGGCATCGCCTCCCGCCGTGCGCAGTGGGCGCGCCGCGCCGCGATGCCGCCCCCCCGTCCGGCCTCCCCGCGGTTGCAGAGCCCGACGCCGCTCGCGACTCGCCCCGCCTCCTCGCGAGTTGCTCCGCCTGCGCGTCCACGTCCCAAGGCGAAGGCGCGGCCCGCGCAGCGGAGCCGAGCTGCCCCGCGGGTGAAGTCCGCTCGGACGGCCAAGCCAGCGAAGAAGGCCCGACCCACGAAGAAGGCCAGGTCAGCGAAGAAGGGGACCAAGCGCCGGTGAGCGCGATGGGAGGCGCTGCCGCGCGGCGGGCCCCGTTCCCGCTCGAGTCGGCTGCGGCACCAGGCGCCTCCACCCCTCAGGCGCCCGGCCGATCCGCGAGCCGGCGCGCATCCGCCACCAGCCGCTCGAGCGCATCGGCATCGTTCGAGTCGTAGTAGCCGCGGATGCGGCCACCGCCGTCCACCAGGACGAGGTGCACCCCGTGGGTGATGCTGGCGATGTCCTCGGACTCCCTGCTGAAGGCGACCTTGAATCCCCGCAGCACCGCCTCCTGGACGTGCCGGCTGTCCCCGGTCAGGAAGTGCCAGTGCGCCGACTCGGCAGCGTGGGCGCGGGCGAAGTCGGCGAGCCGCTCCGGGGTGTCGTACTCCGGATCGACGCTCACCGAGACGATGTCCACCCGGTCCCCGAGCGCGCGGTGCACGCCAGCCAGGCGTTCGGTCATCCGCGGGCAGACGTCCGGACAGCGGGTGAAGACGAAATCCGCGACCCACACCCGACCGGTGAGCTGCGCAGGCCCGAAGGGCGCCCCGGTCTGGTCCACGAGCCGGAAATCCGGCACCGTGCCGAGCACCGGGGGCAGGTGGACGGGGGCGGGGAGGGCGGAACGAAGAACGGGCAACCCCATCACCAGGGCGAGGAAGCCGGCCCAGAGCCACGGCTGCAGGCTCGGGCGAGCAATGGAGGCGGGGGCAGGGCGTGCGTCCATGACGATGGGCGGCGGCAGTGCTAACTCCCGCCGCGGAGGACTTCATCCGATGCACCGGGAGTCGACGCGCAACCGACGGCACGCCCCGCGCTCGGAGTCGTGCCACGGGGCCCGGGGGCGATGCGCCGGGCGCTGAGGAGCGGACCTCGCCGCGAGGTGGTGCTCGCCGCCGTCTGGGCGGTGCTCTTCGCGCTGCTGCTCGCGCTGCGGGTGATGCTCCAGCGCACGGAAGACGCGCCGGCGGACTCGCAGCATTGGCTGCACGTGGGAGCGGTGACCTTGCTCGTGCTGCTGGTCCTCGCCGCGGCGCTGGGGACCCGCGCGCCATTCGTCGGCCGGGTGGTGCTGCGCCTGGAGCAGGCGGCGGTGTTCGTGGCCATCACCCGGCTGCTCGGGCTCGGCCCCCATCCGGACCCCGGTCGGGCCGAACAGGTCCTCATCGCCTTGCTCGGAGTGCACGCGGTGGGCGCCATCGTGGTGTCCGACGAGCTCTCGACCGGGACTGCGCCCTGGCGCATGGGGCTGTGGGCCCTGGCCCTCAGCTTCGGGGTCCTGACGCTCAGCTTGCTTGCGCGGTGACCCAAGCCCCGGCGTTCTGCCCTCGGTGGCCCTCGCTTCTGACGCGCCGCGCGCTTGGTGTTGACAGGAAGCAGCCCGGGCAGCAAAACCAGGGCGCGCAAGGGGAGTCCCGAATGAAGCTCGACTACAACCGCCACGCCCGGACCCGGATGTTCGAGAATGATTTCCTGGAGTTCGCCTCGAACATCCACCCGGCCGTCCCGTTCGTGGTCTACATCCCCGTGGTCGTCGGGCTTCTGGCCTGGGGGCTGCTCCACGGACTCACGTCCTGGGGTGCGGTGGCGGTGTGCTTCCCGCTCGGCTGGGTGGCCTGGGACCTCGCCGAGTACGGGATTCATCGCTGGTGGTTCCACTGGGAGGGCAACGGGCCCTTCACCCGGAAGTTCCACGAGATCATCCACGGCTACCACCACAAGTACCCGGACGACGCCCTCCGACTGGTGATGCCGCTCGGGGCGAGCATCCCGCTGGCGCTCCTCATCGGGGGCGGGCTCTACCTGGTCGGCGCGCCGGCGGTGACCATCCCGGGCTTCGCCGGGTTCGTCTCCGGCTACCTGTTCTACGACTTCACCCACTGGTCGACCCACGCTCGGAACCCGAGGACGGCCTGGGGCAAGGCGATCCGCGGGCATCACATGGCGCACCACTTCGCCGACCCGACCAGGAACTTCGGGATCAGCCACCGGTGGATCGACGCGGTGGTGGGGACTCTCCGCCGCCGGGACCCGCGCGCCGCGGAGACGTCGGCCTCCGGCGAAGCAGCGTAGAAGCTCTCCGGCGGCAGCCACCACTCAGGGGTCGAGGGCCTCGCTCTCGAGCGCCCCTCGCCCGCTCAGCCGCGCGTACTGCCGCTGGTCGGTGATCTGCCCGTCCTTGATCGCCGACCTCCGGAGTGTCGCCTCGAGCGTGAACCCGGCCTTCTCCAGCGCCCTGCACGACGCGGTGTTGTGCGCAAACGGGAGCGCGAAGATGCGGGTCAGCGAGAAGCGCTCGAAGGACTCGTCGGTGAACGCGCGGATCGCCTCGCTCATGACTCCCCGGCAGCGGAACGGCGCTCCGAGCCAGTAGCCGAGCTCGGCCGAGACGCGCTCGACGTCCTCCCCGAGCTTGAGCCCGATGCTCCCCACCGCCTGACCGTCGATGACGATGGCCAGATGGCACCCGCTCGGCCGGCCCCGGACGTGCTCGATGAAGCCACGCGCATGCTCGAGCGTGTAGGGGTGAGGAAAAGCGTCGCGGAGGTTCCGCCAGACGGTGACGTCGTCGGCGAAGCGCGCCAGCGAGGGTGCGTCCTCCGCCGAGAACGGCCTCAGCTCGCACCGCTCCAGCACCCGTCGCATTCCGCCCAGTGTACCGCCGGCCGTGGCTCGGCAGCTGCGGCGCTAACCCTTGCCGGTCGTGGGCTGGAAGAGCGCGTTGAACTCGCTCAGCGCGGCGTTGATCTTGGCCTTGAGATCGTTGGAGAGCTCCTTCTTCTCCCGGATCTCCTTGGGAACTTGCGGGTACTTCGCGTCGACGAAGTCGAGGAACTCCTTCGACCACCGCTGCACGTCCGGGGTGGGCACGTCGCGCAGCCAGCCGCGCTTCTTCGGATCGTCCCGGTTGGTGGCGGCGTAGATCTGCAGCACCTGCCGCTCGACCGCCATCGGCTCGTACTGACCCTGCTTCAAGATCTCCGTGAGACGCTCGCCGTTGGCCAGCGTCTCCTGGGTCGCCTTGTCGAGGTCGGCGCCGAACTGAGCGAAGGCCGCCAGCTCGCGGTACTGGGCGAGCGCCAGCTTCATGCCGCCGGCCACCTGCTTCATCGCCTTGATCTGCGCCGCCGAGCCCACCCGGCTCACCGAGAGGCCCACGTTGATGGCCGGGCGGATGCCTGCGTAGAACAGGTCGGTCTCGAGGAAGATCTGCCCGTCGGTGATGGAGATGACGTTGGTCGGGATGTACGCCGACACGTCACCGGCCTGGGTCTCGATGATCGGAAGCGCGGTCAGCGAGCCCGCACCCTCGGCGTCGGACAGCTTCGCCGCGCGCTCGAGCAGCCGGCTGTGGATGTAGAACACGTCGCCCGGGTACGCCTCGCGTCCCGGCGGCCGGCGGAGAAGGAGCGACAGTTGCCGGTACGAGACCGCCTGCTTCGACAGGTCGTCGTAGATGATCAGCGCGTGCATCTTGTTGTCGCGGAAGTACTCGCCCATCGTGCAGCCGGTGTACGGGGCAAAGAACTGCAGCGGCGCGGAGTCCGAGGCGTTGGCCGCGACCACGGTGGTGTACTCCATGGCCCCGAAGCGGGTCAGCTTTTCCACCACCTGCGCCACGGTGGACTGCTTCTGCCCGATGGCCACGTAGATGCAGAAGACGTCCTTGCCCTTCTGGTTGATGATCGCGTCGATGGCCACCGCGGTCTTGCCGGTCTGGCGGTCGCCGATGATCAGCTCGCGCTGGCCGCGGCCGATCGGCACCAGCGCGTCGAGCGCCTTGATCCCGGTGTCCATCGGCTCGTGGACGCTCTTCCGCTTCACGATGCCGGGGGCCTTGATCTCCAGCCGCCGGGTCTCGGTGGCGTTGATCGGGCCCTTGCCGTCGATGGGCTCGCCGAGCGCGTTGACCACCCGGCCGAGCAGAGCCTTGCCCACCGGAACCGAGGCGATCTGCTGGGTGCGGCGGACGGTGTCGCCCTCGCGGATCTGGCTGAACTCGCCCATGATCGCGACGCCGACGTTGTCCTCCTCGAGGTTCAGGACCAGGCCCTTCACCCCGTCCTTGAACTCCACCAGCTCGCCGGAGAGCACACCCTCCAGGCCGTAGACGCGGGCGATGCCGTCGCTCTGGCTGAGCACGGTTCC
Organism: Myxococcaceae bacterium; assembly: GCA_035519675.1. Lineage (GTDB taxonomy): Bacteria > Myxococcota > Myxococcia > Myxococcales > Myxococcaceae > RPRB01. The sequence goes on from DATIWB010000019.1 coordinate 28,128, forward strand.
GGTCTCGGCGACGGTGACCTTCTTGCCGTAGTCCTGGATCTGCTCGCGAAGGATTCTGCTGATCTCGTCGGCGCGGATGTCCATGAGCGGCGGGGCTCTACCATCGGGACAGGGCGCTCGCAACGCTGGTGCGGGCGCGGGTCAGACATCCTGATGGGCTCCCCGCCTTCGCCTGCTGCCCGAGGCGGACCGGGCCAGGCTGGCTACTTGGGCAGGGTCAGACGAACCGAGAAGTTGTACCCGACCGAGACCGGCTTGCCCTGGTAGGTGACCGGCTGGAACCGCTGGGACTGGAGGTGCTCGACCACCGCCTCGTCCATGAAAGGCAGCGGCTTGATGACCTTGCACCGTTCGACGGTGCCCTCGGCGGTGATGACGCAACGGACGATGCTCACGCCCTCCACCCGGGCGGCGAGCGCCTCTCGGGTGTAGGTGATGGGCCGTCCAGGCTGGATCATCACCGGCCGGGTCATCCCCTCGCCAAAGGGCACCACGTCGCGCGGAGCCTCCACGATGGGAGCGGAAGCGGGCGCCGGCTTGGGCGCCGTCGCGCCGACGGAGGCCGGCTGCGGCGCGGGCTGGGTGGCCGCACCCCGGGCCACCGCGGCCACCGCCTCGGCCCGGACCGGCACCGGGGCCTTGCCCTCCTCGCGTTCGCGCTCCTCGTCGCGCTTGCTGAGGGGAACCGGCTTCTCGACCCGCATCACTACCTTCTTCTGGAGCCGGGCGTTCACCACCACGTCGCCCGAGCCGCCCGAGGTGATGGCCTGGGTCGGGTAGCCGTCGAGGACGAGCACCATCTCTGCGGCGGCCATGCCGTCGGCGCCGGCGGGCATCTCGAACACCGTGGGCGTCGAGCCCATGTCGTGGCGGCCGATGAACACGTGCGCCCCCGCCGGCTCGGTGGAGACGTGGAAGCGGACCATCTTCTTCTCGGCCGGCTGCTCGGCCGGCTTGGGGGGCGCGACCACCACCGGCGCCGGTGCGGGCGTGGGCTGCGGCGGAGGGGTGGTGACCACCTGGGCCTGCTCGCCCTTGGGCAGGAGCAGCCAGACGACCACGAAGCCGAGTAGCACCGCGCTGATGAAGAGGAGCGCGGGCAGCAGCTTGCCGCCCTTCTTCGGCTCCCCTGCGTCCTCGATCTCGATCTCCCGCTCCACCTGGGCGCGTGGTGCGGTGACCGGACCGGAGATGCTCCGGGAATGCAGGCCGGAGGTGGACATCGGCCCCGACCCCGGGCGGGAGTACAGCCCGGACGTGGACATCGGGCCCGAGCCGGTGGGGGTCTTCCGATCGGGGAAGATGCCGGCCATCCCGGTGAGCTGGGCGGTCTCGCGGAGCGCCTCGAGCACCTCGTCCATCGACTGGTAGCGGGCCGCCGGCTCCTTCTGGAGGCAGCGGGCGACCACCGCCTCGACCTCGGGTGGCACCTCGGTGGAGGGGTTCACCTCGTTCACCGGGCGCGCGGTCTCCTTCATGTGCTGGAAGATGACCTCGAGGTAATCCTTGCCCTGGAACGGCGGGCGGCCGGACAGCATCTGGTAGACGAGGATGCCCAGCGAGTAGACGTCGCTCCGCGGGTCGGCCACGTTGCGGGCCTGCTCCGGCGCCATGTACTGCGGGCTGCCGAGGAAGACGCCGTTCTGGGTCACCTCCGGGTCGCCCCCCTGGCCGTCGGTGGCGAGGAACGACTTCACCAGCCCGAAGTCGAGGACCTTGACCATGTCGTGGTCGGCCTCGTTCAGTAGCATCACGTTCGCCGGCTTGAGGTCGCGGTGGATGACGCCCAGCTTGTGCGCCTCGCGCAGCGAGCGGCAGATCTGCTGGGCAATGTCGAGGACCCTGCGCCAGGGGAGGGTCTTCTCGTGCGCCAGCACCTCGGCCAGCGTCTGCCCCTCCATGTACTCCATGGCGATGAAGTAGATGCCGTCCTCGGTCTGGCCGTAGTCGATGACCGTGACCGTGTTCGGATGGCGCAGCTTCGAGGTGAGGCTCGCCTCGAGGAAGAAGCGCCGCTTGAACGCCGGATCCTTGTCCGCTGGGAAGTTGGGGTTGAGGATCTTCAGCGCCACCACCCGGTCGAGCGGCGTCTGCACCGCCTTGTAGACCTTGCCCATCCCTCCGGAGCCGAGCGGGGAGAGGATGCGGAAGCGGTCGTTCAGGATGCGACCGATGAGCGGATCGGTCGCGCCGACGACGGATGGAATGGGGCCTTGGGGATCGCCCTCGAGCATGCGCACGGGCTCCGGAGGAGGAGGTGACCTGCTCGCGCGATGAAACCACAACTCAGCGCGCTCCGGGGGGACCGGTGGCGACGGAAACGCTGCCTACATCGACGCCGATCTAGCTCTGGAGTGCGCGCTTCAGGTCGTCGAGCTGCGTGCGGAGTGTTCCATCGTAGACCACCGAGCCGACCTGGGTGCTCACCCCGCCCAGGACGTCGCGGTCCACGCGGGTGTCGAGAACCACCTGCTTCTGCACCAGGCGTGACAGTGTTTGCTCGAGTTCCCGGATGGACTGGGGGTCCAGCGCGACGGCGCTCACCACCGTGCCCCGGATGCGCCCGGCCTTCTCGTCCGCCATGTCCCGGAAGAGCCGGGCGATGTCGGGCAGCATCGCCAGACGATGCCGGTCCACCAGCAGGCGGAGGAAGTTGGGCAGCGTCGGGGACTTGGGCCCCAGGAGCTGGATCAGCCCCTCGATGACCGCATGGCGCTGTGCGCGGGAGTACGCCGGGTTCTGGAAGATGTCCGCCACCGCCGGATTCGTCGCCGCCAGCCCGGAGAGCGCGTTCAGCTGCTCGACGATGGCGACCACGGCGTCGGGCGCGCTCGCCTCGAGCAGCGCGCGGGCGTAACGGCGGGCGACGGACACGTTCACCATGACGGACGGGGCGCTTAGCACCCGGCCGCGGCGCCTCGCAACGCCCATGCGCGCCCTTGCTCCCACCGTCCCGGGGCGTGGGACGCTTCTTCACCTCTCCCATGCGCGAACCGGTGGTGGGCATCGACCTCGGTACCTCCACGAGCGCCGTGGCAACGGTGGAGAACGGAAAGCCGCGGGTGCTGGCGAACCGTGGCGGCCGGGCGCTGACCCCCTCCCTGGTGGGCTTCACCCCCGACGGGAAACGGGTGGTGGGCGAGGAAGCCCGGCTGCTCGCGGTCTCCCGACCCGCCGACGTGGCCGCGGCCACCAAGCGCTTCATCGGGCGGCGGTGGAGCCCGAAGCTGGTCCACGAGGCGCGCTCGCTCGTGCCCTACCCCCTGGTGGAGGGCCCGAGCGGCGAGGTGCGGGCGAAGCTCGCCGGGCGGGTCCTGCCGCTCACCCAGATCTCCGCCATGGTGCTCGGGGAGCTGAAGCTCGACGCCGAGGCCCACTTCGGCCGGCCGGTGCAGAAGTGCGTCATCACCGTGCCCGCCAACTTCGATGACAACCAGCGCGCCGCGACCAAGCAGGCGGCGCAGATCGCCGGGCTGCACGTGCTGCGGATCGTGAACGAGCCCACCGCGGCGGCGGTGGCCTATGGGCTGACCTCGAAGTTCGAGGGCAAGGCGCTGGTCTTCGACCTTGGAGGCGGCACGTTCGACGTGTCGATCCTCGAGGTCGAGTCGGGCGTGTTCCAGGTGCAGGCCACGGGCGGTGACCCGGTGCTGGGCGGCGAGGACTTCGACGCCGCGGTGGTGCGGTGGCTGCTGGAGCAGCTGCCGCTCCCCCAGCGAGAGACGGCCGCGCGAGACACGCTCTCCCTGCAGCGGCTCAAGGTGGCCGCCGAGCAGGCCAAGCGCGAGCTGTCACAGGGTGACCAGGCGCGCATCACCGCCTCCGGGCTGGGCGACCACGGTCCCGGCGGCGTGCTGGTGGACCTCGATGTCCCGCTGTCCCGCGCCGAGTTCGAGCGCCTGGCAGAGCCGCTGGTCACTCGCTGCGTGGACGTCACCCGCCGGATGATGGACGAGGCGCGGGCGTCGGCGAAGGACATCCAGATCATCCTGCTGGTCGGGGGAATGACCCGCGTGCCCCTGGTGCGCAAGCGGGTTGCAGAGCTCTTCGGCAAGCCGCCGGTGGTGGGGGTGAACCCTGACGAGGTGGTGGCGCTGGGGGCGGCGGTGCACGCCTCGGAGATCGTTGCCCAGGACGGGGAGACGCTGCTCATCGACGTGGCCAGCCACTCGCTGGGGGTGGCGGTCTACGGGGGCGGCGTCCGGAAGGTGGTGAGAAAGAACACCGCCATCCCGGTGGTGGCGCGCGAGGTGTTCCTCCCCTCCGCGGGCGGGCAGAACAAGGCGCGCATCGTCATCTATCAGGGTGAGTCGGACCAGGCCGAGGAGAACGTGCGGCTGGGCGAGGTGCTGCTCAGCGACCTGCGGGTGAAACACCGCGCGGACACACCGCTGGAAGTGACGTTCGAGCTCTCCAGCGAAGGGACGGTGAGCGTCCGTTGCATGGACCTCACCACCGGGCTCTCGGAGGCGCTGCGCATCACCCAGCGGACCGAGCTCTCCGCCGAGGAGGTGAAGGCGCTGCGCGCCGAGCAGGCGGCCTACCACGCCCACCGGGCGGATCCTGAGACGCGGGAGCTGGCCTCGTTCGAGGACCTGCTCGAGCAGGGCGACACGCTCCGGCGCGCGCTTGAGGCCGGAGCCCGCCGCAGCGACGACGAGAAGGAACGGGCGGCGACGGTCAAGCTGGTCGACGACCTGCGGGCGCTGGTGCACCTGGGGCGGACCGCAGCGCTGGCGAAGAACCGCAACCAGATGAAGGACGTGAGTGTGCGCCTCGGAACGCTGGTCGCCGAGGCCACCGCCGGAGGGCCCACGCCCCCGACCCCGCGCGGAAGCCCCCAGGGCGTCGGCGAGGCCGCGTAGGCCCGGCGGGCCCGGCGCCTCGCAAGGTGCCAGACACCTCGTGACGGACACCTCGTGACGCTCACACCCCCGGCCGGGGACGGAACCGTGCGTCCCGACGTGGCCGGACGCTTGCTCGTCCGCAGCCAAAGGGACCGAAGGCACTGAAGCTGAAACCAGGCACGCCGCCGGTCGTTCACCCGGAGCGTGATCGCTCGGCGTCTTCTCCTCGCGGTTGGCGTGGCGCTGCTTTGCCTGGGCGCCTGGGTCGGCGGGAGCGCAGCGACCTGTCTCTGGGACCCCCGGGGGCGGAGGCCGAGGGGCTGACCGATCAGGATCCTGCGGTTTGCGGCGGGCCCTCGGCACCCGCGGTGCCCGTGCTCTCAGGCTCTGGCTCCACCCCTCGCTCCATCGGCTCCAGCAGCTTGTAGAGCGTCTTGCGGTCCACCTCGAGCAGCCGCGCCGCCTCGCTCTTGTTCCCGCCCACCGTGGTCAGCACGTGCTGGGCGTAGCGGCGGTTCAGCTCGGCGAGGGTGGGCATGTCCGCGGCCAGGCCGGCGAGCTTCTTCGGCGCATCGCCGATTGGCTCGGGAAAGTCGGCCGGACCGAGCACGCCGGTGGTGTTGAGCGCCAGCGCCCGCGCGACCACATTCTCCAGCTGCCGCACGTTGCCCGGCCAGTCGTACGCCAGCAGGCGCGCCATCGCCTCCTCGGTCACCACCGGACGCGCTCCGCCCCGGGCGTGCAGCGCGGCGAAGTGCTCCACCAGCGCGGGGATGTCCTCGCGCCGCTCGCGCAGCGGCGGCAGGTGCAGGTGCACCACGTCGAGCCGGTAGAGGAGATCTTCCCGGAACTTTCCCTCGGTCACCCGCTGCTTGAGGTCCTTGTTGGTCGCGGCCACGATGCGGACGTCGACCTCGATCGGCGTGCTCTCGCCCACGCGCCGGATCTCACCCTCCTGGAGGGCGCGGAGGAGCTGACTCTGGATCTTCGGCCCGATGTCGCCGATTTCGTCGAGGAACATCGTGCCCCCCGTCGCCTCCTCGAAGAGGCCGCGGCGGGCGCCGGAGGCGCCGGTGAACGCGCCGCGGGCGTGTCCGAACAGCTCGCTCTCCATCAGGGACTCGGCGATCGCGCCGCAGTCCACGGCGACGAAGCGTGCGGCCCGGCGGGGTGAGCGCTGGTGGAGGCTTCGTGCCACCTGCTCCTTGCCGGTCCCGGTCTCGCCGGTGATCAGCACCGGCACGTCGGTCGCCGCGGCTCGCGCCACTTGCTTGTAGACCTCGAGGATGGCTGCGCTCCGGCCCACCAGCTCTTGCTGCTTCACCCGTGCGCGAAGGCTCTTGTTCTCCTCCACCAGCCGCCGTTGCTCGAGCGCTCGCCGCACCACTCGGACGATGCCGTCCACGTCGAAGGGCTTGGCCAGGTAGTCGAAGGCGCCCTTCTGGATGGTGTCCAGCGCGCCCTCGATGTTGCCGAAGGCGGTCAGAACGATGACCGGCGTGTCCGGGTTCCTCGCCAGCGTGGCGCGCAGGACCCGAAGCCCGTCGTCCGGGTCGGGCATCGCCATGTCGGTCAGCACCACGTCCACCGGGGCGCTCCCCTTCAGCAGCTCCTCGGCCGCGGGGGCGGAGGCGGCCTCGGACACTTGCCCCAGCGGCCCCAGCAGCCGCCGGAGCAATCCGCGGGCGTGGGGGTCGTCGTCGACGACCAGGATGCCCGGCAGGCTCATCGCACCGACGCCAGCTCACCGGCCACGGGCTGCTGGACCCGGGTGGGCGATGCCGCGGGGCCCACGTCGGCCCGGGGGCGCTCCACGTGAGGGAATCGCACCGTGGCGGTGGTCCCGCTCCCGGGCGCGCTGCGGATGCGCAGCGAGCCACCATGCGCATCGACCAGGCGCTTGGTGGTCGCCAGCCCCAGCCCCTGCCCTGGCAGCCCGCGGGCCTCGGGAGCTCGGAAGAACGGCTGGTAGACCCGTGCCAGCACGGCCTCCGACATCCCCGGGCCGTTGTCGGTCACCTCCAGCACCGCCTCGTCGCCTTCCCGCCCGGCGTAGACCACCACCCGTGCGCCCGGACGTCCGGCGGAGTACTTCACCGCGTTGGAGATGAGGTTCTGGGCGATCGACTGCACCAGCTGCGCCGGGACGTCGACCCCCACCTGCCGCGCCAGCTTTCGCTCGATGACCACGCCGTTGAGCGCCGCCACCTGGTCCTGCTCGAGGAGGATGGCGCTCACCGCGGTGTCCAGCTCGCACGGTGGCCCCTCGCTGCGCTTGCCGGCGCGACAGAAGCGCAGCAGCGCTTCCACCAGCTCCGCCATCCGGGTGGCGCTGGCCTCGCCCTCGGCGAGCATCTCCTTCACGTCCGGGTCGGTGATCGACTCGGATCTGCGGATGAGCGTCAGGTAGCCCCGGAGCGGGCTGAGCGGGGAGACCAGGTCGTGCGCCACGCGGCTGGCGAAGGAGTCGAGCTCGTGGTTGCGCCGGTCCAGCTCCGCCAGCTGCTCCTGAATGGTGTGCTCCTGCCGGCGGAGGACCCGGACCATCGATGTGCCCACCACCACCGCCAGCGCCACTGCGGAGAGGGCGACCAGGGCGCCAACGAAGGTGGTCTTGGTCCGGAGGCTCTCGCGCTGGTGGAGGAGCGCCCGGGTCTCCTGGGCGTCCTTGTGGGCCAGCTCGCCGGCCAGCGCGTTCAGCTGCTCGGAGATGGGGCGCAGCTCGGCCTCGAGGTGCTGGCGGGCCCGCTCGGCCTCGCGGCGGTTGCTGAAGCGCAAGGCCACGCGCGCGGACTGGGAAAGCGCCCGGGCGGTCTCGTCGAAGCGCTTCCACAGCTCCTTCTCGCCCTCGGGCAGCCCCTGGGTGTACGCCAGCCGGGCCTCCTTGGCGTCGGCCAGGGTCTCCTCCATGCGCGCGTCGGCCAGCTGGCGCGCGTCGTCGTTGGTGGCCCGGATGTGGTCGTCGACCGTGTTCTCCAGCACCGCGGCGTCCACCCGGATGCGAGCGATGAGCGCCTCGCGCTCGAGCGCCGCGCCGAACAGCTCATCGATGCGGGCGTTGGTTCGTAGCTCGTTCCAGAGCGTGAAGGCGGTCACCGCGGCCAGCAGGCCGACGACGAAGAAGAACGCCGCGCGGTAGCGGCGAAACGACAGCGGTCCGTTCAAGGCGGGGGCCGGAATCCTCTCACAGCCGAGGGGCATCTCGGCCGTGGTTGCAAGGCCACTGTAACGCGTCCGATGGGGAAAAACTCCCCACTGGGTTGCCCAGGGTTGCGGAGCCCTTCCCCAGGCGTCCCCATCTCGCGCCCGTGGACCGGCGCCTTGCGCGATGTGGCACGCCCGGTGCTCCCTGCTGCCCCCGCTGTTCAAACACCTCAAGGAGCAAAATCCATGAAGAAGCTGATCGCCGCCCTCGTGCTCGCCACCTCATTCGCCGCCCTGGCTGACGACGCTGCCAAGACCACTGCTCCGGCGAAGTCCGAGAAGAAGACCACCGAGCCGGCGAAGAAGGACGCTCCGGCCCCTGCGAAGCCGGCGGCCGAGAAGGCTCCCGAGAAGAAGTAAGCTTTTCGCAGTCTTGTTGCACCCGGCGGGGTGGGTCTGGCGGAAGCCGGCTCGCCCCGCTGGCACGTTCGGTGCTCAGATCTCCGCTGACGCAGCATCTCGCTGCCGTCGTGAAGTCTCGCCGCAGGAGTTCCGACAACCATGAAGAAGCTGATCGCCGCCCTCGTGCTCGCCACCTCGTTCGCCGCTTTCGCCGACGACGCTGCCAAGATGGACGCGCCGAAGTCGTCGTCCTCGAAGAAGTCCAAGAAGGCCAAGAAGTCCTCCAAGGAGGCTCCTGCCGCCGAGAAGGCCGCCGAGCCGGCTCCCGCGAAGTAAGTCGTTCGCGGTCTTCGCTCCAGAGGAACGCGATGGGGCGTGCTGCACGCGTGAACCGCGTGTGGTGCGCCCCGTCGTCGTTTCCGGAGCCCCGGCCGGGCCGGGGCGCTCGGCGTGGCTCCTCCGGCTCGACGAGCGCCCTCGAAGGGCGTTCGGTCGAGGTCCTCGTCAGCCGGCCAGGGGGCTGGCGGCCGGGAGCAGCGGCCTGGGATGCACCCAGGCGTCCACCACCGCCAGTGGCCGGGCCAGCAGCTCGCGCCAGACGTACGGGGCGCGCCACCGCCCTCCGCCCGCGCGGACGCCCACCGCGTCGATGCCGGCCGCCCGGGCGAGGAAGACTGCCCGGGGCAGATGGAAGGCCTGGGTGACCAGGATGGCCCGCTGCACGCCGAAGACGCCCCGGGCGCGCCAGCAGCTGTCGAAGGTCGAGACGCCCTCCAGGTCCACCGAGATGGCGCGCTCGGGGACGCCGCCCTTGGTGAGGTAGCGGCGCATCGAGCGGATCTCGTCGTGGTGGGGGTCGGCGTTGCCGGTGAGGAGCAGCCGCTCCACCCGGCCATTCCGCCAGAGCAGGAGGGCCGCCTCCAGCCGTTCCGCGAGGATGGGCGACGGCTCTCCGCCGGGGGCGAGTCCCGCCCCGAAGACGATGCCCCAGGGCACCGCCGGCGCCGCCTCGGGGGCGACGAGGTGCGGGCGCGTGGCCAGCTCGATGTACGTGGTGGGTGCCACCGCGGCGACCAGCAGCAGGGCGAATCCCAGAGCCACGGTTCTGCTCATGCGGCGCAGGGGCGCCTCCCGAGTGCACGGTGGTTGATTCCGCGGCCATCGGGCTGTAAGGGGCCCCCCCGACCTCCCATGGCCAGCCTTCGAGACATACGGAAGCGCATCCGGTCCGTGAAGAGCACCCAGCAGATCACCAAGGCGATGAAGATGGTCTCGGCGGCCAAGCTCCGCCGGGCCCAGGACGCCATCGTCTCTGCGCGCCCGTACGCGCGCGCCCTGGACCAGATGATCGCGGATCTCGTGTCGCGGAGCGAGGGGCTCTCACACCCGCTGCTCACCTCCCGGCCGGTTCGCCGGGTGGAGATCCTCGCCCTCACCTCTGACCGTGGCCTCGCCGGGGGCTTCAACGCCAACGTCATTCGCCGGGTGGGGCGCTTCGCCTACGAGCGGGACCGCTCCACCAGCCTCCGCATCACCACGGTGGGCCGGAAGGGGCTGGAGGCCTTCCGGCGCCGGCACCTGGAGATCCGCAAGGACCACGCCGGCCTGTACGCCCGGCTGAGCTACGAGATCGCGCGAAAGCTCGCCGAGGAGCTGACCACCGAGTTCCTTGAGGACCGGGTCGACCAGGTGCTCATGGTCTACAACGAGTTCGTCTCCGCCATCACCCAGCGGGTGGTGCTCACTCCGCTGCTGCCCTTCGAGCGGCCTGCGGTGGAGGAGGCCAGCGGGCTACGCTCGCTGATCGACTTCGAGTACGAGCCCTCCAAGGAGGCGGTGCTCGACCGGCTGGTCCCGCAGGCGGTGGCCACCCGTGTCTACCGGGCGCTGCTGGAGTCGGTGGCCTCCGAGCATGGAGCGCGGATGAGCGCGATGGAGAACGCGACCAGCAACGCCGAGGACGCCATCTCCCGGCTGACCCTGACCTACAACCGTACCCGCCAGGCGGCGATCACCAAGGAGCTCATGGAGATCGTCTCCGGCGCCGAGGCGCTCAAGTAGCGCCGTTCCCGAATCACCGACGAGAGCAACGACTGAACATGACCGCGACCGTACAGAGCCAAGGCAAGGTGACCCAGGTCCTCGGACCGGTGGTGGACGTGGAGTTCCCGCCTGGCGACCTCCCGGAGATCTACACCGCCCTCAAGGTCACCAACCCCTCGCTGGGAAAGGCCGAGGGAAATCTCGTCCTGGAGGTGGCGCAGCACCTGGGCGAGAACACCGTCCGCACCATCGCCATGGACTCCACCGACGGCCTGGCCCGTGGGGTGCCGGTGCGCAACACCGGCTCGCCCATCGTCATGCCGGTCGGCAAGGCCACGTTGGGCCGCATCCTCAACGTGGTCGGCGACCCGGTGGACGAGAAGGGTCCGGTGAACGCCACCGAGCACTGGCCGATCCACCGGACGCCGCCGTCGTTCATCGAACAGGACGTGCGGGTGCAGATCTTCGAGACCGGCATCAAGGTCGTCGATCTGCTCTGCCCTTACACCCGCGGCGGCAAGACCGGCCTCTTCGGGGGCGCAGGGGTGGGCAAGACGGTGCTCCTGACCGAGCTCATCCGCAACGCAGCGATCGAGAAGGGTGGGTTCAGCGTCTTCGCCGGCGTGGGCGAGCGCACCCGCGAGGGGAACGACCTCTACAAGGAGTTCCGCGAGGGCGGGGTGATCAACCTCGAGGAACTCGAGAAGTCGCAGGCGGTGCTGGTGTACGGGCAGATGAACGAGCCGCCCGGCGCCCGCGCGCGCGTGGGGCTGTCGGCGCTCACCATCGCCGAGTACTTCCGCGACGTCGAGGGGCGCGATGTGCTCCTCTTCGTGGACAACATCTTCCGCTTCACCCAGGCCGGCTCGGAGGTGTCCGCGCTCCTCGGCCGGATCCCGAGCGCGGTGGGCTACCAGCCGACGCTGTCCACCGAGATGGGCGACCTCCAGGAGCGCATCACCTCCACCGCCAAGGGCGCGGTCACCTCGGTGCAGGCCATCTACGTGCCTGCCGACGACCTCACCGACCCGGCGCCGGCGACGACGTTCGCCCACCTCGACGCCACCACCGTGCTCAGCAGGCCCATCTCCGAGCTGGGCATCTACCCGGCGGTGGACCCGCTGGATTCCACCAGCCGCATCCTCGACCCCAACATCGTCGGCGCCGAGCACTATGCGGTGGCCCGCAAGGTCCAGGGCATTCTCCAGAGGTACAAGGAGCTGCAGGACATCATCGCCATCCTCGGCATGGACGAGCTCTCCGAGGACGACAAGACCGTCGTGGCCCGGGCGCGGAAGATCCAGCGCTTCCTCAGCCAGCCGTTCTTCACCGCCGAGGTCTTCACTGGAAAGCCGGGCCGCTACGTGAAGCTCACCGACACCATCCGCGGCTTCCGGGAGATCGCCGAGGGGCTCCACGACGACATCCCGGAGCAGTACTTCTTCTACGCCGGGGGCATCGAGGAGGTCGTGGAGGCGGCGAAGAAGGCGGCGGCCTGACGCCGCTGCCCCATGAGAGCCCGTGAGGACCAGCCGGTGCGAGACCACGCTGCTGCTGCTTCTCCAGGCAGTCTTGCCTGCGGGCGCGGCCGGCGAGGAGCCAGGGCAGAGTCGGGCCCGCGCCTCGTCGAACGCCGAGTACGGCATCGTGATGCGGGTCGAACCCGAGGGGAAATGCCGGGTGGAGGTGACCCGGGACACCGACGTCGCCTGGACGCTGCCCCGCTGCGTGGGCACGGTGGACGATCAGTACTTCGTCAGCAACTCCGGCGATCGGTTCTGGGTGCTCGCTGCGGTGCCGAAGTCGCTGCCGCCGCCGCCGGGCTCGACGCCGGTGGGCGAGACCCAGAAGCGAGCGGCGAAGAGGAAGCCGCCCTTCGACGCCTTCGGTCCGGTGGTGGTGGCGGTGATGTACGACCGGCTGGGGAACGTTCTCGCCGAGCGGAGGCTGTCCGAGCTGTTGCCCAAGGGCGCGCACCGGAAGCTGCGAGTGCTGGACCGGCGCTTCGTCTGGCTCGAGGGCGTGCTCGGGGTACCGGGCAAGGAGCCCCGGGTCAACGACCGGAACCAGGTGGAGTTCGAGACCGTCGAGCCGCGGACCTGGCGGCTCGACTTCCAGGAGTGAGTGCCCGATGGCCAAGCTGAACGTCGACATCGTCACCCCCGAGCGGCGGCTGATCTCCACGCACGCCGACGAGGTGGTTGCCCCGGCGGCCGAAGGCCTCTACGGCGTCCGGCCCGGCCACAGCCCGTTCCTCTCCAGCCTCTCGCCGGGGCCGCTCACGGTCCGCGACGGGGGCAGCACCCAGGCCTGGTTCGTCGCCGGGGGCTTCGTCGAGGTGCAGAACGACACGGTGCTGGTGCTGGCGGACCAGGCCGAGCCGGCCTCGTCCATCGATCTCGAGGCCGCGACCGCAGCACTGCGCGAGGCAGAGCAGCGGCTCGCCGCTCTGGGCCCGGGCGACGCGAAGACCGCAGCCGAGACCGCCCGCGTGCAGCGCGAGCGCGCCCGGGTGGCGGCGGCGCGTGCCGGCGGCCGCTGAGGCCCGGCGCCTCGAGCTGTTTCACCGGCTCGAGGAGCCCCGCTCGGCGAGGGTCCGGCGGTGGGTGGTGGACCACGGCCTGCTCGAGGCGGTGCGGTTCCGCAACGTCGTCTTCCCGGAAGCCGCTGCCGACTTCGTGGCCCGCGGGGGAAGCGACACGCCCGCGCTCTGGGATGGTCAGCGCCTCTTCACCGGCGCGGACCTGGTCATCGCCCGGCTGCAGGCGGTGCTCGACCTCGGCCGGTCCTGAGGCCAGGCAGCTCCCGCCGGGACCAGAGGCGGATCAACGCTCTGCCGCGGGCGCGCGTGTCGAGGCGAGCGCCCGGAGCTGCCACCCCCGCGGGCCGTGCTCCCAGGTCTCCAGCCAGGCGAACACGGTGCGGTCGACGGAGCCGTCGGCCACGCTCCGGGTGACGACCTCCTTGCGGACGGCGATGGACCCCCAGCTGCCGTCGGCGGAGATCCACACCCGGGGGGGCTCGAGGTCGTCCCAGCGCTCGAAAGTGACCCGCGCGAAGTAGCCGGCGAAGTGCGCCCGCTGCTCGGCCACGGTGAGCGGCCGGATCTCGCCCGAGTCGACGAGCACGAACCCCTCCGAGCTGAGCGCCGCGATCCGATCCGCGTCGCGGGCGAAGTGCGTCTCACGCTCCTGCGCGTGCGCGGCGAGCAGCGACCGTCGCGCATCCTCCGTGGCCTGTGGTCCGGGGACGGTGGCGCAGCCCACCAGCAAGAGCGCTCCGAGCGTTCGCATCGAAGGCCCGATGCTGCCCGAGCAAGGGTGCTTGCGCCGCCCCATCCGCTGCGACTCCGGCCCGGCTCACTGACTCGGGGGGCGGACTCCCAGCTGCCGGGCGAGCAACGCCAGCTGCGTCCGGTTGTTCTGGCGCAGCTTCCGGTAGAGGCTGGAGACGTGGGCCTTCACCGTGCGCTCGGTGATCTGCAGGCTCGCGGCGATGTCTCCGTTGTCCGCCCCGGCGGCGACCCAGGCGAGGACCTGTCGCTCGCGCGCAGACAGGGGTCGAAGCTGCTCGTGCTCGGGGGTCCTGGTGGCCTGGAAGGCGGTGCTCAGCATGTGGGCCGAGACCGCGCGCTCGCCCCGCGCCAGCAGCTCCAGGGTGTGGACCACGTCGTCACAGACGCTGTTGCGCGCGTCGAGGTAGGCGGCCGCCCCCGCCGCGATGCAACGGTCGAGGGCTCCCGGGCCGTCCCCCAGGGCGAGGACCTGGAGATTGGGATGGAACTGCCGGGCCTCGGCGAGGGTGCCAATCCCGTCGTCGTCGTCGTGCGTGACGTCCACGCAGGCGATCTGCGGCTGCTCCTGTGCGAGTGCCGAGAGGAAGGAGTCCGCGCGGGTGTGCCGGCCCACCACGACGTAACCCGACTGGGCGAGGACCCGGGCCAGCGCATCGCCACGGAGGAGCTGGCCGTCGAGGAGCGAGACCCGCACGCTCCCCCCTTGTTCCGTCGTCACCACCGTCCTCCGGACCCATCGGAACTCACGCTCGGGGCCTCGGGTCAGAAGTCTGCACGGCGGCCGGAAGGTCAACCGCCGGTCGCAGCCAGGTGTCCGGAGTCCGTCAGCCCGAAGCAGGCGAGCGGCCGACCGAAGTCGGCGGTGAACCCACATGCGGCGGTGCGGTACTGAACAAAGCAAACCGTGGACAGGATCGCACCCCCCCTCCTCCTGGCGGTCTCGCTCCTCTCCTCTCCCGTCCTTGCTGAATCAGCAATTCCGGTTCTGCGAGGCGCTCGCGCCGAGCGGGCGGACATCCCGCTGTCGGTGCAGCCACCCGAGGTGGGCATCCCGTTCGGATGCGGCATGTCCTTCCCGGTCAGCCAGGTGCACAACGTCGGCAGCCACACCGGCAACGACAGCTGGGCCTGGGACTTCCGGATGCCCGAGGGCACGCCGGTGGTTGCCGCGCTCGACGGGGTGGTCCGGCTCGCGCGCGGGGACAGCGATGAGGGTGGGTGCGATCCGGCGATGGCCCGAAAGGCAAACTACGTGGTCATCGAATCCGCCGGGGCTCTCGAGACCCAGTACCTGCACTTCTCGGCGGTGAGGGTCGCCCCGGGCCAGCACGTGCGGCGCGGCGAGCTGCTCGGCTACTCCGGCAAGACCGGGTGGGCCTGTGGCGCGCACCTGCACTTCAAGGTCGCGACGCCGGTCTCGGCCGGCTGGAACAACCCGTCCGTCGAGGCCCGGCTCCAGGGCTATGGCGACCCGTCGCTCGAGGCGTGGGTCTCGAGCCCACCGTGCACTGCACCGCTCGAGGTCGCCTCACCTCAGCCGGCGCCGGCGGTTCGCCAGGGCGATCTCGGCGCTCGGTCCGCGGGAGACGTCCAGCCCGCCGCGCTCTCCGCGGCAGGGAGCGCCGGACAGGCGGCGATCAGCGTCAGCCTGCCGCCGCCGCTCGAGACGCAGCCGACGGCCGCGGGCTCCTCGTCGTCTCCGCCCCTCCAGCAACCGCTGTCGACGGGAGGCGCGCCGTTCCCGCCCCCGATGCCCCCCGCACCGGTGGCAGGTCCGCTCGGGCCGGAGCTCCAGGCCACCTCGCCTGCCCCGGCCCACGCGCTCGCCCGTACACCGCCGCCGCCTTCGCCCGCTGCCGTCGGGCAGGGGGACACCGAGGCCGAGCTGCTCGGTGCTGCCGGGTCCGCCCCGGCCCGTCGCTGAGCAACGCCGGCAATCTCGGCAGTGGCCGGGCAGGTGTGCTCAGGACGCGACGAGCGCCACGAGCTGCTTTGCCGCCTCCCGCGGTCCGGCGAGCGCCCGGTCCACCTCGGCGCGAAGGTCCACGTTCACCCCGTCGACCGCGCGGAGGAACGCCGCTTCGCCCGAGCGCACCACCGCCGCCGCGACGCCCGCCAGGGTGAGCCCGGCCAGCACCGTCCCGGCCACGGTCCACAGCAGCGCCAGCACCCCCGCATTCAGGAAGTACCCGCCGGGCAGCCACTTGCCTTCCCAGTATGCGCGCGCCACCCGGTAGCCCACGTGCCCGACGAGGCCGAGCAAGGGCAGCTGCACCAGCGGCACGAGCAGGAGCCGGGCCCAGCGCCACCACCCCTGGACCGCGCCGTCGAGCATCGGGCCGGTCACTTCCCGCCAGGCGAGCGCGCGCGCGCCGGCGAGCCGCGCGACCCACGCCGGATGGTCCGGCAGGCCCGTCACCTCTGCCGGCATCCCCCGCTCGGCCGCCGCCGCCCGGGCGGGAGCCAGCGCCTGACGGGCCAGCGCGTCGAGAACTCCGTCCAAGGTCGCGACCACCCGCTCCGCCGCCGCCTGACGCCCGCGCGACTGCACCTCGTCCAGCACCGCGCCAGTGGCGGCGACGAGGAGCCCCGCCGGAAGGCTCGCCTGCGCCGCGAGCGCCGCACCGGCGAGCCCGCCCGAGCCCCACCCCGAGAGCCGGAGACCCCAGCCGATGGGCCCGGTGAGCCGCCCCGCCGCCTGCCGGCGCACGCTCTGGCGCAGGAAGCCTCCGGCCCCTCCGAGCCGCACCCGGAAGTCCTCCCCGAGCGGGGCACGCACCTCCCCGAGCCCGGCCTCGAGCGCCTTCTTGACCTCTCCCTGCGCCTCCTCCGTCGTCCTCAGCGCCTCGGACACCCGGCTGCGGATCTGCCCGAGCAGCGCCTCGGCGTTTCGGCGCCGCAGCTCGGTGGCCACCCCGGCCTCGGCGAGGGTGCGCAGCTGCGCCTGGAGCGCCTCCCAGTCGTCGTCGAGCGGCTCGCCGAGCCGCGCCTTCAGCGCGCTCACCACGAAGATGGGCGGCGGCTCGGACAGCCCCAGCTCCGCCTGGAGCACCCGTCCCACCTGCTCCCGGAGCGTGTGGCGCGCCTCGGCCCCGAGCTGGTCGGCGAAGTTCACCACCCCGAGCAACGCCCGCCGCCGGGCGAACGGACGGAGCGCCTCGGTCGGCCGGGCCTCGGCCACCGAGCCACGGTGGAAGATGACCAGCGCGGCGTCCACCTGGTCCAGCACCGCCAGCGCCGCGTCGGCGTTCGCCCGGGCGACCGAGTTGAGGTCCGGGGTGTCCACGAACACCTGCCCGGACCATGCGCTCCCGGTCTCGGTCAGGTACCGCACCACCCGGGGGACCGCCTCGCCCAGCGTGCCCAGGTCGGCATCGGACGGGGCGTAGGCCACCGCCTCGGAGGACGTCGGCCGGTCCATGCCCTCGCGCGCGAGCACCGTGCCGGCGAGCGCGTTGAGCAAGGTGGACTTGCCCGCGCCGGTGGACCCGACCAGCGCGATGCGGAGCGGCCGCTCGGCGAGCCTGCGGGTCCGGGCGTAGTCCTGCGCGAGCCGCTCCAGCAAGGGCCGCGCGTCGGCCAGCGCCGGGAGGCCGCAGGCCAGCTCGAGCCGGGAGCGGATCAGCTCGGGCTCCGGGAGCGGAGCGGGGAGCGCCTCGTCCAGCTTCGCCCGTCGGAACCACCTCATGCCTCACCTCCCTCGAGCTGCTCGGCGGCGGTGGAGAAGGTGGCGGCCGCTCCCTCGGCGGAGGCGACCTGGGCGTCGAGCCGCTGGAGCAGCGGCCCGAAGAGGCGCGCCTGGAGCGCACGGCCGAGCGAGGCGCCGTGCTTCTCCGACCAGGTACGCACCACCTCGCCGCGGACTCCCGTGCCGAGCAGGTCCACGAACCGCTCCAGCAGGGGCGTGGTGAGCAGCGTTCCCACCCACACCACCGCATCGTGCCCGATGCCGCCCGTGGCCACCGTCACCGCCGCCGCCGCGCTCGCCGGCACGGAGTAGACCAGTGTCGCCATCGCCTGGATCGCCCCCTCCTCGAAGCCGCCCGGCAGCTGCGCCCGCACCAGCTCCCGGCAGCGAACCAGCAGCTGCGCCCGGTCCTCCCGCAGCGATGCGTCCTCCACCAGCGGCCCCGGTGCCTGGAGCGCGGACAGGGTCGGCAGCCCGAGCGCCTGGGCCAGCGCCTCGCGCGTGCCGGTGTCCCCACGCCAGGCGGCGAGCTCCGGCCCGAGCGCCTCGACCAGCTGCCGCACGCCGTCGCGGAGCGCGGCGTCGGTCGCCGCTGCCGCGGTCGCGTCGAGCGCCTCGGGCTGGGGAGGGCTGAACGAGGCCCGGAGCTTTCGCCCCACCGCCCCCAGCACCGCGGCGAGCCCGCGAAAGGGACGGCGGATCCACCGGTGCACGGGGCTGCGGGCGTCCAGCTCGTCGCGGAAGGCCTCGACCAGCACGTCCGCCGGCACCGCCCGGAGCGCCGCCCGGGCTCCCACCTCGGCCAGACCATGCCGGATGCGGGTGCGCAGCCGCTCCGGCTCGCTCGCCAGCCCACCGACCTGCGTGGCCAGGCCGCGGAGCTCGGCGGCGGCGTCCCGGAGTGCCGCGCTCCGTGCCCGCGAGCGGAGCGCCGCACCACGCTGGGGATCGCCGAGCAGCTCGGCCAGCGCCGGGCCTCCGTCCACCGAGTCGATCGCCAGCCCGCGCCGCCCCGCCTCCACCTCGGGATCATGCGGGCTGCGGTAGCGCGCGAACGGCGGGGCGCCCACGTCGGCGGCGAGCTTGTCCAGGTGCGCGCGCACGGTCTCCAGCTCCGGGGCCTCGTTGTACACCACGACCCAGGGCCGGCCGCGGCCCACCGCCTGCTGCACCACGTCCACCAGTGCGGCGTTCTGGTAGGTGTGCCGCGAGACGACGAAGACCACCACGTCCACCGTCACCAGCAGGGCCTCGCTGCGCAGCCGGTTCTCCCGCACCACGCTGTCGAAGTCGGGGGTGTCGACGAGGACCAGACCGGCGGGGAGGGTGGCGGTCGAGGTCAGGAAGAGGCGTCCCGGGGGACCCGGCTCGGTCACCGGCGCCCGGGCACCGGGTGGCAGGAGCACCACGTCGTAGCGGGCCGAGAGCGCCTCGCGTCCGGGACCGCTCGCGGTCTCCGGCGTGGCCGCGGCGAGGCATTGCTGGGTCAGGCCGCCCTCGGCACGCGCCGGCGACAGCTGCGCGCCGACCAGGGTGTTGAACAAGGTGGATTTCCCGACGTTGTTGGGTCCGGCGACCGCGACCAGGAGCAGGGGCGCCTCGCTGCCCAGGCGTGGCAGCAGGTCTCGAAGAATGCGGGTGCGGACGCGCCGGGCGAGCGCTCGGGTGACCGGGTCGGCCGCCTCGGGCAGCCGGTCGGTGGCGGTCGCCACGTCGCGCAACGCGGGCACCAGCGTGTGGGTGTCGGGGTCGGCGGTCACGGCAGCTTTGGTGCTAGCATCCCGGAGGGTGTCGATGGCGCCTCGTTCGGGCCTGGTCCTCCTGCCGGACAGCTCCGGCGTGCAGGAGCGGGTGACCGCTGCACTCCTCGGAAGCGATGTCGCGCTCTGGCCCGCGGGTCAGCTCGCCGAGGCGAGCTACATCCTGGTGGACCTCACCGCCCCGGGCGGTGACGCCGCGCTCCGCTCGCTCGATCACGCCCGGGGGGCGCAGGCGGTGCTGGCGCTCGTGGACCAGGGCGTGCTGCGCCGGCGCTCGGCGGCGAGCGTGCCCGCCGACTCGCTCCTCGCCATCGGCCAGCTCGAGGCGGAGCTCGGCTGGCGGCTGCAGAAGGCGCGCGAGCGGCACGCGCTGGAGACCCAGTCGCGCGCCCAGGAGCGAAGTCTGGAAGCGCTGCTGGAGCTCACCGCGCGCTACGCCGAGTCGACCGACCTCGACGCGCTCCTCCACGACGTGACCCGGCGGCTGGCGGAGATACTGGACATCCCCCGGGCCAGCTTGCTGCTCGACGACGGTGCCGGCTCGGCGGTGGTGGTCGCGGCGAGCGACGCCCCGGACATCAAAGATCTGAAGATCGCCCTGGACCGCTACCCCGAGGTGCGGCAGTGCCTGCGTACCGGCAAGCCCACGGTGGTGGAGGACGTTCCGAGCCACCCGCTGCTGGAGGGGATGCACGAGCGGGTCGTCGCCGCCGGGGTGCGGTCCATCGCCGCACTGCCCCTGAGCGTCCAGGGAAAGGTGCTCGGCGTCCTGCTGGTCCGCGGCTCCGGGGAGCGACCGGCCTTCACCCCGGCCGAGGTGGACTTCCTGGCCACGGTGGCCCACGCCACCGCGGTGGCGCTGCGCAACGCGCGGCTGCTCGAGTCGGTGCGCGGCGAGTCGCAGCGGGAGAAGTCGGCCCGCCTCGTCGCCGAGCAGAAGGCGGCGGAGCTGGAGCGCTACCAGGCCTTCTTCGCCCACGTCTCGGAAGGCATCGCCATCCTCGACGGAAAGGGTCGAGTGCTGCTCCTCAACCCCGCCGGGGCGGCGATCCTCGACGTCGACGCCGCCCACCTCGAGGGCCGTCACGTGGAGGACCTGACCGGCGCCCTGGGGGCCGAGGCGCTCACCGCGCTCCTCTGTGCCGTGGCCCGCGGCGAGGTCCAGCGCGACGTCGACGTGGAGGCCCGCACGCCCACCGAGCGACTCCTCACCCTCTCGGTCAACGGGGCGCCCCTGCGCGAGGGCGACGCGGCGGCCATCCTCAGCTTCCGCGACGTCACCGAGCCCAGGCGCATCGAGAACGAGCTGCGGCGGACCAAGGAGTTCCTGGAGAAGCTGGTGGACAACACCGTGGACGCCGTGGTGGCCATGGACATGGAGGGGCGCTTCATCCTCTTCAACAAGGGCGCCGAGGCCCTCACCGGCTACAGCGCCCAGGAGGCAGTGGGGAAGCTCACCGCCATGCAGTTCTTCGTCGGCGAGGACGTGGTCCCCGAGCTGCTGCAGAAGATGCGCTCCGCCGAGCACGGCGGGCCCGGGCGGCTGGCGCTCACCCGTCAGGAGATCGTCTCCAAGTCGGGGGAGAAGGTCCCGGTGAACATGACCGGCTCCATCCTCTACGAGGGCAACAACGAGGTGGCCACGGTGGGCATCCTCCGCGACCTCCGCGACCGGGTGCAGCTCGAGCGCAAGCTCTCCGACGCCACCTTGCGGCTGGAGCGCAGCGAGCGGAGCGCGGAGATGATCGCCCTGGCCGGCACCGCGGCCCACGAGCTCAACCAGCCGCTGACCTCGGTGCTCGGGTACGCCGAGCTCCTCAAGCGGAAGCTGGGGCCCGACGACTACGCCTGGGCCAAGGTGGACATCATCCACAAGGAGGCCGAGCGGATGAAGGAGATCGTCCGGAAGATCGGCCGGATCACCCGCTTCGAGACCAAGGCCTACGTGGGCGAGGCCCGCATCCTGGACCTCGAGCTGGCCTCCGAGGAGGACGGCGCCCCGGCGTCCAAGGGGTAGGTCAGGGCTGCCGCGAGGTCAGGGCTGCCGCAACGCGGGTAGGCCGGTGTTGGCCCGCGGACCAAAAATATGGAGAGGTTGCGCGTACTTCCCTACCTGGGATTCTTGACAGGTTGCTGAGGGCGGGACGTAGGATGCAACTTCACGTCCACCCCCCTGAACTATCCAGGGTTCCAGCGTGATCCAGTGGTCTTCCGGCCGCGGGCTCGCTGACCAGTACGGAGGCATCGATGAGTGTGGGGTTCTTGTCCCAGCTGACGCTGCTCGCCGCGGAGGCGACCGCCTCGGGCTCCCTGTTCGACCAGATGGCGGCCCGGTTCCGCGCCGGCAAGGGAGGGATGTACCCCATCGCCATCTGCGCGGTCATCGCCCTGGCGATCATCATCGAGCGGGTGGTGGTGCTCTTCTTCTCCGCGCCGATCAACAAGGATGGCTTCCTTCGCGGGCTGAAGAAGCACATCTACGCCGGTGACCTGGACAAGGCGATCAACTACGTGGCCGGCCAGAAGACCACCCCGCTCACCAGCGTGGTGAAGGCGGGCCTGATGAACGTGCCCAAGGGCGAGGACGAGGTCCAGGCCGCGCTCGACGAGGCCAGCCTCCGTGAGACGCCCAAGCTCGAGGCCCGCACCGGGTACCTGGCCATGCTCGGGAACGCGGCGATGCTCGCCGGGCTGCTGGGAACGGTGAACGGGCTGATCCAGTGCTTCGAGGCCGTGGCCCACGTGAATCCGGCGGACAAGGCCACCATCCTCTCGCAGGGCATCTCGGAGGCGATGAACTGCACCTTCTTCGGGCTGCTCGTCGCCATCCCGTCGCTGATCATGTTCTCGGTCCTCAACGGTCGGACCCAGAGTCTGATCAACGACATCAACGAGACCAGCGTCTCGGTGCTGAACCTGGTGGTGAACAACAAGGACAAGTTCAAGAACCTCACCGTCTCCGCTGGACGGGACGACGAGTAGCCACTTCCCGCAGTCGGCAACCCTTCTAGAGACCGGAGAGAGCGCGAATGGCCGGCGGGATGGACCTGGGTGACGCCAAGGGCCCCAAGAAGCCCCTGGATGCCACCATCAACCTGGTCCCCTTCATTGACCTGATGGCAGTGACCATCAGCTTCCTGATCATGACTGCGGTGTGGACGCAGATCGGCCGCCTTCAAGTTTCCGGGGGCGGCGGGGACGGTGACCCCACCCCGGAGAAGGACGACAAGACCGTCCCGGTCACCTTGCTCCTCTCGGAGAAGGACCTCCGGCTCACGGTGGGCACCAGCACCTTCGACCCCATCCCCATCGTCCGGGACGCCAAGCAGCAGATCGACCTCACCAGGCTCTCCGAGCGCTTCAAGGACGTGAAGGAGAAGCTGGGGCCGGATCAGACCGCGATCACCGTGCAGACCGAGGACGCGGTCCGCTACGAGGACCTGGTGCACGTCATCGACGAGTGCATCGGCGACGGCTTTCCCTCGGTGTCGGTAGCCCCGGTGAGCACCTGACCATGGCCATCGAGACTCCAGGCAAGCGCTTCGG